>NZ_WSTC01000099.1 GCF_009789195.1 Paenibacillus sp. MMS18-CY102 | reverse complement strand
CTTAATGTAGTACGTCGTTCCATTTACTAATTGCGTGATGGTCTTTGTCGTGCCCGTTGTGGTTCCAGCATACTGGTAGTAACCATTTTCGGAAGTCGACATATACACCGCGTAGCTGGTTGCATGCGTCACGCTATTCCACGTAACTGTTGCAGTTGTGTCTCCTGCTACCACTTGAACGTTGGTCGGTGCACCCGGACGAATCAAGGCGATTTCATTGGAAACCACACTCGTTGCCGATCCGTTCACTGCCGTTACGACATAGTAATAGGACTTGTACTGATTGTCCCCATTTATTGAATCTACATCGAGATAGCCCATGTAAGACCCATTTTGCACAATGCCAATGCTTGTATAAGGGCCTCCTGGCGTCTCCGAGCGTTTTACTTCATAGTGTGCCGCTCCTGCAATCTGCGTCCAGGTTAAGTTAAGCCCGCCATCGCTATCTATGAACTTCGTAACATTCGGCGCACTTAATGTTGCCAGGCCGACGGTAACAGATACCGATGCGGAGTACCTAC
>NZ_WSTC01000098.1 GCF_009789195.1 Paenibacillus sp. MMS18-CY102 | reverse complement strand
GCGGGTATATGTACCGAGAAGGTAAGCCGGAAGGCTTCTTCTACTTGGATCATCGCACAGTTGATGTGAAATACAACCTTGTTACCGATGTTTTCGTCACCGCCGGCAATGTCCATGATTCCGTACCGTATCTTTCCCGTTTAGACCGTCAACGCCAGCGTTTTGGGTTTGCAGTAGAGGCAGTTGCATTGGATTCCGGCTATTTAACGACTCCGATTTGCAAAGGATTAGAGAAACGTAAAATCTTTGGAGTCATTGCACATCGACGATTCCATCCTACGCAAGGCTTACATCCAAAATGGAAGTTTACCTATGATGCAGAACGTAATTTGTATGTTTGCCCGCAGCAGCAAGAACTGTCATACCGAACAACAGATCGACATGGCTACCGGCATTATGCGTCGGATCCAAAACAATGTGAAACATGTCCGATGCTGGAGCAGTGTACACGTTCCGCTACCAAACGAAAAATTGTCACCCGGCATATTTGGGAAGAAAGTAAAGAACAAGTGCGAATAAACCGCCTCAGTA
>NZ_WSTC01000097.1 GCF_009789195.1 Paenibacillus sp. MMS18-CY102 | reverse complement strand
GCGGGTATATGTACCGAGAAGGTAAGCCGGAAGGCTTCTTCTACTTGGATCATCGCACAGTTGATGTGAAATACAACCTTGTTACCGATGTTTTCGTCACCGCCGGCAATGTCCATGATTCCGTACCATATCTTTCCCGTTTAGACCGTCAACGCCAGCGTTTTGGGTTTGCAGTAGAGGCAGTTGCATTGGATTCTGGCTATTTAACGACTCCGATTTGCAAAGGATTAGAGAAACGTAAAATTTTTGGTGTCATTGCACATCGACGATTCCATCCTACACAAGGCTTACATCCAAAATGGAAGTTTACCTATGATGCAGAACGTAATTTGTATGTTTGCCCGCAGCAGCAAGAACTGTCATACCGAACAACAGATCGACATGGCTACCGGCATTATGCGTCAGATCCAAAACAATGTGAAACATGTCCGATGCTGGAGCAGTGTACACGTTCCGCTACCAAACGAAAAATTGTCACCCGGCATATTTGGGAAGAAAGTAAAGAACAAGTGCGAATAAACCGCCTCAGTA
>NZ_WSTC01000096.1 GCF_009789195.1 Paenibacillus sp. MMS18-CY102 | reverse complement strand
CATATCATTTCCGACGGAACGTCCATCGGGATTATGGTTCAGGAGTTTGTTCAGTTGTACCATGGGGCAGAGCTTGCGCCCCTGCGAATTCAGTACAAGGATTATGCGGCATGGCAGCAGGCAGAAGTGCAGAGCGAACGGCTGAAGAAGCAGGAGGCGTATTGGCTGGAGGTATGTAGTGGAGAGATTCCAGTGCTCAATCTGCCTACCGATTACGCAAGGCCAGCAGTCAAAAGCTTTAAAGGAAATACGTTCGAATTTGTTATCGACAGGCAAAGAAGCGAAGGGCTGCGACAGCTTGCCGCGCAAACCGGAACGACTTTGTACATGGTACTACTTTCAGCCTATACGACGCTGCTTTCCAAGTACAGTGGACAAGAAGATATTATCGTGGGTACGCCAATTGCCGGCAGAGCACATGCAGATTTGCAGCAGATGCTGGGGATGTTTGTAAATACGCTGGCGATGCGCAACGCTCCGTCGGGAGAAAAATCGTTCCATGCGTACGTCCAGGAAGTGAAAGAAAATGCACTGAGAGCCTACGAAAACCAGGACTATC
>NZ_WSTC01000095.1 GCF_009789195.1 Paenibacillus sp. MMS18-CY102 | reverse complement strand
GCCGTATCGGAAGGTGCGGCTGGATCACCTCCTTTCTAAGGATATACCCAGTCACGATGATGACTGGATACACAATGACAGTTGTGTCTCGCTCGTTGTCAGTTTTGAAAGAGCAATTGTTCTTTCTAAACATTGATAAGATATGAATCTGCCGCTCGAAAGAGCAGCATTTGCACCTTGAAAACTGGATAGCGAATAATGAAACATCCTTAAAGCTTTAGTTTTATAACACGAAGCGAAGATTGAATGGATGGTTACGCAAGTAACAGCCATCAATCAAGCAACTGGTTAAGCTACTAAGAGCGCACGGAGGATGCCTAGGCACTAGGAGCCGAAGAAGGACGTGGCGAACAACGAAATTGCCTCGGGGAGCCGTAAGCAGGCTTTGATCCGGGGATGTCCGAATGGGGAAACCCGGCTGCGGTAATGCGCAGTCACTTCTTACTGAATACATAGGTAAGTAGAGGCATACCAGGGGAACTGAAACATCTAAGTACCCTGAGGAAGAGAAAACAATAGTGATTCCGTCAGTAGCGGCGAGCGAACGCGGATTAGCCCAAACCTACGGACTTGTCCGTAGGGGTTGTAG
>NZ_WSTC01000094.1 GCF_009789195.1 Paenibacillus sp. MMS18-CY102 | reverse complement strand
ACAACACCCGAAGCCGGTGGGGTAACCGCAAGGAGCCAGCCGTCGAAGGTGGGGTAGATGATTGGGGTGAAGTCGTAACAAGGTAGCCGTATCGGAAGGTGCGGCTGGATCACCTCCTTTCTAAGGAATATCCCAATCACGATGATGATTGGATAACAGTTTGGCAATCGACGTGATGGCATTTGTTCAGCTTTGAAGGAATTTGTTTGGGGCCATAGCTCAGCTGGGAGAGCGCCTGCCTTGCAAGCAGGAGGTCAGCGGTTCGATCCCGCTTGGCTCCACCAACAATTCACTTCTTGCACCTTGAAAACTGGATAGCGAATAATGAAACATCCTTAAAGCTTTAGTTTTTTTACACGAAAGTGAAGGATAAACGGGTCAAAACGACTTTTATAGATGTGTTTCTTCCGCTAAGTTCTCTTATTGGATCAAAGAAACAGAGCTACAACGGGAGTGTGAACCGATTATCCGGAACGACTGGTTAAGCTACTAAGAGCGCACGGAGGATGCCTAGGCACTAGGAGCCGAAGAAGGACGTGGCGAACAACGAAATTGCCTCGGGGAGCCGTAAGCAGGCTTTGATCCGGGGATGTCCGAATGGGG
>NZ_WSTC01000093.1 GCF_009789195.1 Paenibacillus sp. MMS18-CY102 | reverse complement strand
TAATCCGTTTGGTGTCGATGGCGGAGGGGTTCCACGCGTACCCATCCCGAACACGACCGTTAAGTCCTCCAACGCCGATGGTACTTGGACCGCAGGGTCCTGGAAGAGTAGGAAGACGCCAAGCGGGCAAGAAGCATAACCCAATATATTGGCCTTTAGCTCAGCTGGTTAGAGCGCACCCCTGATAAGGGTGAGGTCGGTGGTTCGAGTCCACTAAGGCCAACCATTTTATTTTTTATACGGGGCCATAGCTCAGCTGGGAGAGCGCCTGCCTTGCAAGCAGGAGGTCAGCGGTTCGATCCCGCTTGGCTCCACCAATATTTATATTGCACCTTGAAAACTGGATAGCGAATAATGAAACATCCTTAAAGCTTTAGTAATAACACGAAGCGAAGATTGTATGGATGGTTACGACTTTGGTAGATTTGTTTCAACCATTGAGGGAACTTATTGGATAAAGAAACAAAGCTATCACGAGAGTAAACAGCCATCAATCGAGCACTGGTTAAGCTACTAAGAGCGCACGGAGGATGCCTAGGCACTAGGAGCCGAAGAAGGACGTGGCGAACAACGAAATTGCCTCGGGGAGCCGTAAGCAGGCTTTGATCCGGGG
>NZ_WSTC01000092.1 GCF_009789195.1 Paenibacillus sp. MMS18-CY102 | reverse complement strand
TTGTTCGCCACGTCCTTCTTCGGCTCCTAGTGCCTAGGCATCCTCCGTGCGCTCTTAGTAGCTTAACCAGTTGCTTGATTGATGGCTGTTACTTGCGTAACCATCCATTCAATCTTCGCTTCGTGTTATAAAACTAAAGCTTTAAGGATGTTTCATTATTCGCTATCCAGTTTTCAAGGTGCAAATACAAGTGCTTTCGCACCCGCTTGGCGTCTTCCTACTCTTCCAGGACCCTGCGGTCCAAGTACCATCGGCGTTGGAGGACTTAACGGTCGTGTTCGGGATGGGTACGCGTGGAACCCCTCCGCCATCGACACCAAACGGATTATATCGGCTGTTGATCACGAAGTAACTCATGATGCATATTCGGCATCGAATCTTGATCCAACCCTCGAACTCCGCTACTCATGTAGGTTAGCCTACACTCCGTTGCTCGTTCTTCGGTTTGAACCAACCTTCTCGGTGCTGAACAGCCTTTTTATTCAGAAAGAACAATTGCTCTTTCAAAACTGACAACGAGCGAGACACAACTGTCATTGTGTATCCAGTCATCATCGTGACTGGGTATATCCTTAGAAAGGAGGTGATCCAGCCGCACCTTCCGATACGGCTACCTTGTTA
>NZ_WSTC01000091.1 GCF_009789195.1 Paenibacillus sp. MMS18-CY102 | reverse complement strand
CGTATCGGAAGGTGCGGCTGGATCACCTCCTTTCTAAGGATATACCCAGTCACGATGATGACTGGATACACAATGACAGTTGTGTCTCGCTCGTTGTCAGTTTTGAAAGAGCAATCTTGTTCTTTCTGAAAGCTGAATATCCGTTTGGTGTCGATGGCGGAGGGGTTCCACGCGTACCCATCCCGAACACGACCGTTAAGTCCTCCAACGCCGATGGTACTTGGACCGCAGGGTCCTGGAAGAGTAGGAAGACGCCAAGCGGGTGCGAAAGCACCATACAATCGAATCACAACGCCGAAATTACCGATGAGTAATTAATTGGTAAGAAAGTGCGGTGATAAGGTTGTTTTGTCTTGCCTATAAAGGCATTTGCACCTTGAAAACTGGATAGCGAATAATGAAACATCCTTAAAGCTTTAGTAATAACACGAAGCGAAGATTGTATGGATGGTTACGACTTTGGTAGATTTGTTTCAACCATTGAGGGAACTTATTGGATCAAGAAACAAAGCTATCACGAGAGTAAACGGCCATCAATCGAGCACTGGTTAAGCTACTAAGAGCGCACGGAGGATGCCTAGGCACTAGGAGCCGAAGAAGGACGTGGCGAACAACGAAATTGCCTCGGGGAGCCGTAAGCAGGCTTTGATCCGGGG
>NZ_WSTC01000090.1 GCF_009789195.1 Paenibacillus sp. MMS18-CY102 | reverse complement strand
ATTCGGACATCCCCGGATCAAAGCCTGCTTACGGCTCCCCGAGGCAATTTCGTTGTTCGCCACGTCCTTCTTCGGCTCCTAGTGCCTAGGCATCCTCCGTGCGCTCTTAGTAGCTTAACCAGTTGCTTGATTGATGGCTGTTACTTGCGTAACCATCCATTCAATCTTCGCTTCGTGTTTAAAACTAAAGCTTTAAGGATGTTTCATTATTCGCTATCCAGTTTTCAAGGTGCAAAAGTGAATTGTTTGGTGGAGCCAAGCGGGATCGAACCGCTGACCTCCTGCTTGCAAGGCAGGCGCTCTCCCAGCTGAGCTATGGCCCCATATCTAGTTTGATAAAGAAATGGTTGGCCTTAGTGGACTCGAACCACCGACCTCACCCTTATCAGGGGTGCGCTCTAACCAGCTGAGCTAAAGGCCAAAATTACTATTCACTTAATAAATCGTTTAGAAAGAACAAGATTGCTCTTTCAAAACTGACAACGAGCGAGACACAACTGTCATTGTGTATCCAGTCATCATCGTGACTGGGTATATCCTTAGAAAGGAGGTGATCCAGCCGCACCTTCCGATACGGCTACCTTGTTACGACTTCACCCCAATCATCTACCCCACCTTCGACGGCTGGCTCCTTGCGGTTACCCCACCGGCTTCGGGTGTTGT
>NZ_WSTC01000009.1 GCF_009789195.1 Paenibacillus sp. MMS18-CY102 | reverse complement strand
CGTTAAAAAGGTATCCTTCGCAATTATTTAGGCGACTTCTATTTGTCAAGTGTTTTATCTTGTTTTTAGCTAGAAATCTATTGAACTTTTGTCCTTACAGTTGTTGGGGCGAACTGCATAAGTCATGACTCAAAATGAAGCCTCATCTTACGGTTCAATTGGTACATCGTTTCATGCGTACAGTAGATGATCGTAATATTTTGTCCATCACAGGAGTAATAGTAATGCTTGGTTTCTCCCATTGAATCGGCCAAGTTAGCTAACATGCGTAACAAATTAAGATCAAGCCAATCGTATTCGAAGTCTAGCTCCCACTTATAAGTAACCCCATTATGTTCAAATGAGATCCAAGCAAACTCTTCTTCAAAGTCAACAATGCTCGCTATATTCGCAAGTGTAAATCTACCGTTCGACAGTTGGCAAAATCGATTAACAATGTCTATGTATTTATCCGATTCCTCAATGCATTCAGCATCAAATGTCCAAATTTCATGACTGTGTTCTTCATTCATTCTGAGCAACAACAATAAATACGGGTCTGCCTCATATTCATTACTCGAGTGGCATTCCAATATAGAAGGGATAAGCTGTTCATCCTCCATATGAAGTGCAAAACCAAGCTGCCTAAGCGTGGAAACTTGTTCTTCTAAGCTTACTTTTCTTTTTCTGAAAATACCGAACATGCAAGTTTTGCTCCTTTGAAATGAAATTAGGAAAAGCCGCGAGAAAGGCGGCTTTTCGGTTGTCGAGCTGGGGAGATCATTCTGCACTATTTGGCTAGCTAACACGCTAAAGCTCGTATAGGGTACATATTCCTACCCTATTCGACCCGCTAACGCGCTAAATCTCATATAGGGCACATATTCCTACCCTATTCACCCCGCTGACGCGCTAAAGCTCAAATAGGGTACATATTCCTATTCCTACCCTATTCGACCCGCTAACGCGCTAAAGCTCATATAGGGCACATATTCCTACCCTATTCACCCCGCTGACGCGCTAAAGCTCAAATAGGGCACATATTCCTACCCTATTCACCCCGCTGACGCACCAAAGCTCATATAGGGTACATATTCCTACCCTATTCACCCCGCTGACGCGCTAAAGCTCAAATAGGGTACATTCCTACCCTATTCGACCCGCTAACGCGCCAAAGCTGATATAGGGTACATATTCCTACCCTATTCCCCCCGCTGATGCGCCAAAGCTCTCATAGGGCACATATTCCTGCCCTATCTGCCCCGCTAACGCGCCAAAGTGCACACAAGGCAATAAAGAAACCCTCCGTTTTAAAAACGTGGGTTTCTCTACATTCGGCAGCCGCAAGAAACGCAGCCTTCCATCGATTGCTCTCTCAACTGCTTTAAGTCCCGCAAAACGTCCGATACGGCAAATCCGCCCGTTCCGGCACAGCAGCATACGCCGCATGCTCCGCCGAGTGGGCAAATGGTGCCGACAGTACACTCAGCAGACGGTCCATTACGCTGTAATCCCCGTCTTTCACCGCTGCTTGGATCGCTTCCTCCACCCGATGGTTGCGTGGGATGACAGTAGGATTACTGGCCTGCATCAGCTGCTGGGACGCATTGGCAATGGCATTGGAGTCGGCATCCGCTTCCTGCCTCGACAGTCTCGCCTGCCAGACCTGATGCCATTCCTCATAAGCTGCACTGGCCGCCAAAGCCGCTTCTACTGGTTCCCCGTAGGTTAGCGCACGGAACGTATTCGTGTAATCAGCCCGATGCGCCTTCATCAGCTCAAGCAGCCGCTCGATAAGCGATTCATCCTCGGGCTCCTCATTCGCAAAGCCAAGCTTCGCTCTCATACCCGCGAGCCAATGCCCATGATGCAGATCATAGTAGCGTGCGAGCTCGGCTTCTGCCATTTCCACAGCCTTCTCTTCATCATCATTGAGAAGCTGCAATAGCGTTTCAGCGAATCGAGCCAAGTTCCATACGCCAATCTTCGGCTGATTGCCATAAGCGTAACGGCCTTGCGCATCAATCGAGCTGAACACCGTAGCCGGATCATAAACATCCATGAAAGCACACGGGCCGTAATCAATCGTTTCGCCGCTGATCGCCATGTTGTCTGTATTCATAACGCCATGAATAAAGCCAACGAGCTGCCACTTGGCAATAAGCGCCGCTTGCCGTTTTATCACTTCCTGCAACAGCCCGAGATAACGGTTCTCCTGGTCCTTCACCTCTGGAAAATGCCGCTCCACTGCGTAATCGGCTAAAGCCTGCAAATCCTCGACAGTCCCCGTTGCTCTCGCATATTGGAACGTGCCGACACGAAGATGGCTAGCTGCAACGCGTGTCAAAATAGCGCCTTCCAGCTCGGTTTCCCGATAAACCGGTTCACCCGTCTCAACCACGGCAAGGCTTCGCGTCGTCGGGATGCCAAGCGCGTACATCGATTCGCTAATGATGTATTCACGAAGCATTGGCCCGAGCGCCGCTCGCCCGTCGCCTCCGCGGGAATAAGGCGTTCTGCCAGAGCCTTTCAATTGAATGTCGAACCGCTTGCCCTCTGGCGTAATCTGTTCGCCCAGCAACAGTGCACGCCCATCCCCTAAAATGTTAAAATGCCCGAATTGATGCCCCGCATAGGCTTGTGAAAGGGGTGCTCCCCCCTCCGGTACGCCATTGCCAGACAGCGAAGCTACGCCCTCCTTGCTTGCTAACGCTTGCGCGTTCAATCCCAGCGAAGCAGCTAGCCGCTCATTAAGCTTCACTAGCTTCGGCTCATTAACGGGATTTGTAAGCTGAAGGGTGAAAAATACATTCGGCAGCTGCTTATAGCTGTTGTCGAAATTCCAGCCTGCATCGTTCCTCGATTGGTTATCGGTCATAGGGATCTCCACTTTTCTGTTGGTCATTTTCTTCACTTATAGCATGCTCGCAACCATAAGTAAACTATTACGCATGATAACAACAGAAACCTTCGATAAGGCAGCGTTCTCTCCAATAAAGCTACAGGCTGCTCTTACTGCCCTATTCTTTTTTCGGCTCAGCCTCGTCTATACATTCTTTCGTGCCTTTACGAAACTCAGAGAAAGTAGATCCGATCGCTCTTCCGAGCTGCGGCAGCTTAGACGGTCCAAATAACAAAATGCCAACCAGGACAAGCAGGACTAGCCCCGTTGCACCTATTCCGAAGGGCATACGCTCGCCTCCTATTCATTCATTATTAAAAGTTCACCAATAACGCGGTAATATACATGAGGGCAATGCCCGACGTGAATCCGGCAAAATTGCGCCAGCTAACCGATGCCAATTCAAAACGCTGTGCATCCTTGACAATCATGCGGGAGATGACCAAGATGACCTGAAGGATCGCCCCGGCGCCTATGCCGAAGAACAAGGCAGCCAACGTATCATTAAACACGAACCCGCCAGCCCATGTGCCAAGAATGGCCGGTGCGCCTGCAACGCATGCAAGGCTGAGGAACGTTTTCCACTTTGGTTGATCCTTGAGCAACGGTGCTGCAATCCCGATTCCTTCGGTAATATTGTGCAACGTAAAACCGATGATTAAGAAGGTGCCCAGAGCAGATTCACCTGCGGCAAAAGCTGCGCCAATCGCCAAGCCTTCGCCCAAATTGTGCAACCCGATGCCTCCGGCGATTTTATATGCAACCCGTTTGCCGCTCTCTGCCTCCTTATTGCTCCCTTTACGCTTTCCGCTTTGATCGACCGCCATTAAGAACAAGAAGCTGAGAATAAGCCCGAACCAGACGAGGCCTGTTCCTTGAAAGACGCCCGGCGCCTCAAGCCCTAGCTCCAGCCCTTCTTGGATTGTGTCGACAGCGAGGAAGAACAGCAGCCCCACCGTAAATGCGAGAATCGCCTGTGTACCCTTGATCGAGAAGCGGCGCATAAACGGAAACCACAGCAATCCGAGCCCGACAGGCACGACCCCGACATAAAACCCGATTAACGCATACTGCAGAAACCGGTTGGCGTCCGCCTCTGGCGTTTTCATCGCTGCTGCAACCTCGCCTGTGAATATTAATCCATTCGTTGTAATAAGCTTAATCCCATGCGGATCGCCTTCGACCCATGGGTATGGAATATGAATCGTTGCCTTCTCGAATCGATTCAACGTAGCGCTTGGGCTAAACTCCGCATTCCAGAACGCATCATCCACGATAACTTGTGCGATCGTCACTTCTTTCGGCCCTGAGTTTAATACGGACACCGAAAACCCTTCGTCCTGGATCACAATCCGCTGAATGTCCAATACCTCGATAGGCGCTGCTTGTTTCTCTTCAACACCTGTTCCAATTTTGGAAATGAAGACGATTATACCAATTAACGCAATGAGCGGCACGACGCCCCATAACCATAATGTTTTTTTTGAACTGATTTGCGATTGCACGCTGTTTCCTCCTTTCTATTCGGCCTCGAAGAATCCCATCCAGCCTAACTCGGTAAACTCGCTTTGATGCGCATGGAACATATATTTGCCCGGCTCCGGGAACACGATCTCTACAAGCCCACGCTCGCCTTGGCACTGCACAATTGTATCGGTGAAATAAGGACGGGCCTCTGGATCGGCTCCAGTTGCATAATAATGGAAGTAGCTGGCGTGCAGATGGAACGAATTGATTAAGTCAAACTCTGTCATATTGCTAATATAAATGCGGATAAGCTCCCCGGCTTTCACTTTAATCGGCCTCGATATGTAAGCAAATGCATAGCCGTTAACGGTGTACACCTCGTTCTCGCCATCCAAATCGAGATCGAAGCCGTTCATTACCATGGTGAACTCCTTAGCCGGCTTCCGTTTCACTTTGGGATCGATAATAAAGTTGCCGTACAATCCTTTATGGATATGGCGCGTAAACGGCTGCACATGGCAATGGTAAACCTGCATGCCAGCCGGCTTTGCTTCAAATTCATAGACAAACGACTCACCTGGGGCAACGGGTTCTAGCCCATCCATATTGGTCGGATGAATGCCGTGAAAGTGAATCGAGTGCGGATGTGATGAGGCATTATGGAAGTTAATGCGAACGATATCGCCTTCCGTACAACGCAGCGTAGGTCCCGGAATCGTACCGTTGTACGCCCATCCCGGGAACTTGACGCCTTTGGCGATTTCAACCTCTAGCTCTACAGCGTGCATCTCATACTCACGCAATGTTTTGCCATCTGCTCGCGTGCTTACTTTCCCATAATCGAACTGCGTTAACGCCTTCACAGCCCGTTCTAACGCATCAGACGTGTCTACTCCCGGATCGTACGCATGTGACATGCCTTCATGGGCTTGCGCTTTGAGCTGGCTATGCATATCATGCTTGGACGCTGCTTTAGCTGTTTTCGTAAATAGGGATGACTGGCCCAGAAGCGCGCCTCCGAGAACGCCTAATAGGCCTGCCGCGCCAACCTTCAATATGCTCCGTCTAGAAATATTTTGTTGAGGATCAATCATCATACTGCCTCCTTATGTTTTTGTGATAGGCAAGAAAGTTTACTATAGGCAAAACTATTGATAAAAAAATTTATTTTTCGATAGGGACAAAATGTTTCCTTAGAGAAACTTTCTTTACGCATACTATATGACAGCCTAGCCTGCTTGTAAATCTTTTTTTTTACAAATCTTTGTCCAATTTACTCCCTAGGACCAAAAAACTCCCGCACCACTTCGGATGCGGGAGTTTCTGGCATAAGTTGAACGGCTTTATGCTACTCTATAATTGCAACAGGACGAGCCCAGCCTGCACTCGCTTTTTCCACTTTAATAGGAAAACAGCTCACTTTGAAGCCATAAGGCTTCGGAATTTGGTCGAGATTCGCGAGCTTCTCAATCTGGCAATACTCTCGGTCTATGCCGACATAATGGGCAGCCCATAAAACGCCTGGCTTCGGGTCCTTTTTATAGGCTTCAGCCTGAAGATTAAGCGGAATATCCCATCCCCAGCCGTCTGTACCGACGACTTTAATGCCTTGGTCCAGCAGCCATACCGTCGCTTCCGCTGACACGCCAGCATGCAGAAACGCATAATGCTCGTGATACAGCCGTTTATCCGCATCGCTTCGTATTAAGACGATATCGAACGGTTTTAGCGTATAGCCAATCCGGTCCAGCTCAGCAATCAAATCTTCGGTTGTAATCTCATAGCCCGGCGGCTTCGAGCTGAAATCGAGCAACACGCCATCGGAATAAAACCATTCCAGCGGCATCTCATCGATCGTTCGTGCTGGCTTCCCTTCAGAGGTTGGCCAATAGTGCCATGGCGCATCGACATGCGTTCCTGCATGCGTGTTCAATGTCACCGTTTCGGTTGCCCACGCCATGCTTTCCGGAAAATTATCCGCTTGCAACCCAAGTACCGCTGCCGCTTGCATCGCTCCGTCGTTATGGCTTGCATATTCAATCTTTGCTGGCAATGGCTCGCGGATTTTCGGGCTGATCGGCACGCTCAAATCAATAAGTTTCATGTATTATTTTCCCTCTTTCCAGTGTGGATATGTACGAAAAAAGCCGCAAAAATTGCGGCTTTTCAAGTTTGAATAGCATTATTTCGGTTGAATGTAGCCTTCTGCTTTCAGCAGCTCAGCGATCAGGACAGCGCCACCGGCAGCGCCGCGCAGCGTGTTATGCGACAGCCCTACGAATTTGAAATCGTGGAGCGAATCTTCGCGCAAGCGGCCAGCCGATACGCCCATTCCGCGCTCAATGTCACGGTCAAGACCCGTTTGTGGACGGTTCTCTTCTGCAAAATAAGTAATGAATTGCTCTGGCGCGCTCGGAAGGCCAAGCTCTTGCGGACGGCCTTTATATTGCGCCCAACGGTCAAGAATTTCTTCTTTCGTCGGCGTTTTTTCGAACGATACGAATACGGTAGCCAGATGGCCGTCTGTTACAGGCACGCGGATACATTGCGCCGTAATCGCAGGCTCGCTTGCCTTTACGATTTCGCCATTATCTACGTTGCCCCAGATGCGAAGCGGCTCTTGCTCGCTTTTCTCTTCTTCGCCGCCGATGTATGGAATCACGTTGTCGAGCATTTCTGGCCAGTCCGTGAAGTTTTTGCCTGCACCCGAAATCGCTTGGTATGTCGATACAACGACATGCTTCGGTTTGAACTCTTGCAGGGCGTGCAGCGCTGGCACATAGCTTTGGATCGAGCAGTTCGGTTTGACGGCAATAAAGCCCGTCTCCGTGCCGAGGCGTTTGCGTTGAGCCGCGATGACTTCAAGATGCTCTGGGTTAATTTCCGGAACAACCATTGGAACGTCAGCCGTCCAACGGTGAGCCGAGTTATTGGAAATAACAGGCGTACCTGTTTTCGCATAAGCCTCTTCCAAAGCTTTAATTTCGTCCTTCTTCATGTCGACCGCACAGAAGATGAAGTCAACTTGGCTTGCGAAGTTTTCAACATCCATGGCATCTTGCACGACGATGTTTTTTACGTCTTCTGGAATTGCGCTATCCAGCTTCCAGCGGCCTTGAACGGATTGCTCATACGTTTTGCCAGCTGATTTTGCGCTAGCTGCGATTGCGGTTACTTGAAACCAAGGATGCTGATCCAGCAATTGAACGAAGCGTTGGCCAACCATGCCCGTTCCTCCGACGATACCTGCTCTAAGTTTTTGTGACATAACATATTCAAATCCTTTCAATATGGAATGGTTAGTGATTTCGTGTGTTAGATGTGGTGTACCGTATGCGGCACATGTCATAATGTTCCTTTTGCAACAACAAAAAAATCCCACCCCCAAGACAAATGTCTTAGGGACGAGATTTGAATACTCGTGGTACCACCCCAGATTCGCCAATACGTCGCCATATCAGCCTCTTCAAGTACTGCATTACGCATAATGCTTATACTCTAGCTCTGTAACAGGAGCTCCTGGCACACCATCCCCCTAATGAAAAGGTTCCGATGCGCTGCTCAGAGTCTTTCTTCAATAAACAATCCTTTGCCCCTTTTCAGCTTGACGGAGCTCTCTGTGAAAGAATCGATTTATTTACTCGTCTCTTCATCGCATTTCATATTGCAGTTATAATAGCAGATTCCGATTCAGAGGTAAACATTTTTTTAATAAAAGCTGTTCGCAGGCATCATGTAGACCTCTTTACAGCTCTCTCGTGAACATCCGCTGATCCTCCAACTGAATGAGCACCTTGCCAAAACGCCCGCCCTGTTGAATTACGACCCGATCATCGGGATAGGTCCGGTTCAGATAATCCGCCACAATTTCGCGCGTTTGATCACTCTTGGCATCGCCGTGCATTCCAAGCCATGCCATCGTTTCTTGTAAGGCTTCAGTTCGGGAAAGCTCAATCGTTTTCATTTCGCGCGTGACAAGCGATTGATAAGCATACCCTTTGAGATAGAGCAAATGAAGCAAGTACCCCATTTCCATATGCTTCGGTTTCAACGGGCGGTCCGAAACGAGCGGCCACACCTCATTTACAAGGCTGTTTACGCTAGAGCCCGCCATTGTGCTAATGTAGCAGTATTGCTTTGCGCAGCTTAGCACCTTCTTAACGCTCTCCCAGTCCGAGACGACCGGGCACATCGAGACAAAGACAAGATCAAACGCCTTCTCCCATTCCTTCGCCTTCACATCAATATTCTCGAATGGCTCCGTCACGATATTTACGGTTCCTTGGGAAAGCCCAGCAGCATTATTCTGAAGCAGCTCAACGAGTGGCAAGCAAGGCTCTACGGAAGTTACGTCGGCTCCACGTTCAGCGAACGGGATCGAGAACCCGCCTGATGCAGCGCCAATGTCCAAAATCGTAGCATCCTTGTATGTCACGCCTTGGCCTTCCAGCCAGTTCATGATCCGTTTCGTTCTTAATCGGCCCTCTTCATTAAATGATTGCTCATTGAATACTGCCGCCTTATGGTCAAAAGCATGCGTCGTATCGATGCCAGCTCGTTTCATTTTATTCACTGCGGTTTGTGGGTCATTCTTCCAAGCCTTCTCCCACACAACCTCGTCAAACAAATCGTTCATCGTTATTCCTCGCTTTATATATGGATTTCAAAGACTCATTATATCTGTAATTAATCCAAAAAAAGACCACAATTAAAGGCCGTTTTTGAAGGATTGGGCTAGCGCTGCCATCGTTTGGTTTTTCAAATGCTGCTCCATCTGGCGTTCAGCTTCCAGCACGACCCGCTGAATCGGGCATTCCAGGCCATGATCCAAGCTGCAATCGAACAAGGAAGCAGTACCTTCAATCGCATGAATGATGTCAAGGAAAGAGATCTGTTCCCAATCACGCTTCAGCCGATATCCGCCATTGGCGCCGGACGCCGATTCAACCATGCCTGCTTTGACGAGCTTCGTTAATATTTTGGACAGATACGTAGGTGAAACATGTTGCCGCTCTGCCAACTGCTGAACGCCAATCGGTTTATTCGGCGTGGCTGCCATTAGGTATAACATCGTATGCAAGGCATAGTTGGTTGCTTTCGAGTATTTCATCCGGTATCATCCGCCTCAATTCAAGACTTTAAGCGTCCATGATACCGGTTATTAAACTAAAATGTCAAGTAAGCTAAAAGTCCTCTTCCATCAATTCCGTATTGATGCTAATGGCTGCCATACTGCCGGCTGACGCTGCAATTATTAACTGTGTAGAACCGCCGCTTGTCGCTTCGCCAGCAGCGAACAAACCATCGACAGTCGTGCTTTTTCCCATTCCGTCTACCGATATTCCGCCTAGCTCCGTCGGTTCATATCCGAGCCCTTCACATAAAGTGGCATGCGGAGACGTCCATTGTGGCGTAATGAAGCCGCCGGTTCGCGCCATGCGAGTGCCGTCCGAGAACTCCACCTCCTGGAGCCTGCCATTCACGCCATGGAATGCGGTAACCTGTTGCTCCGTGACGATAATGTTGCGGGAAGTTAACACTTCTTTTTCCTCATCGGACATAATGCTCTGGCCATTCGTACAAATAACGAGATCATGGCTCCATTGGTAAAGCAGCTTAGCGATATGAAACACGCGTGGATGCTCGGACACTACGATTAACGGCTGATCCCGCAGCTCCCAGCCATCGCAGTATGGGCATTGGAAGAGGCTTTTGCCATAATGCTCCTTAACGCCTGGAATATCGGGTAAAATTTCCTGCAGCCCAGTTGCGACCAACAGCTTCTTGGATCGAATCCGTTGATCGTTGCCATATTCGATTTCGAAGCCCTCAGCATGTTTATGAACAGCTGTTACGGTAACAGGGTGATGTTCGACTGTAGGATAATGAAGCACCTCTTCATAAGCAATCCGCCGGAATTCAGCAGGCGTAACGCCATCCCGCGTTAGAAATCCATGCGAAGCATGCGTTACGGCATTGCGGGGCTGATTGTTGTCGACCAACGCCACAGTTCTCCTCGCTCTTCCCAGCACCAATGCGGCATTAAGCCCTGCCGGGCCTCCGCCTATAATTGCACAATCGTAAATCATAAGCCCTTCTCCCTCCTGTATACGCATTGCAACGGTTATCATCTATATCATAGACTCATTATATCTATAATTCAACCTTTAATTTTGCGCTGCATGAACAATATGTAGCATGACAAATATATTCGAGCTCATGCTCATAGGATGAAAATGAATGGTAAGAACTGCTGCTTCTGCCCTCTTCGCCAGAATTTTGCCACCTAGGGGGTGATCCTGATTCCACTCGTTACGCGAGCTACATTTAATGCAACTGGTGCAATAACGTTTACAGGAAATACGCTTGGCTTAAGCCGCTCCGATACAGTTGGCGTGCCAGGAACGGAAGATAGCATTGGCGCTTTCTCGACGACGAACACTTCCTCCACTTATTTATCCTATCCAGCTGGCACGACGAGCGCTTATGCAAGCAACAGCTCATCTGCGATCTTAACGTTGCCAGCAGGCAGCACCATTTTATACGCAGAGCTAATCTGGGGCGGCTCTTATATTAACGGCAACGTCGATTTGAGCGCTTTTATCAACAATGCCGTAACGTTCACGACGCCTGCTGGCACTTTTAGCATTTCGCCTGATTCGGCCACAAGCAATCAAGTGAACCTCGGCAACGGCGCTTTTGCCTATACACGCTCGTCAAATGTAACAACGCTCATCACGCAAGGCGGAGCAGGTACATATACGACAGGCAACGTCGTAGGCACGATTGTCATTAACAACGACTCTACAGCTAACCATGCGGGCTGGACGCTCGGCGTCATTTACCAGAATCCTACACTTCCGTTTCGCAATATGTCGCTTCGGGCTGGCGCCGTGTTAGTGCAAGCCACATCAGGTTCAGTATCGACAACGTTAACTGGCTTTGCCACGCCGATCTCTGGCGCGCTTGGCGGCAGAGCGTTATTCAGCGCCCAGGAAGGCGATGCCAACCGTACAGGCGATCAAGCGTTATTTGGGCCAACCTCAGGAACTGCCGTGGCCTTGTCTGGACCGAACAATTTTGCCAACAATTTTTTTGCTTCCCAAATTAATAATGACGCAGGTGCGCTGAATACGACTGGAACGTTCGGCAGCCGCAACCAAACGAACGGTACGCCTGGCTCGAACATCATAGGCGGAAGGCAAGGCTGGGATATTACGAATGTCGATATTTCAGCCCGGCTCGTGAACAACCAGTCCTCCGCCGTGCTTATTCTAACGACTTCCGGCGATGCGTACGTCGTCAATGCGAATGCGATTCAGATCAATATTAACTCGCCATCGATCGCCCTCACCAAGAGCGCTAATGTTACAGGCTCCGTCGTCGGCGATACGATTAGATACACGGTTACTGTAAGCAATACTGGCACAGCGAATGCAGCGAGCGTCGTGTTAACCGATGCACTGCCTGCAGGGTTAACATTCGTCAGCGGGAGTGTCACTGTAGCAGGCGTTACGAAGCCAACGTATGACATCATCGCCGGCGTTCCTTTAGGCGCATTAAATTTAAACAGCTCTGTCGTCATCACGTACCAAGCCAAAGTTACGGCAACGCCAAGCGGCTTCGTTTTGCCTAATAGTGCGAACGCTGCTTTTACCTTTCAGAGCGTTGCGGGCGGGCCAACGATTACGGGCGTTATCCCATCGAATACGGTCAGTACGCCCGTCTATACGCCAATTATTGGGATAGCCAAGAGCGCTAACCGAACAACGGCAACCGTTGGCAGTACCGTCACTTATACGCTCCTCGTATCCAATACGGGCAATATTGGCGCTGCAGTTACGCTAGCCGACAATATTCCAACGGGCAGCTCGTTCATCACCGGATCATTTCGCGTCAACGGCAATGTCAATGCAGGCGCTAATCCAGTTACAGGCGTAGCCATCGGCACCGTCGCAGCGGGCGCAACGTCTACCGTAACGTTTGATGTACAGGTCAACTCGCTGCCGACCCCTCCGCAATTCGTCAATCAGGCAACCTCCACCTACACCTATACACCGCCTGATGGACGTACGGTCTCGGGATCTGCCTCATCCAACACGCTTACGCTTCCCGTTTCGTTGCCTAACGTTACAGTGGCGAAATCAGCGAACGTAACAGATGTCGCGGTCGGCGAACCGATCACTTACACGTCCATCATTACGAATAATGGCACGGAGCCCGTAACGAAAGTTACGTTGACAGATATTTTGCCCCCTGGGACAGTTTTTGTAGCTGGCAGTGCCATCGTCGGCGGAACGCCGAACGCTACTGCGAACCCTGGCACCGGCATCACTGTCGGAACCATCGCTGCCGGAAGCTCTATCACCGTTACCATACAAGCAACCGTCAGCTCCATGCCGGCCAGCTCGCAGCTCGTTAACCAGTCGAATGTATCTTACTCCATTGGCACATTTACGGGAACAACCGCGTCCAACAGCGTCACGACACCGGTCTATCAGCCTGTCATTACGCTAAGCAAGTCGGCTAATGCAACAGCCGCGACCGTCGGCGATACACTTACGTATACGATAACCGCTCGCAACACAGGCAATCGCGCAGCTAACGTGACCCTTACGGACAACATTCCCAATGGCTCAAGCTTCATCGCGGGCTCTGTCACGATTAATGGCGTTGCGAGCCCCTCCTCTTCACCGCTGACGGGCATCCCCATTGGAAGCCTGGCGCATAATGCACTTGTCATCGTTACGTTCCAAACGCTGCTCAATACGCTGCCATCGCCTGCTGTACTCGTGGACCAAGCCGCATCGAGCTATACGTACACGTTGCCTAGCGGCAGAAACCTTGCCGGAAGCAGCATCTCGAACACCGTAACCATTCCCGCTTCCGCTCCGAACGTTAGCATTGTGAAGAGCGCAAGCGATACAGCTGTTGCCGTTCAGGAAGTGCTCACTTATACGCTACTAGTAACCAATAACGGGATTGCACCAGTCAACAATGCTGTCATATCCGATCCTGTTCCAGCTATCGCATCATTTGTTGCGGGCAGCGTGACGATTAACGCCGTAGCTGCCCCTCTGGCTAATCCGAATGCAGGCATTTCGCTTGGCTCAATAAGCCCGTCCGCCACAGTAGCCGTCACCTTTAAAATTCGCGTGAACGTTTTGCCATCCACCGGAACGCTGAGCAATGTGGCAAGTGTCGGTTTTACTTCGGGCGCATTTACGGGCACATCCATTTCAAACACCGTAACGACGCCGGTCAGCGAAGCGCTTATTACGATAGCAAAATCCTCAAGCGTTGCGAATGTAACAGTTGGGGATACGTTCTCTTATTGGTTCTCGTTAACGAACACCGGCAATGCCTCGGCGACGGTAACCTTAACGGATGTTGTTCCTGCCGGCAGTTCATTTGTAGAAAATAGCGTGTTGGTCAACGGGGCTCCAACGCCTGGCGTTAGCCCGGTCACGGGCATACCTGTCGGCGTTATTCCGGCAGGAGCCACCTCCATCGTCAGTTATGTCGTGAATGTGGACAATTATCCGGCAAGCAGGCAGCTCGTCAACCAAGCTTCGGCAGCATATGAATTCGCCTTGGCCAATGGTCGGACGGTGACACGCTCTGCCGCCTCCAATGCCGTTACCGTTCTTGTCGCCCTGCTGAATGTATCGTTAACGAAAAGTGCAAGCCGATCGTCGGCCGTTGTTGGAGACACGATGGTTTACACGTCTGTACTCACTAATAACGGAATTGCCAACGTGAATAACATCATTTTGCGCGACCAGCTCCAGGCTAACACCAGCTTCATGCCAGGCAGTGTGCAGGTTCAAAGCGTTACCCGGCCGGATGCTTCCCCCGAGACCGGCATATCTATCGGAACCTTAGCACCAGGGGCTTCGGTTACCGTAACCTTCGAGGTGATGATAACGATGGCGATACCATCAGAGATCACGAACCAATCGACCGCCAGCTTTACTTCAGGGAGTTTCTCTGCGACGACAGCTTCGAATACGACGGTCACGCCAGTCACGCAGCCGCAGATCTCCGTAACCAAGAGCGCTAGCTCAAGCAATGCGACCTTAGGCGATACAATCGTCTACACGCTTGCTGTGGCGAATACAGGCAATTTGGCTGCTCAGGCAACGTTAACCGATACGATTCCAGCCGGCACCACGTTTACAGATAACAGCGTAATCGTTAATGGCTTTCCATTCCCGGGAATATCGCCAGCGACTGGAATCGACCTTGGCAGTATTGCGCCTGGCAGCACGTCCACCGTCACATTCAGCGTCGTGGTCACCTCCCTTCCTTCACCGCAAGTACTCACTAACACAGGTACAGCAGCCTACTCGTATACGCCGCCAGATGGCCGTACGTTAACTGGCTCCGTGAATTCCAATACGGTCAGCTTCCCAGTATCAGCGCCGAATGTATCCGTTGTGCTGAGTACGCCTACGACAGCAGCTACAATCGGCGACACAATCATATATACAACGGTCATCACGAACAATGGGATTGAAACGATCAACAATTTGCAATATGCGGCTCCCGCTCCGGCTGGCTCATCGTTCATTCCCGGAACCGTCATCGTCAACAGCGTGCCTGTACCTGGCGCTAACCCAGGAGGCGGCATCCCGCTAGGGTCGCTGGCCCCAGGCAGCAGCGTAACGGTTACGTTCAACAATGCCGTGAACGCCGTACCTGATCCAGCCGTGCTGGCCAATATTGGCACTGCCACCTTTACCTCAGGCGCGTTCTCGGGATTGACGTACTCGAATACGGTATCCACGCCTGTTTATCAGCCGGTTATCGCCGTAGCGAAGAGCGCCAGCACTTCTAATGCGTCGGTCGGGCAAACGGTCACTTACACGCTCGCGATCACGAACAGCGGCAACTACCCCGCTACCGTTACCGTAACGGACAACATTCCGACGGGCACTGCCTTTGAACCGAACAGTGTGCTGCTCAACGGCTCGCCCCTTCCCGGCGCAGACCCTGTTACTGGCATCCCAGTCGGCGCAGTAGCGGGCGGTGCGACGGCAACTGTCATGTTCTCCGTCGTTATCAATTCTTTGCCAACGCCGCAGCAGTTAGCAAATCAAGGCACAGCCGCCATTTCATACACGCTGCCAGATAGCCGGACCTTCAATCAAACTGCCGTGTCCAACACCGTAACCTTCCCTGTATCAGCGCCCAATGCCGTTGTCGTCAAAAGCACGCCTGCCACAGCGCTGTCAATCGGCGATACGTTCACCTATACCACAACGGTTACGAACAGCGGAATTGCCTCAATAACGAACGTCTTATTTACCGACCCGATCCCGGCTGGCTCGGCATTCGTTTCGGGCTCTCTATCTGTTGATGGATTGTTACGGCCTGCCGCGAATCCGGCCACAGGTGTCGCAATCGATGCGATCGCGCCCGGCATAACAGCTACGATTGCCTTCCAAGTCACGGTAGTTTCCTTGCCTAACCCCGCACAGCTAGATAACCAGTCATCGTTAACGTTCACATCAGGCGCTTTCTCCGGCGTTACGTTTTCCAATACAGTCAGTACGCCAGTGTATCAGCCAATTCTAAGTGCGGTTAAAACTGGCAGCACCGCGAATGCAACCGTTGGCGATACGATCACCTATTCGGTAGTGATTACGAACACAGGAAACTACGGCGCTGATGTCACATTAACCGATACGATCCCTGCGGGGACTGTATTCGTGCCTAACAGCGTTATCGTCCAAAATCAACCGGTGCCAGGCGCAGACCCTTCTACCGGAATATTGCTCGGCAATGTGACTGGCACGACGACGGTTGCCTTCTCTGTCGTCATTCAATCCTTGCCTGTTGGCCAGCAATTAATTAACCAAGCATCAGCGACATACACGTATACACTCCCGGATAGCCGGACGCTAGACGGTTCGCTCTCATCCAATACGCTGTCGATTCAGGTGTCTGCTCCGAACGTGGCCGTCGCCAAAACCTCGAACGTCCCGACTGCAATTGTCGGTGATACGGTCACGTACTCGATTGCTGTCACGAATAGCGGAATTGCGCCAATCAACAATGTCATTGTCGTGGATTCCATTCCAAATGGCACATCATTCGTTGCAGGAAGCGTTACTGTTGATACACTGTCCCGTCCAGCGGCATCGCCATCTGCCGGGATTTCAATCGGGACGATTGCACCAGGAGCAACGGCGACGGTCACCTTCGATGTGAGCATAACGAGCCTGCCATCTCCCGCGCAACTGAGCAACCAAGCAAGCGCGACCTTTACTTCAGGTTCTTTCTCAGGCACCGCTTTTTCGAATACCGTCATCGTGCCTGTCTATTTGCCTATCATTGCGATTCTAAAAACAGGCAGCACGACGAACGCAACCGTCGGCGACACCGTGACCTACGAGCTGCATATTACAAACACAGGGAATCTGCCAGCTGAAGTCACGTTGAACGATCCTATCCCATCCGGCGGTTCATTTATTCCAAACAGCGTGCAAGTAAACGGTGTTCCTCAGCCTGGCGCTAATCCAGCAGCCGGATTCTCCATCGGCACGGTTAACCCAGGAGCTCTAGTTGTCGTTTCGGTGTCGTATGAGGTCATTATCCAGACGCTGCCCCCTTCCCAGCAGCTCGTAAATATGGCAACGGGCATCTATAAGTATACTGCGCCAGACAGCCGGGTCTTGACGGGAACCGTCAATTCCAACACGCTATCCATCCCTGTCTCTTCGCCTGATGTTTCCGTTGTCAAAAGCACGACAGCAATCGACGCCGTCGTAGGAGACACGATCATGTATTCAATTCTAGTCACTAATCGAGGCATTAGCACGGTTAACAACGTCGTGCTTGTGGATCCTGTCCCGGCGGGAACCGCCTTCGTTACAGGAAGTGTCACCGTAGATAATGTTTCAAGGCCAGCAGGCAATCCTAATACCGGCATTGCGATCGGTTCCATTGCCGCTAGCGCATCTTCAACTGTAACCTTCCAAGTGCTTGTGGTTACATTATGACGCAAGGAAGCGCGCATGACATGATGCTGCTGAATCAGACGCTTGTCCGGTTCAGCAGCGGCTCGCTTGAGAAGGTGTCCTACTCCAATACGGTTCAAACGCCGTTAGTCGGCCCTTTAATTACAGCAATTAAAAAAGCGGCACCAAGCCAACTTGCCCTAGAGCAGACGGTGACGTACACGCTGACGATCGGAAACGCCGGCAATTGCGATGCGGAAGTTATCGTTTATGATACCTTGCCTGCTGGCTTATCCTTCATCCCCAACAGCGTGCTGCGCGACGGTTCCCCTATTCCCGGCAGCAAGCCGGCAACAGGCATCGCACTTGGGACGATTGCGGTTGGCACTGCCGTACAGCTCGTTTTTCAAGCCATCATGATTGCCATCCCGGAGTCCCTCTCTTTCGCCAATCAAGCCCATATTGCTTATCGGTTCACAACACAAGAAGGCAGAGCCGTGGCCGAGGCTGTGCAGTCGAACCAAGTGACAACGGCTATCGTGCCTTTTCAACTGCATGCATATGGGCAATTGAGCTCGCCTGTTACGTATGCTGGAGATGTGCTGAATTATGATATTGTATTGAAAAATGAAGGGGTCGAGCCTATCGGCCAAGTCACTGTTCACATTCCGCTCCCTCCCGGCTTCACGTTCGTTCCCGGCAGCGTCATCATTAACGATGTGCATACAGCTTGGATCGACCCGGACGCCGGCATTCCTATCGGCACTATTGCTTCAGGTTCCACAGTAACTATTCGAGTCAGCTTGCGCCTAAATGGCACGGCAGCTGCTTCCAAGGTCACGATCCAATCCGTTGTCGATTACACGGTGAATGGCCAGGAGCAGCGCATGCGCACGAATACGAGCGAAGTGGCGGTCATTGCTCCCGTTGTGTCCGTCACCCTCTCTGCCAATCGTGCAATTGCACCAGTTGGTTCAATAATAGCCTACGATGCAGTGGTCGTTAATGGCAGCAGCTTTGCTGTGGATGCTGTCCTCACCGATTTGCTCCCTCCCGGAACCGTGCTCGTGCCAGACAGTGTAATCATTGATGGAGTGCCGCGAAAAGGCGCCTCCCTCACGAACGGAATATCGCTAGGCACATTGCGTGCGGGAGCCCATACGACAATTGCTTATCAGGTTCTCATCCAGCAGTCGGCAGCTCGAGTTGGTTTGCCTCCGCTTGCGAATCACGCACGGATTACCTACACGTTTCGCTTGCCAGACGGCAGAATTGTGGAACAATACACGTTATCGAATGCGGTTGTCACTCAATTGGCCTCACCAATCCTTTCGGTTGTGGCGGCTGCGCATCCGGCAGAGTTTGTTATGGGTGAATCGGTCTCATTTACATTTACTATAACGAATGAAGGCAATTGGGACGCGGATACTGCTTTATTCCGATCCCCTTATCCCCCAGGCTTCCAACTGCAGGACACACGTGTAAATGGCAAAACCCGATCCGGTTTTCCAGTCAATCAAGGGTTGCCGCTGGGCGTTATATCCCCGGGATCGAGCGTGCGGGCAAGATATTTCGTATTCGTTGCAGAACTGGAAGATGGCGAGCAAAATGAGGTCGCCACACGCTGCATTGCACGCTACTCTTTTACGTATGAGGGCGACAGCTACACAGGGGAGTGCGCTTCGAATGAACTCCTGTTGTCCGTTGATGATTATGATGAATAACGCAGGCTAAGACGGTGATGGGGCATCTCCCTTCACCGTTTTTATATTGCGCGTGGGCGCATGTGCGGATAGGGCAGGTTTCTATGCCTTCATCCGGCCATTCACCAGCGAATGGCAGCTAGCTTCGCCCAGCCAGATCTTCGCAATCGAATGCTTGTTCTCCTCTACCAGCCATTTTATAATAGAAAGTAATGGAATGAAAAGGAGCTGAACCACTGACATGAACGTCATTAAGATCAAGGACCGGCAGGAATTGGACAAAAAAGTGCCGCTCATGCCATGGTATGTCGAGAAATTCATTAATTTCAAGCTGCCGGACCTTTCGCCATCCTCGCTGCTGGAGTATGTGCGTGATTATGATACGTTCTTCTCCTACTTGCTTGCCGAAGGGCTAGCAGCAGGCCCAGCAATCAAAGATGTGAAGCTCGAAGAGCTCGAGAAGCTGCACATGGATAGCATTGATTCGTTTCGCATGTTTCTCATGACACGGACCGAGCATACGAATTTGCGCGTTTCTGTCACGCGGAAGTTATCCTCGCTTCGCTCTTTGTTTCATTATTTGAGCCAGATTGCGGAGGATGAACAATTTTACCCGCTGCTTAAACGTAATGTCATGGCCAAAGTATCGATCAAACGCACGTCCAAACCTAAAGATACTGCTGCCAAGCTCGAAGGAAAATTGCTGCAGGAAGAAGAAATTGCGGCGTTTCTCAGCTACGTGGAGCGGGACTACGAGCAAGATGTCGCCAAAAATAAACAAGCCTTGTACAGCTATCAGCTGAACAAGATTCGTGATGCTTGCATCATCAGCCTCATCCTGCATTCCGGATTGCGGGTATCCGAGGTCGTGAATTTGAATGTGGATGATATCGACCTGAAGAAAAAGCTATCCTACGTGTTCCGCAAAGGCAAGAATGACGACACGTTCAAAACGCCTGTCTACTTCCGCCAAGAAGCCGTCAATAACCTGAGCCAATATATGCAGCTTCGCGACATGTCCTATCATGCGCCCAAAAGGGAGAAAGCATTGTTCCTAGCCATTGCTAACGGAAAAAAAGAAGGTTCCCGCATGACGAAGCGGGCCATTCAAGAGATGGTCGTCAAATACGCCAAACGATTCGGCAAGCCTTACTTGTCCGTCCATAAGCTTCGACACTCGTTCGCAACCGATTATTATCTTCGTAACGATATTTACAAAACGCAAGAACAGCTCGGACACGCTTCTCCTGAGACAACGCAAATCTACGCCCATCTTACAGACCGAACGATGGCTGAAGCAATTGACCATACGAATGATTAACCCCATATCAATCAATATTGCAAAAATCAATATTGCAAATGCCGGCGAAAGCCGGCTTTTTTATTGGAATACCTTGCTCCCGCTCGCCTTTTGACCCGTCAGCATTAATCTGTTACACTTACGGTAACAGTATCATTTCATTTAACGAGGTGAGTCCATACATGAAGCTCAGCATATTAGACCAGTCACAAATTGCGGAAGGACGGACAGCAAAAGACGCCTTAGCCGAAACTACGCGCCTTGCACAAGAGGCCGATCGCCTTGGTTATGACCGTTATTGGGTATCGGAGCATCATGCATCCGGTGCGCTCGCTCACTCCAGCCCTGAAGTGCTCATCGCTCACTTGGCCGCCCATACGAACCGTATCCGGCTAGGCTCCGGCGGTGTCATGATGCCTCATTACAGCGCCTACAAAGTTGCAGAAAATTTCCGCCTGCTCGAAGCGTTGCACCCTGGCCGTATCGACATTGGCCTTGGCCGGGCGCCGGGCGGCATGCCTTTGTCGACACGCGCACTCCAAGAAGGCAAATATACGTCGGTCGACCGTTACCCGCAGCAGGTAGCCGACTTAATTACGTATCTATACGATCAAGCAGGCCCAACACATGCGTACCCGGGACTGTTCGCGTCCCCTGTTATCGACACTGCGCCAGAACTATGGCTGCTCGGTTCCAGCGGCGAGAGCGCCCGCTTGTCCGCACAACTAGGCTTAGCCTATGCTTATGCCCAGTTTTTCGGCGTGCCTGGCGGCGAAGATGCCATTCGCAGCTACAAAGCACAATTCCGCCCTTCTGCGTTGAACGAGAAGGCTCACGCAATGGCGGCAGTCTATGTCGTATGCGCAGATACTGAGGAAGAAGCAGAACGTCTCGCATCGAGCACATCCTTGTTTTTCCTTATGCTGCACCGTGGCGGCAATTTGCGCTTCTTTCCTTCGATTGAGACAACTGAAGCGTACCCTTATGACGAGATCGATATCGAGCTGATAAATCAGCGGCGCAGCCAAATTATCGTCGGTACGCCAGAGACGGTACGAACAAAGCTGCTCGCGCTCGCGGAACGATACGATGCAGACGAGCTGATGATCGTCACGAACACGCATAATTTTGAAGCAAGGCTACATTCGTACCGGCTTGTTGCTGAGGCGTTTCAACTGCAAAGCTAAGCGGGATTTCTAACGGTTTAAAGCAAAACGGCTTACGCCGCAAGAGGACGATCACCCGCTTTGCGACGCAAGCCGTTTTTATTTTACAGTAAAGACTGAGGCAATTTGACCGCTTGTAAAAACCCTTTATTCTGAATAATGACCATGTCCTTCGACTTTAATGTCGGGCCAAAATAGCGCGACTCACTTTTGACAGAGAACATCGCCTTCGTCGAATCGAAGTTATAGGCATGCCATACGCCATCAGTCTGGCCAATAAATAATCCATTCCCATAAACATCCGTCTGTAATGCCGGGTTATCCACTTGCCAGCCAACTTGTTGGCCGTTTGCTTCTTTCATCGCGACGATTGCATTGTTAGAGTAGTCATGGAATAAGAATCGGCCACGGTGGATAAGATTCAATCCTGTCAAACTGCCAGCGTTATTAACCGGTATCGACCATGTATGAAGCGGCTTGCCGCCATTGGGAACATAGGCGTTAAAATCATACTTTGCCAGCTTGTCCCCTTCATAAAGGTACAAATCATTGCCCACTAGCATTGGCTGTCCGTATAAGCCGCCTTTAATAGGAGCATTAGGATCAACAGGCGTATCCCATTTATAAACACGCGTACCTTTCAATTCACCGGTACTGGCACTTATGGCATCGAGGCTAAATTCCTGCAGAATGCCATCAACTGGTCCCATTTCATAAACGGCAGGTGCTGAATAAATTAATCCGCCTTTCGCAGCGATAGGTAGATTTTGCCGGAATTTAGACCACAATAATTTTCCGCTCTTTGCATCGTATGCATTGATCTGGCTAGATGTTAGCGCACCTTGTACAAGGTATCCGCGAATGAGTACGCCATCTACTAGCTGCAGCTCATTGTCCCCCGAAGAGTAGGTAGCATCTTTCTCCTCGACCTTCCAACGCAAAGCGCCAGTTTGGGCGTCAAAAGCATAGAATTGCAAGTTGTTCATCACATACACGGCATCTCCAATCGGCACGATCTTCAACGCACCGTCTGTTTTCGCCTTAGAAGCCCATTTCGTTTTCCCGTTAGCGCTATTAAACGCGATTAATCTTCCGTCAGATACCACGCTGTAAATGACACCAGGCACATAGGCCAGTTGATGCTGGAGCGAAGAGTCCGCTTTCCACGCCTTCTTGCCAGTTGCCGCATCGACTGCGGTGAGCTGCCCACCCGAAACGATCGCATAAACTCGCCCTTCCTCTGCCAGAACATCCGTTTTTCTAACGACATTACTCTGGGCATCCCAGTTATCTACCGCTAAAGTCCACTTGGGCTTCACGAATGGTGCTGTCAGTTCATTGGTAAAACTACTAACAGAAACAACCGCTGATTCCGCCTTCACGACATGCGGCGCCCATGCTGCTCCACTTGTCAATGTGACGAGGAGTGCCCCGACGCCAAGCGCTATTTTTTTGCCGATCACATTAGGCTTTCTATTCGAGGCTTGTCCATTAACGGTTGATTTTGATGCTTGTAATTTCACTGTTGTAACCTCCATCAGTTCGTCTTATCTTATACGATAATGCTGTATTATTTTCCACATACCACCAAATAGACGAAACTGCCAGAGTGAAGGTTGCAAGATACACAAAAAAATTACACAATAAAAAAGAGCCGAATATGTCCAGGCATGCTGAACCTTTCGACTCTTTCTATAATTAATTCCACACGTAAATCTTCATTCCCATTATCCCGCCTGCGGTTTCGAATCCTCCTGGAACGACTGCTGCATGAGCAGCTGCGAATGAACGAGATTCGCGTATAATCCGCTCGTCTGCATCAGTTCCTCATGCGTACCGCTCTCCGCAATCGTCCCATCGCGCACGACGAGAATCAGGTCCGCGTCACGAATCGTTGACAGGCGATGCGCGATAATGAACGCTGTCCTGCCCTCCAACACACGGGCAAGCGCAGCTTGAATATGCTGCTCCGTCTCCGTATCGACGCTGGACGTTGCTTCATCCAGAATCAAAATTCGCGGGTCGCTTAACAGCACACGGCCAAACGCCAGCAGCTGCCGCTGACCAACTGACAGTTTGCTTCCGCGCTCCTCCACCTGCGTATCATAGCCATCCGGGAAGTTTGCAACAAACTTATCGATACGTACGCTCCGAGCCGCCTCGCGCAGCGCCTCATCCGTCGCATCTTCATTGCCGTAACGCAAATTCTCTTCAATCGTACCCGAGAAAATAAAGGAATCCTGCAGCACGATCCCCATCTGGCCGCGTAATGACTCCAACGTCACATCCTTCACGTCATGGCCGTCAATGCAAACTTGGCCGCCTGTCGTATCATAGAAACGCATGAGCAGGTTCACGATTGTGCTCTTTCCTGCCCCAGTCGGTCCGACGATGGCGACTCGCTGCCCTGGCTTTACCGTAACATTAATGCCATGAAGCACTTCTGGTTTATCCGGTCCATACCGGAAAGATACATCCTTTAATACAACCTCGCCACGGATCTGCGGCAGCTCCTTAGCATGGGAAGCACTCTTCACCTCTGGCTCCGTATCCAAAATTTCGAACAGCCGCTCTGCCGAAGCCATGGCCGACAATAGCTGGCTATAGACTTTAGACAATGCGCTGAGCGGTCCCCAGAACCGCCATAAGTAATTAATAAACGCCATCACGAAGCCAATTGTCAGTGTGTCGTTCATTACTTGCCTCGCCCCGAACCAGATGACGATGCATGTGCCGAGCATGCCGACCATCTCCACGAGTGGCCACACCGTCGATTCCATTCGAATCGCGCGCATGAACGCCCGTTTATTGTTCAGATTAATATCGTTAAATTTCGCATTGTTCGCCGATTGCCGGGAAAAGGCTTGCACGACGCGAATGCCTTGGATCGTCTCATTCACGTTGCCATTAATCGCAGACATCGTCCGCCTCGAGCGGGACCAAGCGCCTTCAATTCGGGTACGCAGCGTCGTTACGATCAAGTACAGAAGCGGCATCGTAGCGAACGATAGGAGCGCCAGCTGCCAATCCATCCAGAACAAGATGACGACGATTCCGGCCAAGTGCGTCACTTCCATGACGGTCGTAATCAAACCACCGTTAATCAGCTCGCCGATCGCATTCGTATCGTTCGTGATCCGCGACATGATTTTGCCGGCAGGACGCCCGTCGAAAAATCGGAAGGATAACGTCTGCAGATGGTTAAACAGCTGCTGCCTCAGATCGAATAACACACGTTGTCCCGTAAAATTAATGAGCCTCGTATGCATCCACCCGAACAGCCAGCCTAACAACCGGAACCCAAGCAAGGCAGCTCCAGCCCAATGAATAAACGTATAATTATGCTTTAGAATGCCCTCATCAATAATGTAACCAAGCAATAAAGGCTCTGCGAGGCTTAGCAACATATTCAGTAGTACAATGGCAACGACAAAGCTTAACGTCCTGCGATACGGCAGCACATACCGCATTAGCCTTCGCATATAGTCGAGCTGAAACGGCTTTTCTTCCAGCTCATCGACGGAATCCCATTCGACTTGGCTCACGCATATCCTCCTTTATTTTATGCTCTTAACAAATTCACACTTGAACGTTCATAAGTTCGATGCCGCAGCTGTTTCTTGCTGTTCCAGCAGCCGCCTGAAAAACCCGTCCTGCTCCAGCAGCTCACGCTGCGTCCCGGCTTGCACAATCCGCCCGTTGTCTAGCACGATGATCCTGTCCGCTCGGCGGACCGTAGACAAACGCTGTGCGATAATGAACGTCGTTCTGCCCTTCATCACTTCCAGCAGCGCTTCATGGATCGCAGACTCCGTTGCGGTATCCACGCTTGCCGTTGCTTCATCCAATACGAGAATGGGCGGATCCATCAGTATTGCACGGGCAAGCGCTACACGCTGCCGTTGCCCGCCGGACAAGCCGACACCCCGTTCACCAATTAATGTTTCATAGCCATATGGCATTTGGACAATAAAATCGTGGATTTGCGCTTTCCTTGCAGCAGCCTCCACCATTTCTTGCGTCGCATTTGGATTTCCAAAAGCTACGTTTTCCCGAATTGTGGCTGAGAATAGAAACGTCTCCTGCGGCACGATCCCGATGCTTTGGCGAAGCCCTTCGAGATTGTAATCTTTCACATCCACCCCATCGATCAACACTGTGCCAGCACTTGTATCATAATAGCGGGATAGCAACGCTATCAGGCTGCTTTTGCCCGAGCCAGTCGCCCCGAGGACAGCAATTACTTGCCCTTGTTTGACTTGAAGCTGGATGTTATGGAGCACATGAGTTGGCTCTTCAGCAGCAGCAGCAGCATTATCGAACGCAAACGATACGTTATCGAACGTGATCGCCCCACGAATTCGTCCCGCTTCCACACCCCCGCCAGCAGGCGACTCGATGTCAACTTTCGTATCTAACACTTCGAATACCCGAGGCGCTGCCTTTAATGCTTGTTGGAAAATATTAATTTGCCAGCCGAGCATATTCAGCGGCCAGATCAGTCCCCAGGTGTACCATTGAAAAGCCATAAACGTCCCGAGTGACATCTGCTCCCTCGCTACGTACACAGCGCCCAGCCAGATCATAATTAAGAACGTTAATCCCCCGAAAAAACCCATAAGCGGAAAAGCAGTAGCTTCGAGCTTGGCCCTGTACATATTCGTTCCGAAATTTTGTTCATTGCGGTCTGCGAACTTGCCCTGTTCTTTGGTTTCTCTAGCAAACGCTTTCACGACGCGTATGCCCGAAATGTTTTCTTGGAGCGTCGCCGTCAATCGTCCCATCTGTTCCCGAATATTGCCCCATGCCGGACCAACCTTCCGGTTGAACAGCCACATAACGAGCAGGAGCGGTGGAATTGTGCTTAAGCTGAGCAGCGTAAGCTCTGCTTGCATCGAAAGCATAAAAATTAATGTGCCGACAAATGTCGCTATGCCGGTGATCAGCATCATTGCCCCGAATCCAACAAAATTTTTGACCGCTTCAATATCGCCCGTCATTCTTGACATCAATTGCCCCGTTTGCGCTTTATCGTAATACTTAAAAGATAACCGCTGCAGGTGCGCATACATCTCTTTGCGAAGCGTGAATACGACGTTTTGCCCGACCATCTCCTGCGTATATCCTTGTGCAAAGGAGCCTAAGCTTTTCAAGCCCTGCATTACTAGCAAGGATAACGTCAGCAATAACACCATGCCCATGTCTTTTTGCGCGATGCCATCATCGAAAATTTTGCGAAGCACCCAAGGTGCTATGAGATCAATGACCGTAGCAACAATCATGAGCCCTAGTGCTGCGAATGCCCATTTTGCACTCGGCTTTACATATTTAAGGATGCGAAACAATGTTGCCATCTTTGATTCTCTCTCCCCTTTCCTTGCTACAAGCTGCCAATTGTCCATAAAAAAGAAGACCCAACGCCGATAGGCTCAGGCCTTCTCGTACACCTCGAATTACAGGTCTCGATGTTCCTGAAATTCGTCCGGCTCGATACCCTCTTCTACTGCAAATTCAAAGTCGTCAATATCATAAATGAGCACGGGAATCTCCGCCTCTATGAGACGTTCCTGAAACTCAATCTGGTCTGACAAAATAGGTGTATCCAGCTTCATGCCAGCGAGCAGCACTTCTGTTTCGATCGGATCAAACAACTCCCCGTATTGCGCATTATCGAGCGCATGCACGATTGTGAATTGAATTTTATCATTCAGCAATAGAGGTGAGCTTTCACGCCATGGCACCTGCAAAGCGCGCTCTATTTTTTTCCGGTTAAGCGGGTCCTCGAAGAAAGAAATTAGCTCGCCAATCTTCTCCTTCACATGCTTATCATCGGATGGATCTTCCATCACGGGGTCCGCTCCATCCTTCATATCGTATAATTCAGCAATCGTCGAGTATGGAACGACATAATCCACCGGACGGCTTGGCACCAACAGATGCCCATATGTTGCCACCATGACTGCCTCTATAACAAATCGCCGCCGCATCTAGCAACCTCCCAGTTGTACAATTGATTCCTATTATACATGATTCGAAAGCTCGTACCCAGTGTTAAACGTTGATTTATTGGCCGTCTAACGTCCCTGATTTGCCATCATTCACTAGTGAGCAGTACAATGATTGTTACGATCCTTATTGGCAGGAGGCTGATATTTCCCTATGGAAACCATTAATCCCATTAACGAAAAAGCGATTATTATAGGGGCTGGGCCTTGCGGGCTTGCCGCCGCTCTTGAGCTGCAGCAGCTAGGCCTCTCGCCGCTTATCATCGAAAGCCGCAATATCGTCCATTCCATATCCCAATACCCGACCTATATGCGTTTTTTCAGCACACCTGAGCTGCTGGAAATTGGCGGCATCCCCTTTACCACAGCTAACGATAAGCCAACAAGGCAGGAAGCGCTCGCTTATTATCGTACCGTTACGCTGCGCCATGACATTCGCGTCAACGCCTTCGAAACCGTAACGGACATACAGCCAGAAGGGTCACGTTTTCGCGTCACCTCTGTCACGAGGTTCGGAGAGGCCAAACAATATGCTTGCGATACTGTCGTCATCGCTTCGGGCTATTTTGACCATCCGAATTCGCTTGGCATCCCAGGTGAAGAAACTGGCAAAGTGAGCCACTTCTTCCGCGAATCCCATCCCTATACCCGTACGAAAGTTGCCATCATCGGAGGCAGCAACTCTGCCATTGACGCTGCGCTAGAGCTGGAGCGCGTAGGCGCTGAAGTTACCGTCATCTACCGCGGGGAAGCTTACCACAAGGGCATCAAGCCTTGGGTGCTGCCGTTATTCGAAGGATTGGTCAACAAGGGCAAAATCAACATGCGATTCTGCTCACGAGTTGTTCGGATCGATCCCGCATCCATTCTTGTGGAAGGCCCTGAGGAAGCAGAAACCATTCCGAACGATTTTGTTCTGGCACTGACTGGCTTCCATCCCGACCGGGAATTTCTAGCAAAGATCGGCGTTCGGATTGAGCCAGACGGCAGTCCCCATTTCAATGATAATACGATGGAAACGAACATTCCTGGCGTATACCTTGCAGGGGTAGTAGCATCACGCCTCCAAGCGAATGAAGTGTTTATCGAGACGGGCCGCCATCACGGCCGCTTGATCGCCGAACACCTCTCCTCAACCCTTTTCAGATAAACAACAACCTCTAAATCGCGCGAAAGAACGGCAATCGCGATTAGAGGTTGTTGTTCGTGACGCGACATGACGATTTCGTGTGGTTAGAGGGCAAGCTGAAGCCGCTGAAGCTCCCGCCAGCCAATACGGATCAACTGCTGCTCTTCTATTGTTCGGAGTACGGCATCATCTTGCAGCAGCCTACGTTCCCAATCGCGTTTGGCGGCCTGCCCATGAAAGGCTTGCAGCTCATCTGTCGCCGCTGCCGGATGTACAATTATTTCGGAAACGCCCGGCTTTAGCGAAACAAGCAATTGGATGAATTGCTCGCGATAGGCTTCATATGTTTCGCCAGGCTCTTCACTGAAAGGAAGCCCTAGCAAATAATCCAATACAACAATGCCATAGGCTTCTGCCTCCTCGGCTCGTTTTAATGCTACCTCTGCAAGCTCAGGAGGAGCAACTTGGCCTGTTTCGGTCAGTAAGTTGCGGGGGAGACGGAACGGCAGCCCATAAGCCGCACACACCTCGAACACGACGGTTAGGAAGTCGCGGCCAGTAGCTAGCCCATAAAGGCTCCCCATATGGCTATCCGCATGTGTTGGGCGAATGCCAAGCTTTAACGCCATTTCAAGCTGGGCGATCAGCTCCGCCTTGACCTCGGCTTGTTCCGCTTGCCTCTCGAACGCCTTCACGTCCTTCGGAAAATAACCTTCTGAAGTGACCAGCGAGCTTGTAGGGGATGTCCGGCAAACTGGCCCCCACTTGTACAAATCCCATTCGCTTGTCATTGTCCAATGGACGCCGATATCAAGATCAGGATGCCGCGCACCCCATAATGCCGCCTCCCTTGCCCAGCTACAGGGAAGCATGAGTGTCGCAGATGACACGTAACCGCCTACCAGCAAGCTGCTAATCGTTTCATTAGACGAATGGCACAGCCCGAAATCATCCGCATTAATAATCAGAAGCCGATCTGCTTCCCCATACCCAAGAGCACGAGCCGTACTCATCGCGATACCTCCTCATCGGCATGCCGATTCGTTCGATTCGCTCTATTATATGGCGCCTGATGGCTCTTTCATTCGCTTAACGTCTCTTGGAACATGCTGCGCAGCTGATCACGATGCAGCTCTACCCATTGCACAACGGCATCTGCATGCTTCGCTTGCTTCATCCACACCTGTGGAGCATCAAGCCCTTCTGACAATCGTACGGCAAAATGCAAAAACACATCCAACATTCGCAGTATCATTAAGTCTGGCAATGCTGGCGCCTCTTCCTTTGAAAGTTTGCGCTTTCGCCCAAAGCCACGTGATAACCGCGCAATCCTCTCCGTGCGCTGCGCCTCCGAACGGCCATTGCCGGCATTCAAGCTCTAACGATTGCTCATTAACGTGCATGCCAGCCAACGCTTCACTAAGCAATCCTGCTGCTTGGCCAAGTGATTCCACTTGTTCGAGGTCGTTGGCTCAGGCACCTTCAACGAAAACCGTGAGCGCAGCAAAAACTGGAGCACCTGATGCTCCAGCTTTACAATGCCCGCGTTTTGATGATTATTATTAATGCGAAGTGCAAACCGTTCCTCTGCACATGCAATGAAGTGCGGAATCGTTTCTCGATGCTTTTGTTCGGCCTGCTTTTATTTCGTCTGTTCGTCCTTTCATTCCATCCTGTCGATCATGCTGCACATCCGCCTATTGGCCAGCATTGAGTTTGGATATGCGTTTGGTTATCGTCTCCTGCCAGCTTGCTGACAGCTCCGCGACAGCGAGCAGCCTGTTCATGCCGGCAACATCCGATTTATCGATATGCATCACACGATTTGCTTCTGCAATCGTAATCGCTGCGGGATGGCGTTCCACGACAATCGCTTCATCCCCCGAGCTGAAGGTTCCCGGTTCGAGGACACGAAGGTAAAAACCTGTAAATCCCGTTTTGGATACCCAATCCGCAAGATCTGGCGCACCGTATAAGGCTGCTAGCTTAAAGCAAGGCTGCCTTGGCTGGCTTACCTGCAAAAGCGCATTGCCGATTCGCACCTTGTCGCCGATGCACCAATCCGGCTCAGTCCAGCTCGCTAGGGAAATATTTTCCCCGAATGCGCCAAATGAAAGCGAACGGCCCAGCCGCTCTTCCCAATACGGGTAATGGTCCGTTCCATATACACATACCGCCTTGTCAGGTCCGCCATGGTTCACTAAATCCGCTTGGCCATCTCCCGGCAAGCCTTGCTCGCTAACGTGGATAGCGCCTGCCACCGGACGCTTCACGATTCCGGATTGTACGAATTTGCCCCCATGTGCGAGCTCTGCAGGCATTCCAACATTCACCGATGCAATCGTTGATTTTAACGCGATCATTTCCCGTCTCCTCCTTACGCCATGCATGCACTTTATATTCGCTAATTATACCGAGAACCGCCAATCCTTGGCAAATGCGCCGTACTGTCACCTCAATTTCGACACTTAATGTCGCAAATCGGAATGTAAACGCTGTCGAAAAGTTATCTTTTGTGTAACTTCATGCGTTTCCCCGGGAAATAAATTTTCTGATCATTTCCCATCCAGAAAGAGAGGTCCGAATTTTCTCTCAATTCGCTGAAGCTCCACTCTTGTTCGTTTGAATGATTTCCGTAATTGTTTCTCAAACTTTGTACCCCTCCAGGCGGCAGCTGCCCATGCAGCTATGCCCACGCCAAGAACAGCGGCTCCAGCAGCGAAACTCAGTAATGCCATTGCCCCAACCGCCATGCCAAGCATGCCGATCCACGCGATCCATCGAATCACCGCCCCCGACTTCCCTAACGACCAAGGGGCCTCTTGCAGTTGCTTTCGTTGCTTATTTCCCAGCACACGCAACCCGATGGGGATAGCACAGCCTAGCTGGCTCGCTGCAGCAGCGAAGCTAATAAGCGGTATGCCAATTGTTTGTGAACCGTTCCATGCCACATAAACAACTCCGATTACAGCAGAGAGTAGCGCAGCAGCCGTAATTGCAGCATTTGGCTTTCCTGTGCGGGCAGAAACTCGGCTCCATTTCGTATGGTCTAGAAGTGCACCATCTCTCGACATCGCAAACAATGTGCGTGATAGCGCATTCATTCCCTGTACGCCAGATATTCCAATCACGACTACAGCAATCCCGATGATAATTGGTTCTCCTGCCGTCCATATTTGCACAACCGTCGTCAACCAAATGCCGAGCACCCCTGCATTTCCCGGGTCTAGCGGGAGATTCAAAGCAGCTATAGAGAGCAGAACGAAGCCAATGACATACACATAGACGGGTGCCAAATAAACCGACCAAGCGCTGCGTACACGCGGGTCCATCGTCTCCTCCGCTCCAGATGCTGCCCCTTCACCCCCGATAAACATCCGTTGCAACAGCAAAACGCCTGCCAGCCAACCCAATGGCGTTGGTGCCGGATTGGCTTGAATCGCAGCTGCATCTACAGCTTGATTTCCGAATCCAAACAATGATTGGGCAGGCCATACTCCCGGCCAAGTTAACCAAAGAAGGCCTATAATCACACCTACAGCACTTGCTATGACTAGCCCCACACCTAACGCCTGTATAGCGCTAAATGTTCGATGGCGCATCCTGTTTAGCCTCCACTGGATCGCGTACAATCCGAGCATAGCGATGATCGCCATCCATCCTTGATTCACATATCCAAACTGATTCGCAGCGTACTCCGATAGCACTCGAGCTGCTGAATAGTTCGTGAAAGCAAGAAGTGCTGCGTTCCCCGTTACATGCAGCCAGCCTGCCAGCCAGCTCCATTTGGCGCCCCCGAGCGCTAATGCCCAATGATAAGGACCTCCTGCAGTCGGAAAAGCAGAACATAATTCAGCCATCGCGGCCCCAGCGGCGATACCGAACAGCCCTATGATCGGCCAGCCCCAACCGATGGCCGCCAATCCTCCTTCGCTAATTGCCCATCCGAATAAGGCGACCGTGCCTCCAACCAAGCTTAATTGGTGGAAGGAAAGCCCGAATGAAGCTGCATTCCCAAATCTGCGAAGGAGAAGCTGCGGATACCCGAACCGGTTCAAATCATCTTTGTCATGCACGAATTGGATATAAGCCGATACGCCATAAGACTGATGATGCGACCGGCGAATGCTTTTGCTTGCCACAATCGCGCATATGAACGCAGCTAAACAGACGATAGCGAACAGCGACAGCGACATAAACCCTGCCATAATAGAATCCCCCTCCACCGTTCAATCTCAATGGTTTCATTGTATGTGGGATCCCGTCCGAACAGCACTTAACGAAAGAAGGGCGAACCAGCTGCTGAAATCCAGCAAACCGTTCGCCCTTCTTCACCTTTAATTAGTTTTCTGCCCGCAACCGCTCATGCGATTTCAGCTCGCTCATTACAAAGCTTTTCACCGCATGAATATCAAATGGCTTCGCAAAAAAACGTAACGCCCCCAGTTGCTCCCCTACCTCCAGCCGTTCTGGATCTCCATATGCGGAGATGAAGGCGCTTTTCACTTGCGGGTCAATGCGGCGAATGCCGCGCAGCACCTCTACGCCATCCATGCCTGGCATGTTCATATCGAGCAATATAAAGTGCACTTCATGCCGCCTGAAAAGCTCCCAAGCGTCCCGGCCATTGCCTGCATCAAGCACCCGAACGCCTTCGGATTCGAACACCTCACGAATGAGCAAGCGGATCATAATTTGATCATCTACGATCAATAATGTAGGCTTGTCCGCTACTGTACGAATCAAACGCTTGTCCTCTTCTATTTGCGAAAAAGCGTGGCTCTCTCTCTCAGCCTGTGGTTTCGATTGCTCGACAGCCTTTGCTTTCCGTTCTAAGGAAGGCTTGTCCTTCTGTTGCAGGCCCCGATTCCGGAGCCCTCTCATGATGATCAGGATCACAACTACTGTAATCACAATGACACTGCCTATTAACGCTTGCATTTCTGCTCCCTCCGGGGCATTCATTATTGTTTTTCGCATGTTGACGGTGGAAGCTAATTATTCACTGCCATCGGACCGAGCGGACCGTCCTCATTAATTATATCTTGCAGGTCAAAGACCGATATCGGAAAATACAAAAAACCATATACATATGCGGCGAGTTCATACAATTGAAAATAAATGACAAGTGCACGGTCCGCAATATAAAAATCTTGGTCTGGACGAATCGATTTGAATGGCTCAAACGTCTCGATGCCTCGGCTTGTGATCTGCGCCGCAACGAGGCTGGAGATGCGCTTCACATAATCTGACCCTGGCTTAAATAGCTCAGACAACTTATAAGACTTGCCTGTATCCGTGTTGAAAGTCAATGAGCTTTGGAGTGTCATTCCATGCGCCCCGCCCGTATACGCATAATTGAAAATCGACAGGCTGAGCACGCCCTTCTCATTCGTCTTTACTTCAAAAAAACCATCCATCTCAGAGCTGGGATGCTCAAGCGAACCCTGTTCCGAGGCAAGCTGTTGGACAACGCGGCGTATTTCGGTATTGATCGTACGCTCAGTTGCCGGATTCGCTGCACCGGAGACGACCGGTATGTATAATGTAGTCTTCGGCCGTGTCGCTCGATACGTTTGAATAACAAGAGGCTGTTGGAATTGGAATGCCATGTTGGAGCCACCTTCCTAATCGCTCAGATGGTCCATTGTATGCACAGCCAGTCGTCCATCATGTTAGAATATCGGGCGAAACCGCCACTTGGCTTAAAGCTGGCGACGCTCGTATTCCGTTAGCCGCCTGCCTTTAACATCAAGCACAAGCTTGCCGCCGCTAAGCCCGAACGTCCGGTCCGCAAACCGCTCAGCATAATCGCCCTGATGCAGCGAGGCAATTACGATTAGCCCCTGCTCCTTGCAAAGGCGCTTCAGATCCCCCAATACTTGGTCAGCTGAATGAGGATCAAGGCCCGTCACCGGTTCATCGGCCAAAATCACCTTCGCACCGTGGACGAGTGCCCGGGCAATTGCGATTCGTTGGCGTTCGCCGCCACTTAGCTTGCTTGCTTTAAGATGGGCCTTGTCGAGCAGCCCTAGCTTCTCGATTGTATCCATTGCACCCATATAGTCATCACTGCGGACCATGCCGGTCCAACGCCGCCAGAATGGCGTCTGGTTAACGGAACCAATCTGGACGTTACGCAGTGCCGTTTTATCCTGATAGAGCGTTGGAGATTCTTCGAGATACGCGACTTCACGCCGTACCTTGCTCCTGCCCTTCAAATATTGTTCTTGAATATTAACCTGGCCAAAAACATAAACGCCCTTTGACCATTTTTCCCGGAGCGCTAGGCAACGAAGAAGCATTGATTTGCCGCTGCCGCTTGCTCCTTTAAGCGCAATGAACTCCCCTTGTTCAATCTCGAAGCTAAGGTCGTCCAATACTTTAGGCCCACCCGGAATTTGTTTCGTTAAGTGCGATACTCGAATCATGACGCGTGCTCTCCTTTAAGACAATGAAGTATGCGATCTGTATGGTTCATCTTACGGATATTCGTGTCTCTATTATTCTAGTTTACGGTAAACAAAAAACAGTTTCCATCCGAACAAATGTTTGGTATACTAAAAATAAGAACAAACGTTCCATTCCACCCAATTAAAGGAGGCCGATCACCATGAAGCGCTGCGAGAATTATCGTTATGTAGAGAAGAGAAGTCCTTATCGTGACCTTACGTTTAAATTTTATAGCGACGGCAAGCTGACCATCTTAGACAACGACGCTGGCACTTCGATCGCGCCGAAGGAATTGCGTGGCGACAGTTTCGATTTTTACGTCAAACGGCGTATCGAATTCATTAAGAATGATTTGGCTGCCAAGCGGCTGAAATATGCTTAACCCCATTACACAAGCAAGACCAAGACAATCCGAGCTTGCCGGATCCGTCCTGGTCTTCTTCTTTTTTAGCTTTTATTAATGCCATTAAGACTTGCTGGCCGTTCGGCTTGTTTACTTGCCTTCGCTGTCTGTTCCTCTTCCTTTATGCTTGCTTCGTTATGCTGGTTTTTAGTTTTTTCGCTTTTATTATAAGGCACTAGGCTCACCTCCGAGTTTATCATTCGCTCCATACTGTTTCATTATTCTGTTCTGTTTGACTTAATGTCTCCGGGTACGGTAGATTGGTTTCAGGAGGGAAGCACCGCCAAGACTGCTGTTATGATGCGAAAGTCTAGAGTGCATAGATGAACGATCGGGCATCGCCCGGCGGTTATCTTTTCTGACAAAGGAGCCATGCCAATTATGAAACAAAATCTATTTTTTGACCTCGACGACACGCTCGTTTATTGCAACAAGTATTTCTACCTCGTCATCGAACAATTCACTGATGCCATGGCTACTTGGTTCCAAGGCTATGAAGGCATTACGCCGCAAGCCATTAAAGACAAGCAGACCGAGATTGACATAGCTGGCGTTCATATCGTCGGTTTCAAGAGTGACCATTTTCCAGAGTCATTCGTTGATACGTATCGATATTTCTCTGATTTGACGGGCCGCGCCCGCTCTGATGCCGAGGAGAACTTCTTATGGAAGCTCGGGCGCAGTGTATATGAACATGCCGTTGAACCTTATCCGTTCATGGAGGAGACGCTTAACCATCTGGCAAGCCAAGGCCATGAGCTCCATCTCTACACGGGCGGTGAATTGCTCATCCAGCGCAGGAAAATCGAACAGCTGCAACTCGAGCGATATTTCGGTTCCCGGATCTATATTCGCCGGCATAAGAATAACGAAGCGCTGGAATCGATCCTTCACGAAGGGGCATTTAATCGGGACGAGACTTGGATGATCGGCAATTCAATCCGTACCGATGTGGTGCCTGCCCTGAAAGCTGGCATACACGCCATTCATATGAAGATCGACAGCGAATGGGCTTATAACAATATCGCGATCGAGGTGCAACCACGCGGCGCCTTTATGACGCTGCAGAGCTTGCCGGATGTTCCTCCAGCGATCCACTCCTATGTGAATGCTCGGCCTTAATGGGACCATTCGCTTCGTATGATTAACTATCGGTGCAAATTAAAAAATGGCGGTACGGGGAGCTTATCCCTGCACCGCCATTTTTGGTTTTTGGCTTATTGCCGATTAGCCTCACAACGACTCAACAGCAATTTCCCCATTCGCTGGATTACGAAGCACAATTCGCCCATCTACAACTGTTCCGTCTGCCAAAGTAAGCTTTAGCTTGCTCGTCTTTCCCTTCTCAACGAGCGCCTTGACTTGAAGATCCGTAAGTGAACGGCCAAAACTTTCTTTCCAGATAACAAACTTACAGCCCTCTCTGAAATGGGAGCAGCCGTACCCTTTACGCCCCATAAAAATGCTGCCGCCGCATCCAGGGCTTGGACATACAGCAATTATAGCTGGACCCGCAGCCGACGGCTCATTGGAGCCAGCCGACTGGTTGGGCTTGCTGCTCCGGCTTCGGGCAGCTGTAGCGCCTGCTCCAGTCTTGCTGTTATCGCGTGCTGCTTTACCGCCCCTGGACGAGCCTGAATCTACTTTACCCTCTCTCGACGAGGCAGCATCCCCTGCCTTCTTCCGGCCCTTCCCTTTGGCAGCTCCTCCCGCGTGGTCCCCTTCGCTTTCGAAAGACGTCTTAGCAGCTCTAGACTGGACGCGAACCTTATCGACGATTTTGGAAGCGAACCGTTTTACATTGGCCATAAACTGCTCGTCCGATGCGGTACCTCGCGAAATCTCGTTTAACCGGCGTTCCCATTGGCCCGTCATTTCTGGTGAAGTAAGCAGCTCAATGCCAGCGCCACGTATGAGTTCAATCGCCGTTCGGCCTTTTTGTGTTATCATGATTTTCTTGCCCTGCATGTCGACGTAACCGACATTTTTAAGCCGTTCAATCGTCGCTGCCCGCGTTGCTGGCGTGCCTAGCCCCGACTCTTTCATCGCGTCGCGCAGCTCTTCATCTTCAATTTGCCGTCCGGCACTTTCCATCGCCTTCAGCAAAGTGCCCTCGGTATAATGCTTCGGCGGCTGCGTGTCCTTCTCTTTGACAATAGCGTCCGTACATTGCACAGGCGCGTTACCGTCAATTGAGAAAGGCTCATTCACCTCGACTTCGTCCTCTTCTTCGTCGTCTTTGCCTTTGGTAGAACGCGGTTTTTCTTTCTTCTGGTCCGCATAGATCACTTTCCAGCCGATGCTCAGCAGCTGCTTGACGGTCGTCTTGAACGTCTCTCCTTCAACCTCCGTCAGCACTGTATGCACCTTATATTCTGCGGGAGGGTAGAACTGGGAGAGAAAGCGTCGTACGATCAGGTCGTACAGCTTTTTCTCGTCCGGCTGGAGCCCCGATGCTTTGCGATGCGTCGGCAAGATCGCATGGTGATCCTCAACCTTGGCTGGGTTACAAATAAACTTATTGCCTTTATGCACCAAATTCCGGTTCGCCCCGCGCACCAGCTCATCGTACTCGGTGCCCTGAAGCGCAGAGAGCGACTTGTGCATCTCCGGAATATTTTGCTCCGTCACATAGTTCGAGTTCGTTCTTGGATATGAAATGACTTTATGCTTCTCATAAAGCGCTTGTGCGGTGTCCAATGTCTTCTTCGCTGAAAAACCGTACTTGCCGTTGGCCTCCCGCTGAAGCAGCGTAAGATCGTACAGCTTATTCGGGTATTCCTTCGTATCCTTGACCTCGTATGAAGCAATGCGCGCAGGCTTCCCCTTTACTTTTGCCGCCAGTGCATCCGCCTTGCCCTGATCGGTCATCCGATCGCCCTGCCACATTCCCTTGTAGCTAAGCTCACCCTGTGCAAAGTGGCCTTCCAGTTCAAAAAACTTCAAAGATGAGAACGCCTCAATCTGCTTCTGCCGATCGTAAATGATGGCCAATACAGGCGTTTGCACGCGACCAACTGATAACAACACATTATGTTTGGTCGTAAAAGCACGCGAGCCATTCATCCCGATGAGCCAATCCGCTTCACTGCGCGCTCTTGCCGCTTTCGTAAGATTCTCGTACTCCGATCCTTCCTTTAGCTCCGCGAACCCTTTACGAATCGTTTCCGGGGTCAAATCCGAAATCCAGAGGCGTTTCACCGGATGCTTAAGCTTCAAGTGCCGTTGAATAAGCGAAAAAATGTGCTGCCCTTCCCGCCCGGCATCGCAAGAGTTGATGAGCATATCGCTTCGTTTGGCCAGCTCTGCTATCGTTTTTAGCTGATCCATCGTTTTCCGGTTAGGCACGAGTTTGAACATCTCCGGAATGATCGGCAAATCGTTTATATTCCATTTTTTATATTTCTCATCATAAGCCTCGGGTTCTGCAAGCCCAATCAAATGCCCGATCGCCCACGTAATAATGTACTGCTCGCCTTCTAAGTAGGAACGGTAATTTTTTGCTTTTGGATCTATTGCGGCTGCGATATTTCTCCCCATGTCGGGTTTTTCCGCAATAATGAGTGTCTTCAAAAGATTATCGCTCCCTTGGCATTTTGTTCATGCAAAAAGAGGCTGCAACAGGCAGCCGCGCTTCGAGTAAATCATCATCAGTTAGTGCCGTTAATTTTAACATTCTAAAATAGTGCTGTAAATACGGCTACTTAGTTAGCTTGGTGCCAACCTGGCGGTCCATTGCTTTCCAGATCGACCTGACGCCATCAGACCAATTCGGGTCTTCCGCATACTCTCGGTTAATCCATGCGAAAGCATCCACATTGGAAGGCCGATCCTTGCTTAGTCGCGTAATCGTTCGAGCAGCAATCGTCGCTGATTGATCGATTGTCGTGTTGTATTCCTTCCAGCTATGAAACACATTAAACGGATTGTTAACAATCTCGTCCGCTCTTTCATGGATAAGAGGGACGAACCCCTGCTCTTGCCCCGTTATCGCGAACAAAAACAAAGGGTCAATATCAAATTGCTTAGCAGCATTAATGATCGCATTCATATACTTTTCTTTAGCAAGGAGCGAGCCTTTGCCATTCAAGAAACGAACGAGCTTCTCCCGATCCACTTCTCGGTATTGGAGGGAATCCGGGAGTTCATTTACACTCGCTTTGGCTGCGATCGGCACAGGCTTGCCCACTGGCGGTATCATCTCGCTCACAGACGGACGAGATAACGACCAGCCATAACATAGCGTCACAACTACGAGAAGCCCACTAATTGCCGCATACAGCCCCCGTCGGCCAATGCGGTTAAACCATGGCAGAACGACCCCTTGCGATGAATCGAGCTCGGACGCTTCACTATGAACCCCGAGCAGAGCAGGATTTTGAAAAGGAAGCACGACTGCTTGTCCCTCCTGCATCGGCACAAACGGCTCCGCATCCCGCGCAACGAACTGGGAAATAGTTTGCCACATGTTAAGATTGGCAGCTGCGTCCGCTCCTGCATTCGTCTCAGTTGCTCTGCTTATTGCCTCTCTCAGCCGTTCCGGCATAATGACAAGGCTCAACTGCTGCTCTACCCAAGCATGAAACGGCTCGAATATGGCAGGATCGTCCATCTCGCAGCGCAAACAAGCTTCCGCAATCTCGTCCGCACCTACCGGCCCTGAGCGCTCCATTACAGCCGAACGAATGAGCCGAGTCGTTAATTGCCCGCGAACATCATCGGAAAACTCAGGCAACCGCTTATAGATGATGCGCCGCACAGCATCCGCTACGATATCAGCATGCTTGTCCTGCGGCAAATCAGCAAACTTGCGCTGCACATACCGTCTTATATTCCGTACATCAGTCGGCGAAATTATCGTTGCGTTGTCGGTGGGCATCGTCCCTACCTCCGCTAAAATCGAAATATAGCATCATCGCTTCAATGCCTATTTATCCGATTTTACCACAACTTTCCTCATTCTGGGGAGGTCAGATTATGGATACGCACCTGGATTTCTTCCGACAAAATATACGCTTCAATCTGCTCTTTCTCCGTAATCGTAAACTGGAATTCACAATCGCAGCCTTCGTCATAGGGTACCATTTGAGCGATCTGGCCCCCAGACGTGCATATGACATAAATCGTAAAATCGCTGATGTCTGGTGGAACAGGTGTAGACGGCCATAGTACCGGGCGGAGTTCGATATCTACCCATTGCTGGTCTCTACGCTCTATCGTAGGCTCGAACGAAACAAACTTTAACTCCGTTACAGCATCTGAGCCATATTGAATCATGCTTGTTCCTCCTATCGAATGTATAAACTATTGCTTGAGGCAAAACAACACAAGCGCCCAGAAGGGCGCTTGTGCTTCAAGCGAATTGATCGGCGCAGATGCTTTATGGAAGCATCGACGAACCCATCAAATATTTATCTACTTCACGTGCCGCTTCGCGGCCTTCATTAATTGCCCATACAACCAAGCTTTGGCCACGGCGCATGTCGCCTGCAGCGAATACTTTGTCCACGCTGGTCGTGTATTTGCCGTATTGTGCTTTCACATTCGAACGGCGATCTTGCTCAAGGTTGAGCTGGTTAATGATCGTGTTCTCAGGGCCTTCGAAACCTACTGCGATCAGTACAAGATCCGCTTTCCAAACTTTTTCCGTACCCGGAATTTCGTTATAGACTTTGCGTCCTGTTTCATCAACTGTACGTTCGATTTGAACCGTGTGAAGCTCTTTCAATTGGCCATTCTCGTCACCAACGAATTTCTTCGTCAACACGGAGAATGCACGAGGGTCTTGACCATACAAAGCTTTGGCTTCTTCATGTGCATAATCAAGCGTATACACATTCGGGAATTCAGGCCAAGGATTGTTGATCGCATCACGCTCAAGCGGAGCTTTAGCATGTGTACCGAATTGCGTTACCGAACGGCAGCCATGGCGCAACGCAGTAGCTACGCAGTCTGTACCAGTATCGCCGCCACCAATTACGATAACGTCCTTGTCCTTGCCCGAAATGTAATTACCGTCTTCCAGATTGGAATCCAGGTAGCTCTTAATTGTGCCATTGAGATAATCCATCGCTTGGTAAACGCCTTTCAGCTCGCGGCCTTCCATCTCTACATCGCGGGCTTTCGTTGCGCCACCACACAATACAACAGCGTCGAAATCGTCAACGAGTTGTTGTGCCGAAATGTCCTTGCCAATCTCAGTGTTCGTAACGAACGTGATGCCTTCTGCTTCAAGCAGGTCGACGCGGCGTTGCACAACGCCTTTGTCCAATTTCATCGTTGGAATGCCGTAAGTCAGCAAGCCGCCTACGCGATCAGCACGCTCGTATACCGTTACCAAGTGGCCCGCTTTGTTCAATTGGGCTGCTGCTGCCAAGCCTGCAGGACCGGAACCGACGACAGCTACACGTTTGCCTGTACGCTCCTTAGGCGGTTGTGGCACGACCCAGCCTTCATCAAACCCGCGGTCGATGATCTCTTGCTCGATCGTCTTAATTGTAACAGGTTGTCCAATAAGACCAACTGTACAGGAACCTTCGCATGGCGCTGGACAAACGCGTCCAGTGAACTCAGGGAAGTTATTCGTCTTATGCAGACGGTCCAGCGCTTCGCGCCATAGACCACGATAAATCAAGTTATTCCATTCTGGAATTAGGTTGTTAACTGGACAACCCGATACGCTACCAGCCAATTCCATACCTGTATGGCAATAAGGCGTACCGCAGTCCATGCAGCGAGCACCTTGCGTGCGCAATTGATCGTCATTCAGATGAAGATGGAACTCTTCCCAATCTTTAATCCGCTCGATCGGATCGCGATCTGCCGGCAGTTCGCGTTTGTACTCCATAAATCCCGTTGGTGTAGACATGATCGCAACTCCCTCGTTTCTTTACTCCCGGTACAACAAATAAACAGTTATATTTAAACTATATCGGGAATCGAACAATTATTCAATATAAATCTTTGCATAAGAATGCTTATATCGCTCATTATTTCGGACCCTATTAGCATCATTTACCGCTCTATACAAATGGATTATCCGTATAATGATTTGCACTATTCTACATAAACACCTTCATTGCTTGTCCACAACAATGTTCGTCATTTACACCCTTTTATAGGTTAGGAACCTATAATCGTACGTGTTTTTCTCATCTCGAACGCCTTCGCGTGACTCGACAAGGCTCCAATTGTTCCATTCTATGTCTGGGAAAAAGGCATCCGTACCAACAAATGATGCATCGATTTCCGTAACAAGCAACTTATCTGCATAAGGGATAAATTGGCTATATATTTCTGATCCGCCAATAATAACTATTTCTTCTTCGTGCTGCAACTGCTCCAGCACTTCTTCAATGGAAGAAAACGTCTCAGCCCCATTCAACTGCAAGCCAGCAGTGCGAGTCAAGACGACGTTTCGCCGATTCGGCAATGCCTTCGGAAACGATTCGAATGTCTTGCGGCCCATAACGACCGTTTTGCCTGTTGTATAGGCTTTAAAAAACGCCATATCTGCTGGCAGCCGCCATGGTATTCGATTCTCAATGCCAATTGCACGATTGCGGTCCATAGCCCAAATCATCGATATCATGTTTGCTTATGCCTCCCCTCGTTGCGGCCTGCTTCCTCAAAATTAAACCGCAACCGGTGCCTTTATTGTTGGGTGAGGATCATAGCCTTCGACTGCGATATCGTTAACTTCCGCTTCAAACACGGACATCCAATCACCTGAAATGACCAATTTAGGCAGTTCCTTAGCTGTGCGAGCCAACTGCTCTTGAATTTGGTCTAGATGATTCGTGTAAATGTGGGCATCGCCAAGCGTATGAACGAACTCCCCTACCGCAAGTCCACATTCTCGCGCAATTAAATGCGTTAATAAAGCATAGCTCGCAATATTAAACGGTATGCCTAGGAAAATATCCGCACTTCGCTGATAAAGCTGGCATGACAGCTTGCCGTCCGCTACATAAAACTGGAACAGCGTATGGCAAGGCGGCAGCGCCATGAGCGGAATATCCTCTGGATTCCAAGCAGAGACGATAAGCCTTCGGGAATCCGGGTTGCGCTTGATCATTTCAATCACATCTTTTAATTGATCCAGCGTGTCGCCTTTGGTTGTCTGCCAAGCACGCCACTGTTTGCCGTATACGTCGCCCAATTCGCCAAATCGTGCCGCGAACGCGTCGTCGCTTAGCACTAGCGCCTTAAACCGATCCATTTGTTCATTATAGCTTATTGCAAAATCTTCGTCCTTCTGGGAACGCAAGCCGAAATCCGTCATATCAGGGCCTTCATAAGCAGAGCTTTCCACCCAGCGCTTAAACGCCCACTCGTTCCAAATGTTATTGTTATGCTGGAGCAAGTAACGGATGTTCGTGTCACCCTTCATAAACCAAAGCAGCTCGCTAACGATCAGCCGAAAAGGAATGCGCTTCGTCGTCAGCAGCGGAAACCCTTCATTCAAATCAAAACGCATCTGATAACCGAATGTGGAAATTGTCCCGGTGCCCGTTCGGTCATCTTTACGCGTACCTTTGTCCAGTACATGCTGAAGCAAATTTAAGTATTCATTTTCATTTTGGCTCAATTCATCATACCCCGTTTGTCTAAGCGATCTGTTACGTCGTTTGGACTCTAATTCGAACGATACTATTGTATCATAAAAAGCAAAAATGACGACATATTATGCACATTATATGCTTCGTTTTCGTTCTTCCATACGCTTGCTTCTCTGGGCATAACGGTCTGCAGCCGCGTGATGCAATTGAAGCTCTTCTGTCGACTCTGGAATAACACCAGGCACCCGTGTTGGACGCCCTTCATCATTCAAAGCAACAAAAATAAAGAATGCGGTTGCGGACGTAACCTTATGCCCAGTTCGCAGGTTTTCCGACTGTGCGCTAACATATACCTCCATGGAGCTGCGGTGCGTCCATGTAACAAAGGACTCTACTGTGATGACCTCGCCTAGTCGAATCGGCTCTACGAAATCAATATGATCTGTCGAAGCAGTGACAACTGGGCATCTCGAATGCCTCATTGCCGATATTGCCGCCACTTTATCCATATACTCCATCACTTTGCCGCCAAACATCGTTCCAAGATGATTCGTGTCAGAAGGGAATACGATATCGGTAATGATGGCACGGGATTCGCTTATGCGTTTCATCGCGGGAGGCATATCATCAAAAATTGAGTCAGAATCACGTGTAATGTCAGCCATTAACCTGCACTCCTTCAACCACTTAAGGAAATATTGACGTGTCGCCATTAGTATATGCCAAAATGCGACAAAAAGAGGCCAACGGCATAAATACCGTTGGCCTCTTCGGCGTGAACGAAGCGTCCGATTACTTAACGAACGTGTGGATCGGATGGCCGAGTGCAACCTCAGCAGCATCCAATACGATCTCGCCAAGCGTTGGATGTGCATGGATCGTCAGGGCGATATCTTCAAGTGTAGCGCCCATCTCGATTGCCAGAGCGATCTCAGCGATCATGTTTGATGCTTCAATACCAACGATTTGGGCACCAAGCACGAGACCATTATCTTTATCCGATACGATCTTCACGAAGCCTTCTGCACCGTTAAGCGACAGGGCACGGCCATTTGCTGCGAACGGGAATTTGCCCGCTTTAACGTTGTGGCCTTTTTCTTTCGCTTCTTTTTCCGAGTAGCCAACGCTTGCGCATTCTGGATCGGAGAAAGCAACTGCTGGGATACATTTATAATCAACTACGCTAGGCAAGCCGGAAATCGACTCTGCTGCTACGCGTCCTTCGTACATCGCTTTGTGAGCGAGCGCTGCGCCTGGTACGATATCTCCGATTGCATAGATGTGTGGAATGTTCGTACGTCCTTGGTTGTCGACTTTTACGAGACCGCGGTCTGTCAGTTCAACACCGATCAAGTCCAACCCAAGCTCGCCATCCGTGTTCGGGCGGCGGCCAACCGTTACGAGCAAGTAATCAGCAACAACGGATTCCTCTTTGTCGCCTACCGTATACGTAACCGTTACGCTGTCAGCCGATTGCTCAGCCGATTTCGCTTGTGCACCAGTAACGATGTTTACATCTTTTGCTTTCAGCTTCTTCGCTACGATGTTCGACATATCTTTGTCAAAGCCCGGCATGATTGCGTCCGCGCCTTCAATGATTGTAACCTTCGTGCCGAATTTGCTGTACATTTGGCCAAGCTCGATGCCGATGTAGCCGCCGCCGATAACGACGAGGCTTTTCGGAATTTCTGGCAGCGACAGTGCTTCAGTCGAAGACACGATGCGTCCGCCATAAGGGAATGCTTTCAGCTCGATCGGGCGGGAGCCCGTCGCGATGATGCAGTTTTTGAAGCGGTAACGAGGCGCTTCTTGGTCGTTGAATACACGAGCTTCGTTCGTGTTGATGAACATGACTTCGCCGTTGAAGTATTCAACTTTATTTGCTTTAAGCAGCGATGCAACGCCGCTCGTCAGCTTTTTGGTAACTCCGTTTTTGAACTCTTGTACTTTGCTCCAGTCAACTTTCACGTCGCCAACCGTGATGCCGAACGATTCGCCGTGCGAAGCAGCTTCGTATTGATGAGCAGCAGAGATGAGTGCTTTGGAAGGAATACAGCCAACATTCAAGCAAACGCCGCCGACTGTAGCTTTCTCTACACACAGAACGGATTGACCGAGTTGCGCTGCACGAATAGCTGCTACGTAACCGCCAGGTCCTGCGCCAATGACTAATGTATCGATATCGAGTGAAGCGTCTCCTACTACCATATCCGTTACACCTCCATGATGAACAGTTCAGGCTGTGCCAACAACTGTTTAATGTAGTTCAAGAAGTTTTGCGCCGTTGCGCCATCGATGAGACGGTGGTCGAAGCTGAGCGACAATGCCATAACAGGTGCCGCTACGATTTCGCCGTTTTTCACGACAGCTTTCTCCGAAATGCGTCCCGTGCCGAGAATTGCAACTTCTGGGAAGTTGATAACCGGCGTGAAGAACATGCCGCCTGCCGATCCGATGTTCGTAATCGTGATCGTGCTGCCACGCATTTCGTTTGGTGCTAGCTTGCCATCGCGTCCGCGTACAGCGAGATCGCTAATGCTGCTTGCAACCTTGTAGATATTTTTACGGTCTGCATCCTCGATAACTGGAACGATAAGGCCGTTCTCCGTATCCGTTGCGATACCGATGTTGTAGTATTTGCGAAGCACGATTTCTTGCGATGCCTCGTCGAGTGTTGCGTTCATAATCGGGAACTCACGGCATGCCGCTACCAATGCTTTCACGATGAAAGGCAAGTAAGTGAGCTTAACGCCTTTTTTCTCTGCGAATGGCTTGTATTTAGCACGAAGCGCTACGAGCTCCGTTACGTCTACTTCATCCATAAGCGTTACGTGAGGAGCTGTGTACATCGACTTGGACATAGCGTTCGCAATCGCTTTGCGGATGCCTTTGAATGGAAGGCGCTCTTCCGGACGATGTGCGGAACCTGCTGCCACTGGAGCAGCTGGCTTGTCTTGCGATGCTGCAGGAGCCGACGCATCTTGTGCAGGCGCTTCAGTTGCAACAACAGCTGCCGCTGGAGCAGCGCCGCCTGAAGCAAATGCATCGATGTCTTCACGCGTTACTTTGCCGTTCTTGCCGGAGCCAGCAACCGTTGTAATGTCGATTCCTTTCTCACGGGCATACTTGCGAACGCTTGGCGTTGCCAACACGAGTGCTGCGCTTGCTTGCGGAGCTGGCGCAGACGCCGGTGCTGCAGCTGGTGCTGCTACAGGCGCTGCAGCTGCAGGAGCTGGTGCACTCTCTTCTGCTACAGTTGCGCCTTCTGGAAGCTCGCCCTCTACGTCAATAACTGCCACAACTTCGCCAATGTGGCAAACTTGGCCGTCTTTCACGAGCACTTCCAACACTTTGCCTTCTACTGGACAAGGCACTTCAACAATCGCCTTGTCATTTTGCACTTCCATAATGATGCTCTCGTCATTTACCGCGTCGCCTGGCTTAATGTGCATTTTGACAATTTCGCCCTCATGCAGACCTTCGCCTAGCTCCGGGAACCGATATTCGAATTTAGCCACCCGAATGCATCCTCCCTCTGTTCTCTCTATGCGTCCCGATCGTTCATCGCAGCAGCGTCTATTAGATCGATAGAATATTAAAAGTTCAGTACTTGTTTTGCTGCTTTGACGACGCGCTCAGGCGACGGCAACCAAGCATCTTCGATTTGCGCGAATGGGTATACGGTATCCGGACCCGCTACACGAAGCACAGGAGCTTCGAGATGCAAAATCGCTTTTTCGTTAATTTGCGCAATAACTTCAGCGGCAACGCCCGAAGTTTTTTGTGCTTCTTGAACGACGATTGCACGGTTCGTTTTTTGGATCGACTTCACGAGTGTGTCAATGTCGAGCGGAAGCAGCGTACGAAGGTCGATTACTTCTGCTTCGATGCCTTCTTTAGCCAGCTCATCAGCTGCTTTCTTCGCCGTGTGCACCATCATGCCATAAGCGATGATCGTAACGTCTTTGCCTTCACGAACGACGTTAGCTTTGCCGATTTCAATCGTATAATCGCCTTCTGGCACTTCGTCACGGAATGCACGGTACAGGTTCAAGTGCTCCATGAAGAAGACAGGGTCATTGTCACGAATCGCGGAGATCATCAGGCCTTTTGCATCGTATGGATTCGAAGGCACGATAACTTTAATGCCTGGCGTTTGGATAGCCAAGCCTTCGAGCGAGTCCGTGTGCAGCTCAGCCGCTTTAACGCCGCCGCCGAAAGGCGTACGGAATACGATTGGCGAGTTGTAACGGCCGCCGGAGCGGTAACGCATGCGGGCAGCTTGTACAAACATTTGGTCGAGTGCTTCGTAGATGAAGCCAACGAATTGGATTTCAGCAATTGGACGGAAACCTTGCGTACCCATGCCAACTGCCATGCCAGCGATTGCGGATTCAGCGAGCGGCGTATCGAATACGCGCTCCTCGCCGAATTCCTCTTGCAATCCTTCTGTTACACGAAATACACCGCCGACCTTACCGACGTCCTCACCAAAAATAAGAACGTTCGAGTCTTGTTTCAATTCCACGCGCATCGCATCGCGGAGCGCCTCTAACATATTCATTTGAGCCATGATCGTTGGGATCCTCCTTCAGCGCAATTTGAAATTATTGAAAATCAGCCTTCTGTTCTTCCAGATGCTGTGGTGTTTTCTCGAACATCGTATCGATCAGACCAGGAACGGTCATTTTTTCGGTTTGTTCTGCTTTTTTGATATGCTCGTTTACCGTTGCTTTAGCCTCTTCTTTGACACGATTCGTGTCTTCTTCCGTCCAGAGGCCTTTCGCTTCCAAGTATTTGCCGAAGCGTACGAGCGGATCGCGTGGCGCCCAATCGTTCTCTTCGTCCTTTGTACGGTATTTCGTCGTGTCATCAGCCAACGAGTGCGGACGGTAGCGGTAAGTGATCAGTTCGATCAACGTTGCGCCTTCACCATTGCGGCCGCGTTCAGCTGCTTCAGACACTGCTTTGTAAACGGCAAGTGGATCCATGCCATCAACTTGAACGCCTTTGATGCCTGCAGCGACTGCCTTGTGGGCAACTGACAATGCAGCCGTTTGTTTCGCGTAAGGCGTCGTGATTGCATAACCGTTATTTTGAACGACGAAGATCGCTGGCAGCTTGAATGCACCAGCAAAGTTAAGCGCTTCGTAGAAATCGCCCTCGGAGGAACCGCCGTCACCTGTATAAGTGATTGCAACGTTCTTCTGGCCTTTCTTCTTGAACGCCATTGCGACGCCCATTGCATGAAGCACTTGTGCGCCGATGATGATTTGTGGCATCAGAACGTTAACGTCCTGTGGAATTTGTCCGCCATGCTGATGGCCGCGGGAGTACAGGAACGCTTGGTACAGCGGAAGGCCGTGCCATACGAGCTGCGGCATGTCGCGGTAGCCAGGGCAGATGAAATCTTCTTTATTCAGCGCATATTCGCTGCATACCATCGATGCTTCTTGGCCGGATACCGGTGCATAGAAGCCCAGGCGGCCTTGGCGACCGAGGTTAACAGCACGCTCATCCCACGTACGGGTAAATACCATGCGATACATGATCTCTTTCAATTGGTCATCGGACAGGTTTGGCACCAGCTCCGGGTTGACGATCTCGCCTTCCGGCGACAAAATGGCCAACGGTTGAACAGGTTCGGACTGAACTTCATAAGACGGTTGTTTAGTCACCACTTTGCTCATCGTGAACGCTCACCTCGTAATAATATTTGAATATCGTTTGCCTCTGTTATAGAATTATTATAAACCTGTTTAAAGAAAATGGTCAAAGCAAAAAACATAAAACCCGCGGTTTTTTCATGTTTTGGGCGAATTTTTAAAGATATTGTATATGTAACAGGTCATTAAACCTAGTGATACAGAATAGTACAACATTCCGTATTTAGGCATACACAGCCTGTTCTTCCTCCCTATTGTTTTCCCACGTTCAAAGGTTCTCATGCAATCCGAAAGGAGAAAGAAATGATGGATAACCAATATTTAAAACGTACAATTAATAAAGAAGTGGTTTCAAGCCAGTATTTGCCCGAGGGGGAACGCAAGCTTCGCGTATTTTTGCCGCCTGGTTACAATGAAGTGCTGAGCTACCCCGTCGTTTATTGCCAGGATGGCGAAGACTTTTTCAATTTTGGCCGCGTCGCTACGATTTCCAATCAATTAATGATCGATGAGGGCATCGAGCCCTTTATCGTCGTTGGCGTCGATGTTGACAAAACCGTTCGATCTGCAGAATATTCACCCGATGGCGAGCTGCATGCCAATTACGTGCGTTTTTTTGCCGAAGAGCTTATTCCATTCGTGGAGTCCAAATATCCCGTTCGCCGCAATCCAGACGACCGTTTATTAGCAGGCGATTCCCTTGGGGGAACTGTTTCTGTCCATATTGCATTAACCTATCCCCAACTGTTCAATCGTGTATTGTCGTTATCCGGTGCGTTCTATCCCGCTTCCCGCAACATTATTGCATCGCAAGCTGATTTATCCTGGCTTGACCTGTATATGACGATTGGGTTGCAGGAAAATGCATTCGAGACCGACCGTGGCATCTATGATTTCGTTGCACTTAACCGCAACGCCCGCAAGCTGTTCGAAGAACGCGGGGCTAAGGTCGTTTATCATGAACGTGACGGCAAACATACATGGGGCTTCTGGCAAAAGGATTTGCCGGCTTCTCTCGCCTATTTCCTAGATCGATAAAACCTGTAACAGCAAAAAAGAGCCCGCTTGAGACATTCGTCTTAAGCAGGCTCTTCTTTTAATATTTGCTTACTTATGCCTACAACGCTTGGCGAATCTGCTCTAGCAGCCTATCGCAACCCGTTGATACAAGCTCGTACACCTCTTCGAAATTTCCGGTGTAATACGGATCCGGCACATCAGACAGTCCAGCCTCAGGCACCAAATCAAGCAGCTTAAACATCTTCGCTTCTCCAGCCGAATCGCCCACTGCCCGGCGAATCTCGTCCATATTGCGCTCATTGCTGGAATCCATGCATACGATGTAATCAAACTCCGAGAAATCATCGTTGCGCACTTGCCGGGCCCGCATTCCTTCGAATGAGATGCCACGCTCGGTTAGCAGATTTCTCGTTCCCTCATGCGGAGGCTTGCCGATATGCCAGTCACCTGTTCCAGCCGAATCGATTATGATGCTAGCCGCAAGCCCTGCTTCTTCAACTTTGCGCCGAAAAACAGCTTCTGCCATTGGGGAACGGCAAATGTTTCCCAAACAAACGAATAATACGCGTTTCATCGATTCCACCAACCTCTCTTTCTTGAACCGCCGCCTGGCTCACCCGCTGCAGCTACCACTGCCGATACCCGTGCTTCCGATGTACGGGTTCTCGTTGATGGTTGTTCTGGCAGTGAATCAGTTGTCCCTGATTCTGCTTGGGCATGCTGTTGTGCTTGTGCCATCGCATGCGCTTCCGGCAGCTCATACACAGACTGCGAGAATGCATGTTTTAAAGATCGGCGCGGCAACCGCCATCGGTAATGGACCGATAGCATGCGCAGCACAATGATAATGACGAAGAGCAACAGCAGTTCGAACGTCGACTCCGACCATTTCCATGCGATGCATAGCCCCGCAGCCATTGCCCATACTGCATAGATCTCATCCTGCAAGACAAGCGGCTTCCGGCCAGCTAATACATCACGAATAATGCCCCCGCCAATGCCAGTCAGCATAGCTGCAACTAATACTGCACTAAGCGGGTGTCCCATATGTGTCGCGTACAGCGCGCCTTGGATGGCGAATGCGGATAATCCAATCGCATCAAAAAACGCTTCGCTCCTCCGCCATCTTTGCAGCCAGGAAACAGGTAAAAGGAATGCGACCGTCATCGCTATAAGTGCGATTTTGAGCAAGGTGCCCTGATTCCATAACGATGTAACCGGCATGCCGATCAACAAGTTACGAATGACGCCTCCCCCGAATGCCGTTACGAGCCCGAGAACGAACACGCCTAAAATATCATATTCCTCTTCCATCGCTACAATCGCGCCGCTGACTGCGAATGCAATCGTTCCGATAATGCTGAACACGCCAAAAATGTCCACTCGCCTATTCATTGCCTCCGATTCTGTTCGACCGGTTCCACCTGACCGGTGTCGTCCAAAATTCATTGTAATCCCGGCAACGCATAAGCGCAAGACGACAATTTATCGCAAAATAACTGGACAAGTATGGAGATTTAAAATGGCTCAGGGTATACTGTCGAAAGGCTATTACATGTAAACGGTTAAATCGGAGGATCATCGATATGGCAGCATCTTATATTACTATCGTAACTGGCGGTTCGATCGGCGATTGGGCGCACCCTTTTCTAGCGGAAGCAGACTACCGCATTGGAGCAGACCGCGGAGCACAGTACATTGTCGAGCATGGCTATAAGCTGGATCAGGCGCTTGGCGATTTTGACTCCATCAATCCAGAAGCAATGAATAGCATTCTAGCGAGCGGTGCATTGGTTCAACAGTTCGATGCCATTGATAAGGATTATACGGATACGGAATTGGCGGTGAGGCACGCTCTCCAGCGCCACCCCAACCGAATCGTTCTAGTTGGTGCACTTGGCACACGATTTGACCATATGCTTGCCAATGTCCATCTGCTGAAGCTCATGACGGATGCGGGCGTCGAAGCCATAATAGAAGACCGCTACAATACGATTCGATTGCTTCAGCCCGGCGTGTCAATGACAGTCAACAGAGGCAGGCATAACCAAGTGTCTCTTCTGCCGTTATCGCAAGAGGTGCAAGGAATTACGTTGCTGGGCTTCCAATATCCATTAACGAACGCCACGCTTACAATCGGCCAGTCGCTTGGCATTAGCAACGTGCTTGAGGCAAGCGAAGGAACCATTCAAATTACGCATGGGTTACTCCTTGTCATTGAAAGCCACGACTAGCGGATCAAGATGTAGCAATTATTGCAGCATACAAAAGCGCCAATCAGGTTTGAGCATGTAGCTCATTTCCGATTGGCGCTTTTTGGCTCACACCTCGATCTGCATGCCTGTCCTAGCAAACCACACTTGTTCTGGCAGCCCATAGTTGCGCCGAAGGTCAATATCATGCGACATATGGGTAAAACAGGTCCTAATCGGCCGTAAATCTTTTATAAGCTCCAACGCTTCCTTCACATCATACAGCGAACGTGTTGAGAACTCGTAGGGCTCTTCATAAAAGCTCGTGCCTAGAATGAGCAAATCCAGCCCGTAAAGCGGCTTGAGTTGTTCTTCGGTCAATGCGATAGCGTCGGAACAATAGGCCCAGGCTTTCCCCGTTACACGATGGTCGAATCGAAACGCGTAGGAGTAGCCGTTTTTGCCATGGCATACTTTCCAAGCGTGAACGGTCCAATCGCCAATGGTTAGGCCCTCATCTAATGGATGGAATGTGATCTGCCCCCCGAGCCAAGGGAATCGGTTCAAAATCTCCTCGATCACCTCGCTTGGCGCATGCGCCTCTCCTTTTCGCCCAAGCCAGCGGCAAGCATCCGCCCACTCCACAAGCCCACCGATATGATCGAAGTGGGCATGCGTGATCAGAATGCGATCAGGGAAGCGCTGTCCCGCTGCTTCCACTTGTTTGCCCCAATCGGGGCCGCAGTCAATCCATGTATGGCCAAACGCCTTATCCTCTATTCGAAGGGAAGAACGATAACGCCGATTTTCACCGCTTTCCCGTGCTTCCTGGCACACTTCACAATCACAATAAACGCGCGGAACCCCCATAGAATCTCCTGTTCCAGCAAACGTTAATAAAGTCATCTAGGATTCCCCTCTCGCTGCTCTCATTATTGTCATGTTACCATGAGAATTTTCTCACGCAACTCTAATAAAGGCGCTTAATCCGTTACACCGCCGAAGGTTACGCTTTCCGTGGGAATCTTTATGCAATTATTGCTGTGTTATAGTTATCCCATCAGATGCTGAAGATAACATTGGAGGGACATCATGAACATACAGACGAAACGATGGATGAAAAAAATAGTCGGCACGACGCTGTGCGCAGTGATCAGCCTTTCGGCGCTTACCTTCGGATCTACCGGGCAAGCATCAGCAGCAACACCAGAAGCAGAAGAGGTTTTGTCCACTGGCCAAACATACCTAGGCGTTCCTTATCGATTCGGAGCTCCAAGCGGCGTCACTTACGCTTTCGATTGCTCTTCTTTTACGCAGTACATATTCAAGGAAAATGGCATTTCCATCCCACGTACAACGACAGAACAAGCTGAAGAAGGAACAAAGGTCGGTAAAGCTTATTTGAGCAAAGGCGATCTCATCTTCTTTGCTACATCTGGCGGCTCGAAAATCTCGCATGTCGCGATCTATGCAGGGGACCGTAAAATCTTGCACGCATCCAGCAGTGCAGGCGTCACGCTATCGAACATTGACTCCACCTATTGGAAAAAAAGCTACATTACTGCACGCCGTGTCATTAAGTAATCCGATCGGAAATGCATATTCACATTAAGGGATCACCTCATGCTAGGTGTTCTTTTTTTTGCGCCAAAAAAAGCCCATCCTGCTACCGAAGACCGCAATTGGATCCGAGTTAGCAAAATGAGCCTTAGCCTATAAACGCCGGAAAGGAAACTGCAGCATAATGGTCGTACCGCGTTCTGGCTTGCTAATTACTTCAATCTGGCCATCATGAAGATCAACAATTCGCTTCGCAATTGACAATCCAAGGCCGACACCGCCAGTTGAACGGCTTCTAGCGCCATCTACCCGATAGAACCGTTCAAACAGATATGGAATTTCATTTTCCGGGATACCTATCCCTTTATCCGTCACGTACAGCCGTACGGTTTGCTTAACGGAACTAACCGTAACGTCGATTGATTCTTTACTGTACTTAATTGCATTATCAATAAGTATGACGAGCAACTGGCGGATTTTGTCCCGGTCACCATTCATTCTCACGCTTCCGGTAACGGCATTCACACGAATCGTCCGGCCGAACGTCACATGCATCATTTCCGCTAGCTCGTCTACGATTGGAACAAGGTCAAATGACTCGACATTCAGCCAATCCTCTTGCTCCGCATCCGCAAGCGTCAGCATCGATTTGGTCAAGTTTTGCAGCCGCTCTACTTCTCGGGCAATCGATTCAATCGCTTCGTCTCGTACTGCTGCGTCGTCACGCCCCCAGCGCTTCAGCATGCCTGCATAGCTTCCTATGACAGTTAAAGGCGTCTTCAATTCATGGGAAGCATCCGCTACGAACTGCTTTTGGCGGGCAAATGTGCGATCCAGGCGCTCAATCATCTGGTTGAACGCACGCACAAGCTGCTGCATTTCTGCCGAATCGTCCTCCGGTTTGGATTCAATCTTTCGCAGCTTGCCGCTGCGGTCAATCTCCCGCATCGTCGAAACCATCTGCTGAATCGGAGAGGTAAGCCTTGAGGTAAACCAATAGGTGCCGAATATCGCGAACAAAATCGCGCCAGCACTCGTAACCGCAAGTGCGACGACGAGTATTTGCAGGTACGTATCAAGCGAATTAAGCCTTCGCATAATTTCAAGGCTTCCGACCAGGTCATGGCCATCGTATAACGGAACTCGCATATATAATACGCGTTTGCCGGCGATTGTCATTAGTCCCGAATCATGCGTGCGATAGAACATAGGCTGCTGGGCTTTCAATTCTTGGTCCGAGCCTTCCTCATTCAGAATAGCGCCTGAAGGCGCAACGATGCGGATAAGCTCATTCACATTATAAAAGTCATCCAACAAGCTCGGGTTATCATACGACTCAACCTTCTGTGGATGGGTATTCTCAAGCAGCAGCTTCACTTTATCGGTGAGCGACTGCTCCTCGCTGCGCGTCGTAATGTTAATCACGAATAGGTAAACGAAAATATTAAACAACAACAAGATGAAAATAATCCAAAAAATCGTAAATAGCGTATACCGCTTGCGAAGCGTCATCCGTTAGGCTCCTTCAACATATAGCCCACGCCCCGAACGGTATGAATCAGCTTATAGCGGAACCCTTTATCGAGCTTTTGGCGCAAATACCGGATATACACGTCAACCAAATTCGTTTCGCCAATAAAATCGTATCCCCATACTTCCGACAATATATCTTCACGCGATTTCTCTTCGTTTTTATGCTCAGCCAAATAAACAAGCAGCTCAAACTCGCGCGGCGTCAAATCAACTGCCAGCTCTTTACGGAATACTTTGCGCGTGCGCAGCTCAACGGTTAGATCGCCGACCTTGATTAGGTCAGCACCCTCAACTTCCTTCGTATGCTGCGCAAAAATACGCAAGATGTTCCGTACGCGGGCCAGCAGCTCTTCCATCGCAAAGGGCTTGGTCACGTAATCGCTTGCTCCATGCTCGAAGCCGCTCACTTTATCTGGAACTGTATCACGCGCTGTCAATAAAATAACGGGAACGGTATTGCCTCCTTGCCGCAATCGCCTTAGCACCTCAATGCCGTTCAAGCCCGGGAGCATTACATCGAGCAACACCAAATCCCATTCACCCGATTGAGCCATTTCTAGCCCTTTTCGACCGTCCTCAGCCACGCCCACTGTGTAGCTTTCGTGCTCCAGTTCAAGCTGCAATACGCGAGAGATTCCTTCTTCGTCTTCGATGACTAGAATTCGTTCGTTCAATGAAGTTTCACCTGCTTTCTGCTAGAAGAACGCAGCAACCTGCGGCCGCTGCGTTCACCGGATAACATTGCTTTTGTACCAATCAATTCGCGTGCAGCTGGGCACTGTCCAATTAGTATGGGTTTTTATTGCACTTATTAGTTCATCTGCATGGACCAGGACTCAACATCCCACGTTTTCGTTACCCAATCCTCATAGAAATCAGGTTCATGGGATACGAGAATAACGGTTCCTTTGAATTCCTTAAGCGCCCGCTTCAATTCTGCCTTCGCCACAACGTCCAAGTGGTTCGTCGGTTCGTCGAACAGAATCCAGTTGCTCTCGCGCATCATAAGTTTGCATAAGCGAACTTTAGCCTGCTCACCACCGCTAAGCTGGTTCAACGCACGTGTAATATGTTCGTTTTTCAACCCGCAGCGGGCAAGCGCCGCGCGAACCTCATGCTGATTGAGGCTAGAGAACTCGTTCCAAACATCATCCAGCGGTGTCATCGTAGGAGCTTTCATCTCTTGGGCAAAATACGCTGGGTGAAGGAAATCTCCACGATACGTCTTGCCGTCCAGCGGCTCGATTACACCGAGAATCGTCTTCAGCAGCGTCGACTTGCCGACGCCGTTGCAGCCAACAATTGCAACTTTATCACCACGTTCGATGAGCACGTCCATCTTCGGAAGAAGCGGACGGTCATAGCCGATGCTGAGGCCTTTTGCCTCGAATACCGTCTTGCCGCTCGTGCGTGCTTCTTTGAATTGGAACGTAGGTTTCTGCGCTTCTTCAGGGCGATCAATTCTTTCGATGCGGTCAAGCTGCTTCTCACGGCTCTTCGCACGGCCTGACGTCGAATAACGCGCTTTATTGCGCTGAATAAAGTCCTCTTGTTTCTTTATAAACTCTTGCTGCTTTTCGTACGCATCAATATGCTGATTTTTATTAATGTCAGCCATCTGCATGAACTTCTCGTAGTTGCCTGTATAGCGCGTCATACGTGCAAATTCCAGATGGTAAACAACATCTACGACCTGATTCATGAAGCTAGTTTCATGGGAAATCAAGATGAAAGCGTACGGGTAAGATTTCAAATATTCCGTCAACCACGTAATATGCTCTTCATCCAAGTAGTTGGTAGGCTCATCAAGGAGCAATACCGTCGGCTTCTCAAGAAGCAGCTTAGCAAGCAATACTTTCGTACGTTGTCCGCCACTAAGTGCTGCAACGTCACGTTCCAAGCCGATAGCGTTTAAGCCAAGGCCGTTCGCCATCTCTTCGACTTTCACGTCAAGCATGTAGAAATCGCCGATTTCCAGCTCTTCTTGAATCTCGCCCATACGCTCAAGCAGTTTCTCGAGCGTGTCGGGATCAGCATCAGCCATCTGGTTAGCAATATCGTTAAGCTCTTTCTCTGCTTCCAGCAAAGGCAGGTAGGCATCCTTGAGCACGTCGCGAATCGTTTTGCCAGGCGTCAGCTTGGTATGCTGGTCCAAATAGCCATAACGAACGCGCGGCGTCCACTCTACCCGGCCGCTGTCTTTGAGAAGCGAGCCAGTCAAAATATTCATTAATGTCGATTTGCCCGTGCCGTTCGCGCCAACAAGGCCAACATGCTCACCCGCCAACAGGCGGAACGATACGTTTTTGAACAGCGTGCGATCACCAAATGTATGCGATAACTCTTCAACAGTCAATAAACTCATGAAAAATACTCCGTTCTGCTATTTAAGTGTAAGGCGTCGAATCCGATGTTCGCGCCGGAATTATTGTACCATATCGGAACAACGTTGTGGATAACCAAATGCCGTGGCGCCCGACATTTACCGCTGTTTTACGACAGAAAGGACCGGACGGAGCGCTTTTTCGAGCCCTCTAGCGTACGCAGGAACGTCGGTCGGCCATCGCCCATCCCATAACATTTGCAGCCATTCGCATTGGCCAATAACAGGCATGATGCAGGCGGCTCTGGAAAAAGGGAAAGCCACTCGTTGCGTTGAGCGAAAGCAGCATCTTTATTCGCAATCCAGAGCACGCTTGCTCCATCCGCTTTTGCTTCATTCAATGATTTGTATAGCTTGCGTAAGCGAATAGCCGACCATTTGGCCGGAATCGGATCCGCCACAACAATAATGGCAGAAGCTCTTGCCACCCAAGTGCAGCCATGCTGTTCCATCCATCCGCATGATAAATCTAATAGCACGGTCCGTCCCGCCGCTTGTTCAACGAGCAGCCGGAACCCTTCATCTCCATCCGCTCTTGACGGCGATTGTTCAGCATTCAGGCTATACCAATCGATGTACTGCTGTTCCAACCGAAAATATCGCCCATCCACCGTTTCGCTCACACGAGCCCCACTTGCCGCTCTCCCTTGCAGCCATGCATGCCATTCAGGCGCTTGTCCAGCATGTTCAATAGCGGATACGGCAGCTCCGGCATGCCCGAGCAATCTTGCTAATGTCATCGTAATAAACGTAGATCCTGCGCCAGGAGCAACCGACAATACTACAGAAAGCCCGGTTATGCGGCCATTAGCCATCGAATCGCCAAGCATTCGACTGAACGAACGGCCCGCTGGCACAATACCGGAAATTGCTTCTTCCACTTGGCGCATGTTTGCATAACGGAGGGAAGGATTCTCCTGCAGCATCCGCCCGATAATGCCCAAAAATGATAATGGCACATCGATGTTCAGCCGGGTCGAATCCAATGCATGCGGGTCTGACGAAACATATGGCCTTCCTCCGCTAATCAGGAAGAACATAAGCGCTCCAAGCCCATAAATATCCGTCCGCTCATCGCTTTGCATCCCGCCTTCCTGCTCCGGTGCAGCAAATCCAGGCGTGCCTAATTGCAGCGTATCCCGCTGGCGCCCTGCCTTATACAGCCTAGCAATGCCAAAATCAATCAGGCGAACATGCCCGTTCTCATCGATCATAACATTGGACGGCTTTAAATCCCGATGTATGATCTGAGGCGATTGTTCATGAAGGTAGCTTAGCGCATCGCAAAGCTGGAGACCGATCGAAACGGCTTGGCCAAATGGCAAACGCCCGCCGATCCGCTTCATTCTTTCGGCTGCCGTAATGCCATGTACATAATCCATCACTAGTATTTCTACGCCATTGCTATCCGGCGGAAAATAATCAACGATTTGCGGCAAATTCGGATGGTTAAGCCGCATAAGCAACCGGGCTTCCTCCGCACATTGTTCGTAGTCCTCATTATGCCTGCTTGCTGCTTTCACAGCACGCAGCTTTCCTTGCAGCCGCAAGTCCTCTGCCGCATATACCGTTCCCATGCCGCCTTTCCCAATCTCGCCAGCAATCCGGTAACGCCCTCCAATGAGCTGACCTGTCGATAACATCGAATCCACCTCGTTCATCCCCTTTGCATGAAAATAAAAAATCCCGGCCGAAGGCACATTCGCGCCTCCAACCGGGATGCTTTCCCTGTCAGTGATTATTCGTTACTTGCTATTATATCTGTTAAATTCATAATTGAAAAGATACTTATCGTTTGGTCATGAACAGCGTAATTTCTTCTCGGTTATGAAAAAGCTGTTTTGCCCGGTGTACGATAAAGTCTGATTCTAATTTAGCGATAACATCGCGAATCGTCTGCAATGGCTTCTTATGCATTAGCTTGATCGTTACGATTCCCGTTGCGCCATGGGTTAACGCATCCGTTAATTCCATCACAAGCTTCACCATCTGCATCGGGCTCCAGCTCATGTCGCAGACGAGCAGGTCAAACGAATTCGGCTTGAATTTCACTTCAGAAGCGTTGCGCTTCAAATAAGTGAGCTTCGGGTGGCGCACGATGGAGGGATGTAACGCTGCTGGATCAATTGCGGTTACTGACACGCCACGTTCAAGCAGCAACGACGTCCATCCGCCGGGCGCAGCCCCAATGTCCAAAGCCTCGCGGTACTGCGTATAATCCAAACCAAAAGCGCGTTCCGCTTCAACTAATTTGAACTTCGCGCGCGAAATCTGCCCATCTTCCCGATGAAAACGGATGGCTCCGCCTGGCCAATCGGACATAAGCTCATCAGGCGTACCCATTCCTATGTAAAGGCGGTCTTTCACTGCATAGACCGACACGATACGTTGCGGCTCCTGCTGTTCCGGCATTGCGCCAACATCCCGCAACGCTGCATCTATAGCATGCTTCACCTCACTAATCGAAGAAGCAAACACACATCCATCCGTTCGGCGAACATGCACGGCAATTCGTTGTTCGCGTAGCTGTGGCTCAGCTAGCCTTACCTGTTCGGAAAGCCAGGCCAGCGCATCGATAGGTCCATCCTCTGTTAGCTCCAACAACCCATCAACAGCCTGAATATGCCTCAAAAAAATAGGCGGATTCGTTTGGATTTGCTGCAGCGTCTCTTCTCGATCGAGCGGGCTTTCAATAAGAAATGTTTCGCCCGGCGCAAGCACCCTTACGGCCGCCCCTTCGACCGTTCGGCGAACTTCCTCCATCGCCAACGGGGCGTACCCTTGATTTGATGTTCCGATCCACTGCGTAAACGCAGCGCCTTGTGCTTCTGCGCTCACTCGGATGCTCCCTTCTCTACTGGTTGAACCCGAATCCAAGGCCTGCCGTGATGCCAGTCGACCTCGATTGGCAAATGATAAGCAGCACTCAACACCTCGGGCTTCAACACCTCTTCTTTTGTTCCCGCTGCAATAATGGATCCATTATGAACGAGTGCTACATGCGTAAACAGAGGAACAATCTCTTCAATATGATGCGTAACATAAATGACTGTAATATCGCGTTTGCGCAACTGGTCTAGATCAACGAGCAGTTTTTCCCGCTCATAGAGGTCAAGTCCAGCGCACGGCTCGTCCATAATTAATAGCTTCGGATCTTGCATTAATGCTCTTGCAAGCATCACTTTTTTGCGTTCCCCTTGCGAAAGTGTTGAGAGCGCTTGGTCCGCCGTATGGAGCAGGCCTACTTCGTCTAGCAAAGCCCTCGCTTTCGTCTTCACCTCATCCGGAATGTCCTGGTAGAAACGAAGGAACGCATACTCCCCCGTAGCAACAACCTCCCAGACCGGATCACGCAGCGTCAATTTCTCAATGAGCGATTGCGAAATATACCCGATTTGCTTCCGCACTTCGCGGACATCAACCGTACCATATCGATTTCCCAGAACATCTACAGTGCCTGAAGTTGGAAATTGATAGGCCGTAATAAATTCTAACAGCGTCGTCTTGCCTGAGCCATTGCGACCCAGCACGACCCATTGCTCGCCTTTGTTCACATCAAAATTAACGCCGTTAAGAATGATGCGCTCATCGCGCTTAAACGTTACGTCGCGCAAATGGATCAATCGTTCTCCTCCTTCCCTTGCCATAGGCGATTTGGGCTGCTCGAAATTCTATTAGCCTAACTGCCCGAGGCTTGTCTAGCTACCCGCTCACGCACTTCATCTGGCATCGGCCCATAATGCAGCTCTACGTGAGACGGCGCATGCTGAGACAGCAAGCGATACATTTGCATACGACCCGCTTCGCTGGACGTGTGCAAATATACCTCTTGCGGATAAACGCTGTGCTCTGTCATGAAGTGAACGATCGCCAATCCGGTTGGCTGATCATAACCCAAATCAAAATCCAGGGACAGGATATCAACTTCCATATTGGCAATTAGCAAGATCGCTTCTTCCGCATTACGCGCAAGCAGAAAGCCTGCCGGGCATGCGCGATAATCGTCAACATAAATATGCCTCAATTTAGCGCCCCCCACTCCAACATGAGCTGTAACTGCAGTTGATGTGTACCCACGCCGTTCGTAGGCGTCTCTAACACGAAAGGGATGCCGTTTAATTCAGGCACACGAAGCAGCCATTGCAATCCTTCTGAACTGATTTCCCCTTGGCCAATTGCGGCATGGCGGTCTTTGCGCGAGCCAGAAGGATACATGCAATCATTAAAATGAACGGCTGCAATATGGTCGAGCACACCCGTGCTTCTTGCTGTCTCTAACCATTGCGCGCCAGCGTCGCCATTCCAAACCCCGCTTGCGAACAAGTGGCAGGAATCAAGGCAATAAGCAATACTTTCGGGCTTTTGGCATAGGGAGCGTATCGTTGCTAGCTCCTCAAACGTCGTCCCCATCGGCGCATGGTCGCCAGCTTGATTTTCAATTAGCAGCTTGGCTTTCCCGCTCCAGCGCGCTGTCACTTCATCCAAGCATGCAATGATGTTACGGTAACCGACGAGCGGGTCAGGCCCTTTGTAAATGCCAAAATGAACGACGACGCCAAGCGACCCGCATGTCTCCGCGATCTCAAGATCATTTAATAACGAATCAACCGTACGGCTGCGCTGCGCCAAATCTGCCGTTGCTAAGTTCGTAGGGTACGGCGTATGGGCGATGGATAACAGATCATGCTGCGCGCAATACGCGGAACATCGCTCTGCATCTGCACGATCGAACGGTTTAACTGATAATGACCGGGGATTTTTCGGAAAATATTGATAAGACCTTGCCCCGACCGCTTGCGCCTTTACAGCCGCAGCCCGATACCCGCCCCTCGTACTTACATGACAGCCTTGGCGCATCGCGTTACGCCTCCGGTTGGCAAGCCGGGCAATAGAACACTTTTTTCGAAGATACTTCGGCTTGTATGATGGCAGTCCCGCATTGCGTGCATGGCTCGCCGCCACGGTCATAAACACGGCACAGTGCATTAAAACCGCCCGTTAATGTATCGCCTTGGTAAAAGGGGCCTTCCATGTAACCGCCACTTGCAGTCGCTTCGCGAAGCACCGATTGCATGGCGCGATACAGCCGTTCCCAATCTTCGTCTTTAAGCGCAGGAATCTTAATGCCCGGACGTACCGAAGCAACGAAACAGATCTCATCCGCATAGCAGTTCCCGATCCCTGCAATGGTATGTTGGTCAACCAGCGATGATTTCAGCGCACCGCGTTTTCCTTTGAACAGCTGCTTAAACTTCTCAACAGTTAGCCGAGGGTCTAGCGGCTCAGGACCCAGTTCTTCGAACCGCTCGATCGCTTCCTTCGCCGTCAGCAGATGCACATATCCAAGCCTCAGCCCGATGCCGAACAGCTTATGCGTTCCAAATGATAGCTCCACTTGCACCGTTCGATCCGGCCGATCCGCATCATCCCCATAATAGAGAGAACCGCCAAGCATAAGATGGATAATAAGCCGACGGCCATCATCTAAGTGCAGCAGCAAATGTTTGCCTCGGCGTTCAACGAACCAGACAACACGGCCCACTAATGCTTGTACAAAAGCATCGGGTTCTAAATTGACCGTTTTCTCGCGTGTTACGGAAGCTCCGGTAATCGTTCTACCGGCAATTCGTTCCGACAGCATATTACGATAGGTTTCCATTTCCGGCAATTCCGGCATCCGTCCTCTTCCTTCCTGTCCATACGTTTCCTTCTCTTATTGCCCGTTTCGCTCGGTTATATACGAGCTCAATGCTTCCAAATCCGCGCAGATGACATCAGGCCTGCAGCCTGCTTTTGCCGCATATGACTCGAGGTTATCTGCTGTTGTTAGCCCCGTTAATACAAGCACAGTGCCGCAGCCAGCCGCCTTGCCCGCTGCAATATCCGTAGCTAGATTATCGCCGACCACCCACGACTGGGATGCGCTGACACCTAAACTGTTTAAAGCAAAATTCATAAGAATAGTAGAAGGCTTGCCAATAACGGTAGGCACCTTCCCGCTAGCCGCCTGTATCATCGCGCCAATCGATCCTGCACCGGGCCGAAGCCCGTGTTCAGACGGCAGCAACAAATCCGGATTGGTCAAAATCGATTCCGCTCCACCGAGCAATTGTTCCACTGCTTTTGCGATTTTATCATAAGAAAGCTCACGATCAATCCCTTGTACGACGAAGTCTGCACCCTCTTCAACGATCGTTAAGCCCGCTTCTTCTGCCGCTTGCCGCAGCCCGCTCTCGCCAATGACGAATACGTTCGCACGCGGCTTAACCTTTGCAATATACGCGGCGGCAGCTTCTGCAGATGTGCATACTTCCTTCGCTGTTGCTGGTATGCCCATACCTTGTAATCGATCAGCGAATGCGCCTGGCGTTAAGGACGAATTATTCGTCACATAACGGAATGGAATGTTCTGCTCAATGAGCTGCCCAATCAACCGATCAGCACCCGGAATCATCCGTGTGCCGTGGTAGAGCGTCCCGTCTAAATCTAACAATAACCCTTTAATCGGCCCCGTGTACGTCATGCCCGTTCCTCACGCGATTGGGCAATGACGCGTTCAATCCATTGCTCCACAATGACGCCATCGCGCAGCGTTGGGACGATATCCGGCCAACGGTCTTCTCCTGCTAGCCGCAGGAGGAAATGATGCAGCGCGCCAAAATGGTTATCAACCGCAAATCCCATCGTCGTCTTCTCGTCCGGTATTAATGCGAGTGATGAAGGCTCCGGCAGTGATCCTGCACGGCCTTGGACAAAATGTACGGCTGGGAACGCATCCCGTTCCAAGTCGCATGTGATCGCTCCGCGAGCGCCCACGATCTGGATATCGAACGCTTCCGCCCCGAGCGCAACTCTAGATACTTCGGCTACGCCGTTAATGCCCGAAACAGTAGACAGCTGGATCATCGCCCAGTCATCGACGTCAACATCTGCAAGCTCTGTACTCCCCGCAGATGCTGGACGTCGTTTCACATGCGTATGTACGCGGCCATTAGCTTCTTCAATCTCTCCAAACCAATAGCGGAATAGATCAAGCGCATGCACGCCTAAGTCGCTAATCGCTCCGCCTCCGGACATGCTGCCTGACAGCCTCCAGCTAATCGGGCGTTCCGCATTTAAGTAACCGGAGCGGCGGTATGAAATCTTGCATTGCAAAATTTCGCCGATCACCTCTTGGCGCACCAGCTCACGGATGCGCATTGCTGCCGGATGGTAACGGAACGTGAAAGCGAGCTGCTCAGGCAATCCCGAAGCTTGCACCGCCTGCTGAAGCTGCTCCGAAGCTTCATAACGGTCTGTGACCGGTTTCTCGCAATAGACTGCTTTGCCGCCCGCGATAGCCGCTCGTACATCGCTATCATGCAGATGGTTCGGCGTACAAATATCAATGACATCCACCTGTGTATCGGACGCAGCTTCCGCTACGGTCGACACAACATTGCGGAAGCCAATTGCCTCTGCTTGCGCCCGTTTACGTTCTGGATCACGCGTGATGAGCGTGTCCAGCACTGGCAACACGGGAACCCGCTTTACGATTGGGAGCGCCCGTAAGGCGGTCATATGTGTTTTTGCTATATTTCCGAAGCCGCTAAAAGCAAATCGGATCGTTTTCATTCGATATACCCCTCCACTATAACAGCCTGCTTCAAGCTTCAAACGCAAGCTGGAGCAGGCGTTCACTGCTATTGCCGATCAGCTAAGCCTTCTGCCACAATACCACAGGTTTAACCAAGTTACCACCCTGATTGTCCATCGTTCGACAAAGAAAACCGGCTATTGCGATGTCTTGCGAACGAGCCTGCCTAGCCGGTGCCGCAAGGCATCAATCTCTTTACGGCGCTTGCTATTCGCACGGCCAGACAATGGATGCTCCAGGGCAAGCGCTAATGCTGCCTGCGCGAATTGTAATGCAGCATCCGTATCTTTTGCACGATGCTCATAATACATCGAAAGCTCGATATGCGCTTCCCAGTTCGGCAAACCCGATTGCTCTGCCGCCGCGGCCGATTTTCGCCATAGCTCAATTGCTTCATCCCAGTTGCCCTGCCGTTTATCCCGCTCGGCTAACCGATTCCATACAGAAGGCGATGCGTGTTCGAGCCGCCGGACAGCGGCCAGCAGTGGCGCAGCCGAATCCGAGCATCCCATTCGCTCTAGCCATAAGCCTGTTCGAACCAACTCTTCCGGCTCAGTTGGAACTGGAACCTCTTGCCCGATGCGCCCCGCCAGCAAGTGCCCGAATCGGATCGCAAGCGCAGCGAGGGATAACATATCAATCTCATTATGGCGAAATACGTCCTCTAACGGTGCAGGATTCCCATCTGCCAAATAAGCAAAATACCGGCCAGGCGCCTCCGAGCCCGGAAGATCATCCTGCCGAAAAACCCCGAGCCGCTCCTCTTCAACGCGGCTAAGTTTGCAGGACGTTAATGTATTTCGCCAGATCGTCCGTGATGGATGAAGAAAATCCAAATGCAGCGGCTCCCATACCCGGCTGCCGAACCCGTTCATGATGAAGCGGCTTTGCACGAGCGGCCAGTCGAAGGTACGCCCGTTATAGGTTACTAAATAACGAAATTGCGCCAAACGGTCTTTCAAATCCGCCAGCATCGCCCGCTCCTCCGCCGGATGCCGAATAAGCGATTGGCGAACGACATATTCATTCCCCTCGTAGTAGGCAATGCCTAACATAAACGGGACATTGCCCGCACCAACACCAAGGCCTGTCGTCTCCAAATCGAGAAACAGCACGTCTTGCGGCACAGGCGGATGATCCTGCATCTCGTTTCCGCTCCTCGGGTCTGGCCCAATGACAAGCTCATCCCCATGAAATGCAGCTAAAGACGGTGCAGCAGCCGGCCATTCCGCAAATGCATGAATCCCGTGCTGATACGCCATCGGAAATCGCGTTTCCTTCAGCAGAAACTCGCCAGCCTCATGGCGAACGAGCCGCACGCCGTAAGGCGCCCATTCTGGAAGCTCCAAAACATCTGCCGTAGAATGGGCTTCTTCTAACATTGACGTTGCTTCCTCATAAGCTTCCGCCAACGTGTTCGTTTGTTCTGGCTGAGACGGAGCCGTTACCGCCTCGGCAGCTCCCGCTCCCGCCTCCGCCTCTGTATTGCCCCGTAGCCGATTAAAGCGATCGCGAAACGCACTCATTGATTCGCCCCCGCTTCTTCCAGCAGCTTTAGCGCCTGCGTTTTGCCAAGCAGCCCTACTTCCTCGATTGGCCCTACGCATGCCGGGCACCCACTTAAGCATGTACACTGCTGGATGAGCCGCTTCGCCTTTGCCAGCAATTCGTCATGCACCTCATACAACCGTTCACTTAAGCCAATGCCGCCCGGATACCGGTCATAAAAATAAATGGTCGGGCGCTGCGTATGCACCGCCTTCACCTGCGGCACGACACGAATGTCAAGCGGGTCGCACATGAGATAGATTGGCGCAATATGCACGAGCACATTGGCGATGCCCAGCAGCGCACATTGCATCTCATTTGTCCCTTTGCCCGCTGCCGCTTCCTCGCTGAAAGCGAACCAATAGCCGCTAGTGTGAAGCTCTTCCTCTGGCAAATGGATAGGCCCTGAGCCTATGTTTTCGTGTGTACGCAACCGAATTTTTTTGAAAATCGTCGCCTTCGCATTAACCGTGACTTCCCCATACGTCCGAACGATATCTCCGCTCACACGTTCCTTATCAGCATGAAGCACCTTAAGCTCGACCGCTAGATTGGCATCGGTGTAATAATCAACGTCCACTTCCCGCACATATGCCTTCTTCTCCGCATAATCCAGCTTCTCTACTTGATACTGCACGCCTTCGTGAATATAGATCGCTTCCTCATGTATAAGCGTAGGCGCGCTGAAGCGGTCAACCTCACCTAATACACGGCTGCCTTCGGACAGGTCGATAATAATGAAGTTTTCTTGCGCAGCAGACCGGAGCGAAATCCCATGGGCCGGGAATGACTGCTCCATCCAATACCATCGGCTCCCCGAGCGATGCAGCACCTTCTCTTCCACCAGAAACTCCAGCATATCTTCTAGCGTTTCCGAACCAAATTGCTCGCCTGTTTGGAAAGGAAGCTCGTACGCCGCACATTTGACATGGTCGATCAGAATTAACAGGTTATCAGGATGAATAAGTGCCCGTTCTGGCGGACGGTTGAAGAAGAAGCTTGGATTTTGAATAATATATTGGTCTAACGGATTGCTGCTAGCAACCATAAATGTCACTGAGCTAGTCTGCCGCCTGCCTGCACGGCCCGACTGCTGCCATGTGCTTGCGACCGTTCCGGGGTAGCCGTTAAGCACGCATGCCTGCAATTGCCCAATGTCAATGCCGAGCTCCAGCGCATTCGTGCTGACAACGCCGCGAATTTCCCCATTACGGAGCCCCTTCTCGATCTCACGCCGAAGCTTAGGCAAATATCCGCCGCGATAGCCGCGAATCGTTCGGTCCCCAATTTTATCCTTCACCAGCTCTTGCAAATAAGTTAAAAGCAGCTCCACTCGCACTCGGCTCCGCGCGAACACGATCGTCTGCACCCCTTGCTTCAGTAGCATGCCAGCCAGTTTCCTCGTCTCAAGCACACTGCTGCGGCGAATGCCTAGCTGTTCATTAACCACGGGCGGATTGTAGAATACAAAATGCTTCTCACCCATTGGCGCTCCGTTATCATTGACAAGCGCAACGGATTCGCCAATGAGCCGCTCCGCATGCTCCTGCGGATTGTCAATCGTTGCAGACGCACAAATAAATTGAGGCGAAGATCCATAAAACTTGCAAATCCGCTTCAAACGCCGAATGACATTCGCGACATGGCTGCCAAATACGCCGCGATAGGCATGCAGCTCGTCAATGACGATATATCGGATGTTCTCGAATAGCTTTACCCACTTCGTATGATGCGGCAAAATGGCCGAGTGCAGCATATCCGGGTTCGTCACGACAATATGCCCTGCATTTCTGATCGCTTGCCTTACAGTAGGCGGCGTATCGCCATCGTATGTATGTGTCTTAATCGGCGCTCCCATTATATCGGCCAGCTTCTGCAGCTCTGCCACTTGGTCCTGCGCTAACGCCTTGGTCGGAAACATATACAGCGCCCTGCCATCATCGTTTTCTAATAGCGATTGCAGCACTGGCAAATTGTAGCACATCGTCTTGCCCGACGCCGTCGGCGTCACGGCAACCACATGATTGCCCTCTCTTACCGCACGGTAAGCTAATGATTGATGTACATACAGCTCATCTACGCCTCTCGCACGAAGCGCATCCGCCAATTGCGGCGCTAAATCCTCTGGAAGAGGCGCCGTCCTTGCCGATCGAGGCGGAATCGTATGCCAATGGGTTACGTTGTCCATTAATTCCGGCTCTTGCTTTAGCTCTTCCAGCCATTCGTCCAAATCAGATGCCCTGCCCGTCCATCGGTTCATGTTGTCCCCTCCGCTTTTCCGTTCGCGTTTTTCTATCCCTCCATTGTACAGAATGCATGTTCGGCTGGCAATGGTAACGATGGACAAGAGCCGTGTACCAAAAGCCCGCCAAGCGGGCGTTAATCGCTGTGGCGGGCTGCTTCTAAGTCGTGTGAGTTATTCGTTACACATGCGGCGGTTCCCATGTTTTTTTGTCCCAACCGAGCCTGCAATCGCGAACATTCATTTGCCGATCGAGCGTTACCGCTGCATGGAAAGGCATTTTATGATTATGCCAAAACCGCACATCGCTCCACGTTACCTCATACCCGTCGAGCCGCTCTTGCACATTGACATGAACATTTTCAGCAAAATTCAAAAATGCCCGAACGCCGTCCGTTGCCATCGTTGCAAGCGCCGCGTCAGGCAATTGGCCAGAAAGAGACTTGTGAATCGTTGCTTCTACCTGCACGCCTTTATTGCTGACATTGCCGGTCCGGTACTCATCTGCGCCTTCCGCCACGAATTGCCATGTAGCGCCTCTCATGCTTGGCAGAAGCGTCACGCGCAGTCCTGCACCCATCACGGCCTCAACCTGTTTTAGCCTGCGCCGGTGCTCGAACCATCGCCATCCGATATAGGCGCACGTTGCCGCATATAGAATCGAAAACATAAGCCCCGGCTGCGGCAGCAGCCCGCTAATCCATAACAAAGCCCCAACTAAATGTGCGGCGAACAGGTAAGGATCAAACAAGCATAATGCGTCCAGATGCAGCCACCGGCTCGAAAATGGCCGCAAGCATTGTACGCCATAGCCGTTAAACAAATCGAGCGTGATATGAAAAACAACCGCAAGCAGCGACCACATGATGACTAACAGCGCATGCTCCATCACCCCAAACCAGCCCGCACAAGGCAAGCCGATCATCAAGCTCCATACGAACGGCGCAGGCAAGGAGTGCGTAATCCCACGATGGTTACGCAGGTAAGCCGCTTCCCCTTTCAGCCTAACGACTGCATCGAAATCAGGCGCATGGCTTCCGATCATCGACGCCGCTACCATCGCATGTATAAGCGAAGCGTCTCCTGCAACCTCTGGCACGAGCAAAGCTGCCCCCGCAAGCGTAAATCCGAATAGCAAATGGCTTCCCGTATCCATAACGCGCTCACCTCTTCAGCTTAGGATTGCAACCACAGCTTTGTTGGCAATATCCTACCTGAAGTCCATTATCGGATTGTTTGGGAATCGTTATGTTATTGTAAGGGCCGTTACTGGCTAACCTTCCGTTCTAGCATTGGCATGGAATGTCGAACACAGCTCCGTCAAATGCCGCTTCGGTGTTCAGAAATACTTCTCTCGCTTCATTCGTAAGCTGCACCGCATCTTCTAACTCGTAACGCGAGCTAAAATGGGTCATAACAAGCTTGTGCGCACCTGCTTGCTTAGCTGCCTCAGCAGCTTGCACCGTCGTCGAATGGCCGTACAACGCTGCTTTTTCTTCCAAGCCAGCTTCGAAGGTTGCTTCGTGTACGAGCAGGTCGGCATTGTCGGCAAGCCGAACGGCATTGCTGCATGGCTTCGTATCGCCTAAAATCGTAACGATTCGCCCGGGGATGCAAGCCCCCGTTACATCAGATGATTTGATCACCCTGCCGTCAGGCAAGGTGACATCTTCGCCTGCCTTAAGCTTGCCATATAACGGTCCCGAAGGAACGCCTGCTTGCTTCAGCTTGTCAGCGTCCAACCGCCCAGGACGAGGCGATTCTACTACCCTATACCCAAAACAAGGAATCCGGTGCTCCAAGGCCGCAGCTTCGACCCGGTATTGCCCGTCATCGAAAATTACGCCATCGAACGCTTCCACATACTGTATGTCATAACCGATATGCGTTCCACTCAGCTCGAACAAGCACTCGACCATCTGCTGCACGCCAGTTGGCCCGTAGATCGTAACCGGCCCAACGCCGCCATCATAAGCTCGCGTACTTAGCAGCCCAGGCAAGCCGAACGTATGGTCACCATGCAGATGGGTTATAAAAATGCGGTCAATGCGGTTCAGTTTAATCGGCGTATCAAGCAGCCGATGCTGCGTGCCTTCACCGGCGTCGAATAACCAGACCGACTGCGAAGGCGCAGGCAGCTTTAACGCGGCTGATGTAACGTTCCGCAATCGGCTTGGCCTGCCAGCGCCAGTGCCTAGAAAAGTAAGCTCCACTTCGACACCATCCTTTCCTTGGGAAAAAACCTCCGGTCAAGCCGCTCGAATGGGCGGCATACCGGAGGTTATCTGTCATATGGGATTAACGGCTATTAAGCTTTATCGACGTTGAAGTAACGAGCTTCTGGATGCGAGAACACCATTGCAGATACAGACGCTTCTGGCTCCATCATGAATTCTTCTGTCAGCTCGACGCCAATGTCCTCTGGCTTCATCAGCTCGAACAATGGCCCCTGATCCTCTAAATTCGGGCATGCAGGGTATCCGAACGATACGCGAATGCCTCTATAACGAGCGCCATGGCGCTGTGCCATTGTCATGTCAACAGGATCCTGAATGCCCCAAATGTCGCGCATGATGTGATGGACACGCTCCGCGAGCCCTTCAGCCAACTCAATCGCCGTCGCTTGAATCGCATGCGATAACAAGTAATCGCCGTTATCCTTATACGTTTCCGCCCGTTCCCGAATCCCGTGGCCCGCCGTTACGACGAGGAAACCAACATAGTCCATTTCACCGCTCTCTACCGAACGCAGGAAGTCAGCCAAGCAGAGGTAAGGCTCAACATGCTGGCGAGGGAACGAGAACCGTTTCAGCACCTTCGTATGGTCGGCTGGATCATAGACGAGAATGTCGTTTCCTTCCGATTGTGCCGGGAAGAACCGGTACATGCCGTGCGCTTTGATCGAACCATTAACCGTTGCATCACGGAAAATGCCGTCGACTGTTTCCTTCAACTGCTCCGCTTTCGCATCGCCATCTGCTATCAACTTATCGAAATTGCCGCGAAGCCCGAGATGGTGGCCAATCAGCGTTTGCATATTCACATATGGCACCACATGCGGGATTGGAATGTTACGCATAACGTGACGCTCCAAATCCGGCGGGATTTGGACAGGCACATCAGTCGCCACATTCGAACGAACTGCGCGCGATAACTCTGGCATCGGCTTAACCGTTTCGGTAATGCCGAAGCCAGATGCCCGCAGCTCCTCATGCTCCTGCTCTAGTCGCTCACGATGATCAGGCGTCACAAGCTTATTCGCTATGTCGAGCCCGTCCATCGCATCCTTCGCGTACAGGACAAGCCCATCATACTCTGGCGAAATCCGCGTCTTTGTGAACTTGCGCGTAAGTGCAGCACCACCGACGAGAATCGGCGCATCAATGCCTGCGCTGCGCAAATCTTGCGCTGTAATGACCATTTGCTGGGCTGATTTAACGAGCAAGCCCGACAATCCGATGGCATCGGCTTTTTCTTTACGATACGCTTCGATCAGTTGCTCTGGCGGTACTTTGATGCCGAGATTAATAATTTTGTAGCCGTTATTCGACAAGATGATCTCGACCAAGTTTTTGCCGATATCATGCACGTCGCCTTTAACAGTTGCAAGGATAATTTTCCCTTTAACTGACGACTCTTCTACCTCCATAAACTGCTCAAGATGCGCGACGGAAGCTTTCATAACCTCTGCGCTCTGGAGCACTTCCGCTACGATCAACTCATTGCCATTAAACAGCCGGCCGACCTCTTCCATTCCCGCCATTAACGGACCGTTAATAATTGCGAGCGGTGCATAAGTTTTGAGCGCCTCATCGAGGTCTGGAATAAGCCCTTCCTTTGTCCCTTCGACAATGTAGGAAGCAAGGCGCTCCTCCAACGTCAGATTGGACGTTTTCTCCTTCTTCTCAACCTTCTTCTCACGGAAAGCTGCGACGAACAAAGCTAATGTCTCATCGCTCGTATGGAAAATAAGGTCTTCTGCCAGCTTGCGCTCTTCTGCCGGAATCGATGCATACCGTTCCAGCTTTTCCGAGTTTACGATGGCATAATCAAGACCCGCTTTCGTACATTCGTACAAATAAACGGAGTTCAGCACCTCGCGGCCGGCTGGCGGCAAACCGAACGAGATGTTACTGAGGCCGAGAATCGTTTTGACGCGCGGGTATTTTTGTTTAATAAGGCGAATGCCTTCAATGGTCTCGACAGCAGAACCGATGTATTGCGGGTCACCGGAACCGACAGGGAACATATTCGGGTCAAAAATAATGTCATCTGGCGTCATACCATATTTGTTCACGAGCAAATCATACGCTCGGTCCGCAACTTCAACCTTCGCTTCACGCGAAACCGCCTGGCCGCGCTCGTCGATGAGAATACAAACAACAGAAGCGCCATATTGATGGATGAGCGGTAAGATCTTCTCAAACTTCGACTCCCCATCTTCGAGGTTAATCGAGTTTATGATCGCTTTGCCTTGCGAATATTTCAGCCCCAACTCAATGATATGGTCGTAGGTTGAATCAAGCATAAGTGGCGCTTTAATTTTCTTCACAACTTGTGGAATAAATTGATGGACCGCGTACTCTTCGTCCACATCCGTGTCCTGCAAGTTAATATCGATGACTTGCGCGCCGTTCTTTACTTGTGACCGCGCGATTTCGGAAGCTTCATCGAATGAGCCTTCCTTAATCAATCGTTTGAACTTTAATGAGCCTGAGATGTTTGTCCGTTCGCCGACCATAATTGGCCGGTTCGCGTCTTCGATATAAACGGTATCAATGCCAGTTACCGCTGGCAAATGCTCGCCCAGTTTGCGGCGTGGCTCATAACGCGCCATCACATCCGCCATCGCGCGAATATGTGCAGGCGTTGTACCGCAGCATCCGCCGGCGATATTTAACCAGCCGCTCTCGGCAAATCCCGCCATCTTGGCAGCAAGCGATTCCGGCGTTTCATGGTATTGCCCGTTCTCATCAGGGAGGCCCGCGTTCGGATAACAACTAATTGCAGATGATGCAATTTCACTCAACGTACGAATATGGTCACGCATGAACTCCGGCCCAGTTGCACAGTTCAACCCCATCGATACCGGCTTCAAATGCTCAAGCGAGAGATAGAACGATTCAATTGTCTGTCCCGCGAGAGTTGTACCCATCGGTTCAATTGTGCCAGAGATCATAATCGGAAGCTCAATGCCTGTCGTTTCGAAAGCGCGTTTAATTCCGATGCTGCCCGCTTTTACGTTCAGCGTATCTTGGCTCGTCTCCAACAAGAGCGCATCTACTTTTCCTTCAATAAGCGCAACAGCTTGCTCGTAGTAGCTATCAACCAGCTCATCAAATGTGACGCCGCCTGTAACGGACAGCGTTTTCGTTGTCGGTCCCATCGCGCCTGCTACGTAACGAGGCCGCTCAGGCGTCGAATATTTATTCGCCGCATCAACCGCCAGCTTCGCTGCCACTAGATTCAGCTCACGCGCTTTCTCGGGAATATCATATTCCTGCAAAACCACGCTCGTTGAACCGAACGTGTTCGTTTCGAGAATGTCGGCTCCGGCTTCAAGGTATTGTTCATGTATGGATTGAATGACGTCAGGCCGCGTAAGCACAAGGATTTCATTACAGCCGTCGAGATCGTCACCGCCAAAATCGTCAGCCGTCAAATCCGCTTGCTGAATCATCGTGCCCATCGCGCCGTCCATAATAAGAATGCGTTCCTGCATCAACTGCTTTAAGCTAGGTTTCGTCATGCGTTTCTCCACACCACTTTCGACAAAAATCATTAACATTTAGTCTACCAGAAAGGTTCTAATGTGAAAAGGTCAATTGGTCGACAGGCACTTTTTTTTGTTTTATAATATAGGATATTACGCACTGAAATTTAATTCCTATTGGAAAAGAGGGAATGGCAAATGGCAGAAATACGCATTCGCAATACGAACGAGCGCATCCAAGGCGACGCTAACGTAAGCGAGTTCCTTAACAACCAGAACGTTATCTACGAGAAATGGGACATGGCGAAGCTTCCTGCTCAGCTGAAAGAGAAATTCACGCTAACAGACGATGAGAAAGCTGAAATCCTGTCGACGTATGACGCTGAAATTCGCGATCTGGCCGCTCGCCGCGGCTATCAGACGTGGGATGTCATCACCCTCTCTGATGCAACGCCAAACCTTGATGAGCTTCTGAAAAAATTCGAAGACGTTCACACGCATACCGAAGATGAAATCCGAGCAATCGTTGGCGGACGCGGCATCTTTATCATTAAAGGCTCCGACGACGTAGGCTACTTCGATGTCGAGCTCGAGCCAGGCGACATTATCTCTGTACCTGAGAACGTTGCCCACTTCTTCACCCTGATGGACAATCGCCAAATCGTTGCGATTCGCCTTTTCATCGAGAAAGACGGCTGGATTGCATACCCTTATGCCGATCCAACTTTCCAAAAAGCATAAATACAAAAGAAGAAGCCTGCAACGATCGTTGCGGGCTTCTTCTTTTGTTCAAATGGCACTGCTGTTCCCGCTCGACTTTACTCGATAATCGGCAACAGTTGCTCTAAATGCGAAATCTCATGCGTGGGCACAATTTCGTCCGTCCGTTTTACACCATGGCGATTGATCCATACAGATGTCATGCCTACGGTGTTTGCGCCGAGAATGTCTGTCGTCAGCTTGTCGCCAACCATCACGCCATCTTCAGGCTCAATCTCAAGCTTGTCCAAGGCATGGCGGAAAATCGATGCTGCTGGCTTGCCTTCGCCAAATGCGCCAGAGATGATAATATGGTCAAAATAAGGAACCAAGTCAGGCACGCCGTCCAGCTTCTCTTGCTGCAAGTCAGGGGAACCGTTTGTAAGCAACAGCAGCTTGTATTTGCCCTTCAGCCGGTCAAGCAGGCGGAACGTTTCTTCATATACATGCGAACGCGAACGGCGCTCTGCCGGGAACATTTCGCCAAGCTTTTCACCAAGCGCTGCATCCTCGACACCAAGTGCACGAAGGCCGCGTGTCCATGCTTCCGTCCGGTAGCTTGGCACAATCGCTTGCAGCTTGCGGAACGATTCCAGCTCGCCGCCCGTGAAGTTGCCCCATAGCCCTTCAAATGGGTTAATGCCGATCATTTTGGTGAATTCAAACGTCTCGTAGGTCGCATACAGTTCTCGAGCTTCATGGCGAACCGCCTCTTCAAGTGCGGCTGCTTCTACTCCAGTCGCTTCTGCAGCATACCGGCAAGTTGCGTCGAACGCTTCTTGTACGCTTCGGTCATCCCACAATAACGTATCATCCAAATCAAATAGTACGGCTTTCTTCGTCATAATCCACTGTCTCTCCCTGATTCTTTAATGAGTTTTTCGGCTTTATCTATCAAAAAAGGCACTGTGACGTTTACTTTACGTTGTACGGCACCTGATTTTGCTGCGCGAAAGTTTTGAGCCGCTCCGCCATAGCGGCAGTCGGATACAAATTCGTGATGCGTGCAAACACCCAATTTCCGCCACGATGGCGCGAAATGACAATATATCCATCTTGGACGTTAATGGCTTTCATTTCCTCAGCCTTCAGGCGCCTGTCACCCGAAAATTTACGCGTCTGGACGTAGTCTTGCCCGATCTTTAGGTAAGGGCGGCGAAGGAGCATAATAACAGCCAGCAAAATATAACAGCCAATTGTTATCCAATACAAATTGCTTTGTGAGGCTTTGGGATTGCTATCTAACAACGCATATGCCATCACAATGAAAAGAAGCAGAATCGGTCCAATGAAGCTTCTGCCTTTGTAAATATCAGAACGCTCCGCATTGGGCACAACCGCTTGAATGCCTTGTTTTTTGCGTTGTTTGTTTAATTGGTTCATATTGTTGCGAACTTTGCGTTCCCACGAACGTGACACGAATAATGCCCTCCTTCAAATGCGTTAAACCTATATTGCATTGCGTTTAGAGCGCCGCTTCCAATCGCTTACTTCAGCCCTCGGCTGAACTTCTGAATAAAACGATTCGGATATTCAGCAGGCAACGCGCTAGCTTCATCAAGCTTATTCCACGATTCTGCTGATAGCTCCCAGCCGATCGCTCCCATGTTATCTTCGAATTGCTCTAGCGTTCGCGCGCCAAAAATCGGCGAGATGATGCCTTGCCGTTGAATTAGCCAACGCAATGCCACTTGAGCTGTCGTGCGCTCCAGCTCTTTCGCTGTCTGCCTTACAGCATCGCGAATGGACAAGTTGCGTTCTGTTCCGCGTACAGCCCATGAGCTTTCTCCCCCATTAGGATTAGCCAACCGGCCTTCCGTAGGGAGTTCATAACCATATCGATCGGTCAAGAAGCCCCCGCCGATTGGCGCCCATGGAATAACACCAACATTTTCTTCAATGCATAGTTCCAGCAATTCACGGTCCATCTCACGGCTAACTAAGCTGTATTGCTGTTGAATCGCGACAAATCGCACAAACCGCTGCGCTTCACTAACCGCAAGCGACTTCATTAAATGCCAAGCAAAGAAATTAGAGCATCCAATATAACGGACTTTGCCGGCAGTAACGAGATCATCTAGCGCACGCAATGTTTCTTCGATAGGCGTTGCCTGATCCCAAGTATGTACTTGGTATAAGTCAATATAATCCGTGCCTAGGCGCTTCAGGCTTGCTTCAACTCCATCGAGTATATGCTTACGGGATAAGCCCGCCCCATTCACATGGGAAGCAGTAGGGAATCGCACTTTCGTAGCCAGAATAACATCGGACCGCTTCGAGCTAATCGCCTTGCCGACGATTTCCTCCGAACGGCCGCTCACATACACGTCAGCTGTATCCAGAAAATTGCCGCCAGCATCCAGAAACTGATCGATCATTCGATTGGATTGCTGTTCATCCGTCGTGTTTCCGAATGTCATCGTGCCCAGGCATAGCTCAGATACGGCAAGGCCGCTTCGTCCGAGTAAACGATATTGCATAAATCCCCTCCTCAACGTATCCATGATCTCTCATCATCATACCTTATTTAGCCAATCCCGTTAAGCATAACATTCTGATCGGATTAATGTTTAATTGGAGGTTTGTCGCCTTCGTCCTTCTCGTTGCCTTCAATTACGATGTTATCCAATTGGTTTCGGAAATTCCCTTTGAAAATCTCCAAATATTTGCGGCGAAGCTCTGCTCGCTCCTCTGTCTCGGCTTCTGTCAAACCTACCGATTTATGTTTACGGGACAATTCATTAATCCTCGCAATTAGCTCTTCCATCTCCGTAATCTCCTCTCTATATATACATGATGCGATATCCCTTACTACTTTGACATTATCATCAATAGGTTGTCAAGGACGAGGCAACGAGAAAGAAGCCAATCCCATCCGGACCGGCCTTTACTTGCTTCTCCTATGATGAACCTGCTGTCAATTCGGGATGATTAGCATTTGCCCTGATTGCAGCAACTCAGAATCCAGCCCATTCCTCACTTTAATCTCATGCACCATTTCACGAATATCACCATGATGCCCAATGGCTGTAGATGCGATCTCCCATAATGTGTCGCCCGGCGCGACGTACACGATGGTCTCACCTTCCATTGGTGAAGCCGGCTGCTCGCTTGATGCCTCCGTAATAACAAGAAGCGCACCGCAGAACAAAATAATAGCGAACGCTAGTGCAAACCCCCATTTCATGAAAATAACCCAAGTGTTCCGCCGTTCGTTACGAGTTTGCTTCAGCGCCACCCGACTCGTTCTATTATAAGAAGTTGAAGAAATTCCGCTACTAATGTACATTTATCAGCACCCCAAACATTTGTTCTTGTTCTTGATGACCATAATATACCACGAACATTTGTTTGGGTCAAGCTGATTTCGGAACATTTGTTCTCATCATTTTGCGAACGAGTGTGCCCTCGAACTTATGTTTGTACGAACTCCGGTTCTGTGTTATAATTTGCTATAATCTTACCTTTGGAGTGATGATGGTGTCGAAGCTTTCCAACCGCCAGCAGGCGATTCTTGAATTTATCAAGAACGAAGTTCGGGATAAAGGATATCCGCCTTCCGTTCGTGAGATCGGCGAAGCGGTCGGACTTGCCTCCAGCTCTACCGTACATGGCCACTTAGACAGACTGGAGAAGAAAGGCTTTATTCGCCGGGATCCTACGAAGCCTAGAGCAATTGAAATTTTAGACGGCGATGCGGATCTTGATTCCTCATTCGCTATGTCATTCGCTAAAGTACCGATCGTCGGCAAAGTAACGGCAGGCGTGCCGATCACAGCTACTGAGAATATTGAAGACTTCTTCCCACTTCCATCCCACATGGTTGGCGATCATGACGTATTCATCCTAAGCGTTATGGGCGAAAGTATGATTGAAGCTGGGATTCACGATGGCGACTACGTTATCGTCCGCCAGCAGCCAACAGCATCGAATGGAGACATCGTTGTAGCAATGACCGAGGAAGATGAAGCAACAGTGAAAACCTTCTATAAAGAAAAGGATCATGTTCGCCTCCAGCCTCAGAACCCAACGATGGAACCAATTCTTCTTAAGAATGTAACCATTCTAGGTAAAGTAATCGGATTATTCCGCGATATTCACTAATTCGCTCGCCTTATCCTTACCTGAACGACATACAACCCCAGCCTGGCACCATGCCTAGCTGGGGTTGTTTTATTGCAAAGGCGGCTTTAGTCCGTTAGTCTCCCGGTAAATGGTTACTATTTTGTTCTTCAAACGGAAAAAAGGAGTCCCCCAAGTTTACGCTCGTGGGACTCCCTCTTATCTCATGAAACCTTTAGTACAGCGTCAAGTACTGATCGCGTTCCCATTGGTGGACTTGCGTGCGATACATATCCCACTCAATTTCTTTTAACTCGTAGAAGTGAGCCAAAGCATGTTCGCCGAGCGCATCGCATACCACGTCACTGCGCAGCATTTCTTGCAGCGCTTCTGCGAGGTCTACTGGCAAGCTAGGAATGCCTTCTTCGACGCGCTCTTCTTCGCTCATGATGTAGATGTTACGGTCAACCGGTGCAGGCAGCGTCATTTTGTTTTTAATGCCATCCAAACCTGCCTTCAACATTACAGCAAGTGCAAGGTATGGATTCGCTGCCGGATCTGGATTCCGAGCTTCAATGCGCGTGCTTAGGCCACGGGAAGCTGGAATACGAATCATCGGGCTGCGATTGCTCGCCGACCATGCAACATAGCATGGTGCTTCATAACCCGGAACAAGACGCTTGTACGAATTGACCGTAGGGTTCGTGATTGCAGCAAACGCGCGTGCATGGCGCAGAATGCCTGCCATATAATAACGAGCCGTTTGGCTCAGGCCGAGTTTATCGCTCTCGTCATAGAAAGCATTCACATCGCCTTGGAACAACGATTGGTGACAGTGCATGCCTGAACCGTTTACGCCGAACAACGGCTTAGGCATGAAGGAAGCATGCAGGCCATGTTGTCTGGCAACCGTCTTAACGACGAGCTTAAACGTTTGGATTTGGTCAGCTGCTTTGATCGCATCGGCATATTTGAAGTCGATCTCATGCTGGCCTGGAGCAACCTCATGATGGGATGCTTCGATCTCGAAGCCCATTTCCTCGAGCGTCAAAACGATTTCACGACGGCAGTTTTCGCCAAGATCCATTGGTGCGAGGTCAAAATATCCGCCTTGGTCGTTCAACTCAGTCGTTGGATTACCCTTCTCGTCTGTCTTAAACAGGAAGAACTCAGGCTCTGGACCAACGTTCATTGCGGTATAGCCCATTTCTTCAGCTTCTTGCAGGGCACGTTTCAAAATGCCGCGCGGGTCACCAGCAAACGGCGTGCCATCAGGCATATAAATGTCGCAAATCAAGCGTGCAACGCGATCTTCCGTTACCCAAGGGAATACAACCCACGTATCAAGATCCGGGTACAGATACATGTCTGATTCTTCAATCCGGACGTAACCTTCAATCGACGATCCGTCAAACATCATTTTGTTATCGAGTGCCTTCTCCAGCTGGCTAACCGGAATTTCGACGTTCTTAATCGTGCCGAGCAGATCAGTGAACTGCAAACGGATAAATCTGACGTTCTCTTCTTTCGTAATACGCAGGATGTCCTCTTTTGTGTAGCTCACGAGATCATCTCCTTCAACGAATAATAATGGTTATAGGTAAGTCAGTGGTGCGCAATTGTTGCAGGCTATTCCCAATAATGAGAGCGCTTTTAATGCTTGTTATAGAATCGGGATAGCTGGCCTTGAATCATAGAAGCTTTGCCAGGACGTTTCTCCAGCAGCTGTTGCTTCAGCAAACGATGAAGCTGGGCATCCGACAATTCGCGCCGTTTAACTTCTGATTGTTCACTCATGACCGTCGCTTCTTCAGATTCCATGTTCAGTGGGTTCATGACTTGCTTGATTCCGGCAATGTTGACGCCCTTCTCGATTAACGACTTGATCTCCAGCAGACGTTCAACATCATTAAAGGAGAACAAACGTTGATTCCCCGCGGTGCGGGCAGGCACGATCAACTCATGCTGCTCATAGTAGCGAATTTGACGTGCGGTCAAGTCCGTGAGCTTCATGACGATCCCAATCGGGAACAGCGCCATATTTCTCCGTATTTCGTCACCCATTTTCGCATCAACCTTCCAGTAGCCGTGTTATGTTTTTATTGTAACGTTGCTAACATGACACGTCAAGTTGTGGAAGGTTTAATGCGCAATATTCCGCGTTCCGCCATCTGGCTTAACGCTGTGAGTATACCATATTTCACATGAGCATAGGTCAGGCCACCTTGCATATAAGCGATGTATGGCTCCCTTATTGGGGCATCAGCCGAAAGCTCTAGGCTTCCCCCTTGAATGAACGTGCCAGCTGCCATAATTACGGGATGCTCATATCCCGGCATGTCCCATGGTTCAGGTACAACGTGGGCATCGACTGCCGACGATTTCTGGATGCCCTGCACGAAGGCAATAAGGTGTTCTGCACTGCCGAACCGAATCGCTTGGATAAGGTCGGTACGAGGCTCATTCCATGCCGGCTTCGTTTCGAATCCGAGCATTTCGAATAGCGCAGCAGCCAGTACAGACCCGCGCAATGCTTGTCCTACCGTATGGGGTGCCAAATAAAGCCCTTGATACATGCCGCGCAATGTCCCTAATGTCGCACCAACTTCTCCGCCAATGCCAGGAGCCGTCAAGCGAAATGCAGCAGACTCTACGAGTGAAGCTTTGCCAGCAATGTATCCGCCGGTTGCAGCTATTCCCCCGCCTGGGTTTTTGATGAGCGAGCCTGCCATTAAATCAACACCAACCTCCGTTGGCTCTGCTAACTCGGTAAACTCGCCATAGCAGTTGTCGACAAACACAATAACATCAGGCTTGATCGCTTTCAAACGCTGGACCATCTCTTCAATCTGCGCAACAGTAAAGGAGGAACGCCAATCGTAACCACGCGAACGTTGAATGCCGACCACTTTGGTCCGTTCGGTCATACGCTGTGCGACAGAATCCCAATCTACCGAACCATCTGGGAGCAGCTCAACTTCGCCATACCCAATCCCCCAGTCTTGCAGTGACCCTGTCCCGTCGCCCGGCTTGCCGATAACTTTATGTAACGTATCGTACGGCTTGCCTGTTACGTACAATAGCTCATCCCCTGGACGAAGCACGCCAAATAACGCTGTTCCGATCGTATGCGTGCCAGAGACAAAATGTGGGCGCACGAGCGCCGCCTCTGCTCCAAATACGTCTGCATAAACGAGATCCAGCACTTCTCGGCCGCGATCATTATACCCGTATCCCGTTGAGCCATTAAAGTGAAAATCACTAACCTTATGCTTCTGAAAAGCTTGAATCACTTTCCATTGGTTGCGCTCCGCCGTCTTGTCTAGCAGCGCAAAAGAAGCGGAAACGCGCCGTTCGGCCGCCTCCGCCCAACTCTCCAAGTGTGTCCACACGTTATCATCTTGATGCATGGCAATTTCGACTCTCCCTTATTCCGTAACCATCATGTATGGTTCAAGTGTCTTTAGATGCTTTTCGTAATCTGCCCTATTCAGTTCAACAGTCAGCAATAGCTGCTCGCCGTCAACTTCTTGAGACCGTACTTCTCCTGTTCGGTAAATAAGCGCAACCAAATCACCGCGATCTGCAGGCACGCCAAAGGTTCGCGTATCTCCTGTCAAATGGTCTTGTATCGACTGGCGCAGCCGATCAAGATCGAGAAGCTCGTAAGCGCTAATGACCATCGACTCGCCCCCGTCTGGCAACAGCATACGCTCTTGTGGCGGGCACATGTCCTTCTTGTTATAAATAGTTAAAGTCGGCTTCCCTGACGCGCCGAGTTGGCCTAGCACCTCATCCACTACCCGCATTTGGTCCGCTCTTGTAGGCGACGAGCTGTCCACGACATGGAGGACCAAATCTGCTTCGCATACTTCTTCTAGCGTCGCACGAAACGCAGCAACCAGATCATGCGGCAGATTTTGGATAAACCCTACTGTGTCGGTCAGAATGATTTCCTTGCCGCTCGGCAGCTCCAGCAATCGGGAAGTTGGGTCCAGCGTTGCGAATAATTGGTTTTCGACATATACATCGGCATCCGTCATCTCACGGAGCAAGGTAGACTTGCCAGCATTCGTATAGCCAACCAACGCAACCTGTACGGCTCCCGCTTTCTTGCGGCGTTCACGGTGAAGCTTGCGGTGGCGCACCACCTCTTCCAGCACACCTTTCAGATCAGAGATGCGATCCCGAATATGCCGGCGATCGGTCTCAAGCTTAGACTCGCCGGGTCCGCGCGTTCCGATGCCACCGCCTAATCGCGATAAATTTTTGCCATGGCCGGATAGCCGAGGAAGCAAGTAGCTCAGTTGCGCCAATTCTACCTGAATAATGCCTTCACGCGTCTTGGCACGCTGCGCAAAAATATCGAGTATAAGCTGCGTACGGTCAATAATTTTGAGATCCAGTGATTCCTCGAGATTTCGAACCTGAGCACCTGACAGCTCTTGGTCGAATATCGCCGTAGTCGCGCCCATTTCTTCAGCAATAGCACGAAGCTCCTCGACCTTGCCTTTGCCAATAAACCATCTCGTATCTTTTGATTCCTTGTTCTGTGTCAAAGTCGCCAACACTTCCACGCCAGCCGTCTCGGCCAGGTTGACGAGCTCATCGAGTGAATGCTCGGGATTCATGCCGCTTCGTTTATTTTCAGGCGTTACTAAACTGACTAGGACTGCACGTTCAGCTAAGCCGTATTCTACCTCGTGGGTAACGTTGCGCATCGTTTGTCGGTGCACTCCTTCCAAACCAATCTACAGCTTAAGTATAACCAACTTCACGCCTTCCGCCGCTAGACTGCCCTTCCAGCTTCACATCCTCAGGCCGGATGGCCATCAGCTCTTGCTTGCCCGGCGAGCTGTTCGCATATTGCGATAACAGCCTCACGGCTTGATGGCGAATCGATTTTTCAATCATGTTCCGAACATATCGTGCGTTGCTGAATGAGAATATAGACATATGCTTCTCCTGCATCAGATGCTGGCGCATCTTGAATACAGTCTGCGGCAGCAGTGCATAATCACGGTCTTTGGCCATTAGCTCAGCAATTTGAATTAATTGGTCAATCGAATAATCCGGAAAATCAATCTGGATCGGAAAACGTGACGGAAGGCCCGGGTTCGTCATGAGAAAATGCTCAATCTCCGCCGGATAGCCCGCTAAGATGAGCACAAATTGATTACGCATGTCTTCCATCGCTTTTACAAGCGTATCAATCGCTTCCTTGCCAAAGTCCTTCTCGCCACCGCGTGCGAGGCTGTATGCTTCATCGACGAACAATACGCCGCCAACGGCTTTCCGTACGAGATCACGTGTTTTTTGGGCTGTATGCCCAATGTATTCGCCAACAAGATCTGCCCGTTCAACCTCAATAAGATGGCCTTTCGTTAACACGCCCATCTTCTGCAGCAGCTTCGCAACAATACGTGCAATTGTTGTTTTTCCAGTACCTGGATTGCCTTTGAAAATCATGTGGTAAACATGGGCGCCGCCATGCAGCCCAGCCTCAGATCGCATTTGTGCAATTTGAAGCATCGCATATATTTCATAGACAAGCGATTTGACATTATCCAAGCCGACCATTACATCGAGTTCTTTCTGGATGTCGGCATAATGGTCACCGGGTGGCAGCGGTTTAACAGCTGCGAGCGGTTCCTGGTCAGCTATAGGCGCAGCAGCGCCATTCGAATCATGACTGCGTAGCACTACATTGATTTGGCGGGATGGCCGAGTTCCGCTCTTCGCCCCCGACGCGATTTGGTCGTTCATTTCGCTCGATCACCTGTCCCTTCAATCCCGTCGCTGCTAACAGCTGGCTATGCACGGACATGCGCGGGCCAGCTATCGCTATATACAGCTTATTCTGGAAGTCGGGCAAAAAGTATGGTTTTGATCGGGCAACTTCACACTACTGGTTAAAATACGCGATCTCAGGCACTTTCACTTTCCAGCCAAATCGTAGCGCAACCGCATCTACTTTCCATTTGGTGTAGGCTAACACCTCTCGCGATTGATTGTATTTGATCTTCAAAACTTTAGATTTGAACGGTGCCATTACTGGCTTATGAAAACCTACATATCGGGCAATTTCGGCTGAGCGGGACGCATGATAGTCATGGGTGACGATGAGCACCTGCTTCATCCCATCACGATCCGTAATTTGCTTGCTAAATAACAGATTTTCATAAGTGCTGGTCGCCTTATTCTCGATTAACAGCTTGGAATTGGGGATGCCGCGCGCGGTCAAATAACGGCGCATGCCTTCCGCTTCCGTTATCGTTGAGCCATTGCCATCTAATCCGCCGGTTAAGATCAGCTTGTCCGCTTTTCCTAGCTTATACAGGCTGTATGCGTAATCCAACCGCTCCTTGAGCCCTGGGCTTGGCTTGTCATCCCATAAGGCTGCCCCTAATACGATCATCACATCTGCCTTAGGCAGCGACTGTGGCATTGGCCTCTTCACATCGTTAATGAGCCAGAGTAAATAGCCGCACCAAAGGACGCCCAGTACAGCTACCCAGGCGACGATGCGTAACAATAGGAGCAGCGGCGAACGCTTCCGGCGACGCCGGGCACCGCTGCCCATTTTCGATTTGTTCATCACAACGCTCCTCATGATTCGCTAAGCTCTCCCGACCGCTCGGTTAAGCTCTTTCGATGCTTGAGGCTGAGCGTAAAATAACGAAACCGCCCATTGCGGATTGCAGATAATAGCCTTCCTGCTGTCTTCCGTGCCATTGCGGCGTCTTTGCCTGTTACATCTCCTTGCCTAATTGCATCCTCTAGCTCATCTTCATCGAGCAGGAAAACTTCACCGCTTGGCAAAACTACGATATCCAAATACAAATCATCAAACCATGGGACCTGCTGGTCCGTCATTCCTTGTGTCTTACAAATATCAATGTACCATTGGACAACGCGCCCTTTGTCATCGAACATCGTCGTCACAACAAAGTGTTCGCCCCGCGGAAAATGCTGCATCCATAAATAACCGCGATCTGCAAGGCAATGCCGCCTGCCGTTATACTCTTTCCAGAGCGGTTCCCTTAGTTCATGAATCCGATAAAAAGTGACGAGCCCTCGAAACTCGTCTCCGTCCATGGCAAGACACATATAGCTCTTACGCAAAATACGCCGCCAGTTAGCCCGGTCCGAAAATTTTCGTTTCATGCGGAACGTACCTTTCCGTTAAGATGCGAAAAAAGCCGCCAACCCCTGTGGCGAGCCCTTCCTTCCAACACGTCGCTTCCAACAATTTACCTTAAAAAAAGCTTACCACAATCTAGGTTCCATCACCAGCGTACGCACAAAATAAACCAAGCACTGTTGTCCCTATAGAAAAAGGAGAAGCGCAAGAAACGCTCCTCCTATCTTTTATGCTCATTATTTCTCTTTAATATCAATGCTGTTAATCGTTATTTTTTCTTTCGGCTTGGAGTTATACTCGCCGTCCTCAATAATGGGCGATTTGGCAATCGCCAGCACTGCTTCCATACCTTCAGTTACTTGGCCAAAAATCGTATAGTTCGGCTGCAAATTCAAGTTTGCACAGTCTGGGCCTGTACAAATAAAGAACTGGCTTCCGCCGGAATCCGGCGATCCTGAATTGGCCATCGCTACAGTGCCTAAGCCATATTTATGATCCGACCCAAGCTCGTCCGGAATATTGTATCCCGGACCGCCAGAACCAGTGCCAGTAGGATCTCCGGTCTGAATCATGAAGCTCTCGATGATACGGTGAAATAGTACGCCATCATAAAACTTTTGTTTGGCCAGATAAACGAAATTATTAACCGTTGTTGGTGCATCGCTCGCAAACAAATCGATACTGAAGTCGCCTTTGCTCGTGTGGAACTCGGCGCTATACGTTTTGTTCGGATCGATCTCCATCTCTGGCATTTTGCTTAGCTGCTTCACTCCCGCATTGGCATTCTTGCTGCCGCATCCTGCTGTTGCTAATGCTAACAGCAGAATCGACAGCAGCAGAACACCCATACGTAATTGCTTGCTAGATAATTTCATCATCGGTTAACCCTCGCCTCTCCAGTCATTCAGACTTGTATGGTCAGCCGGAACCGGACAGCCGAGCGCGTAGCCGCCTAAGGGGTTGGAACAAGTGGATCTGGCACGAGCGGCGTTACATTCTCATCGCCATTGCTGCTTGTCGCTGGCGTATCTTGGCCAGCAGTCCCCCCGTTAACCGCACCAGCGTTGCCACCTGTAGATTCCCCGCCAGCATTGCCATTGGTGGTGCCAGAAGTGTCCCCTTGCCCGCTGTTGTTTCCTGTTCCTGCTTCACTGCTATTCGAATTTCCAGAATTGCTGTTGTTATTGCCCGTACCCGTGTTATTGCCAGTGCCGCTCGAATTCCCGTTGTTTCCATTTCCAATACCGTTGCCGTTGCCGTTATTGCCTTGTCCATTCCCATTGCCTTGGCCGTTACCCGAACCGTTGTTCCCCGAATCGCCAGGGGTAGCACCGCCATCTCCGCCTTCATTACCATCTGTAGGCGGCTCAACTGGCGTCGTTGGCTCAACAGGCTCCATAGGCTCTAGTTCCTCCGGCGGAACAACGAGTGCAACTGCTGCGGAAGGCGTGCTTTCCGTATCCGTAGCTGCATCATACGCAGTCACATAATACTGGTACGATAATCCTGGCGCTACGCCCATATCCTCAGCAGAAGAGCCTGATGCGACATCTAATAAACGTGTAAAATCAGCTTCGCTCGTCTCTTTCCGATATACGCGGTATACGAGGTTTTCGCCAGCAGCAGGCTGCCAGATCAACTTAGCCGTATGAGTGTTGGCATCATACTGGGCGGATAAACCAGCCACTTGCTTAAGCTCTTTAGCCGTTTCCTCAGGCTCTTCTTGTTCAACTTTATGGAAGCTATCCCGAGGCACATCCTTCATCGCTTCGGACATGATTTTGCCGAATAGCGCCGCTGCCTGGCCGCTGCTCTTCGTGAGCAAATGATCCTTGTCCGTCTTATCGTAACCCATCCAGACGGCTGCTGTCCATTCAGGTGTATATCCTACGAACCAGACATCACGGTTGGCACTCGATTTAAGCCCTTTGACGCCGTGCTGTGTCGTGCCTGTCTTGCCTGCGACCGGACGATCCAGACGCGCTTTCGTGCCTGTGCCGCCTTGTTCGGTTACGCCGGACATAATCTCAGTTAAGCCAGACGCCGTCGACTCTTTAATCAGCTGCTTTGCTTTCGGTTCATGATACGTGTAGACAGGATCGTCATTTTTATTGTCAATGCTCGTGACAGAATGCGGATCCACACTCTTGCCTTCGTTCGCAAATACGCTATAGGCCGTTGCCATCTGTTCTGGCGATACGCCATTGGTCAACCCGCCTAATGCAATGGCTAAGTTGCGGTCTTGGTCGCTAAGCTCGAAGCCTAGCTTCTTGGCGAAATCCAGCCCTTTATCGATGCCGATCTGATTCAGCATCCAGACCGCTGGCAAGTTACGGGACTCTTTAATTGCTTGCTTCATGCTAACTGCACCGATATATTTCACTTTATTAGAGTCAGTCGGGCAATATTTGCCGAAGCATTGCTTATCGTCACGCAAAGTCGAATTCGGCGTAAATTCGCCTGATTCCAGCGCTGGGCCATAGGCAGAGATCGGCTTAAATGATGAGCCTGGCTGCCTTTGCTTGGTGACGCGATTCCACGAATTTTTCTCGTAGTCCCGGCCGCCTGCAATCGCTTGAATCTCGCCATTGCGATGGTCCAATATCATCATAGAGCCCTGCACTTTTATATCGTCAACACTCTTCTCAAAGTTATCATCATCCGAAAATTCTTTTTCTACCACTTTCTGGGCGACCGGATTGAGCGTCGTATGGATTTTGTAGCCGCCGATCCGCAGCTCCTCTTCACTAATGCCGCTCTTCTCAACCGCTTCATCAATAATATAATCGACGAATGCAGGATACAGCTGCGGATTCGCCTGCTTATTCATCATCGATGGCTTATATTCCGCTGCCGCTGCTTCGTCTTTCTCAGCCTGCGTAATATACCCTTGGTCCAGCATTAGCTTCAGCACAACGCCGCGGCGTGTTTTGGACGCATCAGGATCATTAATTGGATTGTAACGGTTAGGCGCCTTCGGCATCCCTGCCAACGTCGCCATCTGCCATAATTTCAGATCCTTCGGCTCAACGCCAAAATAATACTCGGACGCCTGCTTAATGCCATACATGCCTTTGCCGAAGTAGATCCGGTTCAAATACATTTCCAATATTTCGTCCTTGGTCTTATTGTTCTCTAGCGCAATGGCGATTGAAGCCTCTGTCGCTTTGCGGAAGAACGTTTTATCAGCCGACAAGAAAATGTTTTTGGCCAACTGCTGTGTAAGCGTACTGCCGCCCTCTACCGCGCTTCTAGCGACGACGTCTTTCACAATCGCCCGGCCGATCGAGAAGAAATCAATACCCGAGTGCTGATAAAACCGTTGGTCCTCAGTTGCAATGAACGCATTTTGCAGCGTCTTCGGAATTTGGGAAAGCTCAATGTTCTCACGTGCATCATTCACATTGTATAACGAAGCAATTTCGTTATTGTTCTTATCATAGACGTGGGAAGCTTCGGGCAAAATCAACTTTTCTTGGTTAGCGGTCAAGATGCGCTCGCCATTCAAAATAATAAATAAATACCCGATAATGCCGCACACGACTGCAAGTGCAGCTGTAAAAAACAAAATAAGAAACACTTTCTTGGATGATAACCGTTTCTTCTTTCTTGGTTTCTTGGCTTTACTTTGCCTAGTTCGTGGTTGTTCCTCCGTCATGGTGATGACTCCCTCCTATACAAATCTTTATCTATGCGTATCATTACCCGCAAATGAAAAGAACAACCCACTCTAAGAGCGGGTTGTTCATTCATGCCGCTATTCTGATAGACGAATTGGTCCGGATGAAGGTTTCATCTTGCCTGAACAGCCTCTATTAATGATCGTTGGAGTGATCTTGCATCAGTGAAACATTACGTTGTGGGGTAAACGTCGAGATCGCATGCTTGTAGACCATTTGTTGACGGCCTTCGCTATCGATGACGATCGTAAAATTATCGAACGCTTTGATGACGCCACGAATTTGGAAGCCGTTCGTTAAATAGACCGTTACCGGGACGCTGTCCTTGCGCAGCTGGTTCAAAAACGTATCCTGAATGTTAATGGTTTTGTTCATTGGCCGTTACCCCCGTCTAAAAAAGATTGATTAGAAGTATATTCAATTCGTACCCCGATCTTTCCTGCTATTATATCATGAACTGCTGCTATTTTGTTGTGAAAATTTTCATCGGACTCTACCCACGCAATATCCTTCATATGGCGGAACCACGATAGTTGCCGTTTGGCAAACCGCCTTGTATCCCGCTTCAACAATTCGACAGATTCCGCTAACGAGCATTCCCCTGCCAAATAGGGCAAAAACTCTTTATAGCCAAGCCCTTGCATCGATACAGCATCATGGGCGATGCCTGTTTCAATAATGCGCCGCGCCTCCGCTTCAAGCCCTTGCTCCATCATCAAATCGATTCGGGCATTGATGCGCGCATAAAGCTTCTGGCGATCCATGTTTAAACCGATGATGCACAAGTCATAAGGCGAGGTTTTGGTCTGGCGGCCGAGCTGCTCGGACATTTTCTCGCCAGTCAGCTTATAGATCTCTAACGCACGGATAATGCGCCTGCGATCATTAGGATGCAACCGCTCAGCTGATTCGGGATCAGCCTCCGCAAGCTTGGCATGAAGCGCCTCGGCGCCTTGCTCCTCGGCAAACTGTTCTAGCTCCATTCGAAACGCAGGATCCGACCCGCTCTCCGCAAACTCGAAACCATAGCAAACGGACTCTACATATAACCCGGTGCCTCCAACGATAAAAGGCAGCTTGCCGCGTGCTGTGATCTCCTGAATAAGGCGCTGGCACTCCGCTTGAAAATCAGCTGTCGAATAGGGCTCGTCCGGCTCGCGAATGTCAATCAAATGATGGACGATCCCTTGCCGCTCGTCGGGCATTATTTTTGCTGTTCCGATATCCATGCCTCGATATACCTGCATAGAGTCGCCAGAAATAATCTCGCAATTGTAAGCTTTAGCAATGTCCAGGCTTAATTGCGTTTTGCCAACCGCTGTTGGCCCTATAAGCACTAGCAGCTTAGGCTTGCCTTCGCCGCGACCTGATTGGCTCACTGTCTCGCTCGATGATGCTGCGGCGTTATTGTCCTGCGTCAACTCGAATCACTCCGTACGTAATTTTCGATGTTTTCTTTGTTTTGCAGCGCGTGAAGCCTAGCCGCTCGAACTCTGCACAATCCTTCTGTTCCTTTAGCATCACGCATTTGCGCGCTACCCGCTTGGCTTGCTCCACAGCTTCGCTGGATAAGGGATTGTAGTTCGCAAGCGCGCGAAGCGGCCCGATTGCGCTAGACTCCTCGATCGCCTCCTGAAACATCGGGTCAAAATAGACGATATCTACACTCTTATCCGGCAGTTGGGACAAGTATTCCGTGTGATTCGCTAGCCGCATCGTGATTCGCCGCATCGCGTCATCCGCATCAGGAAGCCCTGATTTATAGCTTTGCAAGCCCTCGCGAATGACCGCATATAGGACAGGCTCGCTTTCCAGCGCCGTTATCGTACCCTCAGCGCCGACTGCAACTGAAAAGACGAGCGAATCCGCACACATGCCAGCTGTACAATCCACGACCGAATCGCCGGGAGCACATCCTGACAGCTCAATCAACGGATCTGGCTCGCCTCGCAGCAGCCGCTTCACACGCACAAACGCCATACTGGGATGATAATATAGCGGCTGTCCAGACGTTGCCCCTTCGTAGAATCGGACTTCATTCTCCAATACGACCAGCAGGCGGTTCTCCTTGTTATCATCTATCAGTTGGCTTAACGTACGCCCCCGGCGAAGCAGAAACCGGCCCGACAGTTCCTCTGCCAGCGCCCTCGCTTTCGCCAAGGACGTCTCTGATGGCTTAGAAGCCGTCGTTACAATCATGACATCACCCGTTTGAACATTTTTTCCAATTGATAGGACGAGATATGCACGACGATCGGGCGGCCATGAGGGCATGTATACGGTTGCCCGCATGCGCCGAGCCGATCCATCAACGCTTCGCCTTCTTCTCGCGTCAGCCGCTGGTTCGCTTTAATCGATGCTTTGCATGAGCACATGATAGCGGATTTTTCCCGAAGCTTCTGAATATCGACGTTCTTCCGCTCCTGCAGCACCCACTCAATCATCTCTTCAATAATCGGCTGCTCATCCCCAGCTGGAAGCCATTCAGGATGGGCGCGCACAAGAAACGTATTCGTGCCGAACGCTTCCAGCTCCAAGCCAACTTCTGCGAGCAGCTCCAGTTTATCATGGAGTTGCGCTGCTTCTCCAGCTGTCAGCTCCAGCGTGATCGGCACGAGCAACTGCTGGGCAGCCTGCTGCGGCCTGCCGAACCTCTCCACATAGTATTCGTAATGTATCCGTTCATGCGCAGCGTGCTGGTCGATCATGTACAGCCCGTCTTCGCTCTGCGCGATTAGATATGTGCCGTGCAGTTGCCCGATCCATGATAGCTCGGGAAAAGGCGGCGTCTCCGGGTCACGTTCGACAGCCAATCTAGGAGGCAATCCTGTTAGCTGCCTATCGTCTGCCAAGCGGTTCGGCATCGTTGCCGTAACTGCTTCCGACTGTTGAAATGCTGCTAAGCCCGGTGAAGTCGCCAAATTCGCTGCCGTCGCTTCTGCAGTTGATTGTTCTTCTGGCGCAGGCGCATAAAAATCAGCATCGTCACCAGGCGTTTCACGCAACACCTGGCTTGGCTCAGCAGATGCAGTTGGCTTGGCATAAAGCCGTTCCGTTGCATCAGGAGGCACATTATCGCGTGCCCCCTGCCCATTTAAGCGGCCTGCCGGCCACGATGAGCCATAGTTGCCTGCTCCCAAGCTGAAAGATCCGCTGCCTATTGAGTTTGAAGCATTGCCGCTTGAAACTTTTCCGCCAGGCGATGCCCCTAACCCAGTGCGTCCGATTACCGATTCCCCGCCACGCAACGCAGAAGGGAAGCCCGGCTCCGGCCGATGAAAAGCAATTCGCTCCTGCACATATACAGGCTTCGAACGCTCTTCGTCGTCCCCTGAAGCTGGTTCTGGAATGTAACGGTCACGCCCCAACGTTTTGCGGACCGCTTGCTCGATGAGCTCCCTTAGTTCCGATTCTTTACTGAAGCGAACTTCCATTTTGGATGGATGGACGTTCACGTCCAGCAAGGACGGATGCATCGCAATCTCAAGCGTGACAAGCGGGAACCGGTTAATGGGAAGCAACGTATGGTAGCCTTGCAGCAGCGCTTGGTTAACCGAAAAGCTTCGAATATATCGTCCATTCACGATCACCGTTATTGCATTGCGATTCGCACGGGTCAGCTCTGGTTTGGACACATAGCCATTCAACATGTAATCGGGCGTTTCGCCTTCGACCGGCAACATAGCCTTAGCCGTACTTGTCCCGTACACAGCAGCGATGACTTGCAATCGGTCGCCAGTGCCTGGCGTACGCAGCAATTCATTGCCGTTATGCTTCAACGAGAAAGCTATGCCAGGATGTGCAAGCGCGATCCGATTCACATAATCGCTAATATGGCCGAGCTCCGTCTGAATCGACTTCATATACTTTAAACGCGCGGGCGTGTTGTAAAACAGGTCCCTAACGCTCATTTCCGTGCCTTGCGGAGCGCTAACAGGCCCAGATTGCTGGACTGTGCCGCCTTCGATGACCAATTGCTTGCCAAGCCCATCCGCCGTCGGGGAAGAGATGCACGTTACGCGTGACACAGCCGCGATACTTGGCAATGCTTCGCCCCGGAAACCGAGGCTAGCAATCCGAAACAAATCCGCACTGGACAGCAGCTTGCTCGTCGCATGCCGCTGGAAAGCCGTTTCAATTTCGTCAGGCTCGATGCCTGCGCCATTATCGATGACCCGGATTAGGTTTAAGCCACCTTCCTCTATGGTGAGATCAATCGTCGTCGCACCGGCGTCAACCGCATTTTCGACTAGCTCCTTAACGACAGATGCCGGACGCTCAACAACTTCGCCAGCTGCAATCTGGTTAGCTAGCTGTTCATCCAATACACGTATGTTCGCCATCCCGTACTCCTCCTCGCCATGCATGCTTCCAAACCAAACACGTGCTATCCGTTAATCTTAAAGGTCATTCAGCTTCATTTTCATTTCATTGAGCCATTGCAGCGCCTGCATCGGCGTCATGTTCAACACATCAAGCTTGCGCAATCGCTCGGAGACGAGTTCCGCCTTAGGCGAGAGCTTTCGCTTGTTGCTTTCTTGCTGATTTTCCACGGGCGCCGCTGGTGCTGCAGGCTCATCCCCGAAAATCGAAAGCTGTACGATTGGGCCGCTTATCGTTTGTTCAGTCGCAACGGCAGCAGACGTTGGCTGCTGTTCCGTTGTTTCCAGCAGTCCATCATAGGCTGCCGCTGTCTCATGCAATGCCTCTTGCTCAATTGTACGCATCATCGCGCTTGCGCCATCTTGAACCGCCTTCGGCGAACGTGCATTGTTTTCTGAAAGCGTAGCTGTCGAATCGCCTTCTTCTAATAACGAATAAGCCCTGCCGATAATGGAGTCAGGCAGCCCGGCAAGCCTTGCGCAATAAACGCCATAACTTGAGCTCGCAGCTCCCGGAACCAATTTTCGCAAAAATGTAACATTGTCCCCATCCTCGCGAACGGCCATGCATGCGTTAGATAACGAAGGCAGCGACTGTTCCAGATGCGACAATTCATGAAAATGGGTCGAAACGAGCGCTTTGCAGCCGATTTCATCATGGACATATTCGATGACCGCCTGCGCAATGGCCATGCCCTCGTTCGTTGAGGTTCCCCGTCCCAGCTCATCAATGATGACGAGGCTGCGGCTAGACGCCTTTTCGGTCATGACTTGAATATCTTTCATTTCGACCATGAACGTGCTCTGCCCTCCGACAAGATCATCGGCTGCGCCAATTCGCGTGAATATCCGGTCTACAAGCGGCAACGTCGCCGACTTAGCAGGCACGAAGCAGCCAATCTGCGCCATGACACAAAGTAACGCAGCTTGCCGCATATACGTACTTTTGCCCGCCATATTAGGTCCGGTGATCAAGAGCATCGACTGGCTTTCTTTCGAAAGCTGCGTGCCGTTAGCCATAAACGGCGCGCCGTCCATAACGGCTTCTACGACCGGGTGTCGGCCATCCTCTACGAACATGTCGAAGCCATCCGTAACCGTTGGGCGAACAAAACGCCGCTCGGCACTAATGGCAGCAAGCGATTGCAGTGCATCAAGAGAAGCAATCCGTTCCGCAAGCTTTTGCAGGCGGCTCAATTGGCCAGCAATCTGCTCGCGTAGCTGAACGAACTGCTCGTACTCTAGATCAACCATCTTCTCTTCCGCTTCGAGAATAAGCCGTTCCTTTTCCTTCAGCTCCGGCGTCACATAACGCTCAGCATTCGCAAGCGTCTGCTTCCGTTCATAGCGGCCTTCTGGGAGCCCAGCGATGTTCGCCTTGGACACTTCAAGATAATAGCCAAATACTTTGTTGTAGCCGATCTTAAGCGACTTGATCCCCGTTGCTTCACGTTCCGACCGTTCAAGCTCTGCGAGCCAGCGTTTGCCGTCTGTGCTAGCTTCCCGCAGCCGGTCCAAATACTCATCCGTCCCCGAGCGAATGAGGCCGCCCTCACGTACGGAAACAGGCGGCTCATCGACGATCACCCGCTCAATTGCATCCGCTATATCGGAGCATTCATCGAGAGCATCGAACAAAGCTTGCAGCGTCGCATCTCCTGAACTTGCGCACAGCGCGGCAAGCGCTGGCACACGGCGCAGCGATAACTTCAATGCGTTGAGGTCTCGCCCGTTTGCACTGCCGAATGCCACGCGGCCAACAAGCCGCTCTAGATCATAAATTTCACTAAGCTCTCGGCGAACATCGTCCCGCAAAATCAAATCGCGGAATAATGCAGATACCGCAGACAGCCGTTCTTCTATCGCAACAACGCTAAGCAACGGCTTGTCTACCCAGCGGCGAAGCAGCCTTGCACCCATTGACGTTTGCGTTCGGTCCAGCAGCCATAGGAGCGAGCCCTTCTTGCTCCGGTCGCGGACCGTCTCCGTCAGCTCGAGATTGCGGCGCGTGAACGGATCCAAAATCATATATTGGTTCGGCTCATAACGGCGAATCGTCCGCACATGGCCGAAGGAACGTTTTTGTGTATCGGCAAGGTAGCCGGTAAGGGTTGCAATGACGAGCAAACGTTCTTGCTCCAGCCCCTGCAGCGGCTGCTCGCCGAACTGCTCCACAACGCCAGACAATGCCATAGGCTCCCGCGGCGTCAGTACGATCGGGCGCGGCCAGCTAGCTGCGTAGGCTTTCAACTGCTCTAGCAACGATTCATCCCCGACGATCTCGGCAGGATGATAGACGTTTATCTCGTCAAGGACAGCCTCGACGCCGCCCATTGCGAACGATGTAACATACAACTCACCTGTCGACAGGTCGCATGCAGCAAAGCCGATTCGCCCCTCCTGCTCCGCAACGCCTACGATGAAGTTATTCGCTTTATCTGCGAGCGACTTCGATTCCATAACCGTGCCGGGCGTAACGACGCGAACGATCTCACGGCGAACGACGCCTTTGGCTGCCGCAGGGTCTTCCACCTGTTCGCAGATGGCAACCTTATAGCCTTTTTCAATAAGGCGAGCGATATAGTTTTCAGCGGAATGGTAAGGCACGCCACACATCGGAATCCGTTCAGCTCCGCCTGCTTCCCGCCCCGTTAACGTAATCTCAAGCTCACGTGAAGCTAGCACTGCATCATCAAAAAACATTTCATAAAAATCGCCGAGACGGAACAAGAGGAACGCATCCTTCGCTTGCTCCTTGATGGACAAATATTGTTGCATCATCGGGGTATAAGTCGGTGCCATGAAGCCCCTCCGTACGAATGAATGATTTTAAACACTATCCTTCATTATAGCACGAAGTAGGAAGGGCCGCATGGGATGTTATCAAAGGCAAATTGAGGTTAGGCCAATGGCCCAACACGCCATTTGATCCGAATATCAGCATCCTCATTCCAAACTGAGCCCCTGTGCGCGGCTTCGAACAAAGGCTCGATCAACCGGAAATACTGAGCATAGGATGGGGCGGCAGCAAGTTCAGATGTAATCGAATCTAATTCGTTCACAAGCATGGAACGGTCTCCTGCATAAAAGGCAGCTTCCGCCTGCTCATCAAGCGCCGGCCTATATGGCAGCCGCCAAGTGTCTTGTGCACATAGAAGCAGCAGCGCGAAAGACGCTTTCGCTGCAGCAGGAGAGACAAGCCAGCTAGGGAGCGTCCGATATTCAAAACCGCCATGTGCCTGTCGGCGAAAGTCGCCTAACAATCCATAACGCGGCCGGCGGGCTTGCCCGCGCTCATGCTCTACCATTGCCATGGGCAAAGCGAGATAACGGTCCAACTGGCGCAAGATTCGGCTAGTAAGTGCGGCTCCGCTCACATGGACATGGCCGCCAAGCGCGATGCCAGGTAATGGCATCGCTCCAGCAGCCCACCGTAGCGTCCTATCCTTCACCCGCTCATTCGCCCTTGCCAGCTGATGGCGAACCGACCGTGCCAGCCCCTCCGGCGTTGGCGACGGATCAGGCCGCAGTTCGCCGATTGGATACATCAGCCGGTTACGGACCAATAGCGCATCTGCGCCCGCTCCGCCCATCCTCCCCAGATAGCGGTCAGCTGGCGCAATTCTCCCATCTGCCCGTAGCAATACAAATTCAGGATCTGCGCCGATAAGAATTTGTGCTGGCGCGCTTGCCCGCATTACAGCGTACTGTGCATCGAAAGCGCCGATCGCATCCCGCCAAATCCCCGCAAGCCTGCCGCCTTCCCGGCTCGGTCGGCTTATCGCAAGCGCTGCCGTTTTGCCCTCGCCACTGAGCGCGATGAAAACATCCGCTAAATCCAGTCCTGCCGCATATACCGCCCGCACGGCCGTCCGTGCTACGCGGCGCAGCATCGGGTCAGCAGCTAGCATAACCGCAATAGCTGGTGCAGCTTGAGCCTGCTGTTGCTGGCGCATCAACGCCGCTGTTCCACACCGCTGCATCGCAATCGGTTCGAGATGAAAAACCGACACGCAGTACACACGACAGCCTTCGGCAATCGCAGCGTTTATCCGCTCATCACGGGATAACAAGCCAGCATCGCTATCTCTTGCTGAGCTGTCCAGCTTCTCCCTATCACTAGCCGAAGCCGAATGCAGCTCCCAAAGCAATCCAGCCCTGCGCCAGCGGCGGAGCACGCTGCGATGATCCGCCACCCCTGTTCCAGCCGTACCGGCGGCATAAAGCGTCCACGGCCTATTTTGGTCACTTGCCGCTTTCCCTGTTTCATCGCTCCAGCCTCTCTCGCCTTCACGAGCGGCCAACCATGAGCCTTCGCCTCTGCCCAGCACGATAACAGCATCTTGCTGCGCAATGAAAGAAGCGGCATTCGCTTCGCGATAGCCGCTCCCCTGTTCGTTCGCCGCATTTCCAACGGCATCTACTCTCGCAAGCCCACTTGCCCCAGCTCGCTCATCCCACACCCAAACACGTGCTGCCGTCGCACTGCCTTCCCGCATACGGCGACCCTCCCTCGAACTTCCTCTGCAAGAAAGCCCAAAAAACAAAAAGAGGGCTGACGCCCTCGAATTCGCCGCATGCGGCGCATATCCTATTTGTAAACCGCCCCCTGAAGGCGGCTTACCCCTTACACCTCGTCGTCGAGCAGATCCGGATCCAGATCCTCGTAGTCTCCGTCGTCGCCGAGCCCATACTCGATATCCTTGCCGTCGAGATCTTCCACACCGCCTGGAACGCAAGCTACAAACACTTTCGTCTCGGCGATCATCTCTACGGCAAATTCCCGCTCCACCCGAATGGTGACGCTCGAACCGTTCGACGAGATGTTTGCCTCGATGCAGTTCGGTTCTTGCGTTGCATCAGCCGACACCTCTTCGGTCGTCGCACGATGTTTCGGGTCTACATACGAAAGCGGTATGTTTTCCACATAGGATACCGTTTCTTTCGCCACCTCGGTTTGCGAGTTTTTGCTGTAAGAATACCAGATGTTAATATCGTAAGTACCAATAACCTCGATGCCGTCGCCCGAACGAACCGCTTCATATTGGTGGTTGATAATCCACGCGCCGAGGATGCTCGTGGGATTATGAGGCGGTGTTACGGTATGGGTCACTGTGGAAAACTTACGACCTTTGCCGCAGACAGCTTTCGTGATAATCTCTCTGTACTGAAGCTGTTTATCTGCAAGTGCCATCGATTATAACCTCCTCCATACAATCATTCATTTAAAGTGTATGCAGGACATTCGTCTAGGGTGACTGAATCTTTGTAACGCCTCAACGAATTTTCTTCCCTATCTATTGTATGGCCTTAGAATCGCGAACATGACTCTTCTTTCGTTTGCTACGTTTTGCCGTTGCGAGATAACGTTCGAGCTCCCTGCACAGCTGAAACAGCGAAGCACGCACCTCGAACTCCTTACGGGTTTGGGGAAGATCCATCGACCGGAACTCGTTCTCCAGTGCCGTCAGGCGTTCTTCCACCTTTCCTTCATAAACATCCGATTTCACATCATCCATCAGCGATTCCAGCAGCTCTGCGATTTGCTCGCCCTGAGGCACGCTCTCATAGACGAATGCAAGCAGGACGAGCATTTGCTGGATGGAATCCAATTGATACTTCCGCATGAGAAAATACACTTCCCAATACCGTTCGCCTCGGCCGAAGCGGTTTTCCCGGCTAACCGCCGCTCGAAATATGCCATGGTCGATCGCCTTATGCGCCTCCAGCAGCTCGTTGCCATCCCATACATGAGCCGGATCGCGAAGCGTATGAGCCATCTGCCGGAAAATTTCGCCGAACAGCCGCTCCGTTTCCGAACGCATCGCAGCCAAACGCTTCTCCTCCGTCGGCATATAGATGAGGTTAATGATCGTCGCCCAGCCTAAGCCAGCCAACAGCAGCATAATTTCATTGCGGATAAGCGCTGTTGTCACTTCGCCATGATCAAATATATGAAAGACGATGACCGAGGATGTGACAATCCCATCCTTCAGCTGAAATCGCGCAAGCAGCGGAAACGTAACGAGAATGAACAACGAGACGGCCCAGATATGAAACCCTAGTGTTTCAAAAAGAATCGATGCAAGAAATAACCCGAGTACAGCGGCCACGAATCGAACGAGCGAGCTCTTCAGCCCCTTCATTCGCGTAACCTCAACGCCGAGAATAGCCAAAATGCCCGCCGATAACGGCGGGCTCAAATCGAAGTAGACAGCCGTATAGATCGCCGCTAAGGCGGCTAACGCTGTTTTAATGACACGAATTCCCATCACAGCATCCCTCATCCGAACAACCAATTTTGTTCTTATATCCTACCGCTCGCGCCGTCCGCCCGTCAACCTGCGCTCTAAGATAGCCACAAGCTGGTACATGACCGTCGCAACGATTGCAATAACGAACAAACTGCCCAGAACGAGCGTAAAGTTGAACACTTGGAAGCCGTAAATAATGAGATACCCAAGCCCTAGCTTCGCAACGAGAAATTCTCCGACGATGACGCCGACCCACGATAAGCCGACATTCACCTTCAACGTCGATATGATAACGGGGAACGAGGCCGGTACAATGACGTACCAGAACGTTCGCAGCCGGGAAGCGCCAAACAGGCGAACAACTTTAATATAGCCTTCTTCCACTTCACGGAATTGATTGTATATGTTAAGGGTCGTAATGATGACGGTCACCGACAATGTCGTGACGACGATCGAGAGAAATCCCGGTCCCAGCACGACAATGAAGATTGGCCCAAGCGCAACCTTCGGCATACTGTTCAAGACAACCAAGTAAGGATCCAATACGCGCGATACAAAAGGGAATAGCCATAGCAGCGCAGCTAGCAGCGTGCCCATCAACGTGCCAAGAATGAAGCCGCCAACTGTCTCGCCGACCGTCATTCCAACATGCGGCCATAACGTTCCATCTTGTACCATGTCGCCGAGCAGGTTTACTATTCGTGAAGGAAAGCTGAACAGAAGGGGATCTATCCACTTGTTTCGTCCTGCAGCTTCCCACAATCCAATGAAGAGAACCAATATAACGGTTCGAACAACAAACACTGCTGCGGTGCGGCGGCGCGCCCGTTTCTGATGTTCCGCATATAAAGGCTTCATCCATTCGCTGGAGGCGCTCGTATGGGCCACTGGCTGATTGTTTAGCTCGTTATGCATATGGCCCTCCCCTTTCCTCCAGCTCACTTGTTGCCAATTCGGTATGATCAAGCTCTGTCCACAATCGTTCGAACACGGATTGGAACATCGCATGCCGGCGCGCCTCCATTGGCGGGATCAATCGAAGCTCATCTGGAATATCGACCGTTAGCCGGATATGCCCCGGGTTTCGCCCAAGGACAATAACCCTGTCACTCATCGCCGCAGCCTCAGCCAAATCATGCGTGACTAGTACGGCCGTCTGCTTGCGCCGGCGAATCGTTTGCCACACGAGATCCTCCAGTTGCAGCTTTATATGCATATCCAAGGCGGAAAACGGCTCATCAAGCAGCATGATATCCGGCTCTGTAGCGAGCGTCCGGGCAAGCGCGACACGCTGCCGCATGCCCCCTGACAGCTCCTGCGGGTAACGCGTTTCCGTACCTCCGAGCTCTAGCTCCTCCAGCAAGCGCTGGACACGAGCCGTCCCCTCCTTCGTCAGCCTGCCGCTAATTGCAAGGCCGATACATGCATTATCCTTAATCGTCCGCCAAGGGAACAAATAATCCTGCTGCAGCATATAGCCGACTGCTGTAGATGGCCCGCTCACCGGCTTGTGCCCAATCAACACTTCGCCTCGCGTAGGCTTCAACAAGCCTGCAATGAGATGCAGCAGCGTGGTTTTGCCGCAGCCGCTAGGCCCGACTAGACTAACGAATTCGCCTTCACGGATCGCCAGATCGATGGTTTCAACGGCAAGCGAAGCACCTTTGTCGTTGACGTACACATGCGAAACGTTCCTCAGCTGCAGCTTCTTTAGCTCCAGCATTGCTCGCCCTCTCCTTTATCGCTCACCGCAATTATTTAGTAGCGCTGATGGCTCCTTGTGCATACTTCGTGTCGACTAACTTCTCGTACGGCACACGCTCTTTCAGCTCGCCAGCTGTAGACATTACGTCGAGCAGGTTGTTCCATTCCGCCTCATCAACGATTGGATCGGATGCATACGAGCCTTGTTTTTTGTAGCGGTCGATTGCACTAACCGCTATGGTTCTGTCTGTATTTTGGAAATACGGAAGGATGACATCGGCGATCTCGTCTGCCGAATGATCCGCCACCCACAACTGGGCTTGATGAATCGCGTTCGTGAACGATTGCACGGCATCTTTATGCTTGTTGATATAGCTTTGCTTCGCCATAAATACGGTGTATGGCAGATGGCCGCTCTCTACGCCGAACGACGCAACAACGTGGCCCTTGCCTTCTTTCTCAATAATCGAAGCTTGCGGTTCGAACAATTGTACATATTCGCCAGTGCCAGACAAGAATGCCGCAGGAATGTTGGCAAAATCAATATTTTGAATCAAATTCAAATCCTTCTTCGGATCAATGCCATGCTTCTTGAGTGTGAATTCGCCAGCCATCTGCGGCATGCCGCCTTTGCGCTGTCCCAGGAAATCAACACCCTTTAGCGAAGACCAATCAAATGTAGCTATGGGCTTGCGCGCCACGAGGAACGTGCCATCCGTCTGCGTCAGCTGTGCAAAATTAATGACCGGATCGTCCGCACCTTGCTGCGCTACATAGATCGACGTTTCCGAGCCAACCAGCGCTACATCAATCGTGTTCGACAGTAGCGCCGTCATCGTCTTGTCACCGCCTGGCGTCGTCGTCAACTCGACATCTAACCCTTCCGCTTCAAAAAAACCTTTGGCAATCGCTACATACTCCGGCGCATAAAACAGCGATCGTGTTACCTCTCCAATCGTAACCTTCGTCTTGCCGTCACTTGGCTTGCCGCATGAAGCTAGCAGTGCCGCTGCCATTACGATAGCTAGCGCTGCTGCAATCCAGCCCTTCCTTATGCTCCTCGCCATCTCGATCCCTCCGTCATCCGTGCATTCGTTATTTCGTTAACGAACCGGTGCCTATTATTGAGTACTACAACCTATGCATGGGCGAATGCGGAGGTGCATGGCAAGTGAAGGGTATAGTTGAACTTCTTGCCACGCAAAAAAGTGCCCGCAAGTAGACTTGGGGGCACACAGATTTTTCTGCCCTATTCGCGCTCTAACGCGATAGCTGGCCGAATAGGGCACATTTCTGGGCTTACAGTTTATAAATATCTTTATATTTCCGTTCCAAATACGTCACGAGATGCGATGGATCTAGCGGCTTGCCCGTTGCGCCCACGATAATTTCGGAAGGCGTCCGCGCTTTGCCCCATTGGTACACACGCTCGGTCAGCCATTGCTTGATCGGGAGCAAATCTCCGCTGCCTACCAACTGCCAGAAGTTCGGCAGCTCACGCTCCAACGTATCTGCGATTTGCGCCGCGTACATATTGCCGAGCGAATACGAAGGGAAATACCCGAACGCGCCGCCGGACCAATGCACATCCTGCAGCACGCCGTTAGCGTTGCTATCTGGCACGATGCCCAGATACTCACGGTACTTGTCATTCCAGATCGCAGGCAGGTCCGCCGCCTTGGCCCCTTCATTAAAGATCATCTTTTCAATTTCATAACGGATGATAATATGAAGGTTGTAAGTAAGCTCGTCAGCTTCAATCCGGATGAGCGAAGGCGCTACGACGTTCGTCGCACGGTAGAAATCATCCACTGGCACATGGTCCAGCTGCCCTGGGAAGCGGCTCGTCAGATCGCCGTAGTAACGTTCCCAGAACGGGCGGCTTCGCCCGATCACATTTTCCCAGAAACGGGACTGTGATTCATGAATGCCCATCGAGGTTCCCGTTGCAAGCGTCGTACCGATTAAGTCCTGGCGAATGTTTTGCTCATACAGCGCATGGCCGCCTTCATGGATCGTGCCGAACAACGCGCTCGTAACATCATCTTGCAAATAGCGTGTCGTAATCCGCACATCGCCCGGGTTCAGCCCTGTAGCAAAAGGATGTACACTCTCGTCGAGCCTTCCAGCCTCGAAATCGAAGCCCATCTGCCCAAGGACGAACAAGCTGAACGATTTTTGCGCTTCCTTCGCATATTGCTGCTTCAAGAACGATGTATCCGGCTGATGCGGCGACGCCGCGATTGCAGATGCCAATGGAACCAGCTTGTCGCGCAGCCCGCTGAACACCCGGTCCAGCTCATCTACGGTCATGCCAGGCTCATACTGGTCAAGCAACGTGTCATAACGCGTCTCTTTGGCGCCCCATAGATCGATGAACTGGTTCGTGTAATTAATGATTTTATCCAAATAAGGACGGAACTCATCGTAATCGCCCTTCTCCTTCGCTTCTTCCCACGCCGACTCCGATTGCGAAGTTAGCACAACATATTCCTGATAAAGCTGCGGTGGAATGAGAACGCTGCGGTCATAATCCTTGCGCGTCTCCGCAACGAGGCGGCGGTCAATATCGCTTAATTGCCCAATCGCTTCAGGCGCTTCAAGCTGGGCCAACAGCTCGCCCATTTCGTCCGACGTAGATAGCTTAAACATCTCCGTCGATAAGACGCCTATCGCCTCTGAACGGGTGTTGGTTCCTTTACGCGGTGCACCGGTGCGCAAATCCCAGTACAGCACGCCTAGCGCTTCATCATAACTTTTAATTTGCTTAATTTTGTCCTTGAACGTATGTAATGCCTGCTCGCTTTGTGTCGTCATTCGTTCTCTCCACCTTTCATTCAGATCCTTGCTACTTGATCATACTTTTTGAACCACTTATAATCAACTTTAATGCACATAATAGAGATAGATAGAGTGGAGGAAATCCGAATGCATATCACGTTTTCACCATCGGCACAAGCAGCGCTCAAGCCGTATCTTGCGGACGGAAACCGCCAGATTAAACTGTTGTATGATACCGAAGGCTGCGGTTGCGTCGTCAGCGGCGTTCCCGCGTTGCAAATAGTCGAATCCGGCGGGCCCGATGAAGCACTCGGCAACGGCGACCCATTCCCATTTTGGTATGAACCTCGCTTCGAAGTTTTTTTCGAGCCTAAGATGCGAGTCGACTTCGATGAATCGCGCCACGCCTTCAGCTTGAAGAGCGATGGGCAAATTTATACAAACCATATGCGCTTGCTGCAATCGTGATCCCATAATAGCGAACTTTAATTGTACCTTCATATACACATCCCACCCCTTCAGAGGAGGACCTTCACATGAACCAATTAGATCAAATTATTGCGTACAACGAACAATTCGTCCAAGACAAGCAGTACGAGCCCTACAAGACGGATAAATTCCCTAATCGCAAAATGGTAATCGTCACGTGTATGGATACCCGCCTTACGGAGCTCCTCCCTAAAGCGATGAACATTCATAACGGCGATGTCAAAATTATAAAAAATGCCGGCGCTATCGTCACACAGCCTTTTGGCAACATTATGCGCAGCGTGCTCGTCGCTATCTATGAGCTTGGCGCAGATGAAGTAGTCGTCATCGGCCACCATGACTGCGGCATGACAGGCATTAACCCAGAGAAAAGCATTAGCAAAATGGTTGACCGCGGCGTATCCGGCGACACCATCAAGACGCTGAAAAACTCTGGCCTGGACCTGATGCGCTGGCTGCGCGGCTTCGAGAACGTTCACCAGAGCGTTGAGAACTCAGTAAATATTATTCGCAACCATCCTCTGCTTCCGCCGAACACGCCGGTGCACGGGCTGATTGTCCATCCAGAGACTGGCAAGCTTGAAGTGGTAACAGAAGGTTATCAAGCACTCGTAGTCGAGTAAAGAAACCGGAACGAAATTATAGAAGGACACCTTTCCACGCGGCAAGCGCGGTTAGGTGTCCTCTTTTAGTTAATCATGTTGCAAGAGCTAGCCCTGCATTCGCTCGTGCCGCTTCTGCTCCGCCGAAAGCGCCCTAGCGGCTACAACCTCGCTGCGGTCCCTTGTTTTATGGCGTTGGATCACGGACTCATCTGCCTCTGTGCTCGGCATTCCCCATGTCCATCCATTCGTCCTGCATTGCTGCAAGCAAGCTTCCTTAAGCTCAGCATCACGAATCTGCAACGTCATGTCTATATAGCTGTATGTATGATCCCGTTCCAGCAGATCCCTGCGCTCCGTTAACTCTCTTAATAACGCGCCTCCATCAAGCCCAAGCTGCTCTAGCTTGTCCTCGTGAAGCCGAATGAGCGCTTGCGTCCACATCTTCAGTGCGCCTGCCCAGTTGCCTCTGCGATGATGGTACAAGCCTACCGCCAGCTGAATAAGGCCGTGCCAAGTATCGGTTAACGGCTCATTCGGATGCTCTTTCCAATACTCTTCCAGCAGCTCGTGGCACTCAAAAAAATCGCGTGTTGCATGAAATTCGGACAAATAGGATATATATGATAGCGGATAACGTTTTTCCATCTACTGCAGCATCCCCCGATCTTCATATTTTTGAAACCAACGTTCATTGTAGCCGTAATAGGGTTAGAGTGCAACGAGAGCCTAACAACGGCAACTGGAGGAGATTAATTTGTTCAAAAAAGCACTAGCTTTATTCATGGTTTTCACTCTGCTCTTCGTAGTGGTGACGGAAACGGCCGACGCAAAGCCGCGGAGATCCGTAAAATCTCCTAAGCAAGGTTATACCCAAACACCGAAGAAAGACACCAATAACGTAAGCCAGTCGAATCCTGGCAACAAATCAGGTTCGGCAGCCAATACGACCGCCAAACGAGGATTTTTCAGCGGAGGCAGCTTTATGAAAGGCCTCATGATTGGCGGGCTTGCTGGATTGTTGTTCGGCGGCATTTTCTCCAACATGGGATTTTTCGGCAACCTAATCGGTTTGCTCATTAACGTATTTGCGATTTTCGCTTTGTTCGCACTAGTCCGAGCTGCTATTCAGTACTTCCGACGAAACCGAAACAACCATGACAATCGGAGACGTTACTAATTATGCGACTCCTTACTGATGAGATCATTAATGCCGTCTGTTTGCACATCGGAAGCCGGAAGGGCGTCTCCCCTACCGAGGTCGAAGTGCAGCTGTCGTGGGATGAGGAGTATGGCTTCACTGCAGAAGTTTGGGTACAAGGCCGCAGCCAATATCTCGTAGAAGCCAACCTGCTTGAGGCGATCGAGCGTTACATGCTGGAGCAGTACGATACACGTGTATATCGCTCCCAGATTACGCTTGATGCCGATGAAGAGTTTTGGGCCGACATCACGATTTGATGAAGATGGCAAGATGATCACAGAACAACCCCCGAAGCGAATCCGCTACTGCGTAGCAGGACGCTTCGGGGGTTGTTTGTGTATCCATGAGGTTATCTATTTCTAACGGACCGAGGAGCCCTTATTTGACCAAAATCGGGCACTTTTTTGCTCTAACGGACCTGCCAGCCCTTATTTAGCTAAAAAGACTACCGTGAGGCAGAAAATTGGCTAAATAAGGGCCATGGAGTCCGTTACATTTGTAATCGACGCATATGGAGGGGCCATAACGGCTGTACGGTCCGTTAAAAAAGCCCTGTCTCAACATCGGGCTTTGGGGACTGTGCCTTCGTTGCTTCTAGTTCCCACACTTCTATGATTTGTGAGCATTATGCTGATTGCAGAGTACGTTGATTCAGCGCTAGTCTTTTACTGCGCCGTCCAGCCTCCGTCAACCATTAACGTAACGCCCGTTACCATATCACTTGCTGGTGAAGCAAGATAAATGACAGCACCTGCGACATCACTAATCTCAGCCAAACGCCGGTTAGGAATTCTTGCCAGAACCCCTTCTAAATAAGCGGGATTATCCAGGCGCTCTGAATTGCCCGGCGTATAAGTAAAGGTTGGCCCGACTGCGTTCACATTCACGCCCTTGGAAGACCATTCCAATGCGAGAACGCGCGTCAATTGATTTACCCCGCCCTTGGAGGTGCAATAGACAGCGTGGTCTACGATGCCAACGACACTAGCCTGTGAGCTCATATTGACGATCTTGCCATATCCCTGCGCAAGCATAATCTTTCCTGCTGATTGGCAACAGAAAAACAACCCCTTGAGATTCACATCCATCATGTTGTCCCAATCTTCTTCTGTCACATCGACTGCTGGATGATTATTGCCCAGTCCAGCATTGTTAACCAAAATATCCAATCTTCCAAAATGAAGATTCACCTGATTGATGACCGAATCAATCTCTTGCACATTCCGAACATCTAGTACAAAAGCAGCAGCTACGCCTCCGCCAGCCCGGATCTCAGAAACTAATAATTCTAGTTCTTCCCGGTTTCTTGCTGCAACTGCAACCTTCGCACCAGCGTGAGCCAACGCTTTTGCAAGCCCATGCCCGATCCCTTTGCTAGCTCCCGTGATCATGGCAACCTTGCCTGTCAAATCAAATTGGGGGTACATCCTAGAGGTCCCCCTCATTCATGCATTTACTCACTTTATATATGATTGTTTCACAGCGATCCACCCGTAATGCTGAACCATCTTCCTCCGTGTGAAGATCATCACTTCCTGTACGATAGAGCAGATTCTGCCCATTTTTGATAAACTCGCTTGCCACCGTTTCATGATCAAACTGAACGTTCACAGGCTCCTCTGACAAATTAACGATAACCAAAAACTTGACGCCTTCATGCTGCCTTACGTAGGACAACACCCTATTTTCCGAGCTTTGAACGAACGTTAATTCGCCCGCCCAGAATGCCGGTTCATTGGTTCGAAGGCGGATCAGGAATTTATAGTGCTCAAACATCCTTGCATCAAACGAATCCCAGTTGAGTTTGTATTCATCGAAAAGGGATGTCCATGTTTCCCACGTATTCTCATTAAACTCCTGTCCCATCATGACGAGGGGAACGCCTTCTAGCGTCAGCAAGATTGAAGCAGCAGGCCCTGCATGCTCCGCGCCTAGATGCTCACAGATTCTCGTCTGTTCTTTGTCCTCAAGCCAATTCATCCTGAGCGCATTTTTCGGGAAGCTGTACTTGCAAGAGTTATAAATCGTTATAAAATCGGCCTGCGTAATCGTTCCGTCAATTAGTTGGCCAATAAGAATGCGAGGATTTCCGTTATAGGTCAAATCACAGGATTCAAGATGATGGTATTCATCGTATGACTGAGAGATCAAGATGAGATCAGATTTTACTTCCCGCAGCGCCTGCTTGATCTCAACGAGGAAATCATAAGGCGTAATATCCGAATCATCCAATCGAATGCCGTCAAAATCAAACTCGGCAATCCAATATTTCATCGCCTCAATGACATAGTTCCTCATCCCACGGCTGCTAAATTCTAACCCGGCAAAGTATTCACGGTTAGGCACATCATAGTAGATCTCGCCTTGTTCATTATGCGTAAAATAATCCGGATGGCTGCCTGTCAGAATATGATCCACACTCGCGCGGTTCAACACCCAATCCAGAATAACTTTGATCCCCTTCTCATGAGCTTTACGCATAAAGAACAGTAAATCTTCTTTCGTTCCGAATTGTGGATCGATCGAATAAAAATCTTTTACCGCATAGGGATCACCGTATTTGCCAATTCTGCGTTCATGCCCTACTTCGTTGAATGGCATCAGCCACAATGTATTGATACCCAATTCTTCAAAATAGTCCAGCTTATCGGCCAATCCAAGGAAACCGATTTCTCCAAAAGCACGAAGATGCAGCTCATAAATGACTGATTTACTAAGCCATTCTGGACTAGCAAGAGCAGTGAAGTTCTCATACATATATCCAGGGTGTTCTTTTGAAATTTCATTTGTTCGAATCAGCACTTCGCCATCTTCCGTTACGGTAATGGACGAGTTATTTTGCGCATCCTCGGATATGCTCGGGTTCGACGGGTCTACAATCCACGCTTCCCCATTCACCACAAACTTGTAGAGATGCCGTCCCTTGAGAATAGGCAATTCGATCTCCCAGCCTATCCCATCTTCCATCCTGTTCATGTAATGCCTATCGCCGTTCCAATTATTAAAGGTCCCTGCTAGAGCAACACTATCAACAGGAGCATCCGTATAATAAACAAATCGCACACCGTTTGATCCTTTTGTTGGAAATTTAGTTAGCATGGTGTGGCCTCCCTTATATAAATTCTGGACTCATAGGGTCCAAGACGATCCTCAACCAACGTTTCATTCGTATTGCGATCTACATTGGATAACAGTAATCGCATCGATTTGCCAGCTAGAGCCTCAGTGAGGTCCAATTGTGCTGAAGTGGCCGAGAAATTCATGACAACGGCCAATTGTTCATTCCCCAAAGTCCTTGTAAAGGCTAGTATGGATGGATGTTCAAGGAGCATAGCCTCATATTTGCCGTAAACTGCAACAAGATATTGTTTGCGAAGCGCAATTAATTGCTTGTAATAGTTCAATATAGAGTTTGGATCTTGCTCAGCAGACTCTACATTAATCCAGCTCGCATTCGGATTAGCTGAAATCCATGGCGTTCCGGTTGTAAATCCGCCATGTGCATCGCCATTCCATTGCATAGGCGTTCGGGCGTTGTCTCTGCTTGTTTGATGAATGGCCCCCATGATTCGATTCTCCGCCCAGCCTTCCCTCTGTGCCTGGCGATAAAAATAATGGGTAACGCTATCCCGATAATCATCAATCGAAGGCAACTGTATATTCGTCATGCCGATTTCTTCCCCTTGGTAAATATACGGGGTGCCTTCCAACATAAACATCAGCGTTGCCAGTAGCTTGGCTGACTCTATACGGTATTCTTGATCATTGCCGAATCGAGAAACAGCCCGCGGCTGGTCATGATTGCTCCAAAAATTCGCATTCCAACCTTTGCCGTGAAGCTTCGTTTGCCATTGGTTTAAAATTCCTTTGAGCTGAGACAATGGCCAAGGATTCTTCTCCCAGCTTGCGATGCCTTCACCGTTATTGTCCATGCTTATATGCTCAAAGTGAAACACCATATTCAGCTCGTCCCGCTTCTCATCCACATACAACAAAGCTTCTTCTGGACTCGTATTCGCAGCTTCCCCAACCGTCATGATGTCATAATCGCTGAACACTTTCCGATTGAGATGTTGAATATGATCGTGCACTTTAGGCAGATTGGAGAAAAAATGATGCGCGGTTACGTTCTTCTCATGGGCTGGCGCTTCAACATCCGGGAACCCTTCCAGCTTGACAATATGGTTGATCGCATCGATACGGAATCCATCTAAGCCTTTATCCAGCCACCAGCGCACCATTTGATGAAGCTCCTCAATTAAAAGCGGATTTTCCCAATTCAAGTCCGGTTGCTTCTTGTTGAAAATATGCAGATAATACTCCTTCGATTGTTCATCAAACTCCCATGCAGAACCGCCGAAAAATGATCCCCAGTTCGATGGAGGCTCATTTTTTTCTTTTCCTTCTCTCCAAATATAATAATCCCGTTTAGGGCTGTCTTGGGATGCCCGGGCTTCGACGAACCATGGATGCTCGTCTGACGTATGGTTTAAGACAAGATCGGCGATAACCTTGATTCCCTTGCGATGGGCTTCCGCCAACAATTGTTCAAAGTCCTCCATCGTTCCGAATTCCTCAGACACCGCATAATAATCGCTAATATCATATCCATTATCATCGTTTGGCGATTTGTAGAAGGGACAGATCCAAATCACGTCGATGCCCAAATCGCGCAGATAATCAAGTTTCGAAGTAATCCCCTTCAGGTCTCCAATGCCATCCCCGTTAGTATCCATGAAACTTCTCGGGTAAATTTGATATACGACGCTTTCTTTCCACCATTTTCTGTTATAAACTGCTTCTTGCACCATAGGAAGTCACCTCGAAGATTGTTATTTCATCTCTTCGTCTATCGTAACTTCACAGAAACCGATTTCCAATATCCGATACCGCTCCATTATGATGCTATTCTGTTGTCATCATCCGAGACCCGCCTTCAATCGTTACATTAGCTCTGGCGACGATAGCGTCTTTAAAGCTTTTAGGGGAACATTGATGGACGCGATTAAACAGCTTGTAGAAGTGCGATAAGTTCGGCAGGCCGACTTGCTCAGCAATTTGGGCAATACTGAGGTCCTCCGTCAGAAGCAGCCGTTCTGCATGTTTGATTCTGCGATGGATGACATAATCAGTGAACGTCATGCCCATCGTCTGTTTAAAATATTTAAGGAAATAAGTATAGCTAAAATTGACGAGGAAACACGCCTGCTCGACCGTTATTTTATCGGACAAATTCGCTTCCACATACTCGAAAACTAACTTTAACTTGGCATAGTTCATCGATAGGTTATGTTCAAACAGCCCTTTATGGTCATAACGTATCAATAAAAAGATACATTTTTTCACCAAATAGTTAATCGCCAGCTCATAGCCTCTCTGCATCTGTTCATGTTCCTGTTGCAATTCGATTACTGTGCTGTAGAACTGTTGCCGCAATTCCAAATTCTCTTTAAACAATATGTTTAACTTGGCTAGCGGCAGCAAAGATTCCTGAAACAAGTGAAGGAACGGAAGCATGTTGGAATCGATGAATGCCTCCAGCTCGAATTGGAGCACAACATAATCAACCACTTCGTTTGGTTTTCTCAGATCGAGATGGGGTTGGCATGATCCCAGAAGCAAGACATCTCCCGCTCGCAAGTGATAAACTTCAGCTGGCGTGTGAATTTCCATCGTTCCGGACCGTACAGCAATAATCTCTACCTGTGGATGGAAATGCCACCCATGTTGGCATATGGCCTTACTATGAAAGCTACGTACTTGAATGCGAAGCAGAGGGTCGTTGTAGAGAATGGGTTCTTTAATTAAATCCATAAGATTAATTCCTCTCGGGCAGGATTAGTTCGCAGGTTAACTAGTTTACCTTTTAGTTTAATCCTAACTTTTTGCCCCGGCAACCTCTACGCTGACTGCTCAGGGCCCCTGATGTGCTATAGGTAAATGATCGAAACTGTCTAAATCTGCATCCACTTATTTTCTAATCTACAATTGTGATAATAAAAACAGGTCAATCATGGCAGTATCTGACCACAATCGACCAGTTCTCTAATTCAGGATAATTACAAATTATCTAAGTCATAAGGAACCGTCGACACAAATCTATCATACCAACCACTTAGTGGTATATATTTTACATTCTGTATCTCTAATTCCTGTGGTCTAAGAATGAAAAAACCTGCTCTTTCAAAGTTTCTGATTAAAGGTCGCTATACATTTAAATACTCAGAATATCTCGAATTTTCATTAACATATTTCGATAATTGTACAAAGAATTCAAATATTTTTTTATATACGACGGATTGTAATATGAAGTGCGACACATAAAAATGACCCATGGCTGATTCGTGTGTAGAATGAAGTTACCACACAACCCCTACACAGGAATCAGCCATGAGCTATAAGCATTTACCACAAGAGAACGAAGTCAGCTAGAATTGCTACATCGAATGGGATGGACCGATTGGGCAATTGCTCGCAAAATTGGTCATCACCATTCCAGTGTATCGCGTGAGTTACAGCGTCAAGGCAACCAAGAATCTTACTGCGCTGAGAAGGCTCAGGAGGACTAGATAAAGAAACGAAAGCATTGCAAACGTTATGAGAAATGGAATGCTGCCCGGCAGCAGTATATCACGGCAAAACTGACAGAAACCTGGTCTCCGGAACAGATAGAAGGCAGGATGAAACAAGAAGAATCCGATCTTCGGGTATCTTTTAAAACGATCTACCGTTGGATCTATCAGGGTTTGCTGGTTAAAGGCAATACGGCATTTCTAAGGCACAAGGGGAAGCGGCCGCTTCAATATTGGGCTATCGATTCATCAGCGTCCTAAAGAAGTGCGTAAAAGAGAAACGTTCGGCCATTGGGAGTTGGATACCATGGTTTCTAGCCGTGGAAAGAGCAAGGCATGTGTATCTACGTTTGCTGAACGTAAAACAAGATTCTACCATTCCGTTAAGATGATTGATCGTACAGCAGCTTCTATGGAAGAGGCTTTCAAGCAGACAGTAACCTCCCTCTCAACACGCGCTTTCTTAACAGCGACTGTTGATCGTGGCAAGGAGTTCGCTTGTCATGAACGTATAACCGCTGACACATTAGATACGTATCTTCCATGCCCAATGGCTCAAATATTCGCTCGTTTAAAATGTCTGCATAACGCTTCTCCTCGATCGCTTCCAAAATCAGTCCTAGCAAAATATATCCCGTATTTGAATAATAAAACTGCTGTCCCGGTTTTCCAATAGCACTCTGATTGTCTCTAGTAAAAGCAATTAATGATTGCGGGCTGAATGCGTGCTCTGGCTCTGATGCCATGATCTCGATGATCGTTTTCCCCTTGTTCACTGGGCCTTCAAAATAATCGCCAACTCCGGATGTATGGCTTAGCAACTGCCCTATGGTTACCTGATCGCAATAAACTGTGCCATCTATCACAAACAAACCCTTAAGCATATCGGGCGCTAACCAAGTACTGATTTTGTCGCCATAGCTGATTTTGCCTTCATCTACTAGCATGCCAAAGACCGTAGCGCACATTGTTTTGCCCACGCTGGCTGCATGATAGGGGCTATCGACTTGAACAGGCTGTTCGGAAGCCCGATGGGCCGTACCGACTGCAAACTGTTGCAAATCGCCTGTTCGGTTATCGTAAATCGTCAGCAATGCACTCGATAGTGAATCATTGTTTTCGACGATTTCTTGGAGGTGTTTTTCAATTTTCTTGTTAACAAGCTCTTTTGATATCGGCCGATTCATATAGGCTAACACGCCAAATCCGATTCCAGCTAAGAGGAAAACACCAACCATTATTCGAGTCGCTAATTTCATAAAAACCACCTTTCGCTTCATGTATTTTCATACATTAATCTACTCGGTGGCATAGGGGTTAGAAACGTTATCAGGCTAAGCGGCCAAATTTCGAGGTTAAGGTGGCTTTAAGAGGAGGCCAAATTACTTTGCGCCGGCATTGGCTAGGATGCGTTCGATCTCAGCAAAACCATTCCTCCGAGCATGCTGCAGCGAAGTGACGCCTTCTCGGTCGGCTATGTTGATATCTGCTCCATGATCAATGAGCAGCTGTGCGATCTGTTGGTGGCGAGTGCCGCCATTGCCCAGAATAGCAACCTCAAGCAGTGCAGTCCAACCTAAGTTATTGATGTGGTCTATGTTTACATCCGTCGTTGTTAGCAACACTTTTACATTTTCTACATGGCCCTTCTCCGCTGCCGGGATGAGCGCAGACCCACCATATCGATTGGTTATCGTTGTATCGGCTCCCGCTTCAATAAGAAGCTTGAGAATGTCCAGGCGCCCCTCAGCTCCGGCATAAAGAAATGGATTATCTTTTATATTGTCTTGCAGGTTAATATCCGCTCCGGCATCAATGAGAATTTGGACAATGTCCGGTTTATTCGCATGGGTTGCTGCCAATATGGCCGTTCTTCCCCTGTTATCCTGTACATTTAGTTTAGCTCCTGCTTCCAGCAGCTGTATGAGTTTATTCGTATCTCCGCGCTCTGCAGCAGCAATTAGTTCGAATCCCATTTTCTCCACACCCCAATCTATTCCGATTCTGCTTGAACCAAGCTCTCGTTCATTATAACAAATGGCTGCCACAATTGATGGCAGCCATACTAATGTATCTTTAATTTTTCTTACAAGGTTGGCTTCCAAACCATCAATATCATTGAAGCGATCGGCGTTAAGGTCGCTAATACGCCATAAAAGTTCCAAGTGCGTGATGCACGGCTAAACGCTTTCGTCATCACATTTTGCTCATAGGAGAGCTTGCCTTCCCTTATCATTCTGCTCTGTAACGGAAGCAGCGCGAACAGCCATATTACGCCAGACAAAATAAACAGACCATAGGAAATCCCCAGCCAGCTCCATGCAAATACCGAATAGCCCGCTCTGCCGGCAAGAAGATGTCCCGTTCCAAGAATCATGACGATGGCAGGCAACGTGAAAATGTAGTCCAAAATCATAATGTTTTTCACCGTTTGAAGCTTCAGTGACAGGTCATTGCTGTAATCTGCCCGAAGCTTCCAGAACGTCACGGTAAAAGCATTTCCCAATAATAAAATAACGCCTAACACATGAAAGAATAGTAATGTGCCCATGACTCATGTCCCCTTTTAAATATAATGAACGGTGTTCACTTAATTTGAAAAAAATTATGGCCGCAAGGCCATATAAAGCATTTCTTTGGTCTCAGCAACAAGCTTTGCCGATCGTTCAGGCGTAAACATAGGCATTTGGATCGACAGTGCCACAACGCCATGCAAAGCAGCCCAAAGCATATCACTATACACATAAGGGTCTCCCGCTTTGATGGCATCATTGTTTTGCGCATATTTGACCGAATCGAACAATACTTGAAAAGCTTCCAGGCGAGGCGTTTCTTCCCCTTGCTTCGCTTGAATTAAGTAATCGATTCGCCACATAAACATTAATTGATAATAAATTGAATGCGTGAGCCCGAATTGAATATAGGCTTCTCCAATCCGGTTAAGACGTTCCCACGGATTGTTTGTGCTGCTCGCGGCTTGCGCCAATTCCATTCGAAAGAGAGTAAAAGCATCGTCCACAACACTGAACAGCAAATGATCCTTATCGTGATAATAGATATATAAGGTAGCTGGGGAATACCCGAGCTTCTCCGCCAGTTTCCGCATCGAGAAGGCGCTGTAACCTTGTTCGATAAACAACTCGCTGGCCGTTTTCAAGATGAGCTCCTTAAGCTGCTCCTTCTGTTCCCCCCTCCTTCGGCGTCCGAATTGTCTAGTAGATAGGTTGGTTGGGTCCGTTGGTTGGGTCATTGCGCCTCCATTTAATGAACGGTGTTTATTAAAAATTAGCATAAACTTATCCATTTTTCAATAAGGGATAAGCTCAATTTACTGGCTATTCAGGTGCTACATCTTTGCGAATAGCCAACCTACTTGCATCATGCCTCTTCCTGCCTAAAGGCTGTGAAGCCAGCGATGTTCGGAATAACAGATTTTAATAGCATCCTTTAGCCACAGCTTGTCCTGCTTTTCAAGATGCATATAAACAGTTTGGAAATCTTGCTCATCCTTCGCCCTTGGTTCCTTTGATTTGTATAGCAGAACGAGAGCAGGATTAAGATACGGAATCCCATTATAGAAATAAATGATCTCGGAAAGCGGCCGCTTCACTCTGCCATCTCTACGGTATACCCATTCATCAGCTACAGAATCATTCAACAGAATTTCTAACTTGGCATTCGCATTCGCTGCGTAGGCTTCATGGATCGGCAATTCAAGCTTTTCATTAATCAGCCATGGTTCGATCTGTCCATTACGAACTTTTTGAAACGAATAGCCGCTCAAATAATGTTGTAAATCGGCCTGGTCTTCCCGCAGGATTATTATTTCAATGTCAGCGTGTTTTCTTGTTACGTGCCCAAGAAACAGGTCAATTGCCCAACCGCCTGCGATACACCATGGCTTATCATAATTGTTCATTAATGAAGCCAGGCTATGGCATTCTTGAAATGAATTAATATGCAATTGCTCGTTCTTTGCTTTCGCAATCACATCAACGATGAATGGATGTTTCGCGTTCGAATAGGCTGTTCTGTCATTTCGGTATTGTTCTGATAAGCCTTTTTTCAATTGGGAGTAACTCTCCAGCACATCAGCATGTGCCCTCAAATAATTTCGGAACAAAATTTGATTATGCCATTGTTCACTTCCATATTGATAAACATGCAGATGATGCGTTCCCGCTCGCCACTCGCCTCTACGAAAAAACCTTCTCTCCGGAAATTCATCATGATACACATGCTCATATCCGATTGTTTTCAGAGGCTCAATAAACCGTTCGACATTTTTTAAATCTGATACTCCAACCATAAAATCGATAACAGGCTTAGCCGCTAACCCCTTAATGGAAGTGCTTCCGATATGTTCAATAGCGATGGCTGTATCGCCTAACAATTGCTTGATCGCCTTCGCTTCTTCTTCATACATTAATCCCCAATTATTATTATAGTCTTCAATTTCTATTGCTTTATCCATAGGTTCCGTCCCCCAAGTATCGTTGCCGATATCCCTCTCAGCTCAAGCATCGCTCTCATTTAACCATTGCTCTATTTCCGTGATCCTATCCGCGTATTGAACTAATGCATCTAATGTGCCTATAACTTGAGAAGTCCCCACTTTCTGGTCTTCTATGTCCGTACATTCAATTCCCAATGAACGTTTCAAGCTATATTCAAGCCAGTCTAATTTGCCTAAAAACCCATTTGCTAAAACTATTCTCCAATTTGCACGAAGTGTTCCATATTTAGATTTATAACCTGAGATGAATGCCATGAATTTTTCCTTATCAATGTTCCCACTATCATCAGACGACCAATAAATAGCTGTTTCTGTCAAGTCTTGCATAGGATTTATGTACCCAGCTGACTCCCAATCAATAAGAATAGGATTGCCTTGTTTCCACATCACATTTTTCGGCTCCAAATCCCTATGGCTTATAACCATGTCTGATTCAAGTTGTATGGCCGAACTGATTGCTATCGCATTCCAATCTTCAAGCTGATCAAGATGTTGTTGCAGTTGGCTTAGCCAAACCGAATGATGTTGTTTTCCTTTTTTCAAATAAAAATTCCAGTCAGTTAGCGACGAACGGCTTGCACCCTCTTTAGCCAAACCTAACCCAGCAAAATCAGCGCGATGGATATCCGCAAGCATTCTGCCCATTTTCTCACAGTTAATAATATCCAACTCATCAGATTTCAAGCTTACACCCTCTATCCAATCGAATATTAGATAGAATTGATTAGCTATATTGTGCATGAAAATGCCATTAAACGCTTTGGCTGCCAATGCAGGCACATGCCTTGAAGCAACATTAGCAATTTTTTCAGAGTTCAAATAGTTTTGCAACGCCGTCTGCCTAAGCATAATTTGAGGATTTAATGCTTTAATGGCATACTTGCCTTTCTTGGTTTGGACGGCATACATTTTGTGCATAAGCCCGCCCGATACCGCTTCTGGCACCGCAGTTATTTCACCAAGCTGCAAGTTATTGCACAATATCTCAAATTGCAAATTATACGCTGTTTCGGCCATCTTCCTATTCCTCGTTTCAAGTAGCGTAGAATCACCTGTAATCAATAAAGCCGTTGCTTATAGCCTTCATTCATGTCAATTGCCACTTCTTCTGCAGTCACATTCTGGAGCTTCGCATGGTCAATCAACATTTGCGAAGGTGAAGGAAGTTGATCTTTATGGAGCCATGAATCTGGAGACCATAGGCCCGATCGAATGAATGCTTTTGCACAATGGGAATAACATTCCTCTACCTCGACGCCAATGCCGAATACAGGAGCGCGGCCATTGACAACACATCTTTCGAGAAGCTCGAGATCGCGGCATATGAATGCTTTTCCATTCACCCGCAACGTTTCTCCTAACCCCGGAATATAAAATTGAAGGCCAATATGTGGGTTTGTCAAAATATTTTGAACCGAGTCCATCCTCCGATTGCCCGGACGTTCTGGAATAAATAAATGATGATCATCAAGAACAAGCACAAACCCAGGTTCATCCCCTCGAGGGGAAACATCACATCTGCCGCTCGCATTCGAGGTAGACATCGATAAAAAAGGGGACTTGGCGATAAATTCCCTGCAATGTGAATCTAGCGTCGTTATTACTTTGTCTGATGCTCTCTGGCTAGGATTGCCCCCACATAGAGCACGCAGCTCGTCAAATTGCTCCCCTGTAGCAATCACTTCGCGAAATCTATCACTCATGTATACACCTACTATCTTTGGGATATCTACCCATCATACTATAATGTGACGCGATATAGCCATGCCTTATTTGTGCGTCGAATTAAAGGTGGTATTGGTGCGTGCATCGGCAACCTCATTGCAGTTCATACAATGGAATCAACGTGAATGCGGAATCGTGGAGTCCTCATTGCACATTGTGCAACGGGAGAGGTGGCTTTCGATGTTTTGGGCACATCGTGGCTCTTCAAGACCGTATCTCATTGCATGAACTGCAATGGGAACATCCAGGGTAGGCCTATCATGCCTTTCGAATTGTACGAAATGCAATGGCAGCACAATAAAGTTCCTGTTCCCACCCAACCTTTTCTTGCGATGCCTTAACACATTTGAAATTAATGAAAAGCTGTCCAAAAAGGCCACTGGTACTGGTACTGGCAATGGCAATTGGACAGCTTTTACTTACACTAAATTGAGCATTCATCACGCTCACCCAATCCCCATGCTTTCGCCAGCCGTGCAAGGCCTACCCGTATGGCTTCCTCCGACAAACCGCCGAAGCCGATTAACACCGTAGATTCGTATTGATGAGCGTCGCTTGGTTGGAACCAATACCCGGATATCGGGTATACGCTTACGCCAACGGCCGATGCACGATCGATCATCTCTTGTTCAGTTAACCCATTATTCAGCCGTAACAGCATATGGAGACCGGAGTGTTCGCCGATAACAGTAACAGCAGGTTTTCGTTCCACTCCCGGTTCAATCTGAAAAACGCTTCGGATCGTATGGAGCGCCGTGTCCCGTTTACGCTGATACAACGCCCGCATCGTGCGCATATGGCGGCCGAATCCGCCTGATGACATGAATAATCGCATCGCATGCTGAAAAACGGGGGATGCGAACTGGTCGTAGCTGTGCCGCCGCTCCTGAAATCGAGTTAACAGTGCTGGCGGCAGCACCGCATAACTGAGCCTGAACGAAGGCGTGACCGCTTGCGAGAAGGTTCCGACGTATACGACAGAGCCCTGCTCGTCCAGCCCCTGAAGCGCGGGAATCGGGCGACCCGCATACCGAAACTCGCCATCATAATCGTTCTCAATAATATAGCCGCCTGTTTCCGCTGCCCATTGCAGCAGCTTCATTCGCTTGGCGACCGATAACGTCATGCCTAGCGGATATTGATGCGAAGGCGTGACATAGGCAGCCCGAACGGACCCTAAACGTAAATGATGCAATTCGTCTACCGCTATACCGTCCGCTTCGAGCATGATCGGCTGTACCTGCAACTGATGGCGCTTAAATAACCGTTGCACACCCTCATTCACTGCCGCTTCTGATGCAATATGCTTCTCCGAACCATCGCTATAGATGAGCATCAGCGCTAGATCTAATGAATGGTACGTGCCTGCTCCGATCACGATCGATTCCGGCGTACACCGTACGCCTCTCGTTCGATGCAAGTATGCAGCAATTTCTTCCCGCAGCTCCCGCTCCCCTTGTAGCTCGCTATGCTGATACAATCGGCCTTTGTCCGTTTGCAAACATTCATTCATCCATTTGCGCCATGCAGCAGCAGGGAATTTTGACCAATCAATCGCGCCAACGCCAAAGTCGATGGTGATAGCACGGCCGTTAGGCTCATGCGCTAGCGCAGTCGTTCCCGCAGAAATTGTACGTTCCTGCTCGTTATTCCTGCCTTCCCGCTTCACCTGATCCTGGCGACCCGTCCCTCCCATCGAATCAGCCACTTCCGGCAGCGCTTCTGCAAAAATCCCGCTCCTCGGCCGCGTCCTCACATACCCTTCCGCCTGCAGCTGATCGTAGGCGAGAGCAATTGGCGTTCGGCTAATGCTCAATCGTTGCGCCAGCTCCCGAACAGAGGGCAGCTTCGTCCCTGCCACAATCCGCCCTTCCACCATCTCTTTGCGAATATAGCGGTACAGTTGGATATAGATCGGCTCTGCCGATTTCTCGTCGATGAACGGTGTCAACTCAGCCATAGCTATTCCCCTCCTCAGCTCAATCTGTCACTTTCAATTATATAAATCTGTACATTTATCAAATGACAGATACATCGTAAGATCATCCTATCACCGAGACGGCCAAAAGAAAAGCAACAGCACCACCCCATTCACAAGGAGGAAATACGATGACTTACGCACTCCCCCATGTTAGCCAGCTTAAGCCTTACAGCAGCGTGGCTTCGGTACAGGCAATGCCGGATTCCAATACGACAATTAAACTGGATCAAAATGAAAGCCCCTATCCACCGTCACCGCTCGTTCGCGAGCAGATGAACAAGCTGCTAGAGCAAACAGTCAGCCGCTATCCGGCCGCCGACTACGGAACACTCAAATCTGCAATTGCGAAGCACCATGCCGTTTCCCCTTCCCAGATCGTATGCGGCAACGGTTCAAGCGAGCTGATTACGATGATTTTCCACACCTTCGTCGGGCCAGGCGGCACAATTGCGATGCCTTATCCTTCATTTAATTTCTATGAAACGGCCGCAGCAGCGGCGCAAGCCAAGCTCATGCGCATGGAAACACGCACCGACTTCTCGATTGATGTCGATGCGCTCCTTGCTGCACAGGCATCCGTGATCGCGCTTATCAATCCGAATGCGCCGACAGGCAGGCTGCTGGCACTCGATGAAATTGAACGGTTGACCAGCAGAGCAGCGGGCTTAGTCGTCATCGACGAAGCGTATATCGATTTTGCCGGGCTTGCCCATTCGGCTATTCCGCTGGTCGAGCGATACTCAAACCTGCTGGTACTGCGCACCTTTTCCAAAGCGTATGGGCTCGCTGGCACGCGTGTCGGATACGGCATCGGAGATCCGTCCATCGTCGCCGCGCTCCATTTGACCAAAACCATCTACAATATTAGCGCCGTCAGTGAATCGCTTGCGGTTGCCGCGCTTGCCGATCAAGCTTATACGCAGCAAATTGCTGAGACGATTCGCCGCACCCGCATGCAAACCGAAACCGCGCTTCGCGAGCTTCGGTTCGACGTTGTCCCGTCCGATACGAACTTCATCCTATGCGCCCCGCCAACTGGTGATCGCTTTCCCGATGCGCTTGCGCTGAAAAATAAGCTAGCTGAGCATGGCGTGGCTGTCCGGTATTTTGACGCACCCCGTTTACAAGACAAGATTCGCATCTCGATTGGGACCGATGAGGAAATGAAAACCGTTATGGCACTCATCCGGCAATGGTACCAGTGAAAACGCTCTATTAATTAATGATAGTAATTACCAAGAAACCTCTCTCTGAAACTTGCGTCTAATAGAGTAGACCAATCAGAGGGAGCGTGAACAGCAGCTTGCAACTTAAACATTGGATTGCGGCGGGAGCGGTAGTAATAGCCCTTCAAGCTGGGTCAACGGCCTGGGCATCCGCCGCAGCATCCACCAAAATGACGCAGTACCGAGTTTATCAGAACGACAGCGCGTTAAAAGAATTTGCTGATTACAACCAGGCAATCGCGTATGCCAAATCTTTTGCCTACAGCCATGTTGAAAAAATATCAGGGCGCTACTGGAAATGGGACAACATTCCCCGCTTTGCGGTTTACCAGAACGGCGTGACCAAATCAAGCTGGCAGTTCAAAACGTACAACGATGCTCTAAAGCTCGCCAAGACGATGCGCAACGTCTACATACGGGATTTGCAGCAGCCGGGCTGGGCTTATAGCCAAATTGCCTTATTCCAGCTTTATCAGGGCGACGTTACGAAGCCGAATTGGTCGTTCCCTACGCTCGCAGCAGCTAAGAAGGAAGCGGCCAAATGGTCCAACGCCCATGTGATCGATTTGACGACCAAGCAATGGGTGTGGAGCAACTTAACCGCCGCCCAGAAGCAGAAGCAACAGGCTGGGCCAACCATTTATACCGTAACATCGGAAGCTGGCTCGGAGGATGGCGCTGCGTACGCGTTCCTCTATGATGCGATTCAAGCAGCAGCCAAAATTCCGAACAGCCAAGTCATTAACTCGATGACGAACACCATTGTTCATTCCAATGCTCCCGCATTTGAGGTTCATCAGAATGGCCGCATGATTGGGGCGTACACGGGATTATTAGCAGCCGTTAACGCAGCGAAGCCCTACTCGAATGCACAGGTCATGCAAGGTGACAAGGAAATGTGGACGAACATCCCTTACCTCGGCGTCTACCAAGGCGATGCCAAAATCGGCGCCTTCCATACGATCGGTGGTGCTGTGGCCTATGCGTCCAAATTCGCCCATACTACGGTAACGACAACCGACGGCCACTCCATTTGGTCCAATGTGCAGTCGTTAGCTTACTTGGGCTGGAACGGAACGGCTGCCGTCGGCACGATCCAGAGCCAGCTAGCGAATACGCAAGGGCTCGATATTACGTCACCGACTTGGTTCTCGCTTAAGGACGGCGCAGGCACATTAACGGACTTGTCCAACAACGAATTAGCAGCTTCGCTCCATTCACGCGGATTGCGGATATGGCCGCTGGTCCATAATGATTTTGATGCGAAACGAACGAACCAATTCCTTTCGAATCCGCAGGCTAGACAGCAGTTTGTCCAAAAGCTGGTCAGCCGGCTGAAGGCGCTTGGCGCCGAGGGTGTTAATCTAGATTTTGAAGGCGTTGCCGCTTCTAATCGGGCTTCGCTAACTTCGTTTGTCTCGCAGCTAACGTCCGCCGCGCATGCGCAAGGGCTGAAAGTATCCATCGACCTGCTCCGCGGCGACATCGCATGGAACAACAAAACCGCTTATGACATCGAAGCCATCGGCAAAATCGTCGATACCGTCATCATTATGGCTTATGACCAATACTGGCAAGGCAGCGATACCCCAGGCTCCGTCGCAGGACTCGACTGGGTCAAGGAAGGTGTGCAGCAGTACCTCAACTACGGCATCCCGCGTTCGAAGCTCATGCTCGGCGTTCCTTTCTATGTACGGGAATGGAAGCTCGATGCGAATGGGCAGATTGTGAAGGATAGTAACGGCGAGTATGTTTCCCGCGCTGTCATTATGAGCCAAGTGCCTAAATTGATTGCGGACAAAGGAGCTGTCGGCACTTACGATCCTGAATTTGGGCAAACCAAATACAAATATTACGAGAACGGCTACACCTACGTGTTCTGGTCCGAGACCGCGAATACGATTTTGGAGCGGATTTCGATTGCGCAGCAATATGATTTGGCCGGCGTTGCGTTCTGGCGGTTAGGGTATGAGATTACGGATTTGTGGACTTCGATGTTACGGAAGAAATGATGAAGTGATTCACACTCGTGAGTAGAGCTTCGTGCTGCCGTATATTTCCTCGCTTTGCAGACAGAATAGGTATGATGCTTTTATCTGTTTCTGGAGGAGGATTTTCGATGGATCAAGAGGTACAAGATCAATCGGGGCAGCACGACGTGTACGAGAATTTTCCTGTTGCTGAGATTAGCAGTGAGGATGTGCAGCGGATCCAGCAGTTGGAGCAGGATTTAGGGGTTGTGTTGGTGGCTTATGAGGGTGGTGTGGTTTAGAATAGTTTAGTCCTAATTAAGCAAATTAGATAAGGGCTTTCCGAAAAACTCCTCTCTATTGGAGAAAACTGCGGAAAGCCTTTTATCACTCATTCAATATCCGTGCGATACATTAATAAAATAGAGCACAACTGTTTTAAGATTGATTTTTCCATTTCAAACAACTTGAAAAAAATTATTTTTATTTATCTATATTTCTGAAAACTACTGATAGCTCATCAGTTATTGAGTCCTTATTATATTCAATTTTATTAACAAATTCAGTACTTTGGTTAACTCGTATATTTGTCGATTTCTAGTTGCCTTAATTTGTTGGTGATGTCCATAATTTCATTACTATATCTTCCAGTTTTATCTATCTTTTTATCTGTCATTTGAACATTTATTCTTTAGTTGGAATAACAAATTTATGACGTTCTAATTCATCAAGAATAAATTGAAGCTCAATATTATTAATATGCGCAAACATATATGAGAAAATAAGTAGATAATTCGTAACCAATCCAGTTGCATTACTAACATTCGAGTCGTTCGCGCCGATTAATATAGCTCCCTTGTTCCCTTCTATTTGGAAAAGCGTTTGTAATGAACCGCTTTCTCCGTGTGCATATTCACTAGTGTGCTTGTATATGGTAACGTATTCTGCTTCAAATGAGAAATCTTGAAATCCTATAATACCCTTATTCGGAAATCCGTTTTGTATTTTTTTTGTATCATCCAATTTTCGCGCACGCTTAATCAATGAGTTTATTTTATTCCATTCACGATTTCGAAATTCTTTGGTATACGGATAATCTGATTCATAATTCTTAAAATCCTTTTTTAATTTTTCGACTGTCTTTTCTTCAAAAATTTCATCCACATGCTTTCCTATTGCTAGTTGCCTTTTCTTATAAGCTTCCCAATGAGTATATACATTATATCGAGACACTTTATAGTAAGCAGCCCACGCGTTTCTTTCAATGTCGTTACCATCATTAATTTCTTTGCAGAGCCACAAGTATGCCATGTCGACTAGTGATTCATATATAGATCGACACAATATCAAAGCAGGACTTCCGAAACCTGTTTTTGTGAGTTGGTATGAACCTACGCCTAATTGAAATACATGCGCCATAAGGAATCGACTAATACCTTGAAGTTGATTATATTTCTTAGCCTGTTTAGAACTTATTTCTGACATTACAATTTCACACGTTTGTAATATTAAAATCAGATTGTGATACTCTGCTGATTTTGCAAATAGTAAAGATTTTGATATTTCAAGTTCTTTCCCCCACCGTTCATAAATTTCATCTTTTATTAATGGCATAGTAATTTCACACCCCCTTAGAATATACGAATGAGTTCAATAAATATACAACACTGACAATACAGCATCCAACTAAAAAATTCACATTTTACCATTATCAAAGCCCCTTAAATCGCTCAACATCTCATCTGTAAAGTTACTAAAACTCGTTAGCAATGAATTGATTTTTTTATTTTTAACATTAAGTTGATTATACCAATCCCCTTGTAAGAAATGATCCCCTTTTGTCAATCGCTCATTAAATATCTCAAAATAATTTTTATCGCATTCAATCGAATACTTAAGAAGTAATTCTAATTCAATAACAGATAGTACTTGTGGTCTTAATTCAAATAATTCATTTAATTCGTTTTCTTTAGTTTTAATATGAGGTGCAATATTATTCTCAAAATACCACTTTGAATTCGATAGATATATTTGTTTGTAGGTAATTACTGATGAAATAATTTTCTTATTTTGACAATCTCCTATTAATTGATTAAATACTCCTTTTCTTATCAAACTAGCAGTAGAACATAGTTGATCAAGTCCTGTACTTATTTTCCTAGAGGAATTGTCTGATTTCATAGAATTTTTTGTAGCAATATGAGCACTATATTCAACACCTTTGCATTCAACCAGAAAAATAAAATCAGCAAAAACTAGCATTATATCACATATTTTCTGATCCGTGAGTTGCCTTAATTGATGTTCTACGAAGACATTTTCGCGGTTAACAAATTCTCTGATTATATTGATTACATATTGTTAGAAATTATTTCCAAATTCATTTCCAAAATCACTGGGTATCCCTTTCTTGCAAAGAGTAAATAAACCTTCTTGTACTCTACTCATAAACAGTTCTTTGTGAATAATTAAATAATCAGTTTCACCTATTCTTAGCATAGGTTTATCTACAAATACCCCTTGAAGATAAGTATCATAGAACAAAGCGAACGTCGATCCAATTTTACTCTCAATCTGCATATTAAATTCTTTAATATCTTCAGGGGAAACCGAGTTTTCCTGAAAAAATGAATTTATAGCCTGATCTGTTGCAATTTTCTTGTGAGAGTTTATAAATTGTACGAGCGAAATAACCATAGGCTTTCTTGTTTCAATAAAAGCAGATATAGCAAAGCCGATTTTAAACCAATCTTTAAATGAAATGTTATAATTATCATGAATATACTTTTCACTTTTCGGGTATGTCTTTTCGATAAAAAGTTTTATTGATCTCCCCATTGAATTCGCGTCATGGCCCCACTGTAAAGATAGTTGCTGTCTTGATAAATTAACAAAATATGGTTCAACCCCATTTTCCTGAGTAAGAAAATATTCAGCAACCGGATCAAAATATTTTCTATAGTGATTAAGTATATGCTGGAGTTTTTTTTCAGTAAGTATATCGTTTCGATTAGGGTTATAAAAGCTACAATTTGCCTGAATCGAATGAATTAAAAAATGAAGTGGGTATCTCCCCATATGTTTTCTATCAATAAATACGTCATTGATAATATTCGAAACTATCGGAGCATAGTGCCAAGGAGGAAATCTTTTAAGTCGAGACTCAAGTTGATCACGAAATGATGCTGCTTTGCTTTTCATATCTACACTAATATCCAATTTCGATCACCTCTTTACTTGTATTTACAACTGTAACACTGATCAACTACAGTCCCCCAACCCCCTCACATAAACCACATAACATCCACGATCCTCATCCACTTCCGTCGACGTCGTACACATCTGCCCAAACCCTGGCACGTCCACAACATCCTTCAACAAATACCTCATCACCGAGTAATGGTCCGGACAATGCTTCTCCGCCAGCCTTCTCCCACCCTCACTTGGCCTTCTGAATTCAACAAATATGCCTTGGCCGCGATAGTTCACTTCGTCCATATACCTTTCATTTGGACCGAGTTCTTTTACAATTAGCGCTTCTTCGTCATATTGCATTTCGTTCGATAGCAGCTCGTACTGCCTTCCGTTGGCGACGAGGTAGGTGCAAAGCTGGCGGGCATACATTTCATCGACGCCTACATTGCCTGAATAATAGGACATAAACGGCTGATATTCGTCGTATCCTGTTTTGATATAATAAGTAAGTTTGTTCATGGTTTATCACTCCAAGTTCCATTTTTTATGATGATACCATTTTTTTGAGAAATATTTCGTTTTTTGCTCTATTCTTTTTTAATGTGTTTTATAATGAAAGACGATTTGAATTTTTAATTGGAGGGTCTTTTGTTCATGAAGAGCAGTTTAACCAAAAAAGTAATGCTGGGCATCTCATCAGTTGCGGTAGCATCGGCGATGTCGGGATGCGGCCAGACGACGTATCCGGAGCCATCTCCGCCAAGACCGCCGAACGATAGCAGTTGCAACGACTGGGAATGGAACAGCAATCAAGGCGTTTATGAGTGTGACGATTCAAGCTCCTCCCATTATCGCTCTTACTATCATAACAACCGCTATTATTCATCCAGCTCCTCCTTGCATAAAGATAGCTCCTACAAATCGTACAAGTCGACGTTAACGCCGAAGAAGAGCTCCGGATTTGGCAAAGGCAGCTTCAGCAGCGGAGGCTAGATTGCCAATGGATACCGAACGAGCCGAACGGCGCAACCAATTTTACGATGCCATCCCCGATTATTGGGCTGATCTATACGGACAGGAATACTCGTTATTCGATGTCCACGAGGTGTCCAAGGAAGATGTATTACAGATGCGGGAAGCGACACAGCGTATCGGGCATATTTTTTTCAAAACAGCCCAATTGCTTCGATCCGTCGACGATGAGACGTTGCTCGACCTCGGCTTTCCGCCAGCGACGCTTCCTTACCTAAGGCTCAGCCATCTGTCTGTTGAGAGCGTGATTGCAAGGCTGGATCTCGTTCAGCATAACGGTTCGTTCAAATGTCTGGAAATCAACGCCGACACGCCTACCTTTATTAAGGAACTGCATCATATTAACGGGCTTGTTTGCGAAGCATTTAACATGTACGACCCGAATACAGGCTATGAACGCCAGCTGGCATTAGCGGTAGAACGAGCGATTGTAGAAAGCCTCGACCGGCTATCATTCGACTCGAGCCTATCGATTCCGAATGTCGTATTTACTGCGCATGAGGACAATATGGAGGACCTCCATACGGCCAATTACTTAATGGGCTTGTCGAATTTCCCGGCTCGATTCGTGCCGCTGGATCAACTTCAGATCGTGCATAATGACGGCCTCTATGATGACAACGGCGACCGGATCGATGTGTTATATCGGCAGACGTTTCCCATCGAGAATCTGATCGATGATCACGATGAGGAGGGCAACCCGATTGGCCAATGGCTGCTGGAGCTGATTGCCCAAGACAAGGTTGCGGCCGTGAATCCGCCCTCCGCCTTCCTATTGCAGTCCAAGGCGGTGCAAGCCGTCATCTGGGGATTGTATGAGGAGCGCAGCCCGTTTTTCGACGAGATCGAGCATGCGTGGATCGAATCCTATTTTCTGCCAACGTACTTAGAGCCCGACCCTTTCTTGAGCAGCGGTACGCCATACGTCAGGAAGCCTTCCTTCGGACGAGAAGGCGATACGGTTACGATTTTCAACGGGAATGGCGAGATGGAGTTGCAGGACGCGCACGAATCGTATACCCACTTTCTGCCCGTTTACCAGAAGTACATTGACATGCCGATGACATCCTTCCATTCGGAAACCGGCATCAAGCATGGCTCCGTCATGTTCGGCAGCTTCTTAATCGGCGGCCAAGCAGGAGCGATTGGCATTCGCGTCGGCAATCGCATTACGGACAATTTATCTTATTTTTTGCCAATTGGCATTACCAAACCATAAACAAAGGGAGTTATAGGCAATGAACGAAAATTTGTATGTTGATTTTATTTCCTATGCATTAGTAGGGTTCGCGATTCTGATCGTGGGGCTTTTCCTATTCGAAATTACGACGAAAAATAAAGAGTTTGCGCAAATCTTCCAAGGGAACGTATCGGCGGCACTATCATTAGGCGGAAGGCTCATCGGCCTTGCCATCGTTGTACGCGCTGCGGCGGAAAACTCGGTTTCCTTGACGGATATGCTGCTCTGGGGATTAATCGGAATCGTGGCGCTAATCATCCTCTTCTATATTACGGAGGGCATTTCGATTCTTGTTGGCAAAATGGCTAATGTCAAAGTGACCATCGTGTCTGCTGTTGATAACAACAATATCGCGGTTGGCCTGCTGATCCTCGTGATCTCGGTCGCGGTAGGCATGGTTATTGCGGGCTGCCTGTCGTATGAGGGTTAGTAACTTGATTGTGATTGCCTAGCATCGGATAAAAAAGTACCCATTTCCCCCACTTATCTACAACGTGTAAGGGAAATGGGTACTTTTCTTTGTCCATTAGGACGAGCCAACCTGCTTGCGCCGTTCATAAGCAACCGCGATCATCGATGCCCCTAAGCCCGCACAAATCATGTACATGAAGGCATAAGAAAACACGTCTGCAATTGGGCCCATTAAGAAACCGCCTAATGAAACGCCCAAATCAGCCATAGCAATGAATAATCCAATCAACACATTACGATTGATCGGCGGCAGCACGAAGGTCAAATACGTCGTTAATGCCGGATAAATTAAAGCCTGAGCGAGCCCCATTAATGCCGCGCCAGCATATAGAAACGAAGCACCGCCTGTTGCGGAATAGCTTACGCTTAGAGCAGCCACTGCTACTTGAAGCATTAATGCCATTACGAAAGCAGAATGCCATCTGCCATCGGAAGGAATTCTTTTCCTTAATGCAAATCGTGCGATCACGACCGTTCCCGCCTGTAGCATGAGATACAAAGCCGCATTGCCGCCTGCGATTTGCGAAGCATACAGCGGCATAAAGGTTGTAACCGCTCCGAATACAACGGAAGCAACAAGCATGAGGACGCTGCATTTGAGCAATTGCCGGTTTCGATAGAGCTGGCCGAAGGACTGCAGCATCGTTGCCCCCTGATCTCGCGCTGATCGCCCCGATTCTTGCTCCGCTGCGTTCGGCTTCACTCTGGCGCTATAGCCCACCACGCCTGTAAGGATTGCAATCGCGATCATCGCGGAAGGGAACACCGCCTTATCTCCCGCCTCCCACATGCCTATCGCCAACAGAGGGCCAATCATTCCCGGCAGCGTCGCACATAAGGAATACAGAGATATGCCTTGTGACCGCTCTTTGTCCGGCAGCGCGTCAATGATGCCCAGTTGCAACGCCATTGAGAAGAACGCTGTGCATACGCCTTGCAACATGCGAGCTGCTAGGTATCCTTCCAAGCCAGTCAACGTATACAGGACGAGCGCAGCGCCGTTAACAACTAGTATGATGCGCAACACGCGAATAGGCCCATGCTTTCGTATCCAATTGCCTGCCCAAGGCCGGAATATCATCGTTGTAAACAGATACGCGCCCATAATGAGCCCAATCATCGAATTGGAGGCGCCCAGTGACTCACCCTTCAGCGGAATGATGACATTTAAGATGGCATTCGCACTAAAATATAATAAGGTTAATATATATAGCCGCATAAACGGCCATGACAGTGCACCACCCAATAGATAAACTCCTTCCTCGATGCTCCTGCAATTGCTCATGCGCCCATCTGCTAGCGCAGAGCCATCCTTAACAATTGCTTGGCATAATCGGATTGCACATCCTTTAATTGCGAGACTAATGCGATTTCCTCAACCCTGCCATTACGGAGGATAAGGACCCGATCGGAAATATAAGCAGCAGCTTGGATGTCATGGGTAATAAAGATTAGTCCAGTTCCGTAAATTTTACGAATAGACTTCAGCAATTCAAGCACCTGCCGCTGTACGATGCCATCCAACGCACCAGTCGCCTCATCGAGAACGATCCAGTCGGGTTCCGTAGCGACAGCCCTTGCGATGCAAACCCTTTGGGCTTCCCCGCCGGATAGCTCATGCGGGTATTTGGCCCGATAAGAAACATGTAGCCCAACCTGCTCCAACAACAAATCAAGTTTGTCCTGCGCGTCCTGCCGTGAGACGTTGAGCAGCTTCATTGGTTCCAGCAGCGCCTGTTCAACGGTATAAAAGGGATGAATAGACGATGTATAATCTTGAAAAACAGCGCTGACTGCTCCTAGCCTCGCAGTTCGATTCTCCACTCGCTTGCCTCGAATAAGGACCGTTCCGCGATCTGGCTTCTCCATTCCGAGAATCAATCGCCCTAATGTCGATTTGCCGCTGCCGCTCTCCCCAATAACGGCCAAGCATTCTCCCTGCCCGCATTCGAAGCTGATGCTATTCAACACCATTCGCCGCTCTGTCGAGAACATCCCGCCTGTTTTATACGATTTGTCAACTTGATCAACGCACAGCAGGGCTACCGCCTCCCATTATTCGTTCAAAATGTTCCGTAAGCGCCTGCTTGGCTGCCGCCAAATCACGGGTATAGGGATGAACAGCATGGGTGAAAATCCCTTGCGGCGTCCCACGATCCACAAGCTCCCCTTCCTTCATGACCAGCACCTCATCCGCTATTTGGTGAACAACCGATAGATCATGGGAAATCCAGATCATAGCGCAGCCGATGCTGTCCCGCAATTGGATAAGCTGCTCGACCACCTCGAATTGCGAGATCATATCGAGCGCAGTCGTCGGTTCATCCGCGATGACGACTTCAGGTTCTAGCACGAGGGCTAACGCAATCATGGCCCGCTGCAGCATGCCGCCCGACAGCTGATGGGGATATTGATTCATCATGCCGATAGGGTTTTTAAGCATAACGCGTTCCATAGCCCGCACCATCTTCTCCTCAATGACTGAACGGCTCCAGCCATAATGCAAGGCAAGCGTTTCCTGTATCGGAACGCCAACTACGCATGAGGGATCGAAGGCATGCATGCCATTTTGCATAATGAGGTTGAGGTTTCTTCCTCTTCTCTTCCGCATCTCATGCTCTGCAAGCTCGGATAAGTTTTCCCCACCCAGCAAAATATCCCCGGATTGCCGGATGCCCTTCGGCATTAGCCGCATAATGGCCCTGCTTGTGAGCGACTTCCCGCTTCCGCTCTCGCCCACGATGGCTAGGCATTTTCCCTGTTGGACATGAAAGGAGCTATTCGGAATGAGGACTCTGCCGGTGACGCTATCCCAAACCTTTAAGCTTCTCACTTCTAATCGATTCATGGACGAATGGTATCCCTCCTTTCACTAACGCATTAGGCTTGGAAGCCATAAGCTTGGGGTCCAACATCATTTGAAGCGAATCTGATACATAATGAATGGCTGAAACGACAGCGATAATCGCCAATCCGGGCGCTGCCATTAACTGTGGCCGTGTGAACATCACTTTCCTCGCCTCGTTCAACATCATCCCCCATTCTGCATTCGGAGCTTGAATGCCTAAACCGAGAAACGAAAAGCCGGATAATTGCAAAATCATTGATCCGAACGAGCTGCTCGCGATGACCGCAATGCCCGGAAGCGTGACAGGCAAAATATGCTTGGCCATAATCGTAACGCTGCTGGCCCCGATCACTTGGGCGAACTTCACATAGCCAGATTTCGCAGCATCCATGACTGACGTTCGGATGATGCGGGCGAACCACGCCCATTTCATCAGGACGAATGCAAGCAGGATGTTCGTAAGTCCTGCCCCGAGAATGCCGATTACAGCTAACGTCATGACATAGGAGGGAAAGGAAAGCATCACATCGCAACAACGCATGATGATCGCATCCGTTTTCCCTCTAAAGTAGCCCGCAATAAAGCCGAGTATTGCCCCGATCGCGACCGAGAGAAACAGCGCCACAAGCACCGATAGCACGCTAGGGCGTATGCCATACAATAATCGGGACAGGATGCATCTTCCCAAATCATCATTGCCTAATAGATACGCCCATGACGGCGCAGCGAATCGAAGCTCCATGTGCACGTCATTAGGCGGATGTGGTGCAAGAATAGGAGCAAACACGCCGACAGCAACCGTGGAGCCGATAATAAATAACGCAATAGCGGCTAGCTTATCTTGCCATACAAGCCTGAAAAGCTTCAATTAACGATCCTCCCTTAGCTTGGGATTCAGCAGCGCGTTGATCATGTCAGAAACAGCATTAAACAACACAAACCCTACGGCCAGTACAAGAATGTACGCTTGAATCATTGGAAAATCCCTGCTAAGAATAGCGTTCACACTAAGCGTGCCTAAACCCGGCCAGGCGAATAGATTTTCCACAACGACCGTGCTTCCTACGATTACGGGGATCGCCATGCCGAACACGGAAACAGCCGATTGTAATGAGTTTCTTAAAATATGCAGCGTAATTCGCCTCTCGGTCAAGCCGGATGCCCTGCCATATAGCACATAGCCTTCATTTAAATTGGCAAGCATTGCGCTCCTAACCACTCGAAAATAAATGCCCGCATAGCTGATCGTGATGACCGTCACCGGCAAAACATAGCTTCTAAACGATCCCATGCCACTGGTGGGGAGCAGGTCCAAATGAACAGAAAAATACCAAATGAGCAGCGCTGAAATCCAGTAAGGCGGCATCGATGTTAGCATAAAAAAGACGCCTCGCACTGATTTATCCATCATTCTACCTTCCCGCATCGCACAGATGACCCCCAACGCGATTGACAATGCGACAATTGCGATGACGGAAATCCCTGTTAGCTTCACCGTATGCAGGAGAGCAGGGCCAAGCAAAGGCCCGATCGGTTTGCCCGTCACGTAAGAGTTGCCAAAATCAAGCTGCAATATAGCTGCCAGCCAATCCAAATAACGAATCATAAATGGCCGGTCCAGCCCTAATGCGGATTTGGTTTCCAGCCTTAATTCATCCGTTATCGCCGGAACGCCTTGTGCATGCAACACAGCTTCGACAGGATCTGTTGGCGTTAGCTGGATAAATACGAATGTGAGAAACGATATAATTAACAACAATGGAATCGATAATAATGCCCGTTGAATGATATGCCTCCCCATCGTAATCTCGCTTAATAATCGTTCTGCTGAAAGTGCATCCGCTCAAACGGCAGCTCGTATTGCGTTTGCTCGAAAGAAATGCCCTGCAGGCTGCTAGGGGCGATGATCGAAACGCTGCCATTCGTAATCGGAATAAAGACGGCTTCCTCATGTACGATGTCCAATATATCCGCGTACAGTGACTTTCGCGCCTTCTCGTCCTCGGACACTATCACTTCATCGATTTTGTTATACAACTCATCAGCCCGGGCGATGCCGCTGGTCGTATGATAATAAGCAGCCTCGGACGCAAAGGAAGCAACTGTGCTTTGCGGATCGTACGCGAGGCCCCATGTTTGGTTGAATAGCAGCTCATAGTCGCCTGTTGCCCTTCTCGTTGCGAGGGAGGACGATTGCTCGCCGATTAGCGCTAATTGGATGCCGATCTTTTCGGCCGTATTTTGAATGAATTCCGCCTCTGTTTTCTGCGTGGACGAATTGGCATCATAGTAGAGCTTCATCGCGAGTTTGCTGCCGGCTTTCATTCTGGCTTCGCTGTTGCTTGCTTGCACCCAGCCCGCTTGTTCCAACAACGACTTCGCCTTTTCCAAGTCGTACCCCCTAACCTTCAACTGGACATTCGCATAGTTGACGTTAGCAGAGAACAAGGTATTGGCTGCCGCTTCTGTCCCATGGAAAATCGCCTTGCTAATCGTTTCCCGGTCAATCGCATGCCAGAGCGCTTGGCGGACCGCTGTTTCATGAACCGGGCTATCCGATTTGCTGCTATTAGCCACGATTATTTTCGTGTTCACCGCTTTGCTTCGCACGAGCTGATAATCTCCCGTATCCGCCAATTGGTTCATCGCTTCCACATCAATACTGTCAACGCCCCGATCATCCGTGAAAATAAAGTTAACTTCTCCCTTCTGCAGCGCTAAATAAGTTGTCTCTCCCGCGGGCAGCACTTTCGCCGTTATTTTCTTGATGCTAGGAGCCCCGCCCCAATACTTCCCATTGGCTGTAAACGTGGCATATTGATCCGTTTTATGCTCAGAGAGCTGATAAGGGCCTGTGCCGTGAAAGCCGCTTACGCCGTCCTTCGTCCCCCCGTTCTGAAAATCGTTAGGCGAGATAAAAACATAAGGCCTTGTCATCGACAATTCAAGCAATGTTGGGTAATACGGCTCGGATAATACCAGCTCAACCGTATACGCATCGCGTACGTTGCAGCTCACAATTTTGGAAGACAGCTTGATCCAAGCATGCCTGCTGGCGTTATCCTGCACCGCATCAATGTTCTTCTTCACTGCTTCTGCGTTGAATGGCGCTCCGTCATGGAAGCTGACATCCTTTCTCAGATCAAAGGTGTACACCTTCCCATCCTTGGATACGTCCCATGATTCAGCCAGCAGCGGCTTGATGCCATCTTCTGTGTTCTCCACTAATGATTCATAGACCATTCCTTGCGCTGGCAATGAGCCTAGATACAAGTGGGGATTCATATCGTTTATATCTTCGGCTGTCGCATAGGCCAGCTCTTGCTCTTGTTTCGTTCCCCCTGCCGTTGCAGCCTTGCCGTCACTGCAGCTCGTTAGCAAAAGCATAGAAACAATAGATAGACATAGGAAGCAAGCCATTGATCTTGTCATAAAATATCCTCCTCATTCGAGCATTTATTAATGGGCCGTATTCGGTTGCAGCATGGCTCCGATGTCGCTGCATATCCGTTCCAAATCATCTTCGAAGCTCTGTACAGTGAAGGCGTCCGATAAACGTTCGTCCTGATGGGCTTCAGCAAATTGCACGATTGCCCCTTCGTATGCTGCAATGAACTTATCGATAGTCGGGCAGGCCGAATCTACGAATCTAGCGATGCCCTGTATAATTTTGATCCGGTAATAATCCTCCTTCGGCATTCGCGGCATTTCCCAAGCGCCATCACTGTTCCTATTTATTTGGCGAATCGGGACAGCCGAGAAATCGAAGTATTTCCCCTCCTCATCCGGCGTCGAGAACGGATCAATTAGTAGGGACGCGTATCGGATATATAGCAAATAGGCTTGGTGAATGGGATTTCGATGAACGAATTGCTCAATATCTTCGCGCGACAAGCTTTCCTCCCGCACCGGATAGTTGTCATCGGTCATGAACTGAAGAAGATTCAGCCCCGTTGCCTTCAGCTTGCCGAATAGGCTCGTCATTTCTTTCCACGCAGCCAGCATGTCGTGAATGGCATTCTGTGTAATGGGTCCTTCGGGAAACAGCTTGTAGACGTATTTCTTAACTGCTGCTTCTCCGCAAATGATAGATAATGAATAGTCATTCATGAACAAGGGAGGGTGGACATACAGCGATATATTTCTCATCTCCGCCTCGAGAGGGGCAGGCATGGTTGCCAGCGTGATGCCTAGCCGGCCATACATAGCGCAAAGCTTCTGCACGTTACAGGAAGAACCGCGGTTTGAGCCAATGAACACCTTGCGTTTCAAGCCAGCCGTGATGACTTGATTGGAAGGGATGCCGTTTATCCAGCGCGTATCGCCGAGGTAGGTAGAGAAACTAATAACTTCCGCGTTTGATTGCATGCTGTTCATGTAATGCCGAACCAAGCTGTTCGAGCCTACCGTCGGGGACAACAATACGATGCACTTTACTTTTTTTAATACTGGCTCCGCGATTTGGTTCAAAACCTCAATGTAAGCGTCCGTCGTAACCGCCAGTAACACGGTATCCCATTCCCCTTCAATCGTCCCATATCCGTGAAAAATATGATCGATATCGCAATCCCCTGCTATCCGGCGATGCGCTTCATTTTGCACGCTTGCGCTGATTCGCCCGTTGCTTTGCTTAAGTGCCGAGAAAAAGCTCGAAGAACGCACCGACTCCCGTCCGGCAATTCCGATGCAGCAATTCAGAGATTGCTTTAGCATGACAGCCATTTGAATCGAAGCGGGACCTGTACCGGCCAGCAAAATGCGATTAAACCCGCTCATATAAACCTCTTTCGCTATCCGTTTGTTGCCCTGTTTTCCGATACAAGGCGATATCGAACACTTGGCGAGGGCGAGCGATCGTTTCCACAAGCGTCCATTGCCGCCTGTTCACTTCCTGCTTTGGATAGTTAAACAATGATTTCAGCCCATCACCGAATCTCATTGCCACGATTACGTTATCGTTCGTTAATCCATGCAACTGTTCGAGCAGGCCATATTTATTCGAAACCGTCGAGCTGAAAATGATATGGGTGACGTCCTGCATCCCGTCCAGCTCGTTAATAAACGTTTGCTCCAGCTGGATATTCAATCCTTTGCCCAATCGATCGATCACGCTTCGCCCTAGATGTATCGCCTCTTCATCGATATCGATGCCAATCACCGTCGCACTTGTTCGCTTAGCGATGTACAGCGGCGTCATCGGGAATGAACCCGAGCCGATCAATAGCACCTTAGAATCCGCAGACAACTGGAAATTGCCGAATTCCTCTTCAATGCACGACTCGATATTTTTGAAGTAGCCCGCGCTCTCTTCCTCTCCGCTCAGCAGCTTTATCGCACGGTATTTTTCCATAATTGCAACGCACCTTGCGGATGATTGCCTTAAATCTATTGCCAAATTAGATAAATCGGCAGTTGCTGGCCCCTCATCGAGCTGCTCAAGCTGCTTCCACGCATGCTTATTCGCTTCATCCGTTATGAACGCCGAATAAGCACCGATAATCGCCTCTAGCTCAGCGCTGCAATGAATGGTTCCATCATAACGATCCGCCAAGTCCACGAACCGCTGATGAAAGCCGGTTAAATTGCGATGAAATTGATCGGTTGCTAGCATTTGCTTCACTCCCCTTCACGATAGTGGCTAAACCGCAATAAAAGCTTTGCCTCGTGCGACGATTTCAACTGTCGCTTCAATTGCCAAGGCTGTTACCTGTTCATTTTCCCAAGCAGCATTTACATGAATCATGCCGCCTGGCTGCTTGATTGGCTCAGCGATTGCTGCATGGTTTTTCCATGACAGGTAAGCGCCGAGCGACGCTGTTCCTGATCCGCACCCTCGTTCCCAAACCATGCTGTCTAACGAAGGGACATAAATGAGGGGCGCCATTTCACTCGAATGTGGCTTATACAGCAAGATGCCGATTAAGTTAGCGCCTATCGTAACACCGAGCAGCTTGGCCAAAGCCTGCGCTTTAGTTCTCACCTGCTGATCGAATTGGTCCACCTCGATGACGATATGAAAAAATTCAGAGTACCTTACAAACACGAGATTTAACTCATCGCCTTCAAACATTACCGTCTTCTGCTCGATCTTGTTCGGAATCGGCATGGCCAGCTGGCAAGCATACCCTTCTTGTCGCCTCGTAACTTGGCAGCTTACAAAATGCTCGATTCCCGAAGTTTCAAGCCTAATCTCCGTTGATCCATTGCCAGTTAGCCCATTCTCAGACGCGACTAATGCTGCCAGCGCCAAGCATGCATTCCCGCAAAACTCGCCGCCAGCCATTTGCAAATAGGCAGCTGTCCCTCGTTTTCTCGGTTTCTCGATAAATCCAACTTGTTCGGCATACACATGGTCATAAGCCATCAATGTCGCTGCAATGTGCTTATACTCTTCGGTCGGATGATCGGTCTTCACTAGAATGGTCATGTTTTGCGTGGGATTGAATTTAATAAAATCAACTTCCCGCTGCATGCCAACTTCACTCCCTTCTGTATGGTGTGGGTTGCTTATTTCGTCTTAATATGTAATTATTACGATTAAGACCCGAGAAGAATCATACCATATTTTTGAATCGCGTCAACCCATAATTTCCATTGGCTAGTGAATCAGTTACTCAAGCTGTTTCAACTTCAGAAACTTACGGTCATAGCTGCTTCTAGCTAATAACTGTCCATACACGGTTCGGGCTCTCTCCATTTTCCCTGCTTTCACATAGGCCATTACGACATTACGGAAACTTGAATCATAGGAGAAGTTGTACGTCTCTGACAGCGCAATAGCTTGATCAAAATAACCAATTGCCCGCTCATAATCCTTGCTGCGATAGTGCATGAGGCCTAACACTAGAATCACGATTACAATAAGCATTTTAAGCATGTCTTGTTATTCGCCTCCATAAGAAAAATAGGGCAAAGAAGGAGTCTCCTTCTTCACCCAAATGGACGGTTTTGCCTTTCCATTCGCTTTCTAATCGAGCTAGCCTTTTGCTTCGATGCCGCACTTGCTCTAGCTCTTGCTCTAGCGCTCCACCTTGCTCACTTGCCCAGCTTCAACAATCTGTTTCGCTTCCGCTACAACTGCTTCCTCCAACAGCTTCTCTAGCGGAATCGGAATCGTCAGCGACCAGTCCTTCACGTCTGCGATGCCAGGACGGCTAATGCGCATCTCGGCAGCCGCTTCCTTCTCGACAAGGCCGAGCACTGCGAGCCAATCGATAATGGAATGGGCACAAAATACAGCGTTCGAACGCATCGCGCCGATCATGGCCGCTTGCAGCATGCGGCGGCTATCCGTCTCCGATGGTTCAGCAATTCCTGCCAGCACCTCGTTAACCAACTGCTCTCGCTCTTGGAATGTACAATAGTAACGATGGATCAGTCCCGCGACTTGGAAGGCATGCCGCTGAATGCGTTCAAGCATAACGTCCACCGTATCAACATCATCCCGCCAACGCAGCTTGCCAATTGCAGAGCGTTCCAGATTGAATAATTTGTCCCGAACCGTCTCATAATGCAGGTCGAGATAACCGCAATATTCCCGGAACCAGCTCTCTTCTACCGTTCCTGCCTCATTCTCCCACCAATCGGTCCAGCAGGAGGTGTCATGATTGGACAAGGTGATCATCGTCAATTCGTCGTAATCTTTCAGCGCCTTAAACTTGCATGTACCGTCGTAATCCTTTTCCCATCGCTGAAAGTTAATGATCGGTATGCCTAAATCACGAACGGCCGGCGTGAAGAAAGTTGTGAACGGCCCGAGATTTTCGGCGCACAAGGCCATCGAGGTTCCCAGTTGCATAGCCGCCAGCATTGCTCTGCCTTGTTCCTCCCATTCCGAATAAGTGGAAGGCTCGTATCGCCCGTTCAAGCCGAGCGTTTCCCATGGCTCGTTCGTTGGAATGCTCCACACTCGGAAGAAGGACGAAATATGGTCGATACGCAAAATATGAAAGAAGTTTTCCTGATACGCCACTCGCCTAGTCAAAAAACGATAGCCATCCTCTTGCATCCGCTTCCAATTATAGACGGGCTGATCATCCCAACGTTGCCCTCGCGGGCTTCCCGGTTCAGGCGGCAAACCTGGACAACGGTCCAATTGGAACATGTCTCGGCTTGCCCACGTATCGACGCTGTCGCTCATCACGATATAGAAGAAGTCGCCCATTAAGCTGACGTTACGGGATTCAGCGTACGCTTTCGCCTCCCTAAACTGCTCGAACAGCTGCCATTGCAGCCACTTGAAGAAACGAATCTTCTTCGCATGCTTGCGTTCGAAGTCGGCTAACGCTGCGGGATGGCGATCCCTGAGCGGTTCATCCCATGTTTCCCAGCGGTCCTCGGAATGCTCACGCTTAATGGTCTTATAGAGTGCATATTCATGTAGCCACTCTTCCTGTTCGAGCACGAATGTATAATACGCTTGCGGCAACGGATCCTCAATCGCAGCATACAGCTCATAGAGCCATCTTAACTTCTCTCCCTTCACGGCGTAATCGACATAGCCTTGGCCAGCAGGATAATGCCGCCTAATCGCTGCCGCTGCAAATTCAGCCACATGCTGATCGACGCCGATCAGCCGCTCCATCGCAATATATTGCGGTTCTAACGCAAATAAACTCGAAGGCGCGTAGACCGAAGTCAAGCGATCGTTCATCGGAAGCAATTGAATTATGGACTGGCCCGTTAAGGCGCACCAATCGACGACCCGCTTCAAATCCTCGAAATCGCCGACGCCAGCGCTTCGTGCCGAATGAACGGAAAACAAAGGCGCGAACACCCCTGTTTTCCTCTCTAATGGTTTTCTTGCTTTACTCATGTAGCCGCCACCGCCCCAATGATTTGCTGTATCTGGCTGCAATGCTTCTCTTCCAATAAGGCTTCTAACGGGATAGGAAGCGCTAGTGTCCAATTGCGGCCTCTCTCGGTCCCCGGACGATTCAGCCTATAATTATCGTAATCGCCTCCGATGATTTCAAGCATACAGAGGTAGTCCAGCATCGAGACAATCGACCATACCGCGTTGGAGGAAATGATGAGTTCGATCGCTTTCTGAACGATTTCCCGATCCGCCTTTTCCCGCATCGGCCCATGGAGCTTCATCTGTGCCCAGAGCTTTTCTTTCTCCCCATAGCTGTTGCGGTATTCATGAATGAAATCCCCGATCCGCTCGATCGGCAATCCGGCTAGCTCAGCAAGCTTTTTCGGAGTGGACACCGTATCTCGCCAACGCAATTTGCCTGCTGAGGAGCGTTTCGCGTCGAACAGCCGATGCCGAATCCGCGTGACATCAAGCTGATGCTGCTGGCAGAACCCTTCGAGCTTCGAAGCGTCAATCGTCCCTGCTTCACGTTCCCACCAATCCGCCCACAATGACGTATCATGATTAGATAAAGTGAAAATCGTTACGGGATCTAGCTCGCTTGGAGGAATGAAATCATGCCGGACATCCCAATCCTTGTCCCATCGTTGAAAATTAATCGGCGGTACGCCTAGCGCCCGAATGACTGGCGTATAGGACAGGCATGCCGGGGACAGATTTTCTGCACAGAGCAGCATGCGGGTGAAGCCCTGTAATTTAGCCAGCGCTTCCCGTCCACGCTGTGAGAAATCGCCGGACGAATCCGGGTAATAAAAGCCCGGCACGCCTTGCAGTTCATCCGGCGCCGTTCTTGGGATGTACCACATTTTGAACAGGGCAGAAACCGTATCCAATCGGGCAATGTTATAAAAATGCTCGCAATACTGCAGGCGCCGTTCCATCAGCCCGCCCGCTTCCGTAACCGTATCCCAATGGTACACCGGCTGGTCTCCCCATCGTTGCCCTTGCATATGTGCAGGCTCCGGCGGCAGGCCGGGAACCAGATCAAGCCAGAAGCATTCCCTCCGCTTCCACACATCCGCACTATCGCGGGAGACGATATAGAACAAATCGCCCATGAGATGAACCCCAAGCGAATTGGCGTACTGTTTGGCGGCCTTGAGTTGCTCGTACAGCTGCCACTGCAGCCACTTTATGAACTGAACTCTCGTTTCGTTCGCTAATGCAAACGCCCCAAGCGCCGCTGGCACTGCGTCTCGATAAGCGGGCTCCCAATTTTCCCAGCTATCAGGCGAATAATCGTATTTCAACGCCGTATACAGCGCATAGCCGTCAAGCCAATCGCTGTTCTCTGCTGCGAAGTCACGGTACGCCTTGTGATCAACTGCATCGCCTAGCCCCAGCCTCGAAAAGACGGCATAAAGCAAATCGAGCTTCGCCTGCTTAATATCGTAATCGATGCAGCCCAGCCCAGTTGGAAACCTGCTGCGGATCGCTTTGATCTCAGCCTTCAGCTCGCTTGGCGGCACGCCGATAAGCCGATCAAGCGCCGTGTACATCGGATCAAGCGCGAATAAGCTAAACGTTGAATAAGGCGAATGATAATAATCGTTTAAAGGCAGCAGCTGCAAAATGGTATGCCCCGTTCGTGCGCACCAGTCCGCCGCTAGCTTCAAATCTTCGAAATCGCCTATGCCTGCACTGCGGCTGGAATAGAGGCTGGACAACGGCATGAGCACACCTACTCGTTGCTCCGTGCCGATTCGTTTCCACTGTTCCGCTGCATTCGTCTGCAATAGCCTACTAGCTGTGCTGGGCATATTCACTCTCGCTCCTTGGCCCAAACGCGCCTGACAAGATGCCGTCGACTGCCTCCAGCAAATGCTGGGCGGTGTAGTCCGGCGCGATCGCATACTTGTTGTCCGAGCCGCCAAGCCCAGTCCCTAGCAAAACGGTCGTCGTTTGCGCATTGAACCCCGTTTGAATGTCTACCGTAGTGTCGCCAATGAAATATGAGGCTGACAAATCGATATTGTAACGGCTGGCTGCCTGCATGAGCATGCCGATATCCGGCTTCCGGCAGCTGCAAGCGACTTTGTACGCTATATTTTCCTCCGGATAGCCCCGGTCTGGATGATGCGGGCAATACAATATATCGTCCACATACGCACCTTCATTGCCGAGCAGCGTCTCCATCCGGTCGTGGATGTGCTCCACCTCTTCCTCTGTGCACATGTTGCGGGCAACGACGGGCTGATTCGTAATGACGATGCATAGGAACGGCGAATCATTAATTCGCTTTAATGCATCAACAACGAAGTGTTCCAGCTCCAGCTCGTCCGGATGGGACACGAGCCCGGCATAACGGTTAATCGTGCCGTCGCGGTCCAGGAAAATTGCCCTCTGCTTCTGGGACAAGTTTTTGGCATGCACGACGCCTTGCGCCATATGCGCTTGCACCTTGTCGAATCGGTCAGGCGTCCCCATATCCTTCATGTATTCCGTCGTTTTGTAAGCGCCGATTGCACCCTCCTTAATCAGGCGCGTCAACACATCTTTCTCTAAGTCCTGCTTCGTGTCCGGCGCAATATGGTCAATGATGCTGCTGCGCAGTACGAACAAACCTGCGTTCACGCAATTGCGGTAATCGAACGAACGCGCTTCGTTTTTCGGGTATATGGCTTGCACAGCACCATCGACGCCAACCTTCAGCACATCGCTATCGTACGGGTGATTATTCGGATGAACCGCAAGCGTTCCAAGCCAATGATGCGCATAATGATAGTCAATCATTTTGTACAAATTGACGTCAAATACAACATCGCCATATGCCAGCACAAAGGATTCGCCAAGCGCCTCTTTCATGCCATGCAGCGCGCCGGCCGTCCCAAGCGGACGGTCCTCGCGGATGTATCGGATGCTCACCCCGTATTGCGAGCCGTCGCCCAAATGCTGCTCGATTTGCTCCCCCAGATGCCCGACGACTACCCATATTTCCCTGATTCCGTATCTTGCAAAATTATCGATCTGATGCTCTAACACAGGCTTGCCATGAACAGGGACTAACGGCTTGGGCGTATCAAGGGTGCGTTCCCCTAACCGGGTTCCCTTTCCGCCCGCCATAATGACAGCTTTCATCCATTCAACACCCTCTCATAGACGTCTGCATATTGCTTCGTATACCGGTCCCAGCCGTGATTTTCCCTCATCCCGTTCTGGACGACGGTTCGCCAGCTGTCTGGACGGCGGAACGCTTCTATCGCTTTGCGGATCGTATACACCATCACTTTGGCAAAATAAGGCTTAAACACAAAACCGTTGCCTTCGCCCGTCTGCTCGTTGAACGGTTGAATGCTGTCGCTCAGCCCGCCAACTTGGCGCACGATCGGAACGGCCCCATACCGCAGCGCGATCAATTGCCCAATGCCGCATGGCTCATAGCCGGAAGGCATCAGAAACATGTCGGAGCCCGCATAAGCTTGGTAAGCAAAATCGTTATCATACAACACAAAAGCGAACCGGTCGGGATATCGTAATGCCGCATCGCGGAAATAGTCCTCATAAATATCATCGCCGTTCGAAACGATGACGAATTGAACGTCCATTCGCATGAGATCGTCTAGCGCGTTCACGACCAAATCGAGCCCCTTCTCCGTTTTGAGCCGGGAAAACAACGACAACACCGGAATATCCGCTTGAACTGGAAAACCGAGTGCATGCTGCAAGGCTGCTTTGTTCTGCGCTTTGCCCTCTAAGGAATCTGCATCATACGGCATGATCAGCCGTTTATCCGTTGCAGGATCGTTGATTTCGAGATCAAGCCCACATAAGATGCCGTATAAATGCTCGCTTCGACCTTGAATCGTCTCTTCCAGCGTGGAGCCATATTGCTTCGTTGCGATTTCTTTGGCGTAAGAAGGGCTAACTGTCGTAATGGCGTCAGCGTGCAGAAGGCCGGCTTTCATAAAATTAATTTGATCATAATAATCCGCACCGCTATTCACCCAATCCGCCCAAGCGATATCGAGCAATGCCGCATATTCCCGATCAAAAATGCCCTGGTAGCCAAGGTTGTGTATCGTTAATAGCGTTTGAATGTCGCGGTAGAACGGATCTTCTGCATGCTTCGTTTCCATCAGCATCGGGATGAGCCCGGTATGCCAATCCTGCAGATGGAGCAAATTCGGCTTAAAATCCAATAGAGGAAGTGCAGCCAACACCGCTTTGCAGAAAAATCCGAACCGCTCCGCTTCATCCTCATACCCATACAACTCCGGCCGGCCAAAATAATCAGGAGCATCAATCAAATAGACGGTGATGCCATCGACTTGGCAGGAAACCACTCGGCCAACATACAGCTGGCCCCCTATTGGAATAAACAACTGGGCGATATGCTCTTGCTGCTCGGGATACTCGCGATGGACATTGCGAATGCGCGGAACGATGACCCGCGCGTCCCAGCCAAGCTCGGCGAGCTTCTTAGGCAACGAATAATTGAAAATACCCATCGTGCCCGTGACGAATGGATACATCTGTGAGGTGACGAACAACACATTGCGGCTCATCGGTTATCCTCGCTTCCATGCACGGATGCTGCGACGCCTATGCGGTCTCCGACGAGTTTGCGATAAACGTTCATATAGGCATCGACTGTATCGTCCATATTGTATTGGCGCTTCATCCCGTTTCGGATAAGCTTCTCCCATTGTTCCTTGCTTCTGTAGAGCCCGATAGCCTGCCGAACCGCATGCAGCATTACCTTCTCATTGGCATATTGAAAGGCAAAGCCCGTTGCAGCAGCTGGATTGTCGCCATAAGGAATAACGGTATCTGCCAGCCCGCCGACAGCCCGCACGATTGGCACTGTCCCGTACCGCATCGCGAGCTGCTGCTCGAACCCGCATGGCTCGGAGGCAGACGGCATCAAGAGCATATCTGCGCCAGCGAACAACCGGCGCTTGAGCTTAGCATCGTACGGGAGAAACCGGAATTTCGGCCCATGCGATTGCGCCGCCTCTGTGAAAAACCGCATGAACGGCCCTTCCTCGAATCCGCAGCTTTCCGGTCCAGCATGCAGAACAATCAGCTGCAAATCACTTTTAAGCAAATCATGCAGGCCATATCGCAGCATATCCGCACCTTTCTCGCTGCTGAAAGCTGAATGAAACAGCATAACGGGTACATCTGCCCGTTGAGGCAAGCCCAGCTCTTCTTGAACCGCTGTTTTGTTGGCCTTCTTTCCTGATAGATCGTTGGCACTATAATTTGCAGCAATCTGCCGGTCCGTCGCCGGATCGAACGCATGGTGGTCGATACCGTTTACGATCCCGTACAGCCGCTCCTGCCTATCAGCAATATGCTGCTCCATTGTCATCCCGCACATTTCGGTTGCGAGCTCCCGGGCATATTGCGGGCTTACCGTCGTAATCGCATCTGCATAGCGAATGCCAGCCTGCATGAAATTCAACTGCTCGTAATAATCCAGCCCACATTCTAGAAGATCATCCGTAGACAACCCGGCATACACGCTATTTTCCTGATCGAAAATGCCTTGATTGCCAATCGAGTGGAATGTATACACCGTACGAATCGCTGCATATGCGGCAACCGAACGATATCGGTTCTCCAACAAAAACGGAATAAACGCCGATGGCCAATCCTGGCAATGAATCAAATCCGGCATCATGTCCAGAGCTGGCAGCGCTTGAAGCACTGCCCTGCACCAGAAGAGATAACGCTCTGCGTCATCCCGCTCGCCGAACCGGTTCGTCCGTTCGAAATACGTTGGTGCATCTATCCAATAAAATGGAATGCCGGACCGTTCCGTTCGGCGAATGACGGCTTGAACGTTGCGATAGGGCATCGCCACTTCAAATACGGCCAGTACACGCCCTTCCGCCCCTTCCGCCGTTTCACCGCCCATTCGGTGCAGTGGAGCGATTGCGCCCACCGATAGCCCATTGCCTCGCATCTTGCTCATGAACTGCGCATTGTATGTTTCGATGCCACTCGAATCAACATAGCCCGCAGCAAATAAAATAGCCTTGCTCATCATGCTCCCCCTTAGCCTGCCGCTGCTTGGCATTGAAGCCGGTATAATCGCTCATATAACCCTTTTTGCCGCAAAAGTTCGTTATGGTCCCCCTCTTCAACGACCTGGCCGTGCTCCAGCACGAAGATGTGGTCCGCATGCTCAATCGTCGACAGGCGGTGCGCAATTATGATGACTGTCTGCTCTTTGCGCGTCTCTCTCAGCTTGCGAAGCGCCTCCTCGATCTGCCTCTCCGAGTCCGCATCCAATGCTGAGGTTGGCTCATCCATGAGCAAAATCGGCGCATCCGCTAATAGCGCCCGCGCAATCGCAACCCGCTGCTTCTGGCCGCCAGACAATCGCCCGCCTGCTTCACCGATTTCGGTCGCGTAGCCGTCTGGCTCCTTCGCTATAAAGGCATGCGCATTCGCCGCTGCTGCTGCCCCCTTGATCCGCTCCCGCTTGCCCTCATCCTCAAGGAGATTGCCATAGCTGATATTTTCCTCAAGCGTACCGTCGAATAAATACGCATCTTGGGGCACATAAGCGATCATCTCTCTGATTTGGGCTAAGCTATAGACCGAAGCATCCCTTCCCCAGTAACGTATCGAGCCTTCGGCAGACGGATACAAGCCGAGCAATAGCTTAGCTATCGTGCTTTTGCCGCTGCCGCTTGGGCCAACGAGCGCAATCGTCTGGCCGCTTCGGATCTGAATATTGAGCCCATTCAACACGGGCAACCCATCCGTATATTCAAAACACATCCCGTTCAACTCGATCGCATGTGGCCCGCTTTCCGGCAAACGCTCTGCATACCCTTCTGGCTCCGTTTCCGTATCAAGCAGCTCGAATACCCGGCTCGCGCCCGATAGCACGCGCTGCACATCATTCATGAGATTGCCCGCTGACACGAATAGAAACCCAATGTTGCCTTGCAGTTTCACGAACGCCATGACGGTGCCAAAGTCCGTGCCTTTGTTGAGCGCCATCACGCCTCCGATAATGACAATGCCGACGAAGCTGAGGCTCCCCATAATGGAATTGACGACATCAAGCACCGCGTATTTGCGGACGCGCTTAATGCTAAGATTCGCTACGTTCGCATTGGTGTCATCGTATTTGCGGATAATGATACGGTCGAGTGCGAACATTTTGACGATAGGCATGCCAGCCAATACATCAGACAGCGCCTGCGTCATTTTGCCCGCGCCGCGCTGAATGTCATCGTTGATCCTTCGGAATGACCCGGCAAAAGCTGTGTTCAACAAGAACGTGACGATGCCAAGCCCAATGGCGAACAGTGCGATCTGTACATTCAAAGCAAACATGGCGATCATCGCGCCAACGCCGACGACGATGGCATACACGAGCCCGCCAAGCGAATCCGCATACAAATGCTCGACGGTATTCAGATCGTTCGTCAATCGGGATAACAGCTCGCCGCTATGCGTTTTCTCGAATCGGGATAAAGGCAGCTTCTCCACATGTCGGAACGCCTGCTGCCGAATGTCGGTCATCGTATACCGGATGCAGGTATTGTACCGATAGGTTAAGAACGTGCATGCAAAGCTTGAAACGGCTAATATGCCAACTGCAGAAGCTACCGAGCGTATGAGCATCGCGCCATCCCCTTGAACAGCCGCATTGACGATGTCCTTGTACATAAATGCCATCAAGATATTCAAGCCGATGGCAGCAATCGCGTTATTGCCTACAATTCCGATGCCATAATCCCATGCGCGAGGCTTCATATAGGCCATCACTCGCACGAATTCCTTCCAATATTGCGTAATGATCATACAGCCTCTCCCACCTCGGTTCCCGCTTGCTGCCGCTTGCACATCTCGCTATACCAATCATTGCGCGCCGTAAGCTCCCGATGGGTTCCGCGATCCGCCACTTTTCCTTCCGCCATGACAATAATCTCATCTGCTTCTCGAATCGTAGACAGCCGATGCGCGATAACGAGCACCGTTCGGCTATGAACGAGCTGTTCCAGCACGGCTTGCACCTCAGCCTCGGCCTGGGCGTCCAACGCAGAGGTCGGCTCATCCAGCACAAGAATCGGCGCATTCTTCAACAATGCGCGCGCGATTGCAATTCGCTGGCGCTGTCCGCCCGACAAAGAGGCTCCGCGTTCGCCCACGATCGTGTCATACCCATCGGGCCAAGCTTGAATAAAGCCGTCAGCGTTTGCCATTCGGGCTGCTTCTAGCACTTCTTCTCTAGTCGCACTTAAATTGCCGTAAGCAATGTTGTCGTAGACAGAGCCCGGGAACAAATAGGAAAATTGCGAAACGACTGCGATTTGCGCACGCGCTTCCTTGATATCCCAACGCTTAAGCTCTCCGCCATACAAGGCAATCGAGCCCTCGTACCGCTCATCGAAGCCGCATAACAGCTTAACGATTGTGCTTTTGCCGCAGCCGCTTGGCCCTACGATTGCAGTCATTGCATTTGGCTTAAACTCCGCGCCAAACTCGTGCAACACAAGCTCCCGTTCCTCATAGCCGAAGCGAACGCCGTCGAATCGGACTGGCACAGCTGCATCTTCCAGTGCGTACACTTCGCCCCCGCTTCGCTCCTCCGGCTCATCAACCAGCTCTACAACTCGCTTTGCCGACTCCAATGTAACCCTAACGTTCACAATTAGGCCCGGCAGGCCGGATAATGGTCCCGTCACAAAACCGAGCAAATACGTAAAGGTCAGCAGCTCCCCCGGCGTCAGCTGGCCCGTCGTCGTCAAATATCCGCCGTACAGCACACAGCTCATCTGCGGCGCCACCTGCAGCACCATCGATACCGGCGCAATAAAGAGGCATCGCCAATCGGTTTTCCGTTGAAGATCGCGGATGCGCTCCGTTACGCTTTGCATTTTGGCAAATAATACGGGCTCCAGCCGATAAGCTTTCACCGTTACGATGCCCGCAGTCGCGTCCTGAATGACGGCGTTATAATCTGCGAAGCTTCTCTGCAGCTGAATCGCATATTTGCTGATGGCTTTGCCCAACTTGCGTGATGCGAACATCGCAGCAGGCAGCAGGATCATGCTGGCGAGCAGCAACTTCCAATTGAAAATAAGGAGATAAGACATGACGCCGATAATAACGAGCGGCGAGTAGATCAAATTAACGAGCTGCCATTCGGCAAACCCTGCAATCGAGCCGACATCGTTATTCAATCGGGCAACGATATCGCCAGAATGCGAATGGTCCAAGTACGCAGAGGGAAGCCGGCCTAACCGGTAAGCCAATTGGCGCCGAATATCTTGCACAATTCGGATGCCCAGATGCCCCGAGAAATATTTGATCGCATAGCGGAACGCACAGCCAGCCAACAAAATGACGATGATGGCGGCAACCGCCATCTGAAACCCGCTCTTGTCGCCTGCAAGCGCTTGGTCCACGACATCCTTCAAATACCGGGCTTGAATCAGATCGAAAAACGTGCCGCATACCGCTCCAAGAAAACAAATTGCGATTTCAAAAGGGTAAGGCTTGCATAAGGAGAGGATATATGCCAGTACACGCCTCGTTTTTACTGCACTTTTGACCTCATCGTCCATTTCGCTTTCCTTTCCGCAGCTACCGCTGTCCCACAGCAGTGCCTATAAACGAACATCCGGCGACGGGCATAGCTGCCTGCTGCCGGATGGCCGATGCTGCGATTGTTAACCAACTGTTGCAAGCGCGTCTGCTTCCTGATATTGCAAAAATCCGCTGGTGTCGTTCAGGTTAAGAATAATGCGGCTGCCATATGCATCGAACGCGACTGGCAATTCCTTATAATCCTTAAGCGCCTTGCGGACAGCCTGCTGCTTGTCCGGCGGGCACACGAACAAGAAAAACCCGCCGCCGCCAGCACCAAGCAGCTTGCCCCCATACGCTCCGGCAAGTTTGCCTAGATCGTAAATTCGGTTAATTTCCTCGTTATGGATCTTGTCTGACAGCTGCTTCTTGCTCTCCCAGTTCCGGTCGAGCAGCTCGCCAATTAACGGGATATCGCAGTTAGCAAGACTGCCTTTGCCTTGCTGGGACAGCTCCTTCAACGCATGCAGATGATCGAGATTGCCGCTAGTCTTCGCCTTCTGGTCACCTAGAACAGCCGATGCCCTGCGTGTGATGCCCGTGTAGAACATCAATACGTTGCGCTGCAGCATGCGAGCCTGCTCTAGCGACAAGCCTAGCGATTCGACGTCCACCTTGCCATCTGGCTGAAACACATATTGCTTGAAGCCGCCGAATGCAGCGGCATATTGGTCCTGCTTGCCGATCGGCTCTCCCAGCCGGTCAATCTCGATATGGCATGCCAGCTCGGCTAATTCATGCGCATTTTTCGGCTGGCCCTGGTAAGCGAACAATGCATTGAGCAGCCCTACCGTGAACGTACTGGATGAGCCAAGGCCGCTGCCTTGCGAAGGGATGTCAGCAACGCTCGTTATTTCGATCCCTTTCGTAATGCCAGCGATTTGAAGCGCTTCCCGGAAAATCGGATGCTGAATATCACAGACGTTACGCACTTGCTCCCGCTCAGCGTAATTCAACACGATATCGTCGTCACAGCGGCGTTTTACGGTGACATAAACATACTTATCAATCGTCACGCTAGTGACCGCCCCGCTGTGCAACTCGTAATAATCCCTCAGATCCGTCCCGCCGCCGAAGAAGCTGACGCGCAGCGGCGTCTGGCTAATAATCATGCCTGGCACCTCTCCAGATACTCTTTCAAAATGCCCATCATAAGATGGTCCATGATCATATGGACATCCTCTACCTTTTGCATATCGTGAATCGGGACGTGGATCGAGCAATCGGCCAGCTGTTTGACTTTTCCGCCATCATAGCCGACCAATCCGATCGTTTCCGCTCCGACTGAATTCGCATATTCGATTGCCGCTACGACGTTTTTCGAATTGCCGCTGCCCGAGATGCCGATTACCACGTCATTTGGCGTCAACAGGTTTTCGAGCTGGATTTTGAAAATATGCTCATAACCGATGTCATTGGCAATTGCCATAACAGTAGACACGCTGTCGTTCAAGCAGTAAAAACGGAATTTGGTGCGTAAGTTTTCGCTAGTGCCTTTGTTAAAATCGTTCACGAAATGCGACGCCGTTGAAGCGCTTCCACCATTGCCGAAAATATAAATAAAGCCCTGTCGCTTGTTAGCCTCCACCAATTTTCCCATCACTGTATTGATCTCGTCCAAATCCATTTGGTCAAGCACAGCCTTCAAACCGTCCAAATACCCGTTAATATCTACCCGAAAATCCAATACTGTTTGTTCCGCCAATTCACTCATCTCTAAACGCCCCTCTCGTTATTGGTCTTGCCGATCTTTCGTATGCTTCTAGCGTTGCTTCGTTTACGAATTGATTCACCATGTTCCACAAATTACGCAAACGTTTGCACAAACACCTCCTCTAACCGTTCTATTCGAGCAAGCAGACTGCTGCTGCGAATAAACGATTCATTGCGATAAGTTTATCGTTATTTCGATTCGGATTCTATCACCGGTCTCCATCTTTTGTCAAAGAAAATAAAATAATAGATAATTAACTAACGATACCTAAAATGAGACTATTATCCTATTCGTTTAACGAGTAAATTGTCGAATCACCTACGCATTACCCTTGTAATCATGTGCGTGGTTATCGTGCTTTCGCATAAAATAAGAGGTAATTGTCCAACTGGCTCGACCAATAATTAATGTCATGGCCGCCGTCTGATAAATGCCATTCCACCTTATAACCGCCCGCTTTCAGCGCGTCATATAGCTTCTCGTCCTTCTCAGCCAAATCATCGGAATCGCCTGCGTCTAAATACACTTCCAGCTCCTGCTCAGGCAGGGGCTTGTTGCTTGCCATCAAGATCGGGTCGCGAAGCTGTCGTAGTTCTTCGGTTGGATACAGCCAATCCCTCTGTCCCGTATACAGGTCCGTACCCGTATAATCCCACAATGCTGCGCTATGCCCTCCAGCTTTGCTATAATCCTCGGAATGTGCCATTGCCAAGTAAAGCGCTGCGTAACCGCCCATTGAGAATCCGCCGATATAACGGTTTTCGCGTGAAGCATTGGTGCGGTAATGGCTATCCATATAAGCTACAAGCTCCTCGTTCAAATAAGTTTCATATAAACCTTCATCCACATCGCCTTGATTGACGCCTTGTCCCGGAATCGAATTGATGCCGAAGCTGCGGGCAATATCCGGGCTTACGATGATGATTGGCTTCAGCTTCCCTTCATTGATCAGCCGATCAGCAGCCCCATCTAGGTCCAGCCAATCAAACCACGTGCTCGCGTTCCCTCCATACCCATGAAGCATATACAGAACAGGATACTGCTGATTTTCAGCATAACCTGGCGGCAAATAGACGTCGACCGCCATCTCCCGGCCAAGAGACTTGCTGTCCACTTGAATATGCTCGATGTTGGGGGCCGCGTTGTTTTGCGTTTCACCTGTTGTTTGCCCAGACGAACCGTTCAGCGCTTCCTCGCTTGGTGACGAACATCCCACACATAGTGTGCTTAGCAGCAATGACCCTATGAATGCTTTCCTCATCTCATAATCCCTCCTAAAGTTTCGTTATCATAATGTGGATATTATACCCAAATGAAGGAAGTGTAAAGGCTTACATGAATATTGAGCCTGCCACATGCGCATTACGCCTTAACATTATCTCGATAATACGAAAACAATCCCCTAATACTCGTAATCTAAGATCTAGTCGAAACCTAATAGAGGAGGAATCATCGTGAAACTCGTAAAAAAACACGGCATGAAAGCTGCTATCCTAGGAACGGCAGCAACTGCTCTTATCGTAACAGCAAGCATTGGCGGACAAGCCCCAGAGCAAGTGAACGCAGCTTCTAAGCAAACGAAAAACGTTATTCTGTTCGTCGGCGATGGCATGGGCATGGCACAGCGTGATGCGATTCGCCTTGCAACGGTCGGTGAGAAAGGCAACCTTGCAATGGATTCCATGCCATACGCAGGCCTGATATATACAAGCTCGACTGTGCCTATTACCGATTCAGCTGCATCTGCTACGGCGTATGCAAGCGGCGTGAAAACATACAACGGCGCTATCGGCATGGACGCGGATAAGAAAAGTGTAAAAACGATTATGGAATATGCGAAAGACGCGGGCAAGTCGACTGGCGTTGTTACGACAAGCCAAGTAACTGATGCGACGGGCGCTGCATTCGGCGCTCATGTGGAAGACCGCTCGAAGCAAAGCGATATCGCCCTCCAATTCCTTACGCAAAGCAAAATCGACGTTATTCTCGGCGGCGGCGAAGATTTCTGGTACCCTGCTGGCACACCGGGCAAATTCCAAGATACGCCTGCAGAAGATCCATCCGAGAAAAGCAAAGGAACGCAGGGCAACCTGGTCGATAAAGCCAAAAAGTTAGGCTATAACTTCGTATCTAGCAAAACAGAATTGCAAAAAGCAAAAGGCGGCAAGCTGCTTGGGCTGTTCGCTAACGAGGAAATGTTCCAACAAAACGAGGAAGGCAAAGGCGACATTTATAACCCAATCGTTTCCCTTCCAGAAATGACGAAGAAAGCAATCGAAACGCTCTCCGCTAACAAAAAAGGCTTCTTCTTAATGGTAGAAGAAGAAGGAACGGATGAGTTCGCACATCGCAACAACGCGAAGATGACGATTAAAGCCGGCCAAGAGCTGGACAAGTCCGTTCAAGTTGCCAAAGATTTTGCCAAAAAGAATCCCGACACGCTCGTCCTTGTGCTTGCTGACCATGAAACTGGCGGCTTCTCGATCGAGGAAGTGAATGCGGATGACGAGACTGGCGACGGCATCTCCAAAGAAGACGGGCCATTCGCGATCGCGAATTCCAAACTGAATTTCGTCGTAGACTGGACGACTTCCGGCCATACAGGTGTTGACATTCCAATTACGGCTATGGGCCAAAACGCAGAGCTGTTCACGGGCATTTATGAGAATACACAAGTATTCGACAAGCTCGCTCAAGCTTTGGGATTCAAAATTAAAAAGTAACGTGAGCGCATAGGGCAGGTTTTCCTGCCCTATTTGCGCTCTAGCGAGCCAATCGGCTAGATAGGGCAGGTTTTCCTGCCCTATCCTTCCCCTACAGCAAGAGGCAGCCTATAAACACTCAGGCTGCCTCTTCTCATTGCGTTCGTTGCGTAACAAGCAACTCAAGCTTCGCTTTGTTTCATTTTCGACACGGGAATCCAAATTTCACTTCTATACGTCGGCGACGTTATATCCTTGCTCTCATTCCACAACATCTCAGGCCCGCCTGTTTGTTCATAGCTCGATGAAGGAAACCATTCGGAATAGATGCGTCCCCATACATTTTGGAGCGTTGCCGGGAATGGACCCACCGCTTCGAATATTGCCCAAGCCGAAGCTTTCACTTCAAGCGAAGCAAGATGCGCCGGGCATTCGTTCGTTGTAGCTACGCCAATATAATGGTCCAGCTCCCCCTTCTCCTCCATGCGCCCCTCTGAGAAATTCGTAGATGCACTCACCAAACCCGTTGGCGATACATTCGAAAGCTGCTTGAGCTCATTAATTTTGTGTTCATCCAAGCTCTGCCACATCGCAGCAATGTCCGGATTTACGCCATGAAACACAATCGGAACACGCTTCATTAGCCCAACAATACGAAAAGCTTCCTTTTCCTCAATTCGGTAATTCATTTCATTTCCCCCTTGAATCGTTAATTGAAAGGTCATTTGAGGGTAGGCTTTCAACGATTGCCCTGCGTTTCTTGCTTCTGATGGCGTGATGCCATGCAGCGTTTGAAAGGCTCTAGCGAATGAGTCGGGCGAATCATAACCGTACTTTATCGCCACGTCGATGATGCGGCCTGAACGGTTTTGCAGCTCGAATGCCGCAAGCGTTAGCCGCCTGCGACGAACATATTCGGATAATGAGACCCCGGCTAAGAACGAGAACATTCGTTTAAAATGATACTCGGAGCAAACAGCCCTTTTAGCCACTTCGCTATAATCAATCTCATCTGCCAGGTTTTGTTCAATATAGCGCAATGCCTTGTTCATGTTCTCAAGCATATTCATGCACAACGCCTCCCTCATCTGTAGATTATCAAAAGCTGCGAGCTGTAACCCGACATTTGGTGCACCGATCTGACGGCTATCCCATTCGTTATACGCAAACAGCGCGCCGATTAAACATCGATACGCGCTGTTGCCATTGTACTATGAAGGCGTGTTAACCTTGTTTCCCTTCGATTGCAAGCAGCAGCACGGCTGCCGCAATTCCCAGCCGGCGGTCGAACTGGTTGGACGAATCCAAAGAAAAATCGACATTCAGCTTGCTAACGAATGGATTGAAATTTTGATAGAACAAAGCCACATTTCTGCCGTGCAGCTCAACGTTAAACTTTTGCGGAATCAAGTTCGTCAAAAATCTTCTGAGCATCGCCATCAGCGTACTGTCTTCTTTGATCAAACCGATCTCCGATTCATTCGGGCTAAGAATGACCCACTCATCCTTGAGGATCGACTTCATGCCTTTACGGCGAAGGGATCCGAGGTTTTCTCCCGTTACAGCGTCGATTACATCATAAGTGGCTGAGAAATCGATCACGCTGCGCGCTTGAATCGTAATCAGCTCTTGATTCATAGACTCGTCGCCATAAAGGCGGATATCTTCCTTCAGCTTAAACGCCTTTAATTGCGAAAACATAACTAATTGCTCGTTTTTATCATAAATATGAAACTTTGCTCCGACCAAAGAGAGCACTTTTTTTCTAATCAGATAATTTGTATGGCTAAATTTAGGATTCACTGTATAGCCCCTTTTCTCTTCTAATTCGACAATTCTCGCTTGCAACCCTATATTTCGACAATGATAAGTAATATCCTTCCTTTGTAAAATATCTCATATTCCACACTTGATTAATGCGAACAAATGTTCTATGATAATAGTGCCATCGGACATCTGCTTCGCCAATGGGACCGATCTCTCGATTTACATACTTCATGTTGATATTTGTTAAAATTAACATTCCCCTACTTATGGAACGGTATGAGATCGTATACAATGGTGAGGTGGCTAAAGCTTGTCCGAATCCCAATCAAGGAGTGATCGAATTGTCTATCAATGCTTACTTGAACTTTAACGGAAATACGCGTGAGGTTGTCGAGTTCTATGCTGAGGTGTTCAACGTAGAAATTTCACAAATTCATACGTTCGGTGAATCGCCATCCGACCCTTCCTTCCCACTGCCAGAGGAAGCGAAAAACTTGGTTATGCACGCAAACCTCGTAATCGGCGGCAGCATCTTGATGTTCTCCGACGTATTCCCAGGCATGCCATACACGCAGGGCACAAACATTAGCTTGTCCTACCAAAGCAACAGTGTTGAGGAGACTCAACAGGTATTCAATAAGCTGAAAGTTGGCGGCACGGTCCAGATGGAACTGCAAAAGACCTTCTGGAGCGAAAGTTATGGCAACCTCACTGACAAATTCGGCATTCAATGGCAAGTGAATCACAACGCCTTGTAGTTCGACATAACCAATAGCACAATAAAAGAGCATCTGGGCATTCCTTGTTTCCAAGGCGAACACCCGATGCTCTTTATTCGTTAAACAACGAACTAATTCAATTGGCCGCCAAGCGTCAAAATAACGGCTTTATCCTTTGTTACTACAACCGTATGCTCGAACTGCGCAACAAGGCTGCCATCCGTCGTCTGTAATGCCCAGCCGTCTGTTCCTTGGACAACGTGGTCTGCGCCAGTGGAGACGAACGATTCCAATGCAATAACCTGGCCATCTTCCAAAATGGTCTTGTCATCTGGATCGTAATAGCTTACGATATGCTCCGGTTCTTCGTGAAGGGAACGGCCGATGCCATGCCCAGTCAAGTTCTGCACGATGTGGAATCCGCGTTTGCGCGCTTCCCTGTATACGGCTGCGCCGAGCGTGTTCAGCTTCGCGCCAGCGCGAGCTTTCTTAATCGAGACATCAACAACGAGCTCTGCTGTTTCAAGCAGGCGCTGTTTAAGTGGAGTAACGTCTGATCCTGCAACCGTCGTTGCGCCAGTATCGGCGTAGAAGCCATTCTTATAGGCAGATACGTCCACATTGACGATATCGCCTTCTTTGATCACATAATCACCTGGAATGCCGTGAGCTACAGTTTCATTCACGCTTATGCAAGTGAAGCCTGGAAACTCATACATTTTTATTGGAGCCGATTCCGCCCCATGCTTCGCCAACAGCTCGCCGCCTAATTTGTCCAGCTCAAGCGTCGTGATGCCTACTTTGACCTGTGCGATCAACGCATCGCGCACATGCGCAACGATCGCTCCTATTTCTCGCAAGCCCTGCCATTCTTCCTCTGTCTTAACGATCATGACTATCCTAACTTCCTTTCCAATGCCACACGAAGTATTCCTGCGGGTAAAAGTCTATTTTTAAAGTATACTCCATTGGCGACTGCCTTGCCATTGTTTCGACGGCAGCGCAAGGCTGCATTCCGGCCACAGCTGGCTCTTTTTTGCTTTAGATTTACGTTTCCGCGCGGAAAGTTGTTCAAAAACTTGACAATGATACAATTTGTATCATAAATTAAATAGTAGTACTGAATACGATTGCAGTTTAACCGTAAGGAGTAATGACATGACGATGACGATGGGAGATCGATTGAGAGAACTTCGACTGCGAAAAAACTTATCTCAGGAAGAGGTGGCGAGACAAATCGGCATTACACGCTCCGCTTACAGTCATTACGAGATCAACAATCGGCAACCCGTTTATGACACCTTAATTAAACTTTCATCCTATTTCGAGGTTTCATTGGATTATATTATCGGAGGGGAATACGGAAAATCAGAGGCGGGGTTATCGCCGGAGACGGTTGAAATCTTCCGGCTGCTGAACACGATGGATCAAGATAAGCGCAAGCAGTCCATTACCAAAATGATGGACGTCATCCGGCAGTCAGATTAACTGCCAGATGAACAGAAAGATAGCTGATTGCTCCCGTCAGCAACAACGCTGTTAGTAACGCTTGCCCCGGCTCAGCGTCAGGTTCAGCAGATGGAGCGCTGCGAGCATGATACTGCCGCCAGCTGCATAGCCAGCCAAGATGTCCGTGAAATAATGCACACTAAAGTATAGCCGGCTAAAGCCTACAGCGATGATGATGAGAAAGCCGACCGCACCGACTGTTGCCTTCACGGCTCGGCTGGCTGCAGCATACAAGACGAAGGAAACCGCAATCGTGCCGTAGACTGCCATAGCAAGCATTGCATTGCCGCTCGGGAAGCTGGAACCGTCCACTTCGATGCCCCAAGCGCCAACTGGCCGTGGCCGATCGACAATTGCTTTTAACACTTGATTCACGCCATAAGCGGCTGCACCAGCCATCGGTATCAATAACGCGCTAATCGTGCGATTGCGCCAACCGAACCATGCCGCATAGACAATCGCCACCGAAGACCCAAGCTGGGTCACACTTCTCCAACACTCCTCCCCGCTGTTGCCAGCTATCGTACGGACGCCCTGAGCAACACGCTCATCCACACGTGATGGCCCTGCCTCAGGCAATGTCAATGCAAGCACACCAAATAAGGCAACGCAGAGGACGAATGCCGCCCCTGCAATCATTTGCTGTTTCTTCAAGTGGTCTCTCTCCCTTAATCGATGTTTGCCTAACCATAACTACTTGGCAATCGGCAATTGAATAATAAATAAAGCACCTTCATTCTTGACACTGCGCGCTTCAATTACGCCGTCATGCTGCAAGACAATTTCCTTAACGATAGCTAGCCCTAAGCCGCTCCCTGCCTCAGAGGAATTGCGTGACTTATCCTTCTTGTAGAAGCGATCAAATACATGGGGCAGATCTTCAGGATCAATGCCGCTTCCTGTATCCTTTACCTCGATAAACGCAACTTCCCCTGCTTCATACGCATCAATTCGAATCCGCTGTTCAGGCCCGCCGTCAGGCAAATAGCGCAGTGCATTATAAACCAAATTCGAAATGACTTGCTCCATGCGAGCCATATCGATACGAACAGCTGGCACGTCGATAGAAATTACAGAAACACTGCCTTCAGGCTCAATAGAATCAAAGGCAAGGAGCTCTCCATTGTAGTAGCACTCCAATACCCCGCCGTCTTTAGCGACATCAGTTTCGAACGATAGATAGAGCGACTCCAGCCAATCCCGAAGGCCAACTGTCTCGTAATGGAACCGGACCTGCCCTGCTTCTAGCTTCGACAACTCGAATAGGTCGTCAATAAGCCCGTTGAGCCGTGACAGCTTGCCGAGCATCATCTGGATGTAGCGCCGCTGCTGCTCTTTATCGTCCACGACCCCATCGCGCATCGCCTCTAGATACCCTTGCACCAGCGTCATGGGCGTCCGCAAATCATGGGATATGTTAGACAACAGATGCCGCCTTGATTTCTCCTGCTTCTCCAACTCCCCAGTCGACTGCTCAAGTGATGCATACGAACGCTGAAGCTCATCTGTCCGCTCGACAACACGCTTCTCTAGATGCATGTTTAGCTCACGCAGCTCTTTGGAAACAAGCTCTACTTTTTGCAAAGCAAATGTGAATCGATTCGATAGAATCAATGATTGCATCAAAATAAAGAACGTCACGCCGATTGGCACCAGCTGCACCGAAACAAGTTGCTCCCCATAGAACAAAATATCGTTAATGACCGTTGCGATAAAGATCGACAAGCCCGTGAGAACTAAGGTTGAGCCTTCTCGCTTTCGTAATCTCGCTTTCACGACGACATAGAAGCAATACGCACATACTGAAATGATAAACAGCTGATAAATGACGAGCCACCGCGTAAAGATAATCGTTGGCAAGGCCAATGTTGCGATCGAGAGCACGATTCCGATCAAATAAGCTAGCTTAAAGAAGCGTCTGGAGCCATCCATCGGGAACATCCGGAAAATGTACGCATAGCCGGCAACGCCGGTTAAGGCAAATGCGATATATTCGATCCGCATGCCAAATTCCCATGGCAAGTTAGGGAACCGCTGGAACAGCATCGTCTCCCCAGTCACGCCCATTCGAAGCGCCACAAGCAAGCATAACAAGCCAAACGGGAGCGTGAACCGCTCTCGTCTCCTGAACGCATAAAGGCCCAGATGATAGGTCCCGATAATAAATAAGCTGCCGATGATGAGCATTTGCTCCGCTACGGCAATAATTTCTTGCCTAACGATCTGTTGGCTCGTCCCCATCGTAAAGCCGGACCATATGCCTCCTTTACGATGCTCGTAATTCGACACTTGAATAATGAGATCCGCCGTTCCGCTGTCAGCATTAAACGTAATGATCCGCGGGTACTGCTCAGCCTTGGAATGTGACTTGTCCGTCGCTACGTGGCCCGCTTCGGCAAGCAGTCTCCCATTGATCCAGAGCTTGTAAGCGCTAAAGATATTCGGGACACGAATCGCCAACGCTCCCATATTAGGCTGTGTCCGAACCGTAAGCCGATAGGTCGCATACCCCTGCCCGCTTGCAAAATCCTTCTCGCTGGAATAGCTGTTCCATGAGGATGGCACAGGCACGTAATCAGCTTTCTGTGAGGCGTCCCACTTCGACCAGGGCTCTAACAGCCTACCATCATAGAACGCCCACTTGCCGTCTAGCTTGGCAATTCCTTCGCTCGGTATGTCCCAGTTGGACAGATCAAGCACGCCATTAACAGCAACTGGCTGTTTAGGCCCATTGTTCGCATCGTATTGATTAAAGAGGCCTACGTTTAATATGACAACCGCGATCAATACGATCACGATTATCCAAGCGGATTTACGAATAGCCTATCACTCCCTAGAGGGTATATGTATCGCGGCATTCCCTATGATCATCGTTGCTTCAAATGCAGCGCTTCGATTATAATAAGCGAGAAAGCAAGGAGGATGGAAGATGAATGTGAGCAAAATTTTGGTCGTAGACGACGAACCGGAAATCATAGAGCTCATGACCCTCTATCTCCAGCGGGAAGGTTACGCCGTTTATGCGGCCGACAACGGGACCGATGCGCTGCGACTGGTGGACGAGGTTCGCCCTGATTTGATTGTACTGGACGTCCTATTGAAACAATTAAACGGGCTTGATGTATGCCAGCAAATCCGTGAAATAACGGCTGTTCCGGTGCTGTTCGTCAGCGCCAAGAGCGACGATAACGACATTATACACGGTTTGTCCGTTGGCGGCGATGACTATATGACTAAGCCTTTCAGCCCTGGCCAATTAGTTGCTAGAGTCAAGGCGCATCTGCGCCGGCAATCGCTGCAATCCGAGCAGCGCGACAAGCCAGCGCGGGACCAGCTCGTATTCGACGGTCTCGTCATTGACCTGACAGCCCGTACAGTTCGGGTCTGTGATCAATATGTATCTTTGTCCGTCAAGGAATTCGAATTGCTCGCCCTGCTCGCCACGCAACCGAATCGCGCTTTCCAGCTGGCTAACTTGTATGAAGCGGTCTGGGGCGTAAACAGCATCGGGGATACAAGAACGCTTATGGTACATATGAGCAATTTGCGCAAAAAAATTGAACCAGACCCTGCAAATCCACGCTGGATCGTGACCATGCGAGGCGTCGGCTATAAATTTAACGTTGAGGAAGGAAATGAATTACCGCATGTACATCGCTAACAATTGGAACGACTACGAACTGCTAGACACAGGAGACGGCGATAAGCTGGAGCGTTGGGGCAAGTACATCTTGCGCCGTCCCGATCCCCAAATTATTTGGCCAATCGCCAATGAATCACAGCAATGGAAAACAGCAGATGGGCACTATCACCGGAGCAGTTCCGGCGGCGGACAATGGGAATATCGCACGAAGCTTCCTGACCGGTGGACCGTCTCGTACGGTCCGCTTTCATTTCATATCCGGCCTACGAATTTCAAGCATACGGGCCTCTTCCCTGAGCAAGCAGTCAATTGGCAATGGATGATGGACCGGATCAAGAGCGCGAACCGCCCGATCCGCGTGCTTAATCTGTTCGGCTATACAGGCGGCGCTACGGTTGCATGTGCAGCAGCAGGCGCTGATGTCGTGCACGTCGATGCAGCCAAAGGCATGGTGCAATGGTGCAAAGAAAATGCGGAGCTGTCTGGCTTGCAAAATGCTCCAATTCGTTACATTACCGATGATGTATTCAAATTCGTACAGCGCGAACAGCGCCGCGAGCGGCAGTACGATGCCATTATTATGGACCCGCCTTCCTATGGCCGCGGAACGAATGGCGAGACTTGGAAGCTGGAAGAAAACCTTTATCCATTCCTCGAGCTTTGTACGACGATCTTGTCGGACAAGCCATTGTTCGTCTTGATTAACTCTTACACGACCGGCATCTCCCCATCGGTCCTGCATAACATTTTGCATATGACAATCGGGCGTAAACACGGCGGCAATATCCATTGCGGAGAAATTGGATTGCCGATTTCCCAATCGGGCTTAAACCTGCCTTGCGGCATTCTGGGACGCTGGGAGTCCGGCGAATGACAAGCGGCTACCAGCCGGAATCGCAAGGTGCGCCTGCTGACTCGCGCATCCCGGTCCTGTTCGAGGACAATCATTTGTTGGTTGTCGTGAAGCCGCCCGGCATTCCTTCACAGGAGGATGACTCTGGCGATCCAGATATGCTAACCCTTTTAAAAGCGGATCTTAAGGAACGGCATAACAAGCCCGGCAACGTATTTCTCGGGCTTGTGCATCGGCTAGACCGCCCTGTAGGCGGCGCGATGGTGTTCGCTAAGACGTCCAAGGCGGCTTCTAGGCTGTCTGAAACGGTTCGCAGTCGTGTATTTGGCAAAACATACATGGCGATCGTTCACGGCGAGCCTGCGCAGCCCTATGGCACGCTGAAGCACTATATGCGCAAGGATAGCAAGCGAAACGTGTCTGAAACGTTTGATCGCCCTGTGGCAGATGCTAAGGAAGCGATACTCGACTATGCGGTGATGGGCCATATCGGCAGCCTGTCGCTAGTCGCAGTAAAACTGCATACAGGACGGTCGCATCAAATTCGCGCACAGATGGCTGCAATCGGATGCCCGTTATACGGTGACGCGAAGTATGGCGCCCCTGCAACTGCTGGCAACGACAAACGCCACACGTCGCATGGCTCTGTCCTGCTCTGGTCCACTTCGGTAAGCATGCCTCATCCCATCTCTAAGGAGATGATGACGTTTCGTTCCACTCCAGATTCCAGCCTGACTGGCTGGTCACGCTGGAGTGCAGATGATTTGGAGCGGGCTGCCACGCGGTTTATCTAATAAAAGCCTGCCAAGCTTTTTTTAACGGACCTCAGAGCCGCTTACCGCCTCCATCCACGCATTTGGAATTTGTAACGGACCCGAGGGACGTTATTTAGCCATTTTGGCGCTCTACCGGGGCATTATTGGCCAAATAGCGGCCGTACGGTCCGGTTACAACAAATATTAGGCTGATTGTGGGTAATTAAGGGCTCCTGGGTCCATTAGAGCGTTTTCGAGATGCTATACCCTAAGAAAACCGTCCCTATTGCAAATGAGTGAGCTGTATGACCATTTGCAATCGGAACGGTTTCTTTTTGTTATACAAAACGAATGAAGGGTGTCCCCCAGCTTACGCTGTAAGGACACCCTCTTAATCTGTTGCATATATGCGTCAAACAATCTGATTGAATGAGTGAATGGATCGGCGGCACTAGGATGTGCGGCTGATTGGCTCTGGTGCGTTAATTACTTTGCCTAATAGGTAGACGAGATGCTGCTGGTTATGGGAGGACAGGCGGTTAAGTGCTGCGCTAATAAATGCCGAACGCACCTCAACTCCTCTGCTTCCTTCCTGCTCGCCTTTACTCGTCATCGTCACCCATACGATACGCCGATCCGAGTCGTCACGATTTCGGTTGATTAACCCATTTCGCTCCATCCGATCAAGCAGTGTCGTAATAGCTGCTGGCGTCGTCTCCAAATATTGCAACAAATCCGACGGCTTCATCGGCTGGTACTGCTGAAGCAGCTCCAATACATTGAGTTGCCCTTCTGTTAAGCCCGGTGCCAACGTTTCTTCCAAATGCAATTTCCACTCTCTCGTCAGTTTCATCCACAATCGAGCAAAATCTTCAGAAATCATCGTCTTACCCCGCTTCCTGACTATATTCCTGCTATTCCTCATTATACCAGTTCACAATGTCGAATAAAAGGTTAATCAACTTAATAATTTGAGCCATTAATCGACGAAAGCCGAGAACGCAATGACAAGATTAGACATACAATGAGTCGTGGCAAGGCAGATGCGGCTTAGTTGCGGATTTTTGTTGCGTCGACGACACATTAGCTTGTACGTTCTTGTAGGGAAGACGCCAGCAGCTTAGCAGCGCGAAGGAGGTTGACTACGCAATGGATGATCGGAAAGCGGAAATCATGAGGAAAGTTCGCGCGTACGGCATAATGAAAGACCCACAATGGTTGAATAAACCGGACGATCCGGTACCATTGTGGGTCCTTCTGGAAGCGCTAGTTGAAGTGATGGAGCGGTTAGAACCGCCTCATCTGCCTTATGACTAAATTGAGACGAGACGAGTGAAGCATTCTGTGATGAGATCGTTCTTATCAGGTGTGACGAGCGGCTTGCCTACCGAACGACGTTCGTCGATTGGTGTTTTATCCGTTGAAAGTGTCCATGAGGCGCCGCTCGCTGCAATGAGAACTAACGTCTTCTCTTCTTTGCAATAAACGGCTCCTGTAAGCCCATTGCCGTTAGGACGAACCCGTTTGCCTTCTTTAAACTCGAATGTCGCCATCCCTTTGCCACCACGGCCCTGGATCGGATATTCCGCTAACAAGGAACGTTTGCCATAGCCCATATCAGAGAGGACAAGCACTTCTCCCTCATCATTTCCGACAAGCGAACAGCCGACTAGTTCATCATCGTCCTTCAGCTGCATGCCCCTAACCCCAGCAGCTACGCGTCCCATCGGATTAACTTCTGTCTCAGGGAAACGGATCGCCATCCCTTGCCGGCTGACAAGCAGCAGTTCCTGGTTGCTATTGCTCTCAAGCACTGCGATCACTTCATCGCCGTCCGCAAGCTTACAAGCCGCAATTGCCGTCGAACGGTTCGACTTGTATTCCTTAAGCTCGGTCCGTTTAACTTGGCCGCGCTTCGTAATAAACAATAACGACGCGCTTGCTTGATCAAAATCGCGAATCGGCACGATGCCGATAACGCTATCTTCCTTCGACAGCGGAATGACATTGACGAGTGCCGTACCGTTATCTTTCCATTTGAACTCCGGCACCTGATGGACAGGCAGCACGAAGTATTGCCCCTTCTTCGTGAAGAGCAGCAAGCTGTCAATCGTATTAACATTCAGCAGATGCCGAATAACATCGCCATCCTTCACGCCTGCGCTCTCCAGTTCGCCGCCAGAGCGGGTATAGGAGAGCATCGTGGTGCGTTTGATGTAGCCCTCACGGCTAACTGTCAACAGTACGTCCTCGGACTGTACCATAACTTCGAGGTTAACTTTCAGCTCTTCGACTTCTCCGCGAATATCGGAACGGCGGTCGATGCCGTATTTCGTCCGAATTTCCAGCATTTCCTCACGAATGACGCTAATGAGCTTCTTCTCACTTGCAAGAATGCTAAGCAAATATGCGATTCGCTTCTGCGTTTCTAGCAATTCTTTCTCAAGCTGCGTAATTTCGAGATTCGTTAAGCGATATAACTGGAGCGTTAAGATTGCGTCTGCCTGGCGCTCCGTGAAACCGAACTTCGAGACGAGATTATTTTGAGCATCCCCGCGATTCTTAGATGCTTTAATCGTTGCAATAATTTCGTCCAATAAGTTAAGCGCCTTCACGAGTCCCTCTAACACATGGGCACGGTCTTCCGCTTTCTCCAAATCGAACTTCGTCCGGTTCGTCACCACTTCTTTTTGGTGAGCGATATAGGCAGCCAGCATATCTTTCAGCCCAAGCTGCTTAGGCGCTTTGTTAACAATTGCAACCATGTTGAAATTGAAGGTCACTTGCAGATCTGTTTTCTTGAACAAATAAGCAAGAATCCCTTGCCCATCAGCATCCTTCTTCAGCTCGACAACAATGCGAAGCCCATTGCGCCCGCTTTCGTCGCGCACTTCCGCGATGCCTTCAACCCGCTTCTCTAAGCGAATCGTCTCCATTGCTGTAACTAAACGAGACTTTACGACTTGGTAAGGAATTTCCGTGATGACGATTTGCTGCTTGCCGCCGCGAACATCCTCGATTACAGCTTTGGAACGAATGTAAATTCTGCCTTTGCCCGATGCGTAGGCTTCACGAATGCCTTCTTCGCCCATAATCGTGCCGCCAGTAGGGAAGTCTGGCCCTCTGACAATGCTCATCAGTTCAGGCACGGTCATCTCAGGATTCGCCATTAAGGCAAAGCATGCATCAATAATTTCACGAAGGTTATGCGGCGGAATTTCTGTTGCAAACCCAGCCGAAATGCCGCTGACACCGTTCACGAGCAAGTTCGGATAACGCGACGGAAGAACGACTGGCTCCTTCGTCGTGTTGTCGAAGTTGTCCTTGAACGGCACCGTCCGCTTATCAATATCGCGAAGCAGCTCCATCGCTATCGTCGACAGCCTTGCTTCCGTATAACGCATAGCTGCTGGCGGATCATCGTCCTGCGAGCCCCAGTTGCCATGCCCGTCGACGAGCATATGACCCATTTTCCATGGCTGCGCCATCCGCACCATGCCATCATAAATCGAGGAATCGCCGTGGGGATGGTAATTGCCCATAACGTCACCGACGGTTTTTGCGGATTTGCGATACGGCTTGTCCGGCGTATTGCCCGAATCATACATCGCATACAGGATGCGCCGCTGCACTGGTTTTAATCCGTCCCGCACATCAGGAATCGCGCGATCTTGAATAATATATTTTGAATAACGGCCGAACCGGTCCCCTACGACCTCTTCGAGAAACGCCGGTAAAAACTGTTCCAGCATACCCATTGATCTGTCCTCCTACTCCTCGTATTCGGTGAAATCGACATTGTCGATGATCCACCGCTTCCGCGGATCGACCTTGTCACCCATCAGCGTGGATACACGACGTTCCGCTTTCGCAGCATCTTCAATCTGAACCTGCAGCAGTGTGCGCGTTTCTGGATTCATCGTCGTTTCCCACAGCTGGTCCGGGTTCATCTCGCCTAGCCCTTTGTACCGCTGCAGCTCATAGTTTTTCCCGAATTCCTTCAAATAGTTCTGAAGCTGTTCGTCCGTCCACGCATACCGAACCGTCTCCAACTTGCCTGACTTGCGCGTCAGCTTGTAGAGCGGCGGCTGAGCAATATAGACTTTGCCAGCGTCAATTAGCGGCTTCATATACCGGTAGAAGAACGTAAGGAGCAGCACTTGAATGTGCGCGCCGTCCGTGTCGGCATCGGTCATAATAATAATTTTGTTATAGTTGCATTCCTCGCCATCGAATTCAGGGCCTACGCCTGCGCCGATTGCAGCAATTATCGCTTTGTACTCGTCGTTCTTAAGAATGTCGAGCAGCTTCGCTTTCTCTGGATTCATCGGCTTGCCCTTTAGCGGCAAAATAGCCTGGTGCTTCGAATCCCGGCCTTGCTTCGCTGAACCGCCTGCCGAGTCGCCTTCCACGATAAACAGCTCGTTGCGGGCAATATCCTTCGATTGGGCAGGGGTGAGCTTGCCGCCTAGATTGGAGCTTTCGCTCCGCTTCTTGCCTGATCGAATCTCTTCACGCGCTTTGCGTGCCGCTTCACGCGCTTTGGACGCTTGAATCGCTTTTTTCATGAGCATCTGTGCAGCTTGCGGATTTTCCTCCAGGAACACAGCCATTTTATCGGTTACAACCGCATCAACTGCGCCGCGTGCTGATGCACTGCCCAGCTGGTCCTTCGTTTGGCCGACGAATTCAACCTCAGACATTTTGATGTTAATAACAACCATCATGCCCTCACGCAGGTCATTGCCCTCGAGGTTCTTCTCTTTCTCCTTAAGGAGTGCATTCTTGCGGGCATAATCATTCATGATACGCGTGTATGCTGTCTTAAAACCAGTCTCATGCGTGCCGCCACCGCGCGTTGGGATTGAATTTACGAAGGACGCAATCGTCTCTGTATACCCGTCATTGTATTGCAGGGCAATCTCGACCTCAATGTCGTCTTTCTCAGCGGCAAAATGGACAACATCATGCAATACCGTCTTGTCTTCATTCAAAAACTGCACGAATTGTTTCGCGCCGCCTTCGTAGTGGAACACGACTTCATTGCCGCTCCGCTCATCTTTTAACGTGACCTTCAGCCCGGAATTCAAGAATGCGATCTCCTGGAGCCGTTCGGAAAGCGAATCAAAATTAATTGTCGTCCCGCTTTGGAACACGCGGCTATCCGGCTTGAAGGTAACCTTCGTGCCGGTGCGATTCGTATTGCCGACGATAGTCAGACCAGTTACCGGCTCGCCGACATGCTCCTTGCCGTCTGCGTCCGTCCAATATTCAAACCGTTGCTTATGAACTTTCCCATCGCGATAAATTTCGACTTCCAGCCACTCGGAGAGTGCATTCGTAACCGAAGCGCCTACGCCGTGCAAGCCGCCAGACTTCTTATATCCCCCGCCGCCGAACTTGCCGCCTGCATGCAGCATTGTAAAGACGACCTGCGGAGTTGGAATCCCGCTTTTATGCATACCGGTCGGAATGCCTCGTCCGTTATCCTTAACAGAAATCGAGTTGTCCTTGTGTATGGTAACATCGATCGCAGAGCAGTACTTCGCTAGATGCTCATCGACCGCATTATCTACAATTTCCCAAACGAGGTGGTGAAGACCGGAGCTGCTCGTGCTCCCGATGTACATGCCCGGCCGTTTGCGAACGGCGGTCAGCCCCTCGAGTATTTGTATATCGTCCGCGTCGTACTTCCGTTCGGCGGATGGTGATTCCTTCGCGAACAGATCCAATTGCTCGGCCATACGCGCCCCCCTAAATGTGTGTTGCCTCTGCCCAGATGCCTCGGGTCAGTAGCCTGTTGGACATCCATGTCCGCTTATTATGGATTGATTTATTATAAAAAAGTTGCCGTCAGAGGTCTATTTTAATTCAACATATCCTGTTTCGTAAAGACGCTGAACGAAACGATCAGCGAAAGAAGCGTCCAAACGCCTAGTACGGCTAAAGAAAAAGATAAACTCATGCCTTCAATCGGCGGCGGCGAACCCGCCAAATAATTGCTTAATTCCAGGTTAACTGAAAAAATATATTTCGCACTATGCCAAGATGATGCCATCGTTGCGAGGATCGAGCCAGCAATGATCGCAGCCATCATTGTAACGATGCTTGCTGCCGTACTGCGAACGAGAACAGACACCATAAGCGCCAAGCAAGCTACCGTCATCGCGGACACCCACACGAGCCCTGACATCATCAGCAAATACAGCCAATGCGGCACGGCATGAACGGCTGAGCTGTCCAATTCAGCTCCATTAATAACGAATCCTGTAAATACAGGCAGCGTCCATCCTCCATACCCGAACACAAGCCCAGCAATTAAATACGATAACACAACCGTTGCAAGGAGCGTTAAGGAAACATATAGCGTTAGCGCAACAAGCTTGCTTAGCAGTATTTTCCACCGCCTCACCGGCCTTGTAAGCAGCATCTTCATCGTGCCGGATGAGCGCTCACCGGAAACCAAATCAGAAGCGATAGCTAATACGAGCAGCGGAATAAACATCGTTACCGAAGCATCGAGAAACCCTCTTGTAAATGTAACGGCATTCGGCGCGTCAGGATTAACATCATGATCCAAATAATATTGCAGCTGCTGCACAGCAACTCGGCGATATCGCTTCCATTCTTCGGGAATCCGGTCGCTCGACAGCTGGTTTTGGTAATCCGTTATTTTCTGCTGCAGCTGAAAACGCCAATCTTCGAACTTCTCCCGATTGTTGACGGCCATTTTCATTTGAGCATACGTAAACACTGGAATGAGAACAAGCAAAATTAGCACGACGACGAGAAACCTTTTTTTCTTCCACACTTTCATCGTCTCGTTGCGTACGAGCGGCAGCAGATTACTCAACCTCATCGCCCTCCGTCATGTTCAAAAATAGTTCCTCCAGCGTTGGCGCAACTTGCTGCACAGCGCTGATTCGCAACCCATCACGCGTCAACTTCTCGATTAATGCCGGGATATCGCGGATTGGCATAGTTGTTACGATCGCGCCTGGCAGCATAGCTAGTATAGCCTCATCGACCTGCGGCTGATCTTCGGGCAATACGGTAACGCTTGCTTCGTTACGCAGCCGCTGCAGCCCAGCCGCACGATCCTCGAATTGCCAGACTACATACGTGCCCGCATGAGCAATAAGCTCACCCACTTCACCGACCGCCAACACTTGCCCTTTGCTAATAATCGCTACCCGGTCGCACATCAGCTGGATTTCACTAAGCAAATGGCTAGAAATAAATAAACTAAGCCCCTGCTCCGCAAGAGATCGAATAAAGATGCGCAGCTCCTTGATGCCTTTGGGATCAAGGCCATTGGTTGGCTCGTCCAAAATAAGCAGCCGCGGATTGCCAAGCAGCGCTTGTGCGATTCCAAGCCGTTGGCGCATGCCTAGCGAATAGGTTTTGACCTTATCATGAATGCGGCCATCCATCCCAACGATTTCCACAACTTCACGAATGCGATTTTCATCAATGCCTGCCTGCATTCTGGCGAAATGCTCAAGGTTTTCCCAGCCAGTCAAATAGCTGTACATTTCCGGATTCTCGACGATGCATCCAACATGGCGAAGCGCCTTCTCAGGGTCGCGCTGGACATTGAAACCGCAAATCTCAATTTCGCCCGAAGTGGGACGTATGAGATCAACGAGCATACGAATTGTCGTCGTTTTGCCAGAGCCATTCGGGCCGAGAAAGCCGAAGATTTCGCCCGCCTTCACATCAAAGCTAACGCCGCGAATAATATCACGGCCGCGAATTTTCTTCGTTACGCCCCTCACGGACAACACCGTCGAAGAAGCATTGCGATCCCGTGCCAACTTCGTTGCATTCGCATCGGAAACTGGTGCTGCGCTTGACGCTTTCGTTACAAACGCCATCCTTCATTCTCCTCTCTGATGCCAGCCATTCCACTAGTTAATCGCTTGTGCGATGCGCGATGCAATCGCAGCATATCCTTCGTGGTTTGGATGAAAGTGATCCGACGACAAATATTTGGACAAATTAGCTTCAAAAAGGTCAAAAGTTGGGATGAGCCTCATATTGGGATAACGGTAAATAATCGCATACACTTCTTTATTCCACGCCTGCACCTGCAAGCTGCCTTCGCGAAGGTCCTTCACATCGTAAAACGGATTATATAAGCCGATATAAACGATTTTTGCCTTCGGATTCAGCTCGTTCAACCGTTTAAGCGTTTGCTCAAGCCGCTTCGTTCCAATGGCGAGGTTCGCATTCAGCTCATCCATCGACAGCTGCCCTTGATTCGCTGCAACGCCTTTCTCATTCCCCGCAGCGAAAGCAAATAGATCATTGCCGCCAATCGTCATAAGAATGACATCCGACTCGCGAACCGCAAGCTGAAAGCCTTTGTCCGTCTCAAGCTTTTCGTTTAATTGGTCAGCCCTAAGCCCGTTAATCGCTAAATTGTTCAAGAGCTTGACCGGCTTGCCGTACATTTCTTCCAAATGCTTCATCGTTGGCTTCACGTAACCTTCGCCCGTTGAATCGCCCGTTCCTTTGGTTAACGAATCGCCTAACGCCGTTACACGAATGATTGGCTGGTCAGCCAAGCTAGGCGTTGATGGCCCATCTTCCACAATCGGGCTTATGGCTTGTCCAGGGCGCAGCATATCCTTCACGGCGTAAGCAAATCCGGCAAGCAATAGAATAGTTGCAAGTACTGCGACGATACCGATCACACGCCAGAGGACAGTGCCTCGATTCATCATGACAAGCTCCTTTCCCTATCCGATGGATAATTTACCCTTCTACCATAAATCTAACGATTAAAGAATGCAAATCGGGCCATAAAAAACCCGTAATGCACACCGAATAAGTGGCATTACGGGCAATGATTCACTTAAATATTAAACAGTAACGATTATTTAAGCTTCGTACTCGATATGCAGCGCTTGCGCTGCGCGCCTTGCCATGTCACGTGCTTGCTCAACGCCGTCCGCACTGCTCATCGCAACCGCCATACGGCGGCCCTTCTTCGTCTCTGGCTTGCCAAACACGCGAACTTGTGTATTCGGAATGGAGAGCGCTTCTTCAATGCCCCCGATTTGGAACGTTGCACAGTCGCGGTCTGCCTTCAGCGTGTGCGTCGCCCCTGGCGTCAGCAGGCGAATCGTAGGGATTGGCAGCCCTAAAATCGCACGTGCGTGCAGCGCAAACTCAGACAGGTCCTGCGTCACCATCGTCACCATTCCCGTATCATGCGGACGAGGCGAAACTTCGCTAAACAATACGCCATCCTTCGTCAAGAACAGCTCCACGCCATAAAGGCCATAGCCGCCGAGCGAATCAGTTACTTTGCGCGCTATAAGCTCCGCTTCTTGAATCTGTTCCGATGTCATCTGATGAGGCTGCCACGATTCAATATAATCGCCGTCCTTCTGCACATGCCCAATCGGCGCACAGAATGAAGTGCCAGAGACGGAACGGATCGTTAGGAGCGTAATTTCGGAATCAAAATGAATAAAGCCTTCGACGATGACGCGCTGTTTCTTCGCACGGCCGCCTTCCATTGCATATTCCCAACAGCCTTCAATATCAGCTTCTGATCGGCAAACGCTTTGGCCTTTGCCCGACGAGCTCATGATCGGTTTAATGACACAAGGCGTGCCAATTTCCGCAACCGCATGGCGAAGCTCATCCAACGAATCTGCGAATTGATACGGTGCAGTGGGAAGCTCCAGCGTCTCAGCTGCTAACCGGCGGATGCCTTCACGGTCCATCGTCAGCCGCGCCGCACGCGCAGTAGGAACAACCGTACGGCCTTCCTTCTCCAGCTCAACGAGTGTCTCTGTCGCAATCGCTTCAATCTCCGGCACGATGAGGTCAGGCTGTTCTAGCTCAATGATTCGCCGGAGGGCTTCGCCGTCCAGCATGTCAATGACATGCGACCGATGCGCGACTTGCATCGCTGGCGCATTCGCATAACGGTCTACGGCAACCGTCTCAATGCCGAGCCGTTGCGCTTCGATGATGACTTCCTTGCCAAGCTCGCCTGATCCGAGCAATACGATTCGGCGTGCTTGCTTCGATAGCGGTGAACCATACTTAGACATGTGAACCTCCTGAAATCATGCAGACGGCGGCAAACCTGGGCACTCGCATCACCAGACTTGCCGCCGTATTGCGTTTTCTTTCCATTTTGGACGGAATGCCGTTAAAAATCAAGCTTGTCCTTGGGCTATGCCAATAAAAAGCGGTATTGCGCTTCAATTAGCCCGTTATACGTGCCACGTAACGCGATTAACTCATCATGCGAGCCTTGCTCGACAATTGTGCCATGATCCAGCACCACGATTGAATCCGCATGTCGGATGGTTGACAGCCGATGGGCGACGATAAACGATGTGCGCCCTTGGAGCAAGGTTTGCAGCGCCTTCTGGATTTTTAGCTCCGTCTCTGTATCGATGCTTGCTGTCGCTTCATCCAGAATAAGGATGCGGGGATCCGCCAGCAGCGCACGGGCAAACGACAGAAGCTGCCTTTGCCCCATCGACAGCACGTTGCCGCGCTCTTGCACCTCGGTATCATACCCGTCTGGCAAATTCATAATAAATTCATGCGCATGCACTGCTTTTGCCGCTTCGACGATCTCGTCATTCGTGGCGTTCAGGCGGCCGAATCGTAGGTTATCCCGGATCGTGCCTGAGAAAATAAACGTATCCTGCAGCACGATCCCGATCTGCGAGCGCAAGCTCTCAATCGACACGTCGCGAATATCTGTACCATCAATCACGACGCGGCCTTCCACCGGATCGTAAAACCGGCACAATAGGTTCATAATCGTGCTTTTGCCAGAGCCCGTGTGGCCGACCAACGCGATTGATTGGCCCGCTTTTACATCGATCGTTACGCCTTTAAGCGCTGGGCGCCCCGCTTCATATTCGAAGACGATCCGGTCAAACAACACATCGCCCTTCACATCAGGCAGCTTGTTCGCTTCAGGCAACTCGCCTACAGCCGGATGCTCATCCAAATATTCAAAAATCCGTTCAGACGAAGCCATCGCGATCAGCAGCTGGGAGTACATTTGGCCTAACCGGTTGATCGGTTCCCAGAAGTTGCCGATATAGTTCGCGAATCCGACGAGCAAACCGACCGTTAATTCATCCTGTTGAATCAAATAAGAGCCATACCAGAACAAAATTAAAGTTCCAACTGCACTTGTCAGCTCAATAATAGGCCCAAAGGATTGGTTCAACGCCGAGGCCTTGTTCCATGACTTGATATTGCTCATGTTCATCCGTTCAAAGAACCGAATGTTGTCTTTCTCCTGCACGTAGGCTTGCGTTACTTTAATGCCTTGAATGGACTCATTCAAATGCGAGTTAATGCGCGATTGCTTAATGCGCACATCCTGCCATGCGAACCGAATCCGCTTGCGAAGCGCGCTCGACACGAGGAACATGAGCGGTACGGTCAACATGACCGCAAGGCCAAGCTTAAAGTTCCACGCCAGCAAAATAATTACAATGCCAATGAGCTGCACGCAATCCATCAGCAAGTTTACAACACCGTTCGTAAATAAATCCTGCAAGGCATTGACGTCGTTAGTGACCCTAACGAGAACGGAGCCAGCTGGACGCTTGTCATAAAATTTAAAGGAAAGCGTCTGGATATGGGAAAACAAATGGCTGCGCAAATCATGAATGACCCGTTGGCCGATAATATTCGTATGCTTGATGCGATATCTGTTGGAGCCCCATTGAATAATATAAAGGGTAAACATAAGGCCAGCGAATATCAGAAGCTTCGGCACGCTAGAATCGCCTGACTTCGGGTTAATCGCCTCATCGATCGCCATAATGACGATTGCCGGAATCGCTAGGCGTGTCAGCGTCCCCAGCACCATGCCGACTAGAATGACCGGCAGCAATTGTTTGCGGTACGGCTTTAAATAATTGAATAACCGGCCAAGCTGGCTCCAGTTAAACGGTTTTTCGATCAATTCATCGTCTTGATAGACGAATCTGTCGCGGCGTGATGCCGCTTTCTTTTTCATTGGCTGCTCCTGTTCGTTGCTCAATGGATGGCCCCCCTTTCTGCATTAGCTTGAGCGCGCTGCAACGCTGATGGTTCCGGCTCACCTGGCACCCAAGCATCAGCCACTGGCGCTTCACTTGCTGGATCTGGGCGATCTGCATATTGTATGCGGTATACGTCGCGGTATGGCCCCGGCTCAGCTAACAGCTGCTCGTGCGTGCCAAATTGTACCGTCTTGCCTTTGTCCAGTACGAGAATTTCGTCCGCGTGGCGAAGCGATGAAATGCGATGGGCGATTATGAACGTCGTTCTGCCGGCCATTAGTTCACGGAAGCCCGCTTGAATCTCATGCTCTGTTTCCATATCAACCGCGCTGGTCGCATCATCCATCACCAGAATGCGCGGGTTGCGAATAAGTGCGCGAGCGATTGCAATCCGTTGCTTCTGCCCCCCGGATAACCCCATCCCCCGTTCGCCAACAACCGTGTCATACCCCAGTGGCAGTTCCATAATAAAATCATGTGCTTTGGACAGCTTCGCCGCATTGATAATATCTTCCATCGTCGCATCCAGTGCGCCATAGGCGATGTTGTCCCGAATCGAAGCCGAGAACAGGAACGTCTCTTGGAATACCGGCGCAATTGCGCCGCGAAGCGATTCAATCTCCAGCTCACGCACATCGATGCCATCGATTGTAATGCGCCCGCTTTTCACATCGTAAGCACGCATGAGCAGCTGGATTGCCGTTGACTTGCCAGATCCAGTGCCGCCTAATAAACCGATTACCTTCCCTGGCGCCGCATTCAGCGTAAATTCGTCAAGTGCTGGCACGCTGCTGCCGTAGCCAAAAGTTACATTTTCGAATCGGACATGCCCTTTCATCGTGCCGTGATCCAGTTGGACAGGATGTTCTGTGTTTTTGACATGTACATATTCGTTCAACAGCTCAAGCATCCGTTCACCAGAAGCTTTGGATTGCGTATAGTTGTTAAGATGGAAGCCAATGCCCCACATTGGGCCAATGATGTACCAGGTTAAGCTGAAGAAGGCTACGAATTCTCCGATTGTGAGCGAATCATGAATGACAAGCATGCCGCCAGCGACCAGCAAAATCACAGCGCTCAGGTTTGCCAACAGCTCCATCATCGGGAAAAACCGGCCCCAAATCTGGGAAACGCCGATTTGATTCGCTTGATAGTCATGGCTCTTCTCCGAAAACTTGTTCACTTCAAACGATTCACGGGCAAACGACTTTATCGTACGAACGCCTGTAATATTTTCTTGCACCGCTGTCGTTAATCGGCTCATCGCAAGGCGCATCTCACGGAATGCGGGATGGATGTTCTTCTCAAGCCGAATCGCGGTAAACGCAAGCAGCGGAATCGTTACAAACGTCATCAGCGTAAGCTGCCAATGGATCGTCAGCATCATGATGCCGCCGAATATAATCATAAGCACCATGTTCAAAATTTGCGCAAAGCCGAAGCCGATAAAGTTGCGGATCGCTTCAAGATCAGCGGTCAGGCGGGACATGAGGTCGCCTGTCTTCGCGGTATCATAATATTTGAACGATAAATATTGCAGCTTGTCATAACATGCGTTACGAAGCCGATAAGCGACCCGGTTGCCTAACCGCCCGCCGAAGAAGCCGTGTAAAAATTGCAAGCTGCTCTTGACCGCAATAACGCCAACGACCGTCAATGACAACGTTGGAACCATGCCGAACTTTTGTTTCATGATCACATCGTCAATAAGTATCCGAAGCAAGTTCGGATAGGCAAGGCCGAGACCCGTCGCTGCCATTAAGCAGAGAATCGAAGTGATGAGGTACTTTTTCTCGCTCCAATAAAATGATTTTAATTGCCTGAAGACGTCCACAACGAATCCCTCTCTCCCGTTAACCCAGATGAATTGGAAATACGAATGAATCGTAACAGCAACCTATGGAATGTTCAAACAGAGTATGTGAACGTATGGATCGCTCTGTGACGCTTCGCCACGCTGAGCGCAACTTATTGGGGGGTATGCTCCTAAATCGTCTGCCATCCGTTCGATATGCTCACAATTCCTCCATTTTTGCATGAATCCACCTCCGTTTTTGCACATATTGCCATAGCATTTTTTTGATTATCGATTGGAAAAAGCGGCTTTGAGAATCGAATGCGTTTTCGATTTTGAGATTTAGAAAAGAGCGCGGTCTTTGGGAGCTTGGGACCTGCCTGGACGGTTCCCATTGCAATTCATGCAACAACGAGATCCAGCCCATAAGAGCCAAAATGTGCCCAGAACCTAGCAAACCGCCTTTTCCGTTGCACAAATTGCAATGACGCCACCTCGCTTCCACATTCGAGTTGATGTTATTGTACAAACTGCAATGAGCTAGCTACTGATCACACCAATACTGCCTTGCGTTCGATGTACGCCTCAGTCCACGTGCAAACATAACGCCAACTGTTGGCAGCCGTGAAAACAAGGCGTGTGCCTTAGCCGCCCATAGTCGCTGTGGGTCTGGGGACTCCCCTATTGACGCTCTGGCGTGCTAGTCGGCTGAATTAATTGGGCAAAAAAACTTGCCCCGCTAGATGTGAATAGCCGTCGAGTCTTTCTCGACAGCAGAAGAGCGGCCCTGTGGACCGCTCTTCTGCGTGTACTGCAATTCAAATAGGTTAAGATCTATAACTGGATTATCGTTACTAGAAGCTAGTTTTGGCGAATAGCCGCCAGCTTCAAACGAAGCTCCGTTAATTGGGCCAGATCGCTGCCGTCTTGCAAGGATGCTAACTTGCCTTCTGCATACGCACGCACTTCTTCGGCCAGCTTCACGCCGTTCGTGCTTGCCGATTCGCGCAGCCGTGTTGCATAGATGGCGTTCCACGCTGCTGCAGCCTGCTCCGACCAACGTTTCAGCGGCTCAGCTAGCAGCTCTTCGATTGCGGTGCGCATTGCTGCTTTTCCATCACCCTCGAAAAATTGGCGAGGCGACTTAAAGCGGCTCCAGAACCATTTGGCGTCGACAGGCCCAACGCTCCACAATTGACCTACATTTTGCGCTTCCCACTCCGCCCGCATATAGCCTGCAGCTTCAAAGCCAGACAGCTGTTCGGCAGCCTCGGCTGCCACACGCTCGTAACGCTCCTTCAACAACGCATACAGCGCATTATCCATACGCAGCGTCGTTGCATCCAGTTCCTGTGCAAGCTCTACACCAAGCTGGCGATCGAGCTCCAGCCAAGACGTCCATAACGCTTTGCGAAGATCCCGGCCATCATCCCGAAGCGTGGAAGGATTAAACGCCAGATTGTAAAACTCGCTAAACCGTAGTCCTACGCGTTGAATCACGTAGAACAACAGCTCTTCTAACTCTCTAGCCAACCGATCATATTGCAAATCCGCGAGGTCGCTTATCGATTGGACGGTACGAACCGCTGAATCTGCGCTGGCAGCCAGCTTCGTACGTTCTTCTGCCCGTTCTGCTGCACTGCCTTGCGCGGATTGAATCCAGCCGCCTACGACGGTTTCTGTCCGGACTAAATCACGGTCCGCCGACTCAATCGCCATCCGCCCTAAATCATCGCGAATGAACGTAGTGAACGAAGTCTCGAAAGCTTCTACACCAGATTGCGCGAGTGCTTCGCGGTCGCCATCCATCTTCGCATCCAGCGCTTGCAGGCTGGAAACGGGATAAAGGCGCGGGAACCGAATGCCATGCTGCAGCAAATTATCAGATACATGCCTTAGCACACCGTCCAATTCCTCTGGCGATGCTGCCAGATCGGCAGCATTGACAAGGAAGAACATTTTATCAAGCTCAAATTGATCCTTCACGCGGCCAAGCTGCATCAGGAACTGGCGATCTGCCTGCGAGAAAGCATGGTTATAATAGGTGACGAACAAGACCGCATCCGCATTCTTGATATAGTTAAACGCTACGCCCGTATGCCGCGCATTAACGGAGTCTGCGCCTGGCGTGTCGACAAGGACGATGCCGGCATCAGTCAACGGACAACCGTAATGGAGCTCAATCTCAGCAACGAAGCAAGAACGGGATTCTTCCGCAACGAACAAACGGTATTCCGCCTCATCGACGGACAATATGCTGCCCAGATGCGATGCGAATCTGCTCCAGCCACTCTCGGCAGCTTTTAAAAAGCTATAATGCGGCCGTCCGCCTGCCTGAACAGCATCTGGGCTAAGCGCCGCGATGCGGCGAAGGAGCGCTTCTTCATCGGCCGGAACGTCCGTTTCGCCTAACAGCGCCAACGAATATTGCAAATCGCTGAGCATGCCATCCTTCGATTTCATCACAACGCGGGCACTGCCATGCGGCTGCGTGCCGGTTGGCGGCACAATGCGGTTAATGGCCGCCGTCGTCGGATTCGGCGACACCGGCAATGCTGGCGCGCCAATTAACGCATTGGCGAGCGAGGATTTGCCTGCGCTGAACGCGCCGAACAGCGCAATCGTAAACCGGCTGCTCTGCAGCCGGTCCGCTTTGTCGCGCATCGCGCGAGCTGCTGCTGCTAGCGCCGAATGCGGCGCTAGCAGCTCTGCTGCGCTGCGCAGCCGCGCTGCTGCTTGGCGCTGCGGCGCGAAGGCATCGCCGCCCGCGAGCTGCGCAGCAGCAGCAGCAGCAGCAGCAGCAGCAGCGGCGCTCGCTGCGCGGGCGCCGCCATGCGCCGCAGGCGCTGCCGCCTGCGCGGGCACCGCCGCGCGGCTGCCGGCTTCGCCGGCA
>NZ_WSTC01000089.1 GCF_009789195.1 Paenibacillus sp. MMS18-CY102 | reverse complement strand
CATGCTGCGTTCTAATCGAGATAAACAACAAAACTATGAGCTAGTCTCCATTGAAGATTTAGTTCCTGCTGATCATATGCTCCGCAAGATCGATAAGTATATCGACTTTTCTTTCATCGATGAGAAAGTACGCCACCTTTACTGCCAAGATAACGGGCGTCCAGCCATCGACCCCCTCGTGCTGTTCAAGATGATTTTCCTGGGTTACTTCTATGGCATTCGTTCGGAACGCCAACTGGAACGCGAAGTTCAAACCAACCTCGCCTACCGTTGGTTTCTTGGGCTTGGACTAGCTGACCGAGTCCCTGACCACACGACGATTAGCTGGAACCGGAGAACGCGATTCAAAGATACGTCTGTGTTCCAAGACATTTTTGATGAGATTGTACTTCAGGCTGTGTCGCATCGAATGATTGGCGGGCGTGTGCTGATCTCCGATTCAACTCACGTAAAGGCCAATGCGAATAAACATAAATACACGAGAGAGCAAGTGCAACAGAACACGCGGGATTACGTGGATGAACTGAATGCGGCGGTAGAAGCAGACCGTAAATCGCAAGGAAAAAAGCACTAAAACCACGGGAGGAGGTGACGGAAGGCAAGGAAGTTAAGGTTAGCACGACTGATCCAGATAGCGGGTATATGTACCGAGAAGGTAAGCCGGAAGGCTTCTTCTACTTGGATCATCGCACAGTTGATGTGAAATACAACCTTGTTACCGATGTTTTCGTCACCGCCGGCAATGTCCATGATTCCGTACC
>NZ_WSTC01000088.1 GCF_009789195.1 Paenibacillus sp. MMS18-CY102 | reverse complement strand
ACCTTCATACGTATCCTCACTAATAAACCGCCTATCATTCGGATCATAATATCTTGCTCTTAAATAAATAAGCCCCGACTCGTCATCATAAATTTCCCCAGTATACTGGAATGGATTGGACATCTGTTCCGTTTGGGTGATGATTTTTCCCCAAATGTCATAATCGTACGCGTTCAGCACTACGCCTGAGCTGTCTCGAATGGCAATGACGTCGCCGTGACCGTTATACATATAGTAGCCGGCTTTATTCTGAACCGCATCCTTACGATACAGCAATTCATTGCCCCAAATGTTACGTCCGATCGTGTTGCCGTTCGCATCCAGCTCTTCAATGACTCGTCCATCTAGATAAATATAGCGCGTCTTCGCACCGTTGACGGTTTTTGTGGCCCGAAGGCCATCTCCGTAGTACGTATAGCTTGCGTTCGTGGTACCTTTTGACAAACTGGATAACTGGTTCAACGCATTGTATGAATAAAAAGCCTGAGTGAAGTCTGGACCATTATCTGTACTATCAGATGAGGTGAAGAAAGAAATATTGCCGAATGCATCATAGGCATAGTCTTTCGTCCCCGTCGGCAGTTGCTCCTTTTGAATACGATTTAGGCCATCGTACTGGAATTCCGAATTGACGCCATTCTCGACAATTTGCTGAATGTTCCCCATCCCGTCATATCCGAATGTTTCCGTCCATAAAGCTACTCCGATGCTATTGCTATGCTTTACACTCGTCAGTTCGCCAAATGCATCTGTCATTTTAACCTGCTTCGTGCCAAATGGAGTAGCAACC
>NZ_WSTC01000087.1 GCF_009789195.1 Paenibacillus sp. MMS18-CY102 | reverse complement strand
TGCAGGTCTGTTGATTATCAAGAATCTGGAAATGGAAAAGTGAACGAATAAGAAGAGAGTGCTACTCTCCATTCGGGAGACAAATGATGGTGTCGAAGTGCACGAACGAATAGGGTTAAGGATAGTGAGGCAGATTCGTGTATACGGGGAGACACATGTTCAAAGAACATTTTAAGCAAAACATAAACGGCCATGGCAATATATAACTGGCTGTAGACTGCATTAGGGCTCGTACCAAAAAGAACGGGTACATTGACATGCTGCTTCACCCATCGAAAGAAAGTTTCAATTTGCCAACGGGCGCGGTAGAGCTCGGCAATTTGTTCGGCTGAACGCGTTAAATTGGTTGCCAAAATAACAGGGTTCCCTTTCGGGTCCTGCAACTTGATAACGCGGTGGCGCTGCTTCGAACGTTTCGCCCCCCTTCCGATCTGGCATGTGAAATCCTCCAGAATGGGGGAACCTACGGCTTTCTGCCTCTTACGAGGGCGAGACTGATGGAAAGTAGCATTATCCCGAATGCGAATAACAAACGATTGCCGATCCTGGACATAGGCATCAAATTGAATGAATTTGGCATAAGCACGGTCTGCGACGATGATGTAATCGGTATCCCGCAAGGCATTGCTACTAAGCAAATCCGGCCGATTGCCGGTGGTTTCTTCGATGCGGTGGGGTTGCCCTTGTGTTGGTTTGTACGCAACATGTAACTTGACTCCCGCACGTTCGCCTTTCAACGGTGCCCAGGGGAGGCGGCCGGCTCCCACTGTAATTTTAGTTGAATCCAAGATCAATAGATC
>NZ_WSTC01000085.1 GCF_009789195.1 Paenibacillus sp. MMS18-CY102 | reverse complement strand
TTGAGGGGGGATTATCGCAATATCAGGTAATCGACAAATATAAGATTGCCAGCCGATGTCAACTTGCGAGCTGGGTTAAGAAGTATAATGGTCATAGCAGCTTAAATGCTTATACAGGGGGATCACCGGCTATGACAAAAGGACGCTCAACAACATACCAGGAGAGGATTGACATTGTTCTGTATTGTCTTGCAAACGAGCAGGACTACAAGAAAGCGGCGAATCGATTCCAAGTCTCCTACCAGCAAGTATATGGATGGGTTAAGAAATACGAAGTGGGTGGCCAAGAGGCTCTACGCGACGGCAGAGGGCGTACAAAAGCACCCGAAGAACTGACAGAAGCCGACAAACAGAAACTTGCCATGAAAAAGCTGGAGTATGAAATGGAGCGTCTTCGTGCGGAGAATGCTTTCTTAAAAAAGTTACAGGAGTTCCAAAGGAGGCGTCGCTAAGCCAACATCGTCAGGAAAACGTCTATCTCGCCATCCAAGCCGTGCAACAGGCAGAATCACTCAGCATACAGCTTCTATGTGAGATTGCAGGGACCCCACGGTCGAGCTATTACAAATGGCTTAACCACAAACCTAGCGCAAGAGAATTGGAAAACAGAGAGCTAACTGAAGTCATGATGTCCCTGTATCAGAAGGTTGAGGGTACTTTTGGATACCGCCAGTTAACCCTACACATGCGTCGTGAGACCAAGAACCCGATTAACCGCAAGCGTGTACGGCGCCTTATGAAGCTCAAGGGGATTCAGTCGGTCATTCGTAGGAAGAAGAAGAAATATGAGCGTTCCACTCCGCAACAAGTAGCTGAGAACTTGCTTAACCGTGAGTTTCAAGCAGAAGCGCCAAATGAAAAGTGGGTAACCGACGTAACCGAATTCAAGTATGGACATGGACAAAAAGCGTACTTAAGCGCAATCCTAGATCTTCATGATAAAACAATTGTCTCTTATGTTTTGGGACACTCCAACAATAACCCTCTCGTTTTTCAAACGTTGGAACTGGCTTTACAGGCCG
>NZ_WSTC01000082.1 GCF_009789195.1 Paenibacillus sp. MMS18-CY102 | reverse complement strand
TGTACAGGGCTGTTGATTATCCAATTAATGGTCAAAGAAATGTATGAATGTTCTCCAAATATACCTTCCATTCAGGTGGTAAGGTCTGAATTGTAAATAAACGATCAAAATCGGCAAATGTCATTCGCGCACACCAATGAACCACGGCATTTCCGTGGTCGAACAGAAATTTAAGAACTACATAAACAAGCAATGCTGTGTACAACTGTCCATACACCGCATTAGGCGTCGTACCGAACAGCGTCGGAATATTGAGATGCTGTTTGATCCATCGAAAAAACACTTCAATCTGCCAGCGCTTTTTGTAAATATCCGCGATCCGCTCTGCCGAATGCCAATGCAGATTTGTAGCGAGAATCACGGGCTTGCCCTTCGGGTCTTTTAGGATGACCACGCGAAATCGATGCTTGGAAAGGCGATGCCCTTGACCTAACTGGCAGGTGAAATCTTGTTCCAGAGGCTCCGCCAATGGTTGTTTTCGTTCTCTCGGTTTCTTGGCTTGAAAGCGCGTATTGTCTCGGAGGCGGATGACAAAATATTGTTGCTGCTCGAGGTATTCATCGAATCGACGATGTTTGCCATACGCGCGATCCGCCACCACGATAAAACGATTGTCGATCACCTCAGCACTGCTTTTGAAATCATGAGAGTTCCCTGTGGTTTCGGTTACTTTGTGAAGGTTGTTTTCATCAGCAATGAGTGCTACATGCAGCTTGATGCCTGCGCGTTCCCCCTTGAGCGGCGCCCAAGGCAACCGTCCACGGCCGACTGTTATTTTGGTAGAATCAACGAGCAGCAGTTCCCGCGGGATGCCTAACTTACGCCGCGTCGAGCGATTGCAACGTTCAACCATAAGCTCGAACAATCGTTTAAATAGCGCGAAGGGAACGCTCTTTGCCTTCTTCGACAGGGTAGAGTGGTCGACGGGCCTTAGTCCACTGAGGCCCATTCGCTGTTCACCGTCGCGATACCCACCCCACTGTTGAAAGGCCGCTTCCGCTAAAAACAAAAAGAGGTCATAAACTGTGAATTTACGTGCAACATCGACATAGCCCAGCTCCTGCATAAGAGGTACTATTGTTTCATTTGGCATCATCAATTGCAGAATAGTTGATAATGAAGTAGAATTTTTCATGAGACCGCCTCGTTTCGGATGTTTGTAGGGGTACAAACACATTACCGAATGAGCGGTCTTTTTGCTACCTTTTTTTGGCTAATCAACAGCCCTACA
>NZ_WSTC01000081.1 GCF_009789195.1 Paenibacillus sp. MMS18-CY102 | reverse complement strand
CACTGAAAAAGTCCAACTCTTAGAAAAGGTACAGCCCTTCAAAAAAGTTGAAGAGGCTATGCCTTTTTTGCCGTATAATTGAGTCATTACAAAAAAGTAGGTGAGCGGATGATCCGGCAACAGCAAACCTTGGTCCTGAGTCCTTATGCGGCACTGTATGACATCGTCGTGCCGAAAGACAATATGCTTCGTCAAATCAACGAACTGGTGGATTTCACATTCATTTACGAGGAATTGGAATCAAAATATTGTTTGGACAATGGGCGCAATGCGATTGATCCGCTTCGCATGTTTAAATACTTGCTTCTCAAAGCCATTTTTGAACTTTCTGACGTAGATATTGTTGAACGATCCAAATACGATCTGTCCTTCAAATTCTTTCTCGGCATGGCGCCAGAAGACTCGGTCATCGACCCTAGTTCCCTAACGAAATTCCGCAAATTGCGCTTGAAAGACATCAACCTGTTGGACATGCTCATCAGCCAAACTGTAGCCCTCGCCATCAAGCAAGAGATTCTCACGAGCAGCGCCATCATCGTAGACGCCACGCATACGAAAGCACGCTACAACCATAGGTCGCCGCAGGAAATTCTGCAAGACCGTGCACGAAAATTGCGAAAAGCGGTTTACACCATGGATGATTCGGCGAAAGTGAAAATGCCAACAAAGAATACAACCAACGTACTTGAAGATGAAATTGCCTATTGCAAAAAACTCGTTAACTTCATTGAAAACGAATCCGGGATCGCCCAAGTGCCGAAAATTTTGGAGCCGCTTAACCTGTTAAAAGAGACCGTCGAGGATGACGTTGAGCAGCTTCGCTTAGCAGCCGATCCTGACGCGCGTGTGGGACATAAGAGCGCAGACTCTTCTTTCTTTGGATACAAAACACATTTAGCGATGACCGAAGAACGTATTATTACGGCAGCAGTGATTACGACAGGCGAGAAAAACGACGGCAAGCAATTGCAAGAGCTAATCGAAAAAAGCCAAGCAGCCGGCATGCAAGTGAAAACGGTGATCGGGGATACGGCGTATTCCGAGAAAGATAACCTGATCTACACGAAAGAAAATGAGATTGAACTCGTAGCGAAGCTTAATGGGCTCATTACACAAGGTGCCCGCAAAAAAGAGGACGAATTTCTGTTCAACAAAGATGCCGGTTTGTATGTATGCAAAGCAGGACATATGGCCGTACGAAAGGAACGGAGGGACAAGAAGAATGGTGGTGCAAACCCAACCGAGACCTATTATTTTGATATTCGAAAATGCAAGCAATGCCCAATGAAAGAAGGCTGCTATAAAGAGGGAGCCAAAAGCAAGACGTACTCCGT
>NZ_WSTC01000080.1 GCF_009789195.1 Paenibacillus sp. MMS18-CY102 | reverse complement strand
CATCCCGTCATATCCGAATGTTTCCGTCCATAAAGCTACTCCGATGCTATTGCTATGCTTTACACTCGTCAGTTCGCCAAATGCATCTGTCATTTTAACCTGCTTCGTGCCAAATGGAGTAGCAACCATACTTTTGTTCGCATTGTTACTGGTTTCATACGTATACGATACCGTGCCCATCTCCGGATAATTGACGGACTGTAACCGGCTCAGATTATCGTAAGTATACGTTACTGCTTTGTTGTCGGGATAAAGCAGCGAAGTCATTCGATCATAGCTTCCGAGGGAAGTAGCTATGAATTATTAAAATAAAGTAGGTTACGACTTAGCCGCCCAATTCATTCGGCACTGGGTAGGGGTAGAAGAAAAGACCTTGAAGGTCCTCAAGGTCAATAGCATTACAGGAATTACTATTTACATTTCGATAAGCATTAGTCCATCCAAATATGATTCTAATTTAGATATATCAAGCCACGGCACTTCATTCTGCCTAACAGTATAGAAGCGTAAAACAACCTCTTCACCGTCATAAGAGAGTATCAGCACGAAATTCCTACGTCCGTTATACTGCTTATAAAGAACAGCCGCCCAAACCTCAAGTGTCTTTATTCCGATGTTTAAAATTGCGTCAGGATGCACATCCTCATCAAAAATATCATTTAAGTGAATATGATTATAGTCGGCTTCAAATGCTGTTCTATCAGGCACAAACTGATTCGGTGAAAAATGGGTCTGTAGTTCATTATTTCTTTCTTGACTTAGGAGAACACAACCATCCCATTCAAAAAATTTAGGAAAGATGACGCTCTCTATCCTTGTTAAATCTATAGTGAAATTACCGTCAGTCTTCACCAAAGAATCAAAGCACTTTCTCATTTTTGAATTTGTTTTCATTTTTCACCTCATTTTGGAATGTATGCATTCTCTCCAAGATATTGTGTAAGCCCCACGTTCAATTTCTTTACGAAATTAGGATCTTCAAGCATCTTATTTACACTTTTTGGAGCGAGATTTCCATTCGAATCTACGAACGCTCCTTTTTGTGGGTCGAACAAATACTTTTTATTATTCGCATCTTGATAATGAATTTGACCTGCACGTTGACCTGGGTTAGGATTCTCAACATCTAATCGAGCCTTACTTCCCGTCTCCTTCCAAACAGTTTTACTTGTAACTTGCACACCATTTGCCCCAAACAGAGGACAATTCGTATTATGAACCCTGACCTTGCCCTGAAAAAGTAGACACGCAGAAACCCTCAATGACACCAATTAGTCTAATAGTTACATCTCTGCTCCGACCAGGAATGGCGGGACATAATTGTTGGAGGAATGCGTTCTCCGACGGTT
>NZ_WSTC01000008.1 GCF_009789195.1 Paenibacillus sp. MMS18-CY102 | reverse complement strand
TCTCGATCTCCTGAACGATAGCGAATTTCTCTGAGGCAGTATGTTCTTTTTTGGACACGAAAAATGCTCCCTTTACGGCAACACAGGTTTTATTATTTCACCTGTCTACCGTATAGGGAGCATATCATCATGAGGGCAGCTTTATTTGTTATGTGTTCATTTCTATCTAGAACGTAACATCTCAGTAATTGAAGTCATATCGTTTTTGCAATTTATATTTTTTTATAGTTTATCTTAGCTTTCCTTGTTCTTTTTGAAGATGACTAACTAGAGAAGGAATTGGTTACTACACATCTAATTTACTAAAAGGAAGTAGATGGCCCATGTCGAATTACGTACCTTAAAGAAAGATTGCTCAGAACTTGAAAATAGGTGGGTGGAAATTTATGACGATACCATTTGAAATGCTTGAATTAATGAAAAACTTTCCGGAGGATATGGAAAAGAATATAATCGAGGCGTATTTGAATAATCGTTCGGTTGAAAGTATCGTTGCAGTTGCTCAATCGAAATTGAAAGAGGGTGAAGTTTCTGAAACTGGAGAACATTAGAATTTCCGGCTTTAGGGGATTCAATCTAGTTCAAGAGTTTGGATTTTCAAAAGGGCTCAATGCAGCATACGGGCCAAATGGTCTTGGAAAGACCAGCCTTGCGGAGTCCTTAGAATGGCTTTTTTTCGGGGGAACATCGAAACTGTTGTTTGCAAGAAGCAAACTGGAGTTTAGGAACTCTCTGCGCAATCTGCATTACCCCACATTAGATGTCGCATATGTAGAGGCTGACATCATACTAGAAGATATGTCACGCCATACCATTCGACGGGAATTGCTCAGTGACGAAAAATCCAATGTATTTTTGAATGGGACACAATGTCAAAATTTTCAATCACTAGGAATTTCGATACAAAGTCCAATGCCGGTGATTGCTCAGCATGGACTTAAAGAGTTTATAAACAGTGAACCATCAAAACGATGGGAATCTATCTCAAAAATGCTCGGGCTTGAGCTAATTTCAGGATTTCGAAATGCACTAACTACCTCCATTACTCAATTTAACAATGCAAATGCATCCTTCTCGACTTCGTTGGCGGACATAGTTAAAGCGTTAAGAGGAAAACCATTTTTTGCGGAATTGGAGCGTTCTTTAGAGGAATTCAACATAGAGGCTTTTAGGATCGAATTGAATAAACTGACTGCACAATTGATGGGAAACCTGCCAGATGAACCTCTTCTAGCGCTTAAAGCTGAGAGGGAAGGTATGACTACCCTGCTTTCTGCTCTGCCTCAGTCTTATTTGCAAGCTGCCTCGACGGAACCGGGAACTATGGAGGCTCCTGCCAAGATCCTAAAGGAAGTTGTTGAATCTATCGAGTCATACGCTACCACATTCCCAAGTTATGTTGCGGCATGTGAAACAAAGGGTATCTTGGAGCGAATTACATTTCTCAAGCAAGGTATGCAACTGTCAGAAAAAGATAAACCAACCTGTCCATTTTGCGGTGAACCAACCGTAACGCCAGAGAAAAAGTCATCTCTTGAAAAGGAAGTCGACGATTACGATAGTACCCATAAACTCTATTTAATCTCAAAGCAGAACATGGAACTTCTTAAACAAAAGGTGCCTCAACTTCAACATGTACTTAGAAAAGTTGTACCTCCCAGGATCCAGATCGAAACGTTCCAAGATTTATTAACGGATTTAACCGATCAAATGCAACAGGAATTGATGACAAGTATTACATTAATAACTGAAGTAAATGCCAAGTTTGAAACTTGGGAGAAGGGGACTTCGGCTACTTTGAACGATCTGATACAGGGTTTTGATCGCCAAATCTTTGAGATAAATCATTTTACGAGTCTAGTTGTTCAAATAGCTGAAACCACCGAAATCATTGAAGTATCCCAGCTTCAAAGAGAGAAGGCGCTTTTGATTCAGGCGAAGATCACCCCGTATCTGCTGAAGAAAGCAGCTGAAAATGAAAAGATCGAATTGATAGATTTACTTACTCGGATTTGGAGCAACATATTAGTCATTGAGAAAGGTTTCTCAATACATCAAATAGGGCAACGGATGTTAAATCTCAAGAAAGCCACAGAAGCACATGAAAAATCGCTCACGACAGATACTCATTATGAGTTCATAAGTTATGGAGTTTTTGGACCAGAAGTTGCCGAACGCGCGGCAACAATTGCCGAATACATAAAAGAAGCGTCCAAACTTAAAAAGGGGGGCTTTGAGCAGCGGGAAATTGCTCTCCATCTGATGCGTAAATCACTTGAACGCCTTTGTAAGGAGGCATATACAAAAGAGACCGGAAAGCAACTTCCGAAACGGTATGAGAGTTTAAGTTCTAGCCAACTTAAGGAATTGGTAAGAGAAATAAGCCTCGCGAGGGACTTAGGGAAAGTAAACTTTCTTTTAACCTTTGGCGATCCAGCTAGCCACGATGGTTCAAAAATAGAAATTTCTGAGGCAATGGTTGATTCAATGATTGATCAAATGGTGAATTTAATAAAGAGCTACTTGGATCCCAATTTTAAAAGACCATGAATTGGCAAGGATTGAGCAACAGCGCTGCTCCGTCGGGTGTTAAGGGATAAAAGAATATATCGTTATGGGAGGAGCCGCATGTTTGCGGCTTTTTTATTTTTAATGATTATAAATGTTTGTCAACGAAAAGCTTACGTATGACTCGAAGATAAGCGAAGGGATTTCTGTAACGTTACCGTCATACTACCATAACAATCAAATACGAACTTATGAGCTAAGTATGATTGCAGGAGTATAGGAGTTCGCATTTAACTGATACTGGACACCGGCTCAAGTTCTTGTCATTTGGTGAGAGTTACAACTTGCCCTCATACTGACATATGTATAAAATACGGGTTTTGTGTATAAGTATATACTAACAATAAATAACAACGGAACGGTTTCACGTCCCGTTGTTTTTGATGAACAAAGAATCTTCCCAACTATAATGATCATTAGGTCCATCAGGTATCCTTCCAATTGCGATCACACGCTTACCTTTACGCAATAAAACATAATCTCCTGATTGCGGTTCAGAGTAAAAATTTGATATCTGATTAACAGTCTCCTTTGGAATGTCACTTTGTGTATTCGGGATTTGTTGTCACCGAAATGGCCCAAATTTCCAGGGCTCAAAAACATAACATCATACTTCAAAAAAACCAATGAGTAATCTCGAGCTCCGTCACCAGCAGCAACTTGCCATAATCTCATTACTTATCCACCTCATTACATTCTTTTAGTGGTTCTCCCTTTTAGAATAAATGCAGAGGGGATCCCTGTAATACGAACAATGTGATTGCGCTAGGTGCTTCCCTTCGTATCTTCATAGCCTAATCGCTGAGCTTTTCTTATTTCCCGATCAGTCGTTTGGCATAACAATGCCTGATTTTTCCTCCATACATCGGGCGAGTAAACTGATGAGTAAAACCAGCATGCACTAAATTGTTCACGCTGGCATGGTTGTCTGGATGCACCGTTGAATATAAGTAACGATATCCATTTTCTGCAGCACGTTTCTCCCTTAGCTCATGAAAGATACGTTGTAATCCTTGCCCCCGAACGGATTCATGTACAACCGTTGAATCCAATACCGCAACTAAATGCAATTCGTGATCTAACACTCCAATTTCAAGGCCAAGGTTTTTCCGGCTTATTCCTGGAAATGCCAACACCGAAACAGCAACTAATTTTCCTTCTTTAAATGCGCCGTAAACCTCTCCTTCTCCGCTAAATAGTCCTATGAAGTAATCCTCGTCATCCATAGCAAATAAGTCCTGGTTAGGCAGGCGTGAAATGACATCTTTCATAAGCGCAAGGAGTCCAGAAATTTCATTTAAGTATAAACGACGTATTTCAAACGGGAAATCCTCATTGATTGTCATAGTTGACATCCCTCCATGCGATGGCTGAATCCATCCAATATATGTAATCTAATAATATCCTTATATTCACTATTCGTCCACAGCCCGATTTATTAAAACAAAAACACCATTTCCTTTTGAGAAATGGTGTTAGCATTTGCATTCTTATTGATTGCCTGACCGTGCAATCAACTTCTCCACCAGCCAATGCGTATCAAGCACATCTGTAGCTTTCACTGTGCACTTTGCTGGATTTTCGATCGAATCGAGAAAATGTTGGATCACGCCTGCGAATCCGCGGCGCTTAGCAATGGAGTCCCAACTGCCAAATGTTTTCGCTTCATAGGTGCCGTTATGCTGCCAAGTCGCTGCTTCAATGTTGACGACCTCTATCGAGCACCCGTTGCCATGAAGCTCTACTCGCTCAAGATCTGAACCAGCAGATCGATTCATGCTAAAACTTGCAGCCCGCTGCGATCCGTGATCGCTTAAGCCGCCGCTTCTGAACGTCACCGCACCTGTTGCGTGCCGCAATCTTCCTTCTTCAGTGTTTTGTTGTACATAGGAAGTGAGCTCATAGGGAGAAGCGCCCAGCCATAGCATCAGATCAAGCATATGAATCAAGTCATCGTATAACGTGTGGGCTGCCGGTAATTGCTGCAATGACGTACGGTGCTTCTGCAGAAGCAAGAGGTCGAATCCGCCAGAGTGTTGGCACCATTGTTTCACTTCTTGATACCTTGGCGCAAACCGTCGGTTAAACCCTACTGCAAGCAGTACGCCCCGCTTCACCGCCAGCTCTGCCATTCGTTCCGAAGCAACGATCTCATAGGATAACGGCTTATCAACGTACACAGCGATATCCCGCTCCAAGCATGCTGTAACGATTTGCTCATGCGCCTCTGTTGCACTATGTATGAAGATGCCGTCCGGCTTTATATCCAGCAGCCCCTCCAACTCCGTAAACCGCCCTTCAATCCGATATTGATCCGCGATCGCGCCCACTTTCGATGCCGTTCGGCTCATGACGCCAACAAGATCAACTTCGGGATGCGTACCAAGCACAGGCAGGTAAGCTTTGGAGGCGATATCGCCTAGGCCGACGACACCAATTCGTTTTTTCTCTTTATTCATCGTAAAATTGCCCCTTTCATAATTTAAGCTAATCCGATCTAAATACGGTCTCTTATCTTGAATAGAACACATGTTCGTAATGGCGTAATATCGCACTTTCCATTCTACACAGTGGCTGCTGCATGAAACGGATCGCAATTCGACAACGGATTCTCCACCAAGGAATCCTCGTAAACCCTGATGTCGCCTAGCTTTTTGGCATTTATCATATTGAAAAGAATGAAAGGCTGGTCGCTATGTGCCCTTCTAACAATAAGCTATAAAAATGCCTATTTCTGCACATAGGAACGAATGTTCGCATATATGTCCATAGCGTTGGTCTCGTCAAGATCGCGATCATCGCCGCCTATTAGACATTTAGCCAAATAATGGCATGTTTTCTCCCATATATGAACAGATGCCAGTTATATGCCTCTTCCCTAAAAACGAACATTCGTTCTATTTGGTGCATCAATACTTGCTTATAGGCTATTTCCTTATGTTGTTACTATTATATCGGTCCGCCACCAAGCCCGGCAAGAATTGTGCAACGAATGCGTGCAACGAAACTATTCAGTTCTCTAGCATTTAGTGTTACAATATTGAAATCTATTATGACATCTGGAGGAACTTATTGTGCAAAAATTAATCTTTTTCGTAGGCGTTGCCGGCACTGGCAAAACAACGGTTGCACGGCAACTCGCTAAACGCATCCCAGCAGCATTCCTTGACCGCGACACAGTTGGCGGACGGTTCGTCGAGCATATCCTCGCTTCGAATGGCCTTGATCCGAATGATCGCGACTCTGATTTCTATAAGAAGCACCTTCGTGATTTGGAATATGATACAACGAAGGACATCTGCATCGAGAATCTAGCAGCGGGCCAGAACGTGTTCATGATTAGCCCATTCACAGCTGAGCTTAAGAATAATCAATGGATTGAAGACGTATTATCCGCTGCGGGACGCACACATGCAGAAGTTGATGTGAAAGTGATCACCGTTACGCTCTCTGATATGGAAACGCAAAAAACGCGCATTATCGATCGCCAAACGGTACGTGACCAATGGAAACTCGACAACTGGGACTCGTTCGCTACTCGCGTACAGTTCGTGCCAGAAATCAATTGGGAAATCCCGCAATCGTCGATTACCGTGTTCGATAATAGCGGCGAATTGACAGAAGAGAAAGTCGAGCAGCTGTACCAATTTGCTTCGGCAAGCAAACAAGGCGTCACGAAATAATCATTTTACAAACACAGAAACAATTATACATGAAGCCAAACAAGCCAGCTTGGCGGTCACCCGTCAGCCGGCTTGTTTATTTTTTGTTGGCCGCTTGCTGGCGCACCTGGCTTTTGGAACCGCCCGAAGCGGATTCGACCTATAATAAGCAGCAAGATTGGCAACAGGACTACATAACAGCAAGAATATATCGACCAAATGCCCGGTGTAAAGTTTAAAAACTCGACGATATTGCTATACACAATGGTCGAAAGCCACAGCAATAGGAATCCGAGCGGCATCGCTAGCACACGATAACGTGGAAGCTGCAGCGTTTGGGACAAGGACAGCACTGATCCGTAGAAAGTGACAGCCATCTTGAAAAACAGGGCAACGAGCCAAATGATGGCCATGAAAGCATCAACACGGAGAAAATGAGCGACCGTAATTTTTTTGGCGAGTGAATAACTTGCGAATATGTTGCGTTCAGTTAAGTTTGCACCCAACACGATCAAACACAGCAGTGTCGTAAGGATAATCGCAATTCCACCAACAACAACCCCTACCGCCATCGCTGAACGCGTCTTGCCTGGCTTGCTCACATAAGGGTAGATCATTAGAAACACCGCTACCTCCTGAATGGTGAACAGATAGAACGTGCTAAGTGCTACAGGCGCAATGCCACGCTCGAACATTGGCAGCAGGTTTGCAAAATGAATTTCCGGGAGCAGAAAAATAATGAGCAGCACAAGCAAAACGGTTACAGGCAAGAACAGCATCTCAGAGGCTCTAGCGATCGTCTCGATTCCATAACAAACCGCGATGACAATGATAATAATTAATATCAAGTGAATGCTTTCGATTGGCGTCTCTGGCATCATCTGGGTCGTAATGAAGTTGCCTGCCACACGCACAAGGAAGGAAGCCAGCAAGAACAAGTAGCTGAACAGCATAAGCGAGACGATCTTTCCGACCCATTTGCCCAAAATATGTTCAATCATCTGCGTAAAAGTTAACGTCGGATAGCGCCTCGCCAGAAGATCATATAGCCACACCGATCCCAAGACTAGCATTATCCCTAACGTTGCTGATATCCACCCGTCCTGCTTAGCGACATGCGCCAGATTGCTTGGTGCAATAAGAATAGATGTGCCGAGCATAAAATGGATGACGAGTATCGAAAGCTGCCGTAAGCCAATTCGCTCCAAACCCATGATTACACCCCTAACTTCCCCCAGATTCCGAGCGCTTTGGCTGCTGGCTCGAACATGGTTCGCAATAGGATTAGCGGTGAAGTTGTCCACCAATCCATGGCCATTGTGATATTAAGCGCAAGCGCCATGGCTAATATGGTGATGAAAACCACCTTCTCCCCTTTACTCCCTTTGTTCGATGGTGATGAAAACCACCTTCTCCCCTTTACTCCCTTTGTTCGATCGAAAAAACGCCAGCCATTGAATCAAGAAGATCACAATCGTTAAGCAGACCAGTATCACGCATATTCGAATCATTTGTAATTTTCACTGCCTTTTTTGGTTGATGATTCATGTTCCAGCCGATCCATCGATTCACTAACCGTGCCGAGCTGCCGGATTTTCACATCGACCTGCACCGTAACAGGCGTTTGTGCGAACTGGGCATTCCATTCCCCGTTAAGTTTCTTCCAGTAGTCTGGATAATGGCGATGCACCTCATTGCCAAATCCAAAAATATCCGACTTGAATTCCGTTTGCACACGTTTGAGCGTGTTGCTCATTATGTTGCTTAGGTACTTCTCTGTTTTTTTCTCCAGCTTCATTATCTCTTCTTCTTTCGTTAATTGGATTTGACAAGCGACCTCCGCTACATTCGCTTCCACTTTGAGCGTTGCTGATAAGCTTAATTTATCCTTGAGCAGCTTTGTTTTCATATTGGATTGCGTCCGTTGCACCTCGAGCGAGATGTTCTTTCCATCGTCACACGTAAGATTGCTTATTGAATTAATGACATTTCCCCGGATAAAGTTAAAAGCCCGGCTTTCGGTTTCATTTAACCAGCCTATAAGCTGATCCTCTTTAAATACAGCGAGCCCAACGTACTTTAACCGGTTGTTTGGCGTTGATGTCGTGATATTCGAGCGTTTGCTCCCTTTATCCGCATCCCCAATTACGACGATCCCTGGGGCGACGGGCTGCCGGCCGCCGCTTACCATCATTTGAATCAGGTCATCGAAATTGATTACGACAGTTGGCGCCCACTCTTTCTGCGAGTTCGCCAACGATCGAAACAGCTGTACGGCTGGGATTTGTTCAATTGGCGTCAATATTTTGAGCGTATCCTCTGCCCGTCCGCCCTTTGCAATAATGACAGAGAAATCAGTTCGGAATTGGCGGTCCCGCGAAATATAATCGAGAACATCATTTATTCCATTCCTTGCTAAAGCTTCACTTATGACCAGTATGCGAAGATGGGAGTTATAAATGGATCGTGAGCTCGTTGTCGACATCCGCTGAATCGCTTCGGACACCGTCTTGCCTTTGGCTTGATACAGCACAACAGGCGATCGGCCAAGCGTTCCTTTCGTAGCTGATACTTCTCCAGCATCGACGACTTGAATCGAGACAAGCAGCTGACCATCCTTCTCTTCATCGACTGCTATGCCCATCGAAATCGCCAGATCATTCAATTCCGTGCTGCTCCAACAGCCGTTAAGCATTAGGATCAACATGAAGCAGGTAAGCCATTTGGCTAATCTCATCCGCATAGCATTCACTCCTGTCCGGGCTGCCCGCTACTCGCAGAATCAGGCGCAGCAGGCGGTTGCGAGTGCTGCAATGCGTTTCGTTTGCCCGTTTGTTTAGCGACTTGGCGCGGCCTTGTCTTCATCGCCCATTGCGGAACCCGGAATAATGTATCTTTTATGTCTTGGGAGGTAAAGGGCGCCAACGGGCTCATATATGGCACTCCGAATGATCGCAAGCTGCACAGATGCAGGACAAGCACGATAATGCCTGCCATCATCCCGATTAAGCCAAACGTTGCGCTAAGAACCATGAATGGAAATCGCAGCATACGGAGCGAAATCGACATGCTTGTCGACGGAATAACAAAGCTTGAGATTGCTGTGAAAGCAACGACGATAAGCATCGCTGGAGATACGATGCCCGCTTCGACAGCAGACTGGCCGATAACGAGTGTGCCGACGAACGAAACCGTTGGGCCAAACGTACGAGGCATACGAACGCCCGCTTCGCGCAATACTTCGAACGTGATTTCCATCAGCATGGCCTCGACGAATGCCGGAAAAGGAACTCCTTCACGTTGCGCAACTAAACTGACGATTAATTGCGTAGGCAGCATCTCTTGATGGAACGTTGTTAGCGCAATATATAGCGATGGTCCTAACAGTGTAAAAAAAACGCCGACGGACCTAAGCATTCGTATTAAGCTAGATACATCGAATCGCTGGTAATAATCTTCTGAAGCATGAAAGAATGAAACGAATAGGGCCGGTATTACCAGTACAAATGGCGTGCCGTCGATCATAATGATGACTTTGCCTTCCAACAGCTCTGCAGCGGTGACATCTGGACGCTCTGTGTTATAGACTGTCGGGAATGGCGACCACGCGTTGTCCTGGATCATATCCTCGATATACCCGCTCTCCAAGATCGCGTCCGTATCAATGCGGGTAAGCCGTGCGCGCGCTTCCTCAATTACGCTTTCCCTGGCAATGCCCTTGATATATAGCATGAAGACATCTGTTTGCGTGACGCGCCCGATTTCGAATGATTCGATCCGCAGGTTAGGGTCTTTGATGCGGCGACGGACAAGTGCGGTGTTTTTTCTTACATTTTCGGTAAAAGCATCTTTCGGGCCCCGTACACCTGGCTCTGTCTCAGACGGACCGACCTGGCGATCTGGAAACAGCTTCATATCCATCGTTATCGCGCATGGGTAACCATCTAGAAGAAGTACGGCAAATCCAGACACGATGGATCGAATTGTCAAATCCATTCTTGAATGCTGCTGGATTTCGCCTGCTTTAAGAATAGACCGCCTTAACAGCTCTGGGAACGGTTCATGCGCGATCGCTTCTGGCATGTCCAGTGTCACGGTTTCACCGTAATCGAACGTCAACGATTCAATGACGAATTGCTGGATTTTCTGGGTATCGACCAGCCCATCTGTATAGGCCAGCGCAGCGGATTGACCGTTCACGAGCATCAGTTCCCGAATGACGATATCATTGCTGTTGCCAAGTGCTTGCCGAATCGCGTATAAATTGTCCGACAGCTTCGGCGCTACCATAAAGCCAGGCGTTGTCGATGTCATGAGCGTATTCACCTCCTTGCGGATAGGACAGTGTTTTCCCGTATTTGGCAATTACGTTGTAGTATTGCCTTCGGCAAAATGAGATAAACGCAGCAAAAAAGCGTTAGCCGCCATCAAGACGTCCAACGCTTCCAAGTGCTTCGTATGTCTTTATCGTTTTGGAGGCTTTTGTTCCAATTGCCGTGCCACAGCAGCTTCCTCATCCGTTACTGCCCGTTCCCCATACCTTACGCCTTCGTATAGATTGATAATGTCCTGAGAAATCGCCAGATGATTCGCTTCCTCCTGCGCTAACTCTTCAGCGGTTTCCCTCGGCGTCAATTGAGGCTTCACCGTATAACCGAGATTGCTCCGATTCTGAAGCGCTGTCTTGTACAGGTAACGTATTCGGGCAGCATTATCGGCAAGCGAGGACCATTCTTCGCCGTTTTTGTTGCGGAAAAGCCGGCCGAGTAATGGGGCGCGACGCTTGTCCGCTGCGTTAGGCTCGATTCGCTCCATCTCATCTTCGTAGCCGGCTGCTGTTGCCGCGAGCTTCTCCCTCCCTCTTACCCGCTGAAGCCATCGTTGTACGAATCGGGCTAGCCCTGGCATCGCCCGCACGAGCTTGTAGATCGCCCAAGTTGCTAGAATGGATATCATGATTACAACAAAATAGGACATGATTCGCTCGAGAAATAGCAGCGACAATCCGGGTTCATTCGGCTTGCCTTCCAACAGTGATTGCGGTGATTGCATCGTAGCTTGTTGATGTTCCGCCGGCTTGCCTTCTGTTGAAGAAAATAGTTCACTTAACCACTCCAGCAGCAACGCAAAAATGCGGCGCATTCCTTCACTCAATGCTGGCAGAAGTGCCAAGAACAAAACAATGGCTCCCATTCCAGCGACCAAAAGCCGATTATGCCAAACAATTGAACGCGCCACGCCGCTCTCCTTCTGGTCCGGATGCGCTTCCCGCTCAAGATGCCGGCTATTCCAGATGAATAAGCAGGCAAGGACCGTAATAGCGATAATCGCATTAACGAATGGCACATACGCTGTGGAACCTTCATCGTTATACAAGAGAATTGGGCTTATCAAATTCAATAGCAGCGCCATCAAATACATAGCGACTGGCAAAGTAGTTACGCGTCCATCTGGCGGCAGCAATGTGCCATGAATGCCGAAGAATCCATATGCCATCGCGATCAACACGCCGGCTTGGTTAAGGCCAAACACACGAAACGATAGCGCGAACACAATTAGAATAACCAAACTAACGGTCAACCAACGTCCGTTCCTGCCCAATATGCGTTCAATGGTTTGGCCTGCAATATGCACGAAAGGAATCAGAATGAGAAATCGGACCGTTAGATCGACGGGCAATGCAAGCCGTGCAAAACAAACAGCGATGGGCAAGAACAATAGCAGCACGAGCAAACCGCGCAAAACCGTTCGGGCAGCAGGATGCTGCCATAAGCTAGCTTGCATCATGAAGCATTCGCCTCGCTCTCTTCTTCGATGAGCTGAATGACGACGCGATGTCCGCTTGCTTCCAGCTGCTCCACAGCATCATGCAGCCGGTCGTCGATGTATGAGGTTAATAAAACCAGGTCAGCCGACGCTTCCAACTGTCCAGCCAACATATGCAAATAGTCGGCAAAAGGCTGCAGCCGTTCTACTTTAAGCTTCGCCATCGCTTCTAGCAGCAGGTACAAATGCGGTTCTCCGCTGTCAGCTGCCACGTAAATGGAAGTTTTCGGCTCATCCTCCATCGGCGCGTTTGCAGCGAATCCAGCCTCCATGCCATTGTGAATGAGCTGCTCTGCTATTCCCGCTGCAAGGCGAATCCCTTGCTCTATTCGCGCAATATTGGTAATGTTGCGCCATACTTCAGCGTGATCCTCCACGTTAAGCACAATTAATACTTGATAATCAGCCGTCGTATCCAGTTGGTGAACCTGCAGCTCACCTGAGCGGGCGGTGGCGCGCCAATTGACGAATCGCATGGAATCGCCTGGACGATAGGGGCGAACGCCAATGCGCCGAAATGGGTCTTCTACCACCCAACGGCGCACCGACAGCTCACCTTGCCAGCCGCGTACAGGCCAATTCATCTGTTCTGGCAATAACGGAAGAGGGTACACGAGCAACCTTTCGGTAAAAAGGAACTGTTTATTTGCAGCGCTTATGCCGAACAAATCGCCAGCGGTTAACGTGACTGTCGAAAGCGTATAAGCTCCTCGCCGCAGCGCTTTCACGTGATGGGTCCGGCGAATGCGCCGCCAAGGCATGAGGCTGAAGAAGCTGCGATGGTTTTGCAGAAACTGTCCCGTGCTCACCGTAAGATTAGCTGACTGCTCAGAGCCGAATTGAAGTGATGCATGCAAGAGCGATTCGACTCGCAGCCACGGGAGCGGGATTCGTTTTTCATTCGCGATTGTCTCGATCATGTGAACTTCATCGCCCTCGAAGCAAGTGGTTCGATCGAATTGACGGCTATACGATATGCGCCGCAGCGCTACCCGTTTGAATAAACTATGCTGAATGAATACGATGATGGCACATAGCAGCAACAGAACATAAACCCCATAAATGCCCATTTTTCCGCGCCTCTACGCTTGCATCTGCTCAGCAGGCACTTCGGCAGCTGCAAGCACACGTTCGATGATGCGCTCGGCAGCACCCTTGTCGCCACGGACACGGGAAGCGCTCTTGAGGACGAGCCGATGCGCTAACACAGGTCGCGCAAGCTGCTTCACATCATCAGGCGTGACATAATCGCGCCCTTTCATTGCAGCGTTCGCCTGTGAAGCGCGAAGGAGCGCCTGCATCCCGCGAGGGCTAACGCCGATCGCGATCTCTTCTTGCTGGCGCGTCTGTTCTGTAATCGCCACAATGTATCGAAGCAGATCATCATGTACCCGAACTTGTGTTAACAAGCGCTGGGCATTTTCAATTGCAGGCACGTCTGCAACGGGGAGCAACTGATCAAGCGGGCGAGTGTCCCTGAACCGGTTAAGTAGCTGTACACTTTCCTCTGTTGAAGGATATCCGACACTTAATTTGAACAAGAAGCGATCGAGCTGCGCCTCTGGCAGCGGGAAAGTGCCTTGCTGCTCGATCGGGTTCTGTGTTGCGACGACAAGAAACGGCGGCTTTAACTGATGCGTCTTGCCATCGATGCTGATTTGATGCTCCTCCATACATTCCAGCAAACTTGATTGGGTTCGCGGGGTCGCCCGATTAATTTCGTCTGCGAGCAGCACATTCGTGAATAAAGGGCCGGGACGGAACTCGAATTCGCCTTGCTTTTGATTAAAGAAGCTAATGCCACTCAAATCCGAGGGCATTAAATCAGGGGTAAATTGCACCCGTCTAAAATCACAATCGACGGAACGGGCAAACGCTTTGGCGAGCAGTGTTTTTCCGGTTCCTGGCACGTCCTCCAGCAGCACATGGCCGGAGGCTAAGAGCGCAATCGTGAGCTTGTCTATGATCTCGTCTTTCCCAATGATTACTTGGCTAACATTCGCACGGATTTGATCAGCTAATGCTTGAATGGCTTGTATCGCTTGTACCCCCATGATTCCGTTTCCCCTCTCATAGTTCGATTGTATGGGCCTATCCTATCGAAGTGCACTTGGCCAGAGGACAAGCCGCTGCCCATCTTTTTCTGCACCGATTTGCAGCAACTGGCTTCCTGCTTCCCTGCTCAACACGGGTTCGCTGTTCCATTGCTCGATGACGATTTTTGCAAGGTGCTGCCGCCTTAAGATCGCCGTTAATGCGATGCGGAGTGCCTGTATATCTTGGCCATCCCCATGGCCATCCGCGGCATCGTCCATTACTCGAATGCGTTTGCCGTTATTCTCAATCCAGTACAGCCACTGCTCCCCACGCATGATGAGAAAATGCCCGATTTTACGAGCGAATTGCGTATTGGCAGCACGCGGCCAATCTGCGATTAGCCCATAGGGATTGACGGGATCAACGGCAGATAGGATTGTAATCGCGTTATCTCCCGCTAGTGGCAAGGCAGTACGAAGGGACTTCGCTATAGCCGGAGTTGTAAATTGCTTCGTTGCCTCGCCATCGACGAACACGCCTCGCGTCACCGTCCCCCACTCTTCCAGCTGCTTCAATATGGGAAGCAGCTGGTCCCACGAGAAAGGCGAGAGGGTAGCGACGAGCTCCTTGGTGACAATGCCATAGCTGTCGAGCAAATGGCGAACCCAGTGCATGGCAGAGGGTTCTGCTTGCGTTGCATCGAGGGATTCGCAGCCAGCTTGTTCCTCCGTTTGGGCCAATCCGCCCGTCCAATACCAACGGCCAAGCCCTGAGCCTGTTTTGGCCCAATCGCGTTGTTTCTTGCTTGCATGCAGGCGCAGAGGCGCGAATTGATCATTGGAGGCTTGGCCCTCCCATACGAGTTGCAGCAAAGCTTGCAGTACCTCCGATGGCGTTCGGCCATCATCGCGTGCAAGCTTCGTTAGAAAAGCGGCTCCGCCTGTACGCAATCGATCAAGCAAAGGCTGCTGCTCGGAGGGCTTATCCTTTAGCCCAGCCGTGTACGGCTCATAAAGCGCTTTATCTTCGACAAGGAAAAAAGCAACGCGCCCCTCCTTATCGCCGCTTGCTTTGCTGCCAAGCCAGATGACATCTCCACTCGCGCATAGCAGGTCCAACTGCTCCGGCCGGTAATCTGCGATGCGTGATGGGAACACGATCGATTCCCAGTGCGATAGTGGAAGATATAGCCCTTGCAGCTTCCCAATTACTGCGCGAAGCCCTTCCTCACCGCGCACTTGCAGGCCGCTCAGCGCATATTGCCGGGTTGCCATCTGAACAAGCCACCGGCTTGGATGGATTGGCTTCGCCTGTTTCCTCGTTTCGTTAATGGAAAGGCGAATGAGGCGCGCAGCGGTTCGGCGTCCTGTCCACAGCCGTTCCTCAGCATCGGATGCGAAAGGCGCTTGTTCTAGCCGCCCTTGCGAGATGAGCAGATCTACCGTGTCTCTTGCAGCTGCCAGCGACAATTGCGGATATCGGTCGCAAAGCTCAGGTTCCGTAATGGATAGTTCGTGTTCCGCATAACGGCCAATGATGAACGTTAACGAAACAGGATCAACTGGAAATGCAGCATAAAGCTCACGTTCATCCCGGCTAATCCAGCGTATTGGACCATCTCCGCCAGGCTGCCCAACATTCACTTGTTCGATTGCGCCTTGCTTGCTTAATTGCTCGACCCATTCGATCCCCGAAGTGCCCGTCCAACGAATAATTTCATCAATGCCATGATCGCCGTAACGTTTGAGCAGCGCGAGCAGTTCGTTTGCATCCGATGCCGTATGCCCAGCGGCCGACAGTTTTAGCCGCTCTTCTTCCAAAATCTCCGGCGTGATGATGCCGCTCACCGCTTCAGTGCCGAACACTTTGCCCGCCAGCTCACGGCTGACATTAAGCAGCTGCATCCGAACGATATCATCCAGGCCGTCCCCTTCATAGATACGCATGTTGACATATTCGGCAATGAACTGCGTTGCCATCGGAGACGGATATGCTGTTTCGCGGATCATAAATTCGAACTGGCCATTCCCGATTGCTTGCAGCGTTTCACGAAGCCCCTCTAGATCGAGATAGCTGTTCATGCATTCGCGCATCGCTTCATCAAGGAACGGAAATTGCGATGCGTACGGCAGCGCCTCTTTCAACAGCTCCTCGCTGCGCAGCCTTTTTTGCCATAGAGGCGTTCTGGTAAAGCTGCGTGAGAGCAGGAGCGATGTTTCTGCCAAGTGGCGAAAAGCGATGGCAAGCAGCGGGGAACTCGTAATTGCTTCGTTCAGAAGTGGCTCAAGATTGTCCGGCGTCACATGCCAAATCGACTGCAGCCACGACGGATCCCACTCCGGCAGTACGAATTCAATTCCATTATCCTTCGCGTTTCCATATAAGCGGTAAGGCAGCAGTTGTTCAAATTGCCGCTCGATGGCAAGCAGCCATGTGCGATTCAGCCTGCGGCCGAAAGGATTATGAATAATAACATGCGTCTGGTTCGACACATCCCGATAATGCTCAACGATAATGCGACGGTCGGTCGGCAAGCCGCAAAAGGCATGTTGCGAGCGGATATAGCCGATCAGCTGTTCAGCAGAAACGCCATCCATTCCGTAATCATCATGCAGCCATTGCATGGCAACTGCGTCGGAATTTGCGTGCCCGCTGCCTATTGGCTGGTTTGCTGCTTCCCCCGGCGTAGGTGGAGCCACTGTCTCGGCTGTATCGCTCGCATTGCCATCATGTAACGGGAGCTTCCCCGCACCTTCTTGGCTATCAGAAAGCGCGAGCCGCTCCGCCAATTCCCGTACAAACGCACCGATTTGCAGCCCTAAACCGATTGAGCGCCCGCCTGCTTCGTTCCGCCAAAAAGGAATTTCGCTAAAGCTGTTAGCCGCTTCTGCCACGTAAACCCGATCTTTATCAATGCGCCGAATCATCCAATTGTTCGATCCGAGCTGAAACACATCGCCGACCCGGCTTTCTTGCACGTATTCTTCATCGAGCTCCCCAAGATGGGCGCGGCTGTCTTGATGATGCACCGGATAAGCCGAGCTGCTTGGGATCGTGCCTGCACCTGTCAACGCCGCGATTCCGCCGGCGCGCCGTCCCGTCAGCACATCGGTATCCCGATTCCAGTCAAGAAGCGGCCGCGCGAATGGATAAAAGCCGCTCAACACCTTTAACATGGCAATGAGCCGTTCACGGGGAAACGCCCGAAACGTATCGCTGTGCACGATAAGGCGGTACAACTCTTCAACCGTCCAATCCGAATTTGCGGCCATTGCGACCGTCTGCTGGGACAAGACGTCTAGCGGCTGCTGCGGAATTTGAATCGGCTCAATTTCACGTTGGACGATAAGCCTAGATAATACAGCAGCTTCTGGCAGTGCGCCGCGATGCCGAACAATGATAGCGCCTCTGCTTATATCGCCTACAGAGTGGCCAGCACGGCCGATTCGCTGAATGCCCGCTGCCGCGTCAAAAGGCGGATCGATTTGCAAAACCAGATCGACATGCCCGACATCGATGCCAAGCTCAAGCGAAGAAGTCGCGACGATACAACGCAGCTCGCCTGTTTTCAACAACCGTTCGGCTTCTAGCCTTCGTTCCTTGGCCATGCTGCCATGATGTGCACGCGCCATTTCGTATCCGGCAGCATCATTAAGCCGTAAGCATAGCCGTTCGCAAATTCGCCTGCTGTTTACAAACAGCAGCACCGTTCGGCTGCCTTCCATAAGTGAGAATAACCGCTCTAGTATGGGTTGCCATACCGCTTCCCGCGTTGCGACCGGCTTGGACATATCCGGCATCGTCACGATGGCCTGCATCGTTTTTCTCATCGTGCTCTCGACGATAGATACGGGGCGGGGCATGAAGCCAAGTGGATGAGGCGGCGCTGATATGGCTTTCGATTTATCGTTATCCCATATTGATTGACCAGTTTCATCTAATGCAGAGATAGCTAGCTCACTTGCTGAATCACTCCCATGCCCATCTGTAAGCGCATGCTCCGCCCAACCGCCCAGAAAACGGCCAACACGCCATAATGGCTTTTGGGTCGCGGATACGCCAATTCGTTGCACAGGCCTGCCACATAAGTGGACGAGCCGCTCCAACGAGAGCGATAGATGGGAGCCACGCTTGTCCGCCGCTAAGTCATGAATTTCATCGACAATGACATGCTGTACCGTGCGAAGCATATCTCTCCCGCCTGCAGAAGTCAGCAAGATGTAAAGGGATTCTGGTGTTGTAAGCAGCACCTCCGGCGGGCGTTTCGCCATCGATGCCCGCTGGGAAGACGGCGTATCTCCCGTGCGAACCGCACAGCGAATGCCTGGCCAATCCGTTTCCCGTTCCGCGGCTAGTTTATCAATCGCGCTTATGAACGCAAGCAAATGGTCATGAACGTCATTGTTAAGCGCTTTCAAGGGCGAAAGGTACAGCACCCGCACACCTGGCTTGAAGACAGGCTTGCTTTCAGCTTCGCGCTCAATGCCAGCATTACTGCGTGACATGAGCTTCTCGCGCACAACGGCATCCAGGCAAGGCAGCAGCGCTGCTAATGTTTTGCCGGAACCAGTCGGTGCAGCAATTAGCGTATGTTGGCGATCGTGAATCGATTGCCAGGACCGTACCTGTACATCGGTCGGCTCGCCAAACGCTGCTGTAAACCATTCGGTGATTACAGGGTGAAACGCTGCTAACGGCATTTGGTTCAAAATAGGATCAACTCCATAAACGCGAATCTACGTTCGACAATCATTCTCCTTATTATACCAGCCGAAGTGAGCGGTGGAAACTGCTTGGGTATTTCTCGTTTTGCGTGCGATTGCCCCCCACCGGCAGGATAGAGTAGGTTTTTCTACTCTATATGCCCGATTCGCCCACGTTGGAGTGAATAGGATAGGTTTTCCTACTCTATTACTCTACTCTCGCAATCCAGCGTGATGCTGAAATGCAAAGAAGGCTGTCGAGATTTTCTCGACAGCTTTCACTAGCTTTCACTAGCCTGAACCAGCTTGCAGCAGCTTATAGCCATTCTATTTAAGCTTAAACGGTTGCTCCGTAAAGAAGCCGTTATTCGGAAATTCGCTCTTCTCTCCGAAGCCGATGAACGTTTGTTGGGCGTGTGGGATGCTGCGAATGATCTCAGTGATCGGCGCTTGGGCATCCAAGCTGTTGAATGAAATCCATTTCAAAAGTTGCGCGTCGATCACATCGAAAATGGTTGCCACACGCTGGCTGCATTTTTGGCGGAATCGCAGCTTTATATCTGCCAGATCAGGCAGCATCCGTTCAACACCGGCCGCTGTAACGGTCAGATAATGCGGAAGCAGCGTCATTTTGTTCGGAATCGGTTGGTTCAATATTTCATTGATGATCAGCGGAATCGCTACGGCATCGTCATCATCATAGAAAAAGTCGGGATTGTAGCCCATTTCAACGTACTGGTTGTACATTTTGTGATGCTGGAATTCATTGTCCAACGATTCCATGAAGATCGGAAACCACTGCCCTGCCACATCGGCTGAGCATAAACCATAACGTAAGCGCTTAAATCCCATTCTTTGCAAATCCAAATGAAGCAGCTCATGTACAAACGCTTCCTCGGGATGCTGGCTATCTGCCCAACAGATCGTCGCGCTTTTCGACTTAATATCCGTGTTAGAGGACCAACAGCCTTCATCTTCTGATGGCTGCAAGTTGATTTTGTATTGAGCGGCCACGCGATTGAACAATTCCTCATTCTTGCCGGTAACGAGTTCCTTTAGCTTCATATTCAAAGTCCCCTCCTAATTGATGACGGCCATATCGCTTTCGTGTAGCTCATGAAGAGGCATACTACTCTATTAAATCATTGCAGCAGAAAAAAGCCAACTCGAATTTCAGTGGCTTTTCTTCTGGTCTTTCCATAGTTCAAAAAATCCATACAGCCATTACTTGGCTAATGGGCTTCGATAACCAGGCTCAAATTCAAGCAATCCAGCCCTTGCCAGCTCATCCCGATGGATTTCCGACAACTCCTCCAATACGCTCATTGCAGACTCCGTCAATCCGATAAACGTGCTTCGCTTATCCTGCGGATTAGGGAATCGGTATACAAGCCCCAACTCCTCGCATCGTTTAATGAGCTCCACACAAGCATGCGGGGTCACCTGAAGGCGCTCTGCAAGCTCTTTGGGCGTAGCATATTCCCTGCCGGGAAATCCCATAATCGACAGCATGAGCTGATGATACTGTGGCGTTAGCCCTTTGCTCCTCGCGGCTTCTTCACTAAATCGAATGAACTTGCGAATCTGATAGCGAAAATAAGCGAGCTGTTCGTATATTTGTTTCGGTAATCGCTCCTCTGCCATGCCTGTTCCTCCCCTGCCAAACATCTCATTGCTCTTGCTGTATCCTTCCCTCTATGATGTCACGTTTGTTGACTTAAATCAAATAAAATTCAAATTCCCCCTTCAAAACAGTCGATTTTATGTTAGGTAAATTAACACAATCTATTGACTTCAATCGTAGTCCGATATATCTTCTAAGCATATCTTGTTATAACTGGTTATGTAAGGATGTTTATTAATAGCGAAGCGATAGCAATCTGCGCACAAAGGCTGCCGAGCCCGGCTCGGCAGCCTTCTTTCGTTCGGTTATTTTAAATCGAAACCACGGCTTACCAAATACGGATGCAAATGCTCGCGCAGCTTTCCGCCGTTAAAGCGGCGTATTAGTTCTAGTGACCATTGGGTATCGGACTCGCCGCCTGCTCGCGACGCATAGTAGGCGCGCATTGTTTCGTCATATTTTTTGATGCCGGCGACTACCTCCTCCTGCTGGTACACTTCCTCATGCAGAAACGCTTGCAGCGGCAGCCTCGGGCGAAGGTCCGGCTCTTGATCTGGCACGCCAATGCTTAACCCGAATACAGGGTAAACGAGCGGCGGAAGCTCCAATATCTCGGATACCGCCTGCGGATTGTTGCGAATACCGCCGATATAAACGGTTCCGTACCCGAGCGATTCCGCTGCGATGGCCGCATTTTGCGCCGCTAATGTGGCATCAACCGTGGCCAGCAGAAACAGCTCAGTATTCTGCTGAAGCTCAGTATCCTCATGAAGGTGAATCGCGGTTTGAACTTTGTTCAGGTCAGCGAGCCAGACGAGGAATAGAGGGCTTTGCTCGATATGCTTCTGGTTGCCTGCCAGCTCGGCAAGCGTCATTTTGCGTTCCGGATTGCGCACGGCAACGACACTATAAGCTTGAATGTTCGACGAGGTTGAAGCCGCCTGCGCCGCAAGCGCGATTTCTTCCAAATGCTCGTCCGGTATCGGAGTGTCTTTGAACTTGCGGATAGATCGATGGGCGCGCAGCAATTGAATCGTTTCGGTCATGGTCTCTTTCTCCTCCTGGCACCAGCCGGATACAAAAAAACCGGAGACACATCATACAAGTGTCCCCGGTTGTCCGGTAGCTTCTGCAATTTTGAATATTCGAATCGTACCACGTAAGCTTGGTCCGGTCAACTGCCTCATCCACATTAAGGCTGATGCAGCACTGCTTCCGCACAGCCGGACTGCAGGTTGACGTAACGGGCAGTAACGAACAGCAAATCGGACAGCCGGTTCAAATAGGCAAGCGCAACGGGATTGGCCGTTTCCTTCTCCAACAATGAAACGACGATCCGTTCCGCGCGGCGTACGATCGTTCGTGCCACATGAAACGCAGCGCCGGAAGGATGCCCGCCCGGAAGAATAAAAGTTGTAAGAGGAGGCAGCTTGGCGTCCAGCTCATCGATAAGCTCCTCGATATAACGAACGTCATCCTCGATAATAGGCCAAGCGACGTTTTTCCCAGATGGCGTCGCCAGCTCGGCCCCCACATGAAACAGTTTCGTTTGGATTGCATGAAACGATTGCTTGATTGCAAGGGACTCTTTGCCTTGCCCAAGGCTAGAGAGCGCGAGCCCAATCATCGAATTGGCTTCATCACACGTGCCATAGGCTTGAACGCGAAGATCATGTTTGGAAACCCGCTGCCCGTACACGAGGCTCGTTTGCCCCTTGTCGCCTGACTTCGTATAAATTTTCATTTTGCCCCTCCTCTCTTGCCTAAGCGCTTACATGTTACGGCGATACTGCCCGCCTACTTCGTACAAGGCTTGTGTAATCTGGCCAAGTGAAGCGAACCGGACCGTTTCCATTAAAGCTTCGAATAGGTTCCCGCCGCTCCGTGCGACCTGCTTTAATTGAAGCAGCGCAGGCACGCATGCTTCCTGATGCGCTTGATGAAATGCTGCAAGATTCGTAATCTGCGCTTGTTTCTCCTCCTCAGTAGAGCGGGCAAGCTCCATGCTAGAGCGGTCGTTTTCTGGATTCGGGTGGATGAACGTATTCACGCCAATGATCGGCAGCTCGCCGCTATGCTTCTTATGCTCGTAGTAGATCGATTCCTCTTGTATCTTGCTTCGCTGATAAGCGGTTTCCATTGCACCAAGCACGCCCCCGCGATCATGCAGGCGAAGCAATTCGTTCAACACGGCTTCTTCGACCAGGTCGGTCAATTCTTCGATGAGGAAAGAGCCTTGAAGCGGGTTCTCGTTTTTGGCCACGCCAAACTCTTTATTAATAATCATTTGGATCGCCATTGCGCGCCGAACCGAATTTTCCGTTGGTGTCGTAACCGCTTCGTCGTACGCATTCGTATGCAAGGAATTGCAATGGTCATAAATCGCGAGGAGCGCCTGAAGCGTCGTTCGAATATCGTTAAAATCCATCTCCTGCGCATGGAGCGAACGCCCCGACGTCTGAACATGGTATTTGAGCTTCTGGCTGCGGGCGTTGCCGCCATAACGGTTTTTGATCACCGTTGCCCAGATTCGCCGAGCGACTCGCCCCATTACAGTATATTCAGGATCTAAGCCGTTGCTGAAGAAAAAGGACAGGTTCGGCGCAAAATCATCAATCGCCATGCCACGTGACAAGTAATATTCCACATAAGTAAATCCATTGCCCAGCGTAAAAGCTAATTGGGTGACGGGATTCGCCCCTGCTTCCGCAATATGATAGCCGCTAATGCTAACCGAGTAATAGCTGCGGACCTGATGGTCGATAAAATATTGCTGGATGTCCCCCATCATCTTCAGGGCAAATTCTGTTGCGTAGATGCATGTGTTTTGGCCTTGATCCTCTTTCAAAATATCGGCTTGCACGGTGCCACGCACTGTTCGCAGTGCCGTTGCCTTGATCTGTTCGAGCTCGCCTTCTGATGGCGCTCTCCCGTTCTCCCGCGCATACCGTTCCGCTTGCTGATCAATCGCGGCATTCATATACATTGCCAAAATAATCGGAGCGGGCCCGTTAATCGTCATCGATACACTTACAGACGGGCTGCACAAATCAAAGCCTGCATATAGCTTCTTCATATCATCCAACGTGCAGACGTTCACGCCGCTGTTGCCGATTTTGCCATAAATGTCGGGCCGTATATTCGGATCTTGCCCATACAAAGTCACGCTATCGAAAGCGGTAGACAGCCGCTTCGCTTCTTCGCCCTGGCACAGGAAATGAAATCGCCGGTTCGTTCGCTCAGGCGTTCCTTCTCCTGCAAATTGCCGTTTAGGATCTTCGTCGGTTCGTTTGAGCGGAAACACGCCAGCCGTATAGGGAAAATAGCCCGGTAAATTTTCTTCCAGCAGCCAGCGAAGCAGGTCGCCGTCATCCTCCAGACGAGGCAGGCTGATGCGGGGAATGCGAAGGCCCGATAACGATTCGGCCGTTAAAGGCATTTTCGTCATTTTGGGACCAACATGTGTGATGAGATGCTCTTGCTTGTAAACCTCCTGCACGGTTGGCCACTCCGCCAAAAGTGTTTTGCAAGCCGTATCCATGTTAGCTTCGTATTGGCTTAGCATTGTATTGATTACGTCTAATGCCTGTTCAGCATTCTTAATTGTAATGGCCGGCGTACGTTCCAGCTCGGATTGAATAAGCGATCTGGTCCCTCGCAAATGAGCGATCTGGCGTGCAATTCGCACCTGATTGGTGATAAACGTTTTAGATTGGCGCATCGTTCGAACAATGTCCCCGAGGTAACCGGCCCGTTCGGGCGGGATAATTCGATTGCGCAGCGTTGGTTTACTCTGATTATCGATGATAGGCGTTGGCCAATTGCCGCCTTTCTTGGAAGCAACAAGCGCCATGAGATTGGCGAACAGCACCGTCGTGCCTGAATCATTGAATTGGCTGGCAATCGTCCCGAACACAGGCAACTGCTCATCGGGCAGCTCGAACTGCTGACGGCTCCGCCTATATTGCTTGCGGACTTCTCGCAGCGCGTCATCAGAACCGCGGCGTTCAAATTTATTAATGGCGATCATGTCCGCATAATCGATCATATCGATCTTCTCCAGCTGGGAAGGGGCGCCGAATTCGCTCGTCATGACGTACATCGCAATATCACACAGCCCTACAACGGCTGAACTGCCTTGGCCGATCCCGCTTGTCTCAATAAGGATGAGATCGAAGCCAGCCTGCTTGACGATAGCGATCGCATCCGGAAGCGCATCGCTAATTTCAGACTTGGAGCTTCGCGTCGCCATGCTGCGCATGTACACCCGGGGATCATGAATCGCATTCATGCGAATGCGGTCACCGAGCAGTGCGCCGCCTGATTTTTGCTTTGAAGGATCAATGGATAAGATAGCGATCGTTCGGTCTGGGAACTGGCCGATATAGCGGCGCACAAGTTCGTCGGTTAGTGAGCTTTTGCCCGCGCCGCCTGTACCGGTTATCCCAACCACTGGCGTATTGGTAACATTGGCATGCAATTGGGCGAAAAAAGCTTCATTGCTTTCATCCTCGGGAACGTTAGCGACACGCTGTTCCGCAAGCGTAATGAGCCTAGCGATTGTGCTCCAATTGTACGTCTGTAAAGCCGCTGGCAACTCTTCACCTATTAACTTTGGCGTCGGGGCATCGCATCGCTTGACCATATGATTGATCATCCCCTGCAGGCCCATCTCTCGCCCATCCTCAGGAGAAAAAATACGGGCGATCCCATACTGATGCAATCGGGTGATCTCCGCTGGAATGATAACGCCGCCGCCACCCGCGAAGATTTGGATATGCCCAGCCCCTTGCTGGTGAAGCAGATCGTATAGATACGTCAAATATTCGATATGCCCGCCTTGATACGAGCTTATCGCAATGCCTTGCACGTCCTCTTGAATTGCTGCGCTTGCAACTTCATCCACCGAGCGGTTGTGGCCTAGATGAATAACCTCCACCCCCGAAGCTTGAAGAATGCGCCGCATAATATTAATGGAAGCGTCATGGCCATCGAATAAAGCAGCTGCCGTCACAAAGCGAACATGGTGTTGCGGGCGATAAATCGGCATTTGCACGGTAGACCCCGCCCTTCCCTTGTGCGTCATCTCTTTACTACAATATTCGAGCTTAGGGATAGTGATGAAAACAAAAAAAGACCCGCACAAGGCGGATCACATTTTCAGGCAACGGATCAAACAGTTAGCTTTAATCGATGCATCGTTTCGTCCCAACTTGCTGTTATTCCAAGCGCGCTCAACATTTCATAGGGTACGGTAACCGAACCAACTGAGTTGCCAATCCCCTCCGGGAACGGGATCGGTTGGCCGTTGAGCTCCACAAGCGTCCGATCAGCCTCTCGCGTAATCGTTAACGTCTTGTCGCCTCTAACTAACTTATAAATCGTGCTATACTTCTCTCCAATTCCTGTTGCAACCGTAAACTGTATGCCTAATCGCTTGGAGAATGAGTTAATCGGTATCTGAACCGATGATTGGGATACATATGCAGGAACAGATGAAGTTATAAGCTGGCCGTTGATGAATATGTCGACGCCACGCTCCAGCAGTGCAGGCTTGTAAACCATTCCGTCGCTGCTTGAGGTTGGGCTGCCAGTTTCAAACCATTGATTCGCGCCCCAGCCCCATATTTGCCCTTGTTTATCGATTGCGAGCTGGTGATAGCTGCTGCTGGTTATAGATACGATAGCAGGCAACCCGTTAACTTTGACCGGTTTACCATTTTTCATCATATAGACGACACCTGTGTCTGCTAGCAGCAAATTACCCGATGCTTGTTTTACTTTCAATGGCAAGGCTACACAAGCTGGCTTCTCCACAAATGTTAATCCAGATGAAGGGGTCGTTGTGTATGGGTCAAGCTGCCAGCTGCATAGCCTCCCGCTTTTATCGATCGTTGCATCCCAGTTTGCATTGGATTGCTTGATGTTGGCAATGCCTGGCAGCTTATATGGCTTGCCCAACACTAAATTCCGATTTACATCTAGCTTCGATACCCAAGCATAAACGAAACCATCCTTAGTCACGGCATAGCCGAATTGTCCATCTTGTTTGATCGCGGTGACGTTCTGCAATTTCGCTATCGGAGTTGCCTTGACTTGTGAATCATCGTCTCCGGCGAGCCTCCCCCACGAAACGATCGTTCCGTCATTCAACAGTGCACTTGCGATTCCACCACCAGAAGCAGCAGCGACGGCACCTGTAATTCCTTTAACCGTTCTTGGCAGAATGGATTGCTTATAGACGTTAACGTCTCTGCCCCACTCCCAGATGGTTCCATCGGATTGTACGCCTAGCTGATATTGATTAGAGACATCTACCGAAATGCCAATGATTTTAGAGAGATTCGAAAGGCGCAGTGGAGTAGGGAAACGGCCAATCGTCACTTTTTTCTCAATGCCAAGCTCCCCATACAAATTCCGCCCCCAAGTCCACACGGAGCCGTCACTTCGCAATGCAACGGAGTAATAAGTATTAGTCTCGACCTGTGTAAATGAAGGGGTGATAACAGCAGCAGCGGCAGAAGTACGCGGTTGGCCTGCGGATAGAATCAATAAACTCGACATGACAGCCATAATGGCAATACGATGCGAAGATAATAACCATTTTTTAATTAACATGATTAACAACTGCCCCTTTCGGCCTCTAATCAAGCTCTTACGATTTGCTGTATCCTACGATTCTAAAATAGTTAGGCACGCCTTCTTCTACAGCATATCTGTAGCCTAGTGCACAGAACGGCATCGGCCAACCGACTGCTTCGGCCATTTCTTCCAATGTTTCTTCGGCAAACGTGTTGGCTGTTTTCCACAATCGCTTTAGCTCAAATTCAGTGATATGGGGCAGTAAATAGGGAGCCCATTTGCTAGCGAGGCCTTTACCGCCACCGCCAACGCTGCAATGCACCTCGTCAGCTAGCTTTCCTTGTTCATATAATCGCACAAACAAATCATCGCTATCGCAAACGAGTATGCCAGCTATTGGAAAATTTACTCGTAATGAGAGGACAGCTGCGATCTCGTCCATTCGACGGACATCGAGGTCATCCATGCCTTCATCGTAGATGGTGAGCCAACGGCCAGACGGCTGTGTTGCACCTATGATGAACGTCCGGCTAGCTGATTTCGTATCTGCTGCTTGCTTGTAATTATGTTCCTGTAACCATTGGGAAAGCTCGGATAATACACGTTGTTCAGCTTCGATTGGTGAAAGTTCCCCAATAAACACTTGAAGATTTGCAAAAAATGCGCCCATATTATCGACTCCTAGTTTATTAATATCTAGTAACTATACCATATATGGGAATATATTAAATGTTGTAATCTTATTACTTATGCATGTTACAATCCTGCTGCCGCCTTGATTTGCATACGTTGCGACATAATTAACGTCCTTAATTGTTCGGTGCCAAAAGCGCCAGCGTTGAACGCATTCGCCTTCGGGTAATAGACCATTCGGAACGAGGTTCCGTCTTTCAAATGCACGCGCAAGAACACGCCTGATTCCGATTGTGATTTCTTATAGACTTCATCAAATCCAACATAGGCTAATGGCAGCAGCCCATCGACAAAGGCTGTCGATGCCTCTGGCGTGAAGTCGCCAATCGCCGAACCGTCGTCCCCACTTTCTAAACTTACTTTCTCCACGCGGCCGTGGATATCTAGCAAGTCCCCCATCGTTGCTGCATTCGGATTTTCATTAACCTCATAAACTTTATGGTCCGCGACGATCCGGAATTCAGGCTTGTAGCCTTTCATCGCGTATATTGCAGTCCCAACCGGCAGGAATGCCGCATCTCCATTCTTCATCGTATAGTCCAGGCACGCTTGCTCATTCGCATTAAAAGTGATTTCACCCACTTTACCCCCCAGCTCGCTATCGCTTACCTCTTGGGTTCCTTCGTAGTTCTGATGATATTTAATGTTATTAATCATAACAAAATCGACCCAATCAATTTCAGCCTTGCATGGCTCGCTCGTTTCTTTATGTACAGTTTCTGGTTTGTTCGCCTCAGTATGCGATATGCTGTTGCCTGGTTCAGACGTGCTGCACCCTGCTGAAACTAACAAGATGAGTAACATTAGTACTGCCTTGCCCTTGATTAATTTTACGTTGCCCATTATGAATCGCCCCCTTCCCTTAGACGGAAGCGGTAAACTGAATGTTTCAATCTAGCACAAAAACCCATCCTCGTAAGGATGGGCTCCATGACGAATGTGAAACACACAACGCTTTTACTGCTCGTTCAATAAATGTGTAATCAAATTTTCTTCGATCTCGACTGCCTGTGCGATGGAGTGAATGGACAAGCCGGCATTTCGAGCGCTTCGGATCATCCACAATTTGATTGAGCCTTCTCTTATCGAATCTTTACTCGTTTGGTCCAGCTGTAAGCCTTCATCTTCGATAGCGCCATCTAGCGTGAATATCATGTGATATTCTCCGATTCGTTCTCCCAGATATAAAACATACAGTGTCGAATATACCACATCATATGAAAGCTCAAAATGATGCGTGAGTTGAATCGACTTCATTTTGGCCGTGCATAAATAGATGTCTAAATCCCCCATGAACGTGTCGATGTAATCTTCTCGGTTGGCCTTCTTCCATTCACGAAGATAACTAAAAAAACCACATTCCGTTCGTTCCACGATGTTGTGAATAACGGACCACTCGATCAGTTGGGAAGTATCCATTTGTTTCTCCTTTAATGAAAATGCTCGATAGAAAAAGAAGGAGTTCCGAGGAACCCCTTCCTATTCATGCTTAAGGCAAGCTTAGTTAATCGTCAGATTGAATCCAGGCTGGATGAAATTTCCTCCTGGATAAGCGATATTGCTCGTCGTCAGGTTGTTAAACGTTGCAGAACCATTGCCTGTGTAGGTGTAAATTGCTGCACCTTTATGCGGTCCGGCAAACCGTGAAGTCGTAACGCCATCAAGACCTGTGCCATTAATGTTAATGTTGTTAAATATGATGTTCTCAAATCCGCCGCCGTATCCGAATTGAACCGCATCACGCTGCGTATTGATGATATCGATGTTGCTGAACGTTACGTTCTTGATCGCATCGTTAGATGCTTCCAGATCGATCGCACCGCGTTCGCCGTCGTACAAATCCCGGCTCGTGCCGCTGTTAATGATCGTCGTATCCGAGAACGTAATGCCCGTGTTGTTTTGGAAGTGGTAGCCAGGGAATACCGTATTCATCCGGATGCCGGAGCCGCCAACCGTATCAACGATAAGGTTGTGGTCCGCTTTGTGGCCGCCGCCGCCGAAGAATGCGATACCGCCTGCACGCCAGTTGTTTTCGATTGTGTTGTACGAGAACGTGTTGTTCACGCCAGCTGGAGCAGCATTATAGTTACTCGTCCAAACCGCAAGGCCGTCGTCACCATTGTTGCGGATGCTGCTGTTGCGGACAATCGAATTGCTCGTGCCTTGCGAGTAGTTGATGCCGTCAGCAAGGTTGTTGCGAATCCGGCTGTTCTCAACAACAAGGCCTGTTGCATAGATCGCTGGCGTATGCGCGTAGTCGCCTACCCACATGCCGCACTCGAAGTGCTCGACCCATACGTCATGGATTTTGGAGTTGGTGCCGAAGTTGTCCATGAAACCTTTGTAAATCGCATTCTGGTTATAACGCGAACGCAAGTTAGAGTTCATGTAGACGTTGCTGAAATCAAGCTGGCCAGAAATACGAAGCGAAATGCCGCCGCCTGCTGCATTCGGATTCGTAAACTGAATGTTCGTGTGCCAGAGACCGGCACCTGTGATCGTGAGGTTATTGATCATATTGTTGGCCGAACCAATTTCCCACATGCTGCTCAGATGGAATGTGCCTGCAGGAATGTAAATGGACTTGCCAGCTGCAACAGCTGCCGTTACCGTCGCTTTGAAAGCAGCGAGGTCATCTTGGCCGTCGTTCGCTACTGCGCCGTAATCCGTTACGGAAAGTGAGTTAGCTGGTTTGGCAACAGCGGTTGGAACCGGCTCGATTTCGAGGAAGTCAACGCCGTATTCCAGGCTATCACCATTGCCTTTTTGAATTTTGATCGTGTCGCCTGGTTGAAGTGGCGTGTCTAGCTTCCAGTGCACTTCGTCAAAGCGGAACAGCGGACGGCCAGCGCTAGGCGCGTCACCAGGGCTGTCACCGGAGAAGTACTGCCAGCTGTAGTAGGACGTGAGCGATACTGTTTTCACTTTAACGCCATTGACATAAACGTCAAGCGAGCCGTTCAAGCCCATGCCGTCAGACGAATCTGGCATTGTGAAACGCATCGTAACGCCAGCTCCACCTTGTCCTTGACGGACAGTCCATTGTGCAGAGGAACCGTTCGAAGGAAGTGCGATATAGCTTTGGCCGGATGCTTCGGAAGCGATTTGCGTTTGGTTAAACGTTGGAGCAGTTTGCAGTGTTGCACTGCCGCCACGTGTAGCATCTTCCGTATCATAACGGCTGTAAGGCATGCTTGCGCCACGTTGTGCATATACAACGAGGTTCGATGTGCTTGCGTTGTTCGCTTGTTTGTTTACCAGCTCATTAGCATCGACAGCAACGGTCGTCGTTACCGTGTAGCTGCCATTCACAGCCGTCCACGTGCCTGGAATCGTTACGTTAACGGATGCGCCTGCTGCAATTGCGCCACTGTAGGAGCCGCTGAACGTCTGAAGCGTAGCTCCTGCACCATTTTTCACAACAACCGTAATGCCATGAGCACCGCCTGCAGATGAAATCGTGCCTTGGTTTTTGAGATTCACTGTGAAGCCAACAGCGTTGCCAGCAACTGGCGTGCTTGGCGTCCACGACGCCGTGCCGACCAAGTCAGAGCTTGCAACAGGTGCGACTACGAGCGAAGCCGCATTCGTGTAGCTGTTGTTTGCATCATTTTGCTCGATGATCGCGTTGCTCTCATCCACTTTTGCGCTAACGGAATAAGTCGCAGCTGTTTTCGTGCCAGCATTGAACGAAACCGTTGAGGATGCGCCTGCAGCAAGTGCGCCAACTGGCGAGGAGCCTACGAGTTCACTGTTCAAGTAGAAGTTAACCGTCGTTGCAGGAGCATCTGCATTTCCGTTGTTTTTAACCGTTGCATTCAGCACAACAGCATCCGTCTCTACTGGCGATGAAGGCGTCCATGACATGCCTGTAATCGTCAGGTCTGGATTCGCTGCTGGCGTTCCAAATACTTGGAACTCAGCGATTTGTCCAGCGCCGGAACCTGAGTTAGCTGTAATGCTCAGTTGCAAGCGCTTAACTGTTGCCGTAACCGGAATTGTCACGGAGTTGCCCGTTGCAGGGTTGAACGTGTACGACTGCGAAGATACGAGATTGCTGAATGTAGTCGTGCTTTGGTTGTGGCCAAGCACTTGGATCGTTTGCGTACGCGTGCTCCATGCCGAAGAAGGATTTAGCTTCAGCACGATAGCCGTTACGTTCTGGTTCGAACCAAGGTCAAGCGTCAATGTGCTCGTTGCCGAGCCGCCTTCCCAGTACGTGTTCGTATCATTATCGTTCGCGTTGCCAGCTACGAATGCTTGCGTATTCGAAGATGCGCTGAGCGATTTGCCGATTGCGATATTGGTGCCCGTTGGATCTGGGTTCGGATTTGGGTTCGGATCTGGATCCGGGTTCGGATTAGCCGTCGTCGCTTCAACCAAGATTTGGTCGAGGTTCACATTGCCGGAATCCGTCGTGTCGTATTTGTAAGCGATTGTATTGTTGCCTGCATTAAGCGCGACAACTTCCGCTTGTGTGCCCCAAGTATCCCAGTTTGCTAGGTTCGCCAGTGTCGTCGTTTTCACTTTCGTGCCATTGACGATTACGCTAAGCGTTTTGCTGCCGCCCGAAGCGTTAGCATACTTCAATGTCGATTTGTAGTTGCCTGCTGTGGCAACGTTAACCGTGTAGGTCGTCGTTGCGCCTTGCGTCCAGTAGCCGTCTACGAAGCCAATGCCCGCATAGCCAGTGTGGTCTGTGTTTACTTTCGCTCCGCCAGACAGCGCAGCTGATTCAGCTTGATACGAACCAGCAGGTACTGGATCTGGATTTGTCGTTCCGCCACCTGTGCCATAAATTTCGAATTCAGAGAACTGCGCTGCCGGCCAAGCCGTATTTGCCGTTACGTTCAAACGAACATAGCGCGTGTTCGCCGCTGCGAAGTTAATCGTTACTGTATTGTTCGAAACCGCAGGATTAAATACATAACCGGCAGAGCCGACGATGTTCGTGAAGTTGGAGCCGTCCGTACTGCCTTGTACAGCCAGCGTTTGCGTACGCGTTTCCCAGCCTGCAGGCAGCTTCAGCACGACTTGGTCGATGCTCGCCGCCGCGCCCAGATCAACTTGAACCCATTGCGGGAATGCAAAGTTTGAGCTTTCCCAGTACGATGATTGATTGCCGTCTTTTACATTATTAGGGCCATACGATTGCGATTGGCCGCTCGCCGTTACATTTTTGCCTAGTGCTAGGTTCGTTCCTCCAGCTGCATGTACCGACTTATTCGGGCCTACTGCCAGGAAGAAGCTCGAAAAAAGCATCGTTACGGCAAGCGTCCATGTGACATACTTGTTGCGCATTATAAACCTCCTCAAATTGTGTGCTTGTGCATGCGAACATATGCGGCGATACGAAAACTCTAAGTTGCAGGAAGCAGCTACAAGCCGTTAACGACTAACTTTAAAGCGCTTTCAGTAAAGACTGTTCGATCTTGCAACTTGATTGGCCTGTGATGTATGCCCTCCTCTCCTTGTGGTACATCCATATTATAGAGATAGATTGTTTGTTGCTATAGAAGCAATGTTACGGAAAATGTATGCAATTCTAAGATAAACAGTTATGGGTGGAAAATAAAAAAGAAGCCACGTTAATCGCGGCTTCAGAAATAATTCAGGTAACTATTTCACTTTTTCGATTTTAAACTTAAAGGTCCATTTAGCAGAATTGCCAGAGTAACGCCCTCGATTCTCTACAACCGTAACGTTTAAGGACTTATTAGTTGCTTTCGTTATGGATGAAACTTTAACTGAACTTTTCGCCACTCCGTCATCGGGGTACTTGTCCTGTTCTTGCGCCTCTGCTCGAAGTGAAATCGAATCAGTTGAATTCAAGCTAAGCGTAACGCTATCACCTTCCTGAATTTCCTTCCCATTGACGTAACCTCCCCACCACCATTCATTCCCGACGTGGTTATTGCTGACCAAGTCAGCGGAGACAAAAGTAACCTTTATTTTCGTCTTTGTGCTAGCAGCTAAAGTGTGGTTCGTCGTAGTTGCCAGTAAAGCAATCAAACAAAGCCCGAGTGTAAAAAATTTTTTAATCATTCTAAAACCACCTTCGCTTTTCCAATGTATTCTATAATATTACCACTTCTTAACAGCACTGAATATCATCATAAGTAAAAATAACGGGCCAAAATTATTACATTCCGTTCACACTTTTCGCCATATGAATTAATAAACGGTTGATATACTAACTGCAATTCCAACAAATTAAGGAGCTACATTGATGCCATCCACACCAGCAATTGTCTATGCCAGCCGAATTAGCGATAGCGAAACGATGACGAATAAACTCATCTATCAAATCCGCAGCAACCAGCTTTCGAATACCGATCTAGATAAGCTGCAATCACGTTGCACGAATGAATTAGCAGACCTTCGCCAAGAATTAGACGAAATGCTAAGAGAGCTTCGCCAAATTGCAGCACAGATGAACCAATCCGAGATACAACAAACGAACGAACAATCTCCTCTGCTAAAAGCTGCATAACTCCTTCTCTCCCCCCAATGCTGCTCCCACCTTTACATTCCTTTCAATCCGTATAAAACGGCGTACCGGTCTCCATTCAATGCAGGCGGGGCGCTGTTTTTCATTTCTTCCAATCGCCATTCATAGTGGACAAGCCCATGCTGGCCATGTAACGTATGTACCAACTAATGTTTCTCAGGAAGGAATAGACACATGCGAATATTGATTTTGGGAGCGACTGGCCGTGTAGGGCAGCAATGGATAACACAAGCGTTGGCCGATGGCCATGAGGTGAAAGCCCTCGTACGCGATCCAAGCAAAATAACGACGGAACACAGCAATTTGGCGTTATTGCGCGGCGATGCCACAGACTCATCGGACCTAACGCAAGCAACACAGGGCATCGATGCCGTATTAAGTGCCCTGAGTACGGATGGAGGCTCTGCGTTAACCGAATGCGCCCCCCTCCTCATTGAAGCAATGAATCAGCATCACATTCAACGTATCCTCTCGATCGGAACCGCAGGTATCTTGAATAGCCGCACTGAGCCTGGCCTTCTTCGTTACCAATCGAATGAGTCACGCCGTACGCTGACTAGAGCTGCCGAGGAACATCACCGGTTTTATGAGCTGATGGACCAATCCGGCTTGGATTGGACGATCGTCTGCCCAACCTATCTTCCGGATGGTGAACGAACCGGCCACTATCGTGTGCTTCGCGATTTCCTTCCTGTCGACGGCGTTCAAATTTCGGTTCAAGACACAGCCGATTTTGCGTATCAACAGCTTTTTAGCGACGAATATATTCGTTCACGAGCAGGGATTGCTTATTAGCAATAAAAAGGCGATGCAGATTTTAGCCTGCATCGCCTTTTTGAATTACTGCCGTACTGGCACGATCATATCATCAACAAACGCTTCTAACAGCGATTGCTGCCGATCAAGCAGATGGCGGGTTTGGTTCAATAGCGCTGGCCAACCGGACCGATTGCTGCGCAACCCGAATTTATAGATGTTGAGCAAATGCTTCTTCCAATCCAAGTGTTCTGCTTCGAACCGAGTCATCCACGCACTAGCACCTGACTGGAAAGAGGTTGGGAACTCCTCCACAAGCGCCATAAAATACGTCCACTGATGCATGACACCGCCGATGCGCAAACAATAATAGGCTTCTTTACAGACGTCCGTAAATTGCTCTGCATCTAGCTCAGCAGCTTTCTCTAGCGCTTCGACAAAAGCATAATAGGCTTGCAGCCCATGCACCGAAGCTCCATCCCTGCTAGGCTGCGTTGCTAGAAACCGGCCAATTCGCTCCCGCAGCAAGCTCATAAACTCATGTTCTTCGCCTTCGCAATCAGGCTTAACGCCAGGCATGAAACCGACGCCATAAAGCCCCTGCATCACATCATGAAGTGAGGCAGGCCCTTGGTACGTATGAGCCTCTCCTGAATATTCAAGCAAGAACGAATCGATGATATCCATGCGATCATTCGATTCATCCAAACCATATAACAGCACAACATGCGGTCGGCTCGGATTGTCGCGATAAATCGCATGATAGGTGAGAAACCCGCTATAGGCAAACAGCAGAACCGGCCTTCTTGCCATCAATTCTTCCTTTATGTCCTCGATAAACTGCGCTCTATCCGCCCATGCACCCGAGTCGAAACTATACTGCAAGCGTACAGGCCCATCCGTATTCATATGCCGAAGCATCTCATCGCCTGCGCGCCCGATCCAGAACGGGCGCGCAATTGGATCATATTCCACATTCATGCCATCACTTCGAAAATAGATTTCAGCTTCCGAGAGATTAACGCCATAACTGGCTGCCAGCATCGTGCGCATGCTTGCGAATAAGCAATGCAAGCCTGGCTGCACCATCATCTGTGGAATAACGATAGACATAAATTCCCTCCCTTATTCGGAAATATATTTTGTGATAAGCTCCCTGAGCTTGGCAATCGTATTGACATTCTCGATCATCAAATCATCTTCCGGCACGATAATGTCGTACCGCTCTTCAACTGCGACAATAAGCTCTACCGCAGTAATGGAGCTCAAATTATAATTGCGAAGATCCGTATCCTCATTCAGCTCATCTAACGGCATGTCTTCTGTTTGCAACACACTGGACACGATTTCCACCAAATCTTCTAGTTTTACACCTACTGCCATAACGTCCACTCCCCCATTCATGTTCATCGTGATACGGCCATTCGATCCGTCAGCTTATTAATGGATTGCTCAAGCAGTGCAGATAATCGCTCTACTTCTGTCCAATCATCCGCTGCAATCAATGCAAAGACCCTGCCCATGTAACGTTCATCTCCACTAATTGATACATTCGGCAGCGTTCCTGACGTATAGAGGATGACGCCCTGCCCGCTTTCTGGCTGATAGAGCAATTGCTCCGATTCCAGTTGCTTGCACAAATCTGCATAAAACACAGGCTCGTTCGTTAACACGCGAAAATATCGCGAGAACATCTTTTTATTGCCAAGCACATGCGGGATAAATGACAAATAAGTCGAAAGCGTAAACCGACCGTTCACTTCGATGATCGGGATGATGACGCCATCTTTACTAATCATCGAGTCAATCCCAGCGACGCCATGATAACCAAGCTTGTGCAAATAACGGCCGATGGCTTCACCATAAGCCTGGAAGCTCTCGATTACTTCTGAATCGAGCACTGCAGGCATCTGTGAACCGATATACACCGTGCCATTGAGAACTTGGCGTTTAATGGAGAACACATCGACAGTCCCGTCTGTCTGCACGAACAGCTGGACATTAACATCTGCCGATTTATCTACCCATTGCTCTAGCATCCACGGATGCTTCGGCCGCCGTGCAGCCAAACGTGACAACCGTGCGAACAATGCATTGCATTGCTCATCGCTCTCAATAATATAGAGCCCTTTCCCAGATGCTGCATAAGGCTCCTTAAGAATCATTTTGCCGCTGGCGCCCTTCAGGCTTGGATAGTTTTTCTTCAATTCCTCTAATGAATCGCTTACGATGCCAGCGCTAACAGGGAACTGCAATTCTTCAGCCATCTGCCGATTCAAAATTTTATCATTTACAATGGCAGCGGTTTCAGAAGATGGGCCAATTAAACTTAAACCGCAAATTTGCGCAATTTCTTCTTCGAGCATTGTAACGGCGTATGGCATAAAATAAACCTGGCCTATTTCCTGCACCTTTTCCTTAAGCTGTTGCAGCAAACCTTCATCCTTCAAGACCAGCTCCGATATCGGCGTTTGGTAATCAGGCGCAGCAACCGTCAAGATCGCCGGAATATCAAACCCTAAACGCCGCAGCTCGGCTAGAAATGCGGGATCAGGCTGCTCACGAAGAATTAGCACGTCCTGGGGACGGCACAACAGCAGGTTCATTTCCTCGATGCGATTGACGATCCGATCCTCTTCCCGGTCAGGGATACCGCGTGATTGCGGATGCCAATACTGCTCTGCCCCGATGTTGCATAGCCATACAATCGTTCCTTCATTGCGGGCCTGGGTCAGCAAACGCAGCATGGAAAATGCTTCACTCATAACGTCACTCCTTCAGCTAACGGATGCTGCCCACGCAGGCAATCGCTGAACTGGCCGCGTTCCCGCAGCACATAATGCCGCTCATGGTCGATAAGTACCTCGGCTGGAACCGGATGGCTTAAGAACATCGTCGGGCTGTGCGTTAAACCATACGCGCCAGACTTCTCGACGACGATAAGATCACCGGCGGATGCAAGCGGCAAATTTACTTTATTCCCGATTACGTCCGTTGATGTACATAATGGCCCTGTCACCGTTACCTCTTGTTCGCCCACGCCTTCGCCAATGACACGCATCGGGAAATTGCTCCGAATGTAGCGCCCTAGGAATGCCGAAGACGCATGCTGATGGGATCCGCCATCGCCAATGACGTAATGGCTGCCTTTGCTTTCCTTGGTATATAGCACCTTGGAAACAAAAACGCCGGATTCCGCCATCAGAAACCGACCGCTCTCGACCGCAAGCCGCGTATTCGCGAGATTGCTCCCCCATTCTTGCCATACCTGCGCAATGCCTTGCTGTAATGCGGATAGATCGAGCGCGGTTTCTTTGGGGAAGTAAGGAACCCCGAAGCCGCCGCCGATGTCGAGAAATCGAAGCTCCAAGCCGTATCGATCAGCTAACTCGACAGCTGTTCGAATGGACTGGCCAAAATGGCGCACGATGGCTTCCGCCTGTAAAATCTGAGTGCCCAGGTAGATATGGAAGCCGATCAAACGGATATTCGCCATACGAAGCGCCGTTTCGATTGCTTCCGGCAAGAACGATGGGTCCATGCCAAACTGGGATGGAACGCCCGACATCTTGATGCTTGCTGCATGCTGCTGCGGCTCATCCGGATTAATCCGAATGGCGATGTCTACCGTTTTTCCGTGCTGTGCAGCGATCTGATCGACTAACGCGATTTCATTCATATTCTCGATATTAATACAGTAAATACCTGATCGAATGGCTAGCCGCAACTCCTCTTCCGTCTTGCCAGGGCTCGTGAATACGATATTGCTAGGATCATACCCTGCATGCAGGGCTGCAGTTAGCTCGCCGCCAGAAGCGACTTCAACTCGGCAGCCCTGCCGGAGGAGCAGCTGCGCAATGCCGACGAGCGGATTGCATTTGAATGAATAAAATAGCTCTGCTTGCTCGGGAAAACAGCTGCGCAGCTCAGTCACCTTCTGCTCGACGACAGCCGCATCATAGAGATATAAAGGGGTTCCGAATCGTTCCACCGCTTGCTCGATGCTGGCATCGCTAAGCGCTGTATGTTTGCTCGTAGTCATGCTTTCCCTCCCACGCTTTAACTGCTTGCACTCGTATAATTGCGAACTGCAAATTTCCAGATCAGCCTCGTCACGCCAAGGAATACGAATGGAGCCAGAAGCCCCCAAACGAGTTCGACCGTGCTCACCTGTTTTAGAACGACAAGCGGCGAGAGATTCGTAATCAGGAAAATCGGAATAACGAACATGCCTGCGCGTTGGATGTATTTGTTATAAATCGCCATCGGCATTTGGTTAAAATCGAACATGGCATTAGACAGGTCATTTACGCCTCCGGTCTTCACCGTCCAGAACGAAATGAGCTGTGGAATAAGGAAAATCGCATAGGTTAATAACACGCCGAGCAAGATGAAGCCGACGAAAGCAATGAGGGACCAAGCCGTCACTGGAATATTCGACCGTTGCCAGCCGAAGATAACCATCAGAATGCCGCCAATCAGGTTCGGAATGGAGTAACCGACGTCAATTGAACGCATCGTCGACATAAATTGAAGTGAGATCGGCCTAGTCATCATCACGTCGAGCGAGCCAGTACGGACATGCTCGGGCAGATGAATGAAATTGGTATAGAAGAACGTAGAATACAAGCCCGCCATAATCGTATATACACCTGTAAACAGCATGATTTGATCTGGCGATACGCCATTAATATCGACGCCGATCCGGTAGATGACATAAACATACGAGAGCTTAATGCATAAGAAACCGAGTTCGACCAATATGCCAAATAAGAAATTGGCACGATATTCGAGCATCGACATGACGCTGTTCTTCACGAACAGCCAATAAATTAATCCGTATCTTCGGCATTCCTTCATTACGGTTTGCACGCTGCTAGCCCCCCACCGATTCATACTTTTTCATGCCTCTTGCCCACAGCAAGGAGGATATGCCAGTTAAACCGACGATCCAGACCACTTGTATGAGAAGGCCGAAGAGCATCTCGCTAGAAGATAGCTTGCCGAGCAGCACACTGACAGGAAAGAACACGATATATTTGAATGGCAGCACGTTAAGGATCGCCTGCGCGGTTTCACCGAACATATCGAGCGGAAAAATGCCGCCGCTCGCGATGTTAGCAACGAGCCCGAACGTTAAGAATACACCCCAAACCTCTACCATCCAGAACGAAATCATGCTCAAATTGTAGGAAATGAGAAAATTTACAGCGACTGCGAGCAGCAACGACAGCACGCACACGAGTATACGCGAGATGTCCCAAGGAATCGCATTACGGACAAAAACAGCCGCAACGGCCGTAATAATTGCAATAATGGTCATATGCAAGCTTTTTTCCCCAAGGAAGCTGCACAGCCGAAATACGAAATAACGGATCGGCTGGACGACGAACTTGCTCAGCTGGCCGTTCTTCACATCATTAGCAATGTCGTATTCGAAGCCTGTAGAGACAAGCTTCGCGAACAACGGTGCTAACACAGCATAGGCAATTACCTGCGCTTCCGAGTAACCGAATACGCTCGAATCTTCATTGCTATGGAAAATCGCTTTCCATAGGAAGATTTGGATAAGAATTGGGAAGACAGCGCTTAACAAGCCCAGCAGAAAATTCGTGCGATACTCCAATGCGTTTTGGAGCCCCATCGTAAATGTTTTAGTGTACTTTTTCCAGCTCATGGACACGATTCTCCTTCTGATAGAGCAGAGCGATGCCTTCTTCAATCGAGATATCCTCAATAGTGAGATCTAGCACCGGAAGCTGCTGCAACACAGCTTGCGCGCATTCCTTTAACTCTGTCTTCTCTACTTCCAAAACAGCTTCAAGCCCATTGTTCTCACGAACATAACCGAATCGATTCAATTGCAAATCCGATACCGGCTGCTCTAGCTTCAGTTTGATCAGCTTTTTCTGGCCGAGGACGTTGTTCACCTGAGCAAGATCACCATCATACGCAACTTTGCCGCCATTAATAATAATGCTCCGCTTGCAAAGATCCTCGATGTCGTTCATGTAGTGGCTAGTCAGCATGATCGTTGTTTTGCTTTGTTGGTTGTAAAATTTGAGGAATTCTCGGATTTTGCGTTGGGAAAGAATATCCAGCCCGATCGTCGGTTCATCGAGGAACATAACTTCTGGCTGATGCAGCAGTGCCGCAATTAGCTCAAGCTTCATGCGTTCACCAAGCGAAAGCCGCCGCACCTGTACGTTTAGCAGCTCTTTCACATCTAGCAGCTCCGTTAGTTCATCGACCGTTCGTTGAAATTTCTTTTCCTCTACCTCATAAATAAATTTATTGAGATGAAGCGACTCACTTGCAGGCAGATCCCACCATAGCTGGCTTTTCTGGCCCATGACGATGGCAAACTTCTTCTTAAATTCCTTCTTGCGTTCCCATGGAACGAACCCATGCACGGTAATTTGGCCTTCGGTTGGGAACAGAATGCCTGTGAGCATCTTAAGCGTCGTCGTCTTCCCCGCACCGTTCGGCCCTAAGAAACCGACCATCTCCCCCTTTCCGATCTCGAAGGAAACGTCGGACACCGCATGCTTATGAAGTGTCTCCCGATTGAACAAGTTACGAAGGGAGCTTTTAAGGCCGACCTCTTTTTTGTAGTATTCAAATGTTTTGGATAAATTACGAACGACAATAGACAACGCACCGTCATCCTTTCCTAATTCGAATGCCTTACACCAGCTGCTGTGCAGATTGGTAAATAGATTCTTGCAATACAATGCGCTCGATTGACGAATCTAGCGATACGTTCGGCATGATTCCATCGATGACATCACTAAAGAAATTCAACTGATTGATATAATAGCTCTGCGGATCAAATGACACTTTGCTCGTTTCATTCGTCCGAAGGTCAGTTACTTTGAATGAAACCTTCAAGCTGCCTAAGTTCGCCCGGAAAAAATCGTCCATCTGAACGATGGCATGCTCAAAATGGAGCGTATGCGCTGCCTTATAGGCCTGCTCGAATGAGGTCGTCAAACTTGCTTTTGCTCCGCCAGCTAACTTCAGCTCTGCCTCAAACGTCCAATCGGCACCGTTGGGCCCATTAAACAAAGAATGTCCCTGGAAGGATTCGTTGTCTAGCCCGACAACCGCTTGCAGAAACTGCAGCCAATAACAGCCCAGATCATAGAACGAGCCACCCCCACGTTCAGGGAAGCTCCGATAGTTAGACTGAAACGATTCCTTGGGAATAAAGCTGATTGCTGACGAGATAGACTGCAAGGCTCCGTACTCACGACTATCGATCAAGTTTTTCACCGCTTGCTGCCAAGGATGATGCTGAACCATAAGCCCTTCCAGCACATGTACGCGCCCTTGCGCACGCTCATATGCGGCTTTAATTCGAACTGCCTCCTTGCCATTCAGGCAAAGAGGCTTCTCGACTAATACATGCTTGCCAGCCTCGATCGAACGGATAATCCATTCCGCATGTAAATCGTTGCATAGCAAAATATAAATGAAATCGATATCAGGGCTTGCCAGTAATGCTTCATAGCTATCGTAAACGACCGGTATGCCATATTGCTCCGCGTAACTTTCTGCTTTACTTCTCGTTCTGCTGGAAATGCCGTGAATTTGCAAATGCCCAATGCTTTTAAGTGGCTCAATAAGGACGCGCGGCAAAATTGCCGCACATCCGATGACTCCGATGTTTTTAACCGTACGCTCCTGCACCATGCGTTAAATCCCGTGCAGGTACAGCACGCTGCACTTCGAGCAGGCTGGCGTTAAGCCTTCGACGTTAATAATTTCGCGGACACGTTCGTATGCTTCGGAATCCCAAATTTGCTGCAGGCCTTGCTCTTTCAAGTTGCCGACAGTAAATTCCGAGAAAAACTTACAAGCTGTTACGTCACCCGTTGGCATAATATCTGTCCGTGTCGACAACGCCATGCAAGTCGTTGCGCAACGGCTCGTCATCGATCCACCGCGAACGAATTGCTCGATTTCGTCGTAATCCAGGCCCGGTTGATAACGAATCCGAATGCTCCACGTACGTTCATTGATTTTCTCCAACGATTGAACCAGTGCATCGACATGTTCTGCTTCCATGCGGTATTTGAACGCGTGCCACGAATTTACTTGATTCTCATGCAGCTTTTTCAGCCAGCTAAACTTCTCCATGAAGTAGCCGTCCATTTCCTTGGATGTTTCGGAAGAAATGTACCAAGGGAAGCACATAATAACGAGATCCAGCTTCAACGATTCAAAGTATTCCAGCAGCTCGTAGAGCTTCGGAATCATCGCTTCATTAATAACGGAGTGCACAGAGATGCGGCCTTTGTAGATGCCTTGGTCCCGCAGCTCAACTAAACGCTCGATTTGGCGCATCGTTTTGGCGAAGGTGCCTTTGCCGCGAATGAAATCATGCTCGGACTCGAGGCCTTCTACTGCAATCAACAGCTCCAGTCCTGGAGAGATCTCAATAATGCCGTCAATATACTTATCGAGGAGCAGGCCGTTACTGCAGATCGTCATTTCCCGTGGATCTTCGGCAAGCATCTTGAGAATTTGGTCAAACTGTTTGTGGAACATCGGCTCGCCGCCCCACAAGTATAAGCGTGACTTCACTTCCGACGTTTCTTCCATAATTTTGCGGAATACATCGAGGTCGATATCCTTGTTCTGCTCTTCCTTATCCATCGCATGATGGTAGCCATCCTCATTCCATTGGAAGCAATGGATGCAGCGCAGGTTACAGCGGTTCGTCAATTTGATGCCGACGGATTCTGGCACCGGCGTACGATATTTCGGATTCTTTACCCGCTCGCGATAAGGAACGGCCATGTTTCTCATCGTGCGCTTCATAACCTGAAACGCTTTTTCATCGATTACTACACTGCTTTTCGGCTGCATATCGGTTCACCTCGTTAATTTATGGTCGAACAATGCATCTACATAATTGGGAATAGCAGTACGCTGTGAAGCTAACGCTTCATGGAGCGGCTGCAACAACTCGAGCGAAAAGCCACCTTGCTTCCATGTGTCATAAGAGATGCCAAAGCCAAGTTTGATCCACAAATCAGCATTTTTCTGTTCATGCGGACCAAAAGGATCGAGGAAAATAATCGGTGTTGCCGAAGCTAACGAATCGATTAACGTCGAACCGCCTGGTTTGCTAATAATCCCTTTTGCCTGCTTCATGTTGTCATACAAATGATGATGGGTTGCTTGATTGTCCGTAGTGAATACAGGAGCTTCTCCTGCACGGATTTCACCAATTCTCGGGAATGTGTGCTTGCCTGTAACCGGGTCCTTCTTCCAAGCTTCCCATGTCGGATCAACCATCCAATAGCGGTGATTCGTATTGGACAAATCGAAGTCGGACTCATGGTAGATCGAAAGGTCAAGCGCGTACTCACGCTCCAGCTCCTCCACCTTGGCCAAATAAGTTCCCATTCCCCAGCCTCCGCCATGCACCGTGAATCGGTATGGGCGGCTGTCATAAGGAACCACGGGCTCGTTCGTGACGTCTAATCGGTATAAAGCCCGTCCTTCTGCAGCATCGAACAAATATTGCTCGCGATAACGCTTTTGGTAGTCAGGAACATATTTCTTAACGCCCTTCCATGAAGGCGACAGCTCCGAATCCACATACAGCAGCGTCACATTCAAAGATTCAATGCCGATCCGTTCGCTGTACATGTCCAGAATATAGATCCAATGGCCGGACAGTGCGATGAACTCACTACGCCCTTCTTGCTCCCACGTATCCAATAGCCCATTCACAGCTTCAAAATCGATGCTGTCCCGAATGTCGATCGGCATTTTTTGTGCGATACGGGCAAGCGCAAAGTTTTTGTGATAATCAAAGCGGCTGTCAGCAATCTTTTCCTTCTTCTCGCCAACGATGTAATTTTCGAACACAACGACTTCAGCTTGCTGCTGCCTTGCATTAAGCTGATGCTCCAGCAGCAATGCCGGAATGTAAAACCCAAGCCCAAAGCCGGAGCTTAATATCGTTTTCTTCCCCATCATTGTTCACCCCGTTAACGCTGCATTGAATTAGTTCATGACCTGAAGCGAGAATGAAGATAACAAACCGCTTAGCTTCTGATGCAGCTCTTGCCGAACTTCCCCATGCCGGCCAGCCATGGACACATACAGCCGCCCTTTATAAGGCTTGTCCGCTTTCCGGTTAATCGTCAGCGTATTCGCAGTCAGTGGAATGATGCCCGCATCCTTGCCCGGCCGATACAGCAGGTCCGATTGCTCCATCGCGGCCAGTACATCTTCGAACTGCAATTCCGCATTCGCTGTCGTCACTGAATAGTAACGAAGATTGCCTTGAAGGCCAGCCGGCGTTAAGAACCGGTCTACTTGATTTTTAATTAAGCTCATCGATTTTCTTGCATTAATTTCAATAAGTGGAATAAGTTCACCGTTGCGCAGCTGCATCGAATCGACACAGACATGGCCATAGTAACCATCCTTGTACAACCCTTTGGCGATTCGCTCCATCAGGTCGAAGTAGCCACGGCTCTCCAGCATCTGCAAAAACGCTGGCTCAGGCGTGTACGACTCCTGGTATGCGAATTCGTCGTTGGCAAGGCGCTGTACCGAGATCAATTGGTAAGCTCCATCTTCAGTGACCATGAACTGGCAAGAGAAGTCACAAGCCTTATCGAGGTAAAGCTCTACGACAAATTGCGCCAACTTCCCTTTGTTCTCCTGCATGGCTGTATAAGAAACGACCCGTTCTAAAATCGAAGCCGATTCCACAAGCAAATTGCCTTGGCCGGAAACGCCATAATTGTCCTTGATCAAAAACGACCCTTGACGAAGCAACGTTTCACCTAAAACTTGCAGCTCGCTTGAATGGTTGACGATAAAGCTGTCGTTCCTTAAACCAAGCTGCTCCTTCATTTCCGTCGAGTACGTTTTCGTATTGACGCGGCGAATGATGTCCATATCAGGCATCCGGCAGCCAAATCCATGGCGCTCACTCGCCTCTTTTGTGTACGGGATTGCGGCAAAAGGATCGAGCTCCGGCTTCTCGCCAGCAAGCGTAGCGAATGCCGACTGGTCTGCTTCTGAAATCAGCTGCAGCATGCTTTTTCCTGTTTCTTTGCTCTCTCCGTCGAGGTCGAATTCATTGTTATAAAACTTGAATCCGATATCGCCCAAATACTGTTTATGCGACGGATTCATCGCTTTGCGTGTAATGAGCGCCTCCGTTGGGTTACAGAACGCGAATAGCAGCTCATCCATCATCGACACAATTCTCAAATTCTCGCGATCTACAAGGCCAGGCAATTTCGCGAGTTCTTGCCCCCGCCAGTACTGTTCAGCATCGAATGTACCGCAGTGAATTTTAGTAATTCCGCTAGCTAAGCTCATCGTTGGCTTTGCTTGCTCAGTTCAGGGTTTAGCTGACGAATATATTCGCAGAACGTGTCGATTGTGCCGAGATTGTCCATGTCGAATTCATCGAAATTAATCTCGCAATCAAACGCGTCCTCTACTTGCAATATGAAATGCACGATTTGCAGCGACTCCATGCCCGATTCATGCAAAATGCTGGAGCTGCCGGTCAGCGTGTCTAATAGAGCCGGCTCATTCTTAATCTCGCTAATCATCTGAATCATTTTCTCTTTCATCATGATCACTCCCCAAAATTGGTTTCCAGTTCCCTATCTTGATGGTTTGAACTGGTCTACGTTCGTCGCTCGAAGCTTGCCGTTAAACTGGATCACCTCCTTATTAAGATGTGGATGAATGCCGCTGGAGTAGCTTGGTAAGGTAAGTTTTCGGGTATACATATATTTGTTAAAATTCACGAAGTTGTGGGAAGCCAAGATGAGCACTTTCTTCTGAGGATTCATGGGGTTAGGTTGTATATATTGCACACAGCTATCTTCAATTGAAGTGAGGTCGATGGTTAAGTGTGTGCGAATCATTGACAGGAAGCTATGGCCGTCAGTCGAGCTCGCGATTACGATGAGATTGCATTGCTCGATGTCTGCCGCGGTTAGTTGCCCAGCAGGAATGATCGGATAGTGGACATAAATATTCGGATCCCAACTGTTTGTTTTCGGACGGGCATATAGGTTTGCAACACGATGAATGACCGCCTCTTCTTCTAACGAGCCGAACCGATCCGGAATAACAACCTTGATTCGGTCCAAATAAATGTCCAAAATGCCCAGCCCAATGCTCGTATATGCTTTAGGCGCTTTAGCTACACTCGGCTCGATTTGCTGCCATAAAGAGGTGACCGTCGACTTCTGGAACCGCCATCGTGCTGCTCCTTTAGGCAACTGGACTGTCTCCTGTCCATCGATGATAATAGCTACGCACGTAGCATGCAGCGCTCTGGGCAACGTCACTTCAAACGATTCAAGGTGAACGGTCTCTATCTGAATGACCGAATCACTACAAATCTCTGCCTTCAAGACGCCAAAGAGTTGCTCGTGATCATATGCAATATCGTCGATCCAGTAGCATTGACAATGTCGTGCGTTGTCTGTGCGATAATAGATTCGTGTGGGATACGCTATTCTTCGATGCTGCAGCAGCCACCGAATGCCGTACGCCAGATGATGATAATAATAGGTGTCCCAGTGATTAGCTTGCGGATCCAAAATTCCTTTATACTGATAGTTGCCTATAGCGTTGGCGGGGTTAATAAAAGAAGCATTAATAGCGTAGTCGAGTTCACCGCATACGTTTAAAACCGCGACATTCATGAGATTACGCAGCTTGTCTGGAAAAGCGGAGCCCGCATAAGCTGCAATTCCCGCGAACCGATCTGGATAAGCTTGAGCTAATGCCCATGCGGCGAATGCACCGTTGGAGTAGCCAGATAAGTAGATCCGGTCTTCATCAATCGAATATCTCTGTTGTATGACTTCCAGCCCTTCAAGAAATGCGGCTTCTCCAACATAACTGCCCATCGTCACGCCTCGGCAGGAATAGGTAACGAGAATAGCCTCCTCTTGCATTTGGCCAAGAAAAAGACCGCGGACATCAGGAAGATCAAGATCGTACCGGCATACTGGAAGTAAAACAATGAGTGGATATTGCTTGCTAGCCGAATACGATGCAGGCAACAAGACCGAATACCGTTCTATGCTGTCGTCCAATCGGGATTGATAGTATCCATCTCCCAATCGACGTTCGACTATGGCATCCTCATATCGCTTTCCTTGCTTGATCAAACGGCAAGCGTGCTCAAACTGCTGCCATAGCTCCTTAACGAGCCGCAATTTTTTGACTAATACCTTTGCTGGCTCAAGTGCGTGCACAGCCCGTATACGGTTCAGCAGCTCAGATAGCTGAATGTTATCGATTTCATTTTGGAAACCATTTATAGTCAACCAATCGTATTGGGCTTCTAGCATCGTAATGATGTTATCGATTGGGTGTGCTAGAACAAGATGAGTGATTTGACGTGCTTGTCCATTGCAATCTGTATAAGTGAACTTAAAATGCAGCAGGCAAAATGTTTCATTTCTTATGGGCTCAATAGCATATTCTATCCGTTGGCCTATAAATGCTGTGAACTGGCCGACGGTATGCCCCTCATCATTACTAACGGTAACCGAAACAGGCGTGCCATTTGGGAGATTTACTCGATCAGCTCCAAGGATATATAGCATACTTATCCTGGCCAACCACATAAGCGTTTTCGCTGACGATATGTGCACGTTGATCAACCCAATTGGCGAAATAGTCATCCATCAAATCAGTTGCATTCGCTAGGTCGAAGGCATAATCGCTTATACGCAACGAGTAATTAATCCGAAGCTCGAAATATTCAATTATCAATGAATGCTCGCCAGGCTCTAAGTGAAACCGAAACGGGCCTGATTTGTTAAAAAGCAGTTCCCCGTTCACCCAAATCTTTCCTATAATATCAAAAGTGCGGACACAAACAATTTTCGCCTCGGCTGTCTTGAACGTAGCGCACACGAATAACCGTTCATTCTTATTTAATGTAAAATCAGATAAGTCTAATTCCATCGTTTCATCATTGACTCGATCAATAAACCGGCACTCGGCAGCCTGTCCATCCGCGAGCTCAATCAACGACTCTTCTTCACATCGAATACAATTATGTTTAAATATGAGACTTAAATCAGCGTTTAAATAATCATTATCGATCGGATTTTGTATCGGTCCTACAGCATAAGCAGATTGAATTCGAACAGTCTCCTGTCCCAATAGCATAGCCGAATTTTCCGATAAAACAATTATACAAACTCCCTCCTTCTGTACTCATGATGTGTGAATCATATGCCAAGCTGTCTCGTTATTTTATGTGTGACAGGCTATTGCCTGAACCGTCCATTCCCTCCTAGCAGGTCTATGTTGTATCTTGTTGCGTCTCTGATTACCAACTGATTAATAAAATACCAATTAAAGTAGCTTTCTACAATTGCTCAAATCAACGATTGTTGTAAGAAATCAACGATTTACATAGTCATAACTTACCATTTTTTCTGATTCGACAAAAGTTGCTAATGTTCGCCAAGCCTTAAACCAGCTCCTACGAGGGGGATAGTTTTGGCTAATGTAAATGCTTCGAGCAGGAAATCATTTGTAAAGTGTGAGATAATAGTATGGATCGCCTATTTTACATCTACTGTCGCAGGAGGGTATGTTCTTGTCTATTGAAATGGTAATCGTTATTGTGATGATCGTTGTGCTTCTGTTGCCGCTGATTGCTTTCTTTGGTTATATGTTCGCCTTATCCAAGCAGCCGAAGCACTCGATTATCCGTTCCCATCCGTTCCTTGGATGGCTGCGCTATTTGCTTGAAAAGCTTGGTCCCGAGTTCCGCCAATATTGGTTCGATAATGATACAGGAGGCCGGCCTTTCTCGCGCAACGATTTTATCGGTCTTGTGTATGCGGCCAAATACCGCACTGACCTGATCTCATTTGGCGGCAAACGGGATTATGAAAAACCAGGCTATTACTTATCAAATGCGATGTTTCCGAAGCTCACAGGCGAGCTTCGGGTCGATAATAACGAGCTTGTTGCTGGAAAGAAATATATTATTACGAGCGAAGGGCTCATTACTCGCAAAGAAAAAATGATCGATGAGAAAATTAAAAAATGGCTGTTGCACGATGATGATGCCATTGTTGTTGGGGAGAACCGCAAGTATCCGTGGCGGCTTAAAGGCATGTTCGGCGCATCTGCGACTTCGTATGGCGCAGTAGGCGAGAATTATATCCAGTCCACAGGTAACGGGGCATTTATGGCTGGGGGTTCCTGGATCAACACTGGCGAAGGCGGCGTTGCGGACGTCCATCTCGCTTCCGGCGCTGACGTCGTCTCGCAGATTGGCCCAGGCATGTATGGCTTCCGCGATAGCGAAGGCCGTTTCTCGATTGAAGAGTTCAAACTAAAAGCGGCAATCGACAACATTAAAGCATTCGAGCTGAAATTTCACCAAGGCGCAAAAATCCGTGGCGGCCATTTGGAAGGCTCCAAAGTTAACGAGAAAATTGCTGCAGCGCGTAAAGTGCCCGTCGGCAAGTCCGTAAATTCGCCTAACCGGTTTGAAGCTCTATCTACGCCGGAAGAAGCGCTCACATTCATTAGCTCCTTACAGGAAGCAGGCGGCAAACCAGTCGGCATCAAAATTGTTGTCGGCGATCCCAAGCGGCTGGAGCCCCTGTTTGAAGCGATGATTCGAATGAATATCTATCCTGACTTCATTACGGTTGACGGCTCAGAAGGCGGATCGGGCGCTACCTATAAAGCAATGGCTGACAGCATGGGTTTGCCGCTGTATGCAGCGCTGCTTATTCTGGACGATGCGGCAAGGCGGTTCGGCATCCGTAACCGGTTCCGTATATTTGCTTCAGGCAAGCTGGTCACGCCTGACAAAGTGGCCATTGCGCTTGCGCTTGGCGCGGATTGTGTAAATTCGGCCCGCGGCTTTATGATGGCTAATGGTTGCATTATGGCTTTCCAGTGCCACACAGGCAAATGCCCGACTGGCATTACGACAACCGACGCCAAGTATCAGGAAGCGTTGGCGCCAGAGGAGAAGCAATGGCGTGTCATGAACTACATTTTACAGCTTCGGGAAGGGCTTTTCTCCCTCTCGGCAGCCTGTGGGCTCGAAAGCCCGCGTGACCTGAAACGGGAGCATGTCATACTGGCTAATGAGAGTGGACAGACATTCCGTATAGCCGACCTGTTTCCTTACCCCGATGCCAATTAAAGTTTAGTTGTAACACGGCCATGCCTTAAGCGATATGTTGTATAGTCAGTTGACTATATCGATCGTGGAGGTTATATAATGGATCGTGGATTTTTCCCTGGATCTGGCGGATTTGGCGGAGGTTTCGGCAGGCCGTTCTTTCGCCCGTTCGCCCATCCGTTTTTCCCTGGACGGTTTTTGTTCCCGTTTTTTGCTTTCTCGCCATTCTTCTTTCCTGTGTTTAGGGACGGCCAGTCCGACGATATGATTTTTGCCCAGCATCAAGTAAAATCAGGTGATACGTTAGCCTCAATCGGGCACCAATATAACATGCCTCAACCGATTCTAGAAGAAGCAAACATGCATTTGTCGAATCCAAAACAGTTGCGAGCTGGCGAAACGGTTTATGTGCCTCGCCTATCGAATATGATGTGCCATAAGACATACGCGGAGTCGACAACACCTGTGAATCAAGGGCAACCGATGAAATAAGAAATGAATAGGCAAAAAAGCGCTTGGCCTCCTGATCGATGCTTAGCGCTTTTTGTTTTATATCTATTTATTTGGCATTCTGGTGGGCACCATTACAAGCCCGATTTGATTAAGGCTTCAATATCACTTTTACGCATTCATCAAGCTTTTGATTGAAAATGTCATATCCGTACGCAGCTTCAGATAAAGGAAGCCGATGGGTAATAATAGCGGCAGGATTGACCTTCCCTTTTCTTATAAGCTCATAGATGTGGGACATATACGCTCTTGCGGGAGCCTGTCCCATCTTGATCGTAATGTTGCGAGCAAAGAAGAGCTGACTTTTTTCCATCCATGCCTACGCAGTCGATGACAACGTCCGCTCCGCCTTTCGTAATCTCCTTTAACGTTTCCCCCATATCATCGAATTGCGTAAAATCAAACGTTTCACAGTGATTTAATGTACGGGCGCGAAGCAAGCGGTATTCAAAGTAATCAACGGCGATAACTCGCTCTGCACCTTTTAGCCATGCAAATTGCTGAGTCAGTCTTGAGGAATGACGAACGGCGTGTAATTTCCATATGGGATTCTCAAATATTCAGCTTGTCCACCAGGGTAATTCCCATATTTCTCGGTTTGCCTTGATAAGTTACAGCCTTCATTTCATACGCCCCCGAATTCAAAATCATGATGCACACGCACATATACTCAACCAAATTGTACTTTTATGTGCCATGACATAAGAAATAAAGAAGAACGCATAGCTCAGAATAATCTGGCCAGCGCCCTGCGATTTTATATAAACTTATATTATATAGCATTTGAAACGATAACCTCATCGCCGAGCTTGATCTTGCCAGTCTTCACGACGGAAGCGTACACGCCGAAATGTAAGTTATACTCCTGGTGCACCAGCTTAAGCAGCGACGGGTCTTTCTCCAGCGTGTCCGGGTCCATCGTAATGACGACACAGCGCTCGCAATACTTATCGACATGCAACTGGGCGTCACCGATGGTCAGCTGCTTGCCGATCCAATCGCCCTCATCAATGGCATCATCATTCACCGTCACAACGAAATTGCCCCGGAAACGGCGTTGATCGAGATCTTTTCCCCACTGCGCTTGCAGCTTTCGCATGCTGGAATCGGTAATGAGCAAGATGCTTGCCCCTTCGACCGATAAGAGATGCGGATGCTCGGGATGTGGATCCTTTATGTTAGACATCGTAATTTGTGTTTCGGTTTGGCTTTGAATTTCACGCAACAGCTCTTCATCCCAACCGAAGGTTCGTCCATCCGAAGCTGTCACCTGAATTGCTCCATCGATGTACTGTGCTTTATACGTGAACAAATTAGGGATGTTCCTTACGGTGATATATTTCCACCAATCTTTCTTCGTCTCATCGTAAAAGGTTGCGAAACGGTCCCCAACCATGCCGTACGGTTCGATCTCACATGATTCTAAGCTTTCACCAGCAAAAGATTTAATCGGGTAGCGGTTAATCTCTGTAATTTTGCCAACATTCTGCTGCACCACATTGCCCTCCATTTATGTCTCAATTCAACTATTTCCCTATTGTAACCGATTTCGCGGGCTAATGAAATGAAGGCAAGAAAGCCTCGGCCTATTCTGTTGGCTGTTCCGCTAACGCTAGATTAATCCCAGAAGGCGTTTGAATAATCGCGTAGAAGCCTGTCCCTTCAATGTATGTTTTGGGCATTAAAATCTTGCCGCCCTGCTCCAACGCCTGTGCAAGCATCGCGTCGAATTTAGTAGCATCCACAGAAAAGTTAGGAACGACCGACGCTTTATAGCCCTCCTGTGCGGCTTCCTCCAACTCGTTCGTATTCATAAATCCGATGGACAGACCCGTCTCATCCATCATAGAACTGTAAACATCACTTTCGAATAATACATTGAGCTGCAACACTTGCTGAATGAACTGAAAATCTTTCATGCGTGTCTCATCGTCCTTAAACGAAAAATCGAGAATGGATAGTTGTGTCATTTAAATTCCTCCATTAAATAAGTTTGTAAATCGTTCGCTTCTGTACACCAGCTATCTAGCTGCCTCTCGGTGCCCATAGCATGACAGATACGCCAACTAAGCAAATTGCAGCACCGATCCAATCATATAGATCCGGCATTTTCTTATCGACACCCCAGCCCCACAGCACGGCAAGAATGATAAATACGCCACCATATGCCGCATAAACACGCCCGAAGGATGGGAAGCTCTGGAACGTAGGAATGATGCCATAACCTATCAAGATAATGCTGCCAGCTACTCCATACCAGAGCGGCTTAGCTTCACGTAACCATAACCAAACGAGATAGCCTCCGCCGATTTCGGCAATCCCGGCTGCGATAAAGATTAGAATTGCAAAGGTCATAGACGTTCCCCTTCAATGAACTATAGAAAAATGATCCTTGTCCAGAATAATGCGGATTGCGCCGATAAGCAAATTTTCATAACAACAAAAAGGGAAAACGCGTGATGCGCTTTCCCTTTCTCTTGTTTCGTAATACCGCACGATTCGTCAAGCGGACGGCTGCTGCGGGAATGGATCATGGAACTGCTGCCAATCTAACTCCAACTCGGGAGTTGTAAGCAAACAATGGTCCAGTTCTGTTTCGATCTGTTTCCTTTCTAAGTGAACGCCGATGAACACAACTCTTGTCATTCGATCCCCGTATTGCGGATGCCAGCTTGTATGCAGCTCTTGATCCTGCTCGAGAATCGATTGCTGCTCTTCCTCTGGAAGCGAAGCAACCCAATGTCCCGCGGATCCGAATTGTACAGATGGACCGGCTTGGCTAAAGCTTTGCGCCATGTCGTTGCGGGAGGCTAACCAAACAATTCCTTTGGAGCGAACGATCTCTGTAGGCCATTCGGACATCCACTGCATGAGGCGATCGGGATGGAATGGGCGATCCCTTTCATAAACGAAGGATGAAATGCCATACTCTTCGGTTTCAGGCGTATGTACAGCTTGCGTCAATTCCTTCATCCACCCCGCTGATGCGCTTGCCTCTTCAAAATCAAACAAATGCGTATGCAATAGCATATGAGCAGGTACCACGCCATAGACTGACCGAATGAACCGTGCCCGCGGCTGAAGCTTTCGGAGCATCGATTCCAATTGATCGAGTGCTTCGCTCTCAACCAAGTCACATTTATTAAGAATCAACACATCACAAAACTCGATCTGGGCGATAAGCAAATCGACAACATCCCTTGTATCCAGCTCATCGCTTGCCTGCTGCCGATCCAATAACGTTTCACCTGAGGCGAAGTCCGTCCAGAAGCGGAATGCGTCTACGACAGTTACCATACAATCAAGCCGGCAAAGCTCGGATAGGTGAATCTCAGCTTCTTCGTCCTCGTAAGTAAAGGTTTGGGCAACGGGAATAGGCTCACCAATTCCTGTTGACTCGATCAGAATATAATCAAATCGCCCTTCTCTGGCCAACTTCTCCACTTCGCGAAGCAAATCCTCTCGCAGCGTGCAGCAGATACAGCCATTAGACATTTCTACCAGCTTCTCATCCGTGCGGCTGAGTCCCCCGCCATCTCGAATGAGATCCGCATCGAAATTTACTTCGCTCAAATCGTTAACAATCACGGCCACCCTTAGCCCTGTTCGGTTATTCAAAACATGGTTAAGCAGCGTCGTCTTGCCAGCCCCAAGATAACCGCTTAAAACCGTCACGGGGATTCGTGAATCAACTGTTTGGTTTTGCATTCGCTTCCGCTCCTTGTGCTACTTTAATTTGATATTTTCGTAATTATTACGATTAAAAGCTGTGAATGTTTGCTGCCGAACGTTGAAACGGCACACGGTCATGAACAGATGAATGTGTGTTGATGGCACACGACATAAGACGAATCAAATTTTATGTGTAATAATTACGATTAACATCGATCATACGCTTTCTGCTCCAAGATGTCAATGTATGCTTCAACTTTCAAAAAAACTACACTGTTTATGTTATCTAACTTCACATAAACGATTGACTTCATTCGATTACCGATATATATTTAGGCATATCTAGTTATAACTAGTATGGTTTTGTTTTATTTTCAGGCTGCATCTATCACATTATTGGAGGAGATTTATTGTGAAAAAGCTATTATCATTACTTAGCCTTGTCCTCATCATTGCCCTGCTTGCTGTTCCTGTTCAACCCGCCATCGCAGCTAAGGCTCCTACGGAGCTGCTCATTTCCGCGGCTGTGAGCTTGAAGGATAGCTTGGATGAGATCGAAAAATCGTACGAAAAAGCACATCCCGACATTAACCTCACATTTAACTACGGTTCCTCAGGTGCACTCCAAAAGCAGATTGAGCAAGGTGCGCCAGCCGACCTCTTCTTCTCTGCAGGAAAAAAACAGATGGATGCTCTCATAAAAGCAGGTTTGATTGGCAACAACAAAACAATTTTGAACAACGAGCTTGTGCTCGTCATCCCTTCCGATTCCAAGAAAACCTTCACAACAGTTAAACAACTGACTGATAATGGCATCAAAAAAGTTGCCATTGGCCAACCAGAGACGGTGCCAGCAGGCCAATATGCGAAAGAAACGCTAACGGCTCGCAACATTTGGGACTCCCTGCAAAGCAAGCTGGTTTATGCCAAAGATGTACGACAAGTGCTGACCTATGTGGAGACGGGCAACGTGGATGCAGGTTTCGTGTACAAAACGGACGCGCTCACCTCTAAGAAAGTAAAAATTGCATTGAACATTCTGTCCAGCGTACACTCCCCTATCGTCTATCCGGCAGGCGTCATTAAGGAATCGAAACATGCTGCAGAAGCGACTGAATTTTACACCTATTTGCAATCCAAAGATGCAGGTGCTGTCTTCAAGAAGTACGGCTTTAAACTGAACTAGCCTGATCCTGACAAACAAAAAACACGCCGAAATCGATTGTTCTGGCGTGTTTTTCTTTATTATAGTTATTTCATTACGCTTTTGTCTCAATAACGCCAAGCGGATGCAGCCAAGCCCGGTCGTTACGGTGTTCTACTTCAAGCGGAGCGTCGAAGAAACGGGATAACAGTTCTGTGTTCAATATGTCCTGTGTAGGACCGGCGCCGAAAATCTCGCCTTGCTTGACCAGCAACGTTCTATTGAAGACCGGCATAATCTCTTCAATATGGTGGGTAACAAAAAGGAGTGTTGGCGCATTCGGCTGCTGGGCGATCCGCTCAACCATACGAAGCAACAATTCCCGTGCGAATACATCGAGCCCGGTGCAGGGCTCATCCAAAATGAGCAGCTTCGGCGCTGCAATCAACGCCCGGGCGATCAATACGCGCTGGCGTTCCCCCTGCGAGAACGTGTTGTATGTGCGATTCGCCAACTTCTCGCAACCGAGCAGCCGAAGCAAATCATGTGCTTGCTCAAGAGCATCCTCATCCGGCTTGTCATACAGCCCAATTGTCGCATATTTGCCGCTTAAGACGATATTGATTGCGGTTTCCCCGCCATAAAGCCGTTGCTGGAGCGAAGAGCTCACCCAACCGATCGACTTGCGAAGCTCGCGCAAATCGTATTCGCCAAACTTTTTGCCCAGGACCGATACACTGCCTTTGGTTGGCCAAATGTACCCGTTAATCATATTCAGCAGCGTCGTTTTGCCTGAACCGTTCAGCCCGACAATACACCAATGCTCTCCAGGCTCAACCGTCCAATTCACATCTTTCAAAATCGTTGCGCCGTCGCGCACCCAGCTCACATCATCGATATGGATGACCATAATCGTTCTCTCCCTCCTCCGTCTTGCTGATCCGAATGTTGCGATTCATCGTTAAGTCTGCTTGTTCTATTTTCTATCATAATACGTACTTTAAGAGCTTTCAAATCGGAACATTAAAATAAATAATAAATTACATAACATTTATTATGTTAACTTTAATGATAATTCTAAAAACACTTGACAATCCAAACAACCGCCTTCAATAGAAGACGGCCATTAGATTGTTTACTCGAACGACTAATCTCATCCCTCACAACTAACACCTTACTATTCTGTTTGGCAGCGACGTAGCCCTCCTTATAGGTCCAGATGTTGTCCTCCCCATCGTTACTAGAAGAACATCCCGCAACGAGCACTACAATCGCTACCCCAAGCAAAATCATAACAGTCCTCAACTTTTTCCCCTTTCAATTAAAGTAAATTTGCAAGACTTCTACTCTTACTTACTAATTAACGAAATAAAGCAAACAAAAGTTGCAAATGTTTAGTTTTTAAGGCTATTATAGTGCTAATCCGGCGATTCGGCTGGTTGTGATTTGCGATTTTGAACTGCGTGAAATACACATTTCATGCAGTTCGTGTTCAAATGCGATATAATAGAAAAAGTTGAATCGTAATCCATGCTGATTTAAGCGCTAATTTACCTTATTTCCACAACAAGGAGCCTATCATGACGTTGGAAGCTTATGAAGTAGATTTACATATGTTCAAAATCTGGATGAAAGACCGCGGCTATACGAAAGATACGCAGCAAGGATACCTCAACGATATTCAATTGCTGTGCCGTTCATTGCAAGGCAAACACCTGACCTCCATCCGCAAGATTGATGTCATGTCCCATTTAACGGATGCGCGTGAACGCGGTGCTGGCGATGGCGCCCGTAACCGTGCCCTATCTGCGATCCGATTATTTTTCAAAGTCATGATTGAATTTGAACGAATGGACAATAACCCTGCTGTGGACATTTCCAAATCAAAGGTGGAAAAAAATCGGCTCCCTATTTATTTGGAAGAAAGCGATTTAGGGGAACTGCTGCGATCCGTAGAAGGACACTTTCGGGTACGGGACATTGCCATGCTCGCGCTGATGTCATACTGCGGCTTGCGGGTAAGCGAAGTTTCCCAATTGGATGTGCAAGACTTTGATTCATCATCTGGCCAACTGAGTATCCTGGGCAAAGGCCGCAAATGGCGCTATATTCCGCTCCAGCCCTCCATCATAGCCTTATTAAAGCAGTGCCTGCAGGAGCGCATACCGCCGAAGCGAAAAAATGACCACCCCTTCTTCGTCTCACGGCTAGGCCGGCGCATCTCCCGCCGTACGGTGCAGTTTATCGTGGAGCGAACGTTCGAGCAATTTAAGCAACAGCATGAGCATATAGCTGAGCGCAAACTTTCCGCCCATAAGCTTCGCCATTCCTTCGCAACGAATTTACTTTCAACGGATAAAGTCGATCTGCGCACCTTGCAAGAACTGCTCGGGCATGCCGATATTTCAACAACACAGATCTATACGCATATTACCGATAAGAAGAAGAAACAAGCGATGGCGGCGGTTCAGCCAGATTTGCCTATGTTCGCGGATTCGATGTAATAAGCGGGCATATAACTGGCGATTCACCAAAAAAAATGACAACAAAAAACGGTCACCCCATAGGTGACCGTTCTTCATTTTGAATTCTAGCAAGCCTTACTCGAATTCTACGTTATGGTACACTTGTTGAACATCTTCGAGATCTTCCAATGCATCAATGAGCTTCTCGAACGAAGCGATCGCATCTTCTGGCAGCGTTACATAGTTTTGTGGCAGCATCGTAATTTCAGCTACGACGAATTCCGTTATGCCTGCGTTTTTGAATGCTTCTTGTACGGCATTAAACTGGTCTGGCGCGGCATAGACCATAATCGACTCTTCTTCCTCGAGAATGTCACGTACGTCTACGTCTGCTTCGAGCATAATTTCCATTACTTCGTCGAGTGATTTGTTTTCTACGCCAATTACGGCAGTTGCATCAAACATATACGAAACAGAGCCGCTGACACCCATGTTGCCGCCGCTCTTATTGAAAGCAGAGCGGACGACGGGAGCTGTGCGGTTCACGTTGTTAGTTAATGCGTCAACGATGATCATGGAGCCACTCGGCCCGAAGCCCTCATAACGAAGCTCCTCGTAATGCTCGTCCGAGCTGCCTTTGGCTTTCTCAATCGCACGATCGATGATCGCTTTCGGCACATTATACGTTTTGGCGCGTTCAAGTACAAATTTCAGTGCAGCATTCGATTCAGGGTTTGGTTCGCCTTTCTTCGCTGCTACATAAATTTCTAGACCGAACTTCGCATAAATCCGGCTTGTATTGGCGTCTTTCGAAGCTTTCTTCTCTTTAATATTATTCCACTTACGGCCCATGTTGCTCCCACTTTCTACTTTGATCTATTTTCTTATTATAACCGATATTCGGTTAGCATGGACAGCCGTTCCACCACACTAATCAATGAAAAATGTCGTACTTTCCCTCATTGCCCATCCTTAGCTACCCAGTCGGCGAGCTCAGTTGCGATTTGTTCGCCATTTGCAACGCAGTCTGGAATGCCAACTCCGTAATACGAGCACCCAGCCAGCCGAACATGCGGGTATTGCTCAGCCAATTTCGTCTCAAGCGACCGAACAACCGAATGATGCTGGATATGATAGTTCGGCATCGTATGGTCCCATTTGGTCACGACATAATGCAGCGGCTCCGCAACGATGCCCATCGCATCCTTTACATCCGCCAATGCTGCCTGTAACCAGTCTTGTTCCGTCCCGTCCTGCAATTTCTTATAAATAGGCTTTGTGCTCTTATAGAACAGCCGAACAAGCAGTTGGCTTGTGTTCGACGTATGTGCCCACTTGCGGCTTGTCCAGGTGCATGCATTGCAAGATAATGAGCTGCTCTCGGCAGCAATAAAGCCTGTTCCGTCCAGCGGAAGCTTATTATCATCAATGTCAAAAGCAATATAGACGCTAGTAAGCGAGCTATTGCGAAGCTGGTCGAATTGTTGATCCAACACCGGCGATTGCAGCAGTGATTGCGCGACTGGATGCAAGGTGCTAAGCACAATACTGTCTGCTTGAATGGCCTCACCGGATTGAAGCTGAATCGAATAATCAGTTCCCTCACCTTTAACGATTCGCTCCGCCTTCGTCCCTTTTCGAATATCGACAGCTGGCATTCGCTCTTCCATTCGATCGATAAGTGATGAGAGCCCATTGGCGAAGGAATAAAACTTCTTATCGCCCTTGCCCTTAAACTTCGACCGATTCGCTGCAAGCCCTTGAATGATGCTGCCGTATTCATTCTTGTAATCCAACAAGTAGGGAAGCGTTGAGGCAAGCGTCAGCCCATGCAGCTCCCCGGAATACACCCCGGACAGCACTGGAGCAATCTGCTTCTCGACCAGTTCCTTCCCTAAGAAACTCTCTAGAAAATGCCCGATGGAGTCTTCCTTCGTAAATGTCGTATTCGGCGTATAAAAGTCCCGCAAGGCCTCGACTTTGCCTTCAGCAGATACAAGCGTACTGCCTGCTAGCGACTCCAAACTTAGCGGAATGCCAAATACGGCCTCCTCCGGAATGAGTTTTAGCTCGCCATCGACATGAATATATGAACGCCCCGTTGCGTTATAGACGATTTCGTCCTGCAGGCCAAGCTCTTCCAGCAATGGAGCCATATTCGATTTGCGCGCGACGATAGAATCAGCTCCGGTTTCCATGATGAAAGGATCTACCGGATAGGTTGCAATTTTTCCGCCAAGCTGTTCATTGGCTTCAATTAGCACAATCGTTGCTGCCAGCTTCCGTTCGTCGATCTGTTTTTGTAAATAATAAGCGGTCGCGAGGCCTGTAATGCCCCCGCCAATAATCGCGATTGTTTTCATCCCTATCCACCTCAATCTGTGTGACCTGGCTCAATCATTCTCTACTAATAATGATACCAGCATTCACATAGCCGGACAAATAAGGGAATGTGTCTATTCTCCGAAACGTTGCAAATTACGAATTCGCGCTTTCTCTGCCTCAACCTCGCGATTGCGAGGTTCTGCATTTGTAACTAAGGATCCTAACAGCTTATGTGCGACAGCCGCAATCTCTTCTATCGCTTCATTAAAAGCGGCTTCATTCGCTTTCGACGGCGAGTTGAAACCCGACAATTTGCGAACAAATTGCAGCGCCGCTGCATGAACCTCATCTTCGGTCGCTGGCGGGCTAAAATTGTATAATGTTTTGATGTTTCTGCACATGGCCGAATCTCCTTTGCTTCCTTCAACGGAAATGGATTTGTTTACATCATAGTAGGAATAGGCCCAAATCTCAAGAGTGGACACAACAAAAGACAAGCGTCTAACGACCCTCACTTTGTTAATCATATTAAAGGCTGTTTTCCTAATTGTTAAAAGCCTTAATCCGATAGCATATCGAACTAAGGCCGCTTTGGATTTGATTTGATTAAAACGTTATCGCTTTTTTGCCCGATGTGCCCCATTTAATAACGGCGACACTGTCTTTTAACAATTGTTTTGGATCAATGTTTGCGTTCAAGTTCGATGTCTTGACTAAAACACACAACTCAATCATTCCCCGGCTTCGGCGTTCGATATCCCTCGCTACTGGCTCATCCGCGAAAACAACAATATTACTTTTTATATTCTCAGATGGCTCAAAATCAAATCGCACGTTATTCATTGAGCGGATATGCTGATTATCAATTTCGAATGTAACTGTAATCAACTTATACTCGCCATCATTCTTCAGCAATTGTGGATTAACGTCGTGAATTTCAAGCATCTTACTTCGATCATGAACCGTGTTTCGGATGCTCTCGATCCATTTATCGCTGCTGTTTAACGGTTTCTCGCTAATGGCAGATACATGAATCTCATGGTTGAAACTGATAAAGTAAGTGACGACAATAGCCACGACCAATATTACTGAGACAAGACTAAGGATAAGTTTTTTAGACACGAGTTCTCCCAATCAACGAAATGTTTTATTCAAATTTCAATAGCCAAAGATTCTTATTAGCGGCAACGTCTGCAAGCGCCTTATCTTCAAAATCTAAATTATCTGGTCCACTATGATAGGTAACATACACCTCTGAAGCAGTTTTCTTTGTAACGACCATCGTTTACCAAACTTACTCCCCTTACTTATTACCCCAGCAAGCCTGCATCTACTCCCTATTTAAGATATATTTCATCTGAAGATACCGAAATCATTCATTATGCAACTTATTCTTCCAGGCTTTATTTTGACAGGTGTTTATCGCTCGCTTGGCGTGACTATTCATTAATTCCGACTGGTTTAACTTCGCACCCGAAAAAGCCCGTCGGCAACATGCGACGGGCTTTAACACCATATTGCACTACGACGTTGTTGTACCTGCAAATGCTGTCCCATTAAAAACGACAGGTCCCGACAGGAGGATTGAACCTTCAGATATGATAGCTGCAATGAATAACGTATATCGAATTTCTCCAGCAGCGACTTCAGAAGCGGTTGGAAAGTCACCAGCTGATACGCTAATAGGGACAACCGAACTTAACCCATTCGTGAAAAATGATTCCGTAAGAATCAAAACACCCGACCCAGCGGAATCCGTGCCATTACGTTCAACCGTTAAAATAATTTCTGCACCTGTGCCTTCTGTAAATATGCCTACTGTTCCAGTCAGTGCAACGCGTACATCACCTACGTTGCCTAGTAATGCGGCCGCTCCTGTCTGTAAACCAACATCCCCGATTAACAGTGGCGTATCTGTCAATAGATCCGTTCCCGCACTGTCATTTCGAAAAACAGATAGTCTCCCGTCTAAAAACTGAATCGTCATGCCATCACCTTCTTTGTTTTCTACTAGTATATGAAACTAGCATACGAAAGGTTATTGCATTCATAAGATATGATTAACCTTTAACCGAACCCGCCGTAATGCCTTCTACGATCCGGTTGCTCAAGACAAAAAACGCAATGAGAATGGGCAAAATGCTGATCATCAACGTTGCGCCGATCGCGCCCCAATCTGTCGTATACTGGCCAATAAAGTTCTGGATGCCAACCGTCAGCGTTTTGAGGTGATCAGAGCTAATAAACGTGTTAATAAAAACGAATTCGTTCCAATTGTAGATCATGTTAATGATGACAGTCGTAGCTACGACTGAAGAGGTCATCGGAAGGACGATTTGGGCGAAAATCCGGTTGACCGAGCAGCCATCCATTACGGCTGCCTCCTCTACCTCCCGCGGCAATGACTGGTAGAATCCTAACAATATCATGATCGTAAGCGGCAAATTGAACGCCGTATATGTCAAAATAATCGACAAAGGATGGTCGGTCAGGTTCACTTTCATGAACATTTGGAATAAAGGAATAAGCGTCGAATGCACTGGAATCATAAGCCCGACCATAAATAGCCCAAGGACTGTCCCTTTCAGCTTCCATTTCATTCGTGTAAGAGCGAACGTGACAAGGCTTGCAAGCAATACCGTTAATAATACAGCTGCCGCCGTATACCAAACGCTGTTCAAGAAGTAACGGCTAATGTTGCCTTCCGTCCATACTTTGGTGTAGTTCTCCCATTTGGGATGTGTTGGAAGCGCGAATGGCGATAGATTGAATACTTCTTGATTATCTTTAAGCGAGAAAAACAGCAGCCATATCAACGGAAATACTTGAATAATCGCGATGATCGCAAGAATGGCATACAACACCATCATCCCTGTGCCGCGCCACCACGGATGCGTCGTAAGGCGTGCAAATTTGCGTGGAGCTAGAATGGTCGGTTCCATCATGGGCTCCCTCCTTCTTCCGAATATACGTAAATCCAACGTTATGAATATTGAATATCATCGCCTGAGGCAGTTAATTTGCGGATCATCCAGGTCACAACAAGACAGATCAATAGCAGGAAGAAACCAATTGCGCTGCCATAACCGAAGTCGAAGCTGCGGAAGGCTTGATGGTACATGTAAGATGCCATTACTTCACTCGCACCGTTGGGGCCACCGTCGGTCATAACATAAATCAGGTCAAAGTATTTGAGCGAACCGACAATCGCGAGGACGACCGTTACTTTAGCCACATTGGAAATCAAAGGGATTTTGACGCGGAATGCGATTTGCCAAGGGTTAGCGCCATCGATCCGCGCCGCTTCAATGAGCGATGACGGGATGTTTTTGAGTGCAGCATAGTAAATCAGAATGTAAAAGCCTGCATATTGCCAAATAATTGGGATGAAAATGGCTGCCAGGACGATTTTTGTATTCGATAGCCATTCGACTGAGCCACTGCCGCCAATCGAGGTTAGGAAGCTGTTCAATACGCCGCTAGTTGGATGATAGATTTTCAGCCATAGCTGTGCGATTGCAACTGAGGATAGCAGCATCGGAACTAAGTATATTTTGCGAAGCAGATTCGCGCCCTTCACTTGGCCCGATAATACGAGCGCTATCGCTAGATAACCGATCAAGCTGGCTGCCGAGAACAATGCCAACAAGAAGGAATGATAGGCGCTTTGCCAGAAATCGGAATCCTGCACGAGCCTGCTATAGTTGTCCAACCCGATAAATTCCATCGTTCCGATGCCATCCCACTTCATTAGGCCGTAATAGCCTGTCAGGATGATTGGCACATAGATAAGCGCGAGGATGAGCATGAAAGCGGGCAGCACATATAACGCGATCATTTTTTTGTTCGACATGACACGATCCATCGTTCATTCACACTCCTTGAGGACGTACTCGGGTATAAGAAAAGAGCATATCGCAGCATGAAGCGGATATGCCCTTCTCCCTGTTCCCTTGTTTATCGATTATTTGCCTGCTTGTTCTGCTAATGCTTTCTCATGATTTTTCGCAAAATCAGCTGGCGATACTTCATCACCGAACAACGCTTGAATCATGTTCAAATGGACTTGTGCAACACTCGGGCTCATTTGAACGTCTGCAAACAACGTAATATTGCTCGCATTGCCAAGCTCATTCAAAATGTCGATGTACATTTGCGGAAGATTAACTTTCGACGTATCTACCTTCGTAGCAGGAATGACGCCAGCTTTCGTGACCGATTGCTCGCCCCATTTTTGTACAAAGAACTTTACGAACTTCTTCGCTTCGTCTTTCACTTTCGAATTCTCGGCGACGAACAACCCAACGCCAGGACCGCCTACCCAACTATCGATATTGCCTTTTCCGCCTTCGATTGTCGGGAATTTGAAGAACCCGACATTATCGCGGAACTCTTGCGGAATCGTCTCGTTCGTCGTAAAGTTCGGCAGCTCCCACGTGCCCATCATGTACATCGCTGCTTTGCCGTTCATGAATTCGGATTTGCCTTCATCATTCGACAAGCCGTTGAAGCCTTTGTTGAACGCTTTCGCTTTCACCAGATCCTGAACTTCTTGCGCAGCTTGCACAAGGCTCGGGTCTTCGAACGATCCCGTTCGAGCGACTGCATTGCGCAGCGTGTCTTGCCCGCCAAGGCGGTCAGCCAAATACATGTACCAGAGCGAGCCCGTCCAGCGATCCTTGTTGCCAAGCGCGATTGGCGCAACGCCATTGTTTTGCAGCGTAGTAACCGCCTGCTTGAATTGCTCATAGGTTTGCGGAACTTCCAAGCTATATTTGCTGAAAATGGCTTTGTTATAGTAAATTGGCGTGATATTCAATTCTAGCGGAAGGGCATACGTCTTGCCGTCGATCGCATACGCGTCGGTTGTGCCCGATACGAAGGAATCTTTCAATCCGTCGTTTAGCGTGTCGTCAAGCGGTGCGAATAGCTGGCCTTTTACATACGGCTCAAGAAATCCAGCAGCCCAAGTCATGCCAACATCCGGCAGATCGTTCGATGCGGATAGCACTTTTAGCTTATTTTTGTATTGCTCGTTTTCCAAAATCTCTTGTTTGATCGTTACGTTCGGATTCGCCGTCTGGTATTCGTTAATAATGTCGTTCACAATCATGTTCTGTTGCTTGGAGCTTCCAGATGGCCATAGATGCATCATCTTGATCGTAACTTTCTCGCCCGAACTGGATGAAGCGCTTCCATCTGGCGTGCTAGTATCTGGCTTGCTGTCGCTGCTGCTGCCGCAGCCTGCAAGCGCCAAAGCTGAAGCCATTGTGGCCGCCATAACGATTGATAGCGATTTTTTAACCATGATCCATCCCCCTAATGTTCGTTGCATTCTCCTTCACATATCCAATGTTAACGCTTTCTTAGCGTCCGCATAAGGTAACGGCGTTTAGGGAAAGGTTCACTATATTTAGGGAGCCACTCCTCATACGATATCGCCTTGCGGCATATCCTTGCGATATTGGCTTGGCGTAATGCCCTCGTATTCTTTGAAGAGCGTCATAAAATATTTGGTCGACTGGTAGCCCACTTCCTCTGCGATTGCCGCGACCGGCATCGCCGTGGACAGAAGCAGCTTTTTGGCCGCTTGCATTTTGCTTCGCGTTAGAAATTCGCTGAAGTTCATGCCCATCTTCTCCTTGAATAATGAGCTAAAATAGCTGGCGTTCAAATGGACATGGTCTGCCACCTCACGCAAGCTAATATGCGATTGTACTCGCGCTTCGACATATTGAATTGCGTCTTGAATCGGCTGTGGAATGCGTACATCTTGCAGCTTCGCCTCCATCAACTGCTGATCGACGATTTTCTCCATCGTCCCCATTCGCTCACGGCTATCGCATATGCGCAACGCTTGTTCAACCGCTTCGATGAGCTTAGCTCTAGTAATTGGCTTGAGCAAATAGTTCACGACCCCTAGCTTAATGCCTTCCTGCGCATATTCAAATTCCGAATAGCCTGATAACAAAATAACAACCGGGTCCCGCCCTTGCCCTTTAATGGCATTTATTAGGCTTAATCCATTCATCTCAGGCATACGAATATCAGTTAGCATAAGATGGACAGGCCGCTCCGATAGTATCGCTAATGCGTCGTCACCGTTTTCTGCTGTTGCAATTTCATAACGGTTAGCTGCCCATGTGCTTAACGTTTTTTTTAAACCCTCGCGTGTTCTCGGCTCATCATCCACGATTAGTATCGTTTTATTGTATTTCATGCCAGCTCTCATCTCCCGGAATTAAAAATGATACTTCTGTCCCTTCGCCTAAATTGCTCCGTATGGAAAGCCCGTGTAACGATTGGTCCTTATAGTAAAGCTGCAGCCGCTTGTTCACGTTCGCAATTGCCATTCCATTGCCCTTTGCATTCGTAATGCCACCTAAATCATGCTCGTGCATAAGCTTCAGGACTGTCTCTTCGTCCATGCCCGGACCATCATCCTTCACTTTTACGAGCCAGCTTGCTGTTGTTGTGTCCGCTTTTATCGTCAGCGAAACGCAGCCTGGCCCCTTCTTATTCCCAATCCCATGAAGGATGGCATTCTCAACGATGGGCTGAATAATAAGCTTCGGAATTCGGACAGTTAGGCATCCGGGCGCGACTTCGATTTCCCAAGTTAAACGCTCACCCATTCGAAGCTGCATCAGCTGCATATAGTGTTCGATATGCTCCAGCTCGGCACTGAATGTCACCCATTCGCTCGTTCCTTCACTGCCAATCGTATAGCGGAACAGCTCAGACATCGCAACGACAAGCTCCGCAAGCTCTTCCTCTTCTTTCTCCTGCAAGGACCAGAACAACGCCTCAAGCGTGTTGTATAAAAAATGGGGATTGATCTGCGCTTGCAACGCCTTGAGCTCAGATCGGCTGCGCACTAACTCCTTCTCGTAGATCACTTGAATGAGCTCATTCATATGCTCAACCATTTGGTTATACGTTTTCGTCAACTCATTAATTTCTACGGTCGATTGCACCTCGGGGCTTGGGCGCATTTCGCCCAGACGAGATCCCCGCATCGTCTTAATCAACCGTAATATCGGCCGTGTAATCATTGAAGATAGGAAAAAGGAGCAGAGCAAGCAGATTAAAAATCCGACGCACCCAGAAACGATAATCGCGGTCCGAAGGACGGTAATTCCTTCAAGCACCGTGCTGATCGGGGTTAGAATGACAAGCTTCCAGCCAGTCAATTCCGATTTTTGGCCAACTTGAATATATTCCTTGCCGCGAATCATGATCGTCTGTCCGTTCATCTGAATAACAGCCTTACTATTCCCTTCGTAATTGGAAGTGATGAGCGACAGGTTACGGTCAAGCAGCATCATGAGCTCATTGTGCTGCCGGCCCCCTTGCTCCCCAAGATCAAAATAGCTGCGATTGACGCGAATGAGCAAATAACCGCCGCTGGCAAACCAGTGATCGATCAACCTGACTTGCCGTACAGCCAAAAAATAATTTGAATCTTTTGGGTCTGGACCGATCCACACAAGCTTGCCTCTAGCCAAATCCACCTGTTGAATCCATGCAGCGCCAATTCTTCCGCTCAATGTCGTGTCATCAAGCGGGAACATGCTGCTGTAATTGTTGGCGTACAAGTCAAACGCTTGAATGCCATCCGAATAGACCTGAAACGTGCTTACGCTCTGCATGAGGGATTGGCGCTGCTGCAAGCTTGCCCGCTGCCCGAAGGTATGTTGCGAAAGCAGCTTCTGGACTTCCGCCGTGGTCATGACTTGGCTGGACAGCATGTCCAGCTGGCGGTAAAGCGTTTCCAACCTGCCGGTCGCTTCGTTTGCTGTTTGCTTCAATTGGCGCTCTGCATTGTTTTTGATCAGCGCAGAAACGCGTGTATAAGTAGTTAGGCCGACAAAGCATAGCACAATCGCCATAACGAGCAGAAACATAGCCAGAATTTGATTGCGCAGCGTGTTCATATTTTGAAGCCGTTGCCGCATTCCGGTCACGACCCTTTCTTATAAAAAATAAAAGCCGCGTTTTCGCGACTTTATGGTCACCTTAGCTAATGGATGAAGCTATCGTTCAAGTTTGTTTCCTTGCAAGTAATTGTATATCGATAAGGCTTTACAATGTCAAGCAGAACACAAAAAGGCTGGCAATCCGCGACGATTGCCAGCCCTGCTGCTGCCGATCTATTAAAGCTTAGCCCGCTGCAGCCGTAATGCATTTAAGACGACGGATACTGAGCTAAGCGCCATCGCCGCGCCAGCCACCCAAGGCGCTAATAAGCCAATTGCTGCAACTGGGATGCCTAACGTGTTGTAACCGAGCGCCCACACGAGATTCTGCTTAATATTAGCCATCGTGCGGCGGCTCATGGCGATTGCTTCTGTTATGCTCGTTAACTCACCGCGCATGAGCGTCACATCGGCTGCTTCCATCGCAATGTCGGCTCCAGTCCCGATTGCGATTCCGACATCCGCCGTTGCGATAGCCGGTGCATCGTTGATGCCATCGCCGACCATGGCGACGAGTTTGCCTTCAGCTTGCAGCTTCTTAATTTCCGCCGCTTTGCCATCTGGCAGCACTTCTGCAATGACACGCGTGATGCCTGCTTGCTTAGCAATTGCTTGCGCCGTCCGTTCATTATCGCCAGTTAGCATAATGACTTCAATCCCTGCTTGCAGCAGGCCAGCAACCGCTTCTCTGGACGATTCTTTGATCGTATCTGCGACGGCAACCAACCCGGCATAATGCGAATCAATAACGGCCAGCATCGCCGTCTTTCCATCATTTTCTAGCGCCTCCATCGCTGCCGATACGCTAGAACTGATCGCGATGCCTTCACGCTGCAGCAGCCTGCGCGTCCCGATCAAAATCTCGCTGCCATCGACTTTCGCTTGAATGCCAAAGCCAGGTATCGCCTGAAATTGTTCAACTGCGAGCAAGGTGACGCCTTTGGCTACGAGACCCGTTACGATAGCACTAGCAAGCGGATGCTCCGAGTGATTTTCTGCCGATGCGATCAATTGTAGCACGCGTGTTTCATTGAGCCCTTGTGCGGCAAGCCCTTCTGCGAGCAGAATGTCCGTTAGCTCTGGTTTGCCTTTGGTTACCGTGCCTGTTTTGTCGAGTACGACCGTATTGATTTTGTGCAGCGTTTCGAGTTGTTCCCCGCCCTTGAACAAAATGCCATACTCAGCTGCACGTCCTGAGCCTGCCATAATCGATGTTGGCGTCGCGAGCCCAAGCGCGCATGGGCATGCAATAACAAGTACCGCTATCGCTTTCTCTAGCGCATGCGCGAATTCGCCTGGCGTTACCCATAAGAACCAGACGATGAACGTAACCAAGGCGATGCCAACGACAATCGGTACAAATATGCCCGAAATCACATCCGCGACACGTTGGATCGGCGCTTTGGAGCCTTGCGCATCCTCGACAACTTTAATAATTTGCGCTAATGCCGTCTCCGCTCCAACTTTCGTCGCTTGAATGGTTAAGCTGCCGTTCCGGTTGACCGTTCCGCCAATAACCGTATCACCGGCTTGTTTGTCTACTGGAATGCTCTCGCCTGTCAGCATTGATTCGTCAATGGTCGAATACCCTTCGATCACCTGGCCATCCACTGGAATTTTGTCGCCAGGCTTCACGATTACATGATCGCCCACGATTACAGCTTCGATCGGAAGCGTGAGCAATTCGCCATCGCGAATAACATTCGCTGTCTTTGCTTGCAAGCCGAGCAGCTTCTTAATCGCTTCCGAAGAGCGCCCTTTGGCGAGCACTTCGAACCATTTGCCTAACAAAATAAGGGTAATAAGAATGGCGCTGGTCTCGTAGTACAAATCCGGTGCATGTTTCGCATGGCCGTGGGCCTCAACTGCCGTAGACCAGTCAATCGTTTTGTACAAGCTGTATAGGTAAGCAGCTGACGTTCCGAGCACGACAAGCACATCCATATTCGCACTTCGATTACGCAGTGCCTTATAGGCGCCGATATAGAATGATCTTCCGATGACGAACTGTACTGGTGTCGCCAAAGCTAGCTGCACCCAAGGGTTCATTAGAAATTCAGGAATATAGATCCAAGACGTAAATGAGAAATGGCTGACCATCGACCAGAGCAGCGGCAAAGATAACAGTGCAGATAAGAGCAGCTGCTGTTTTTTCTGTTTGATTTCACGTTGTTTATCGATCGCTACTGCCTCTTCCGACCGCTTCTCGTTGGCATGATACCCAAGCTGCTCAACCTTCTGCGTCAAATCAGCAACCGACACATGCGCATGATCAAAATCGACCATCGCTGTTTCCATTGTGAAGTTGACTGTTGCTTGATTAACGCCGGGAAGCCGATTAAGCCCCTTCTCAATTCGTGCTGCGCAAGCCGCGCATGTCATGCCAGTTATTTGAAGTGTCGTTTGTTCGAATTCCGTTTGGTTATTCATCGCAACAGTCCCCTTCAACTCATACCCCTGTGGGGTATATATTTCTTTAAAAAAATAAGCCTTTCAAGGAAGCCGCCGGCCAGGCGGCCATCCACAATATTACACAACATCGTACCCTTGGTCTTCGATTGCCGCTTTGATTGCTTGAAGCTCCAGCTTCGTTTCATCGAACTCGACTGTAACTTCACCTGCACTGAGATTCACTTTGCCTTCGGCACCAGCTTCACGTAGCGCACCTTCAACTGCATTGACACAATGCCCACATGACATGCCTTCTACTTTCAATGTGACAGTTTGCATACTCACACGCTCCTCTTATCGAATTAGTTTATTCATCGTAATCATCAACTCAGCAATCACTTGCTCATCGCCTTCTTGCAGCCTTTCGGTCACGCAGCTTTTCAAATGATTTTCTAGCAGCAGCTTTCCCACACTATTCAGAGCGGATTGGGCTGCAGCGATCTGATTCAACACATCGTCGCAATACGTATCTTTATCAATTAATCCTTTGATCCCACGGATTTGCCCTTCCACTCGATTCAGCCGGGCAATGAGGTTCGCCTTCGTTTTATCCGAATGGTGGCTCTTTCGTTCACCGCCGCCGTTAGTTGCACAATCATCATGGCAAGCCATTTTCTCTTGCTGCGTTTGATCCGCCTTATGGGACCGATCCATGAGCATTCCTCCTCTTGAACTAAGTATAACATACCCCCACGGGGTATATCAAGCGGTTTTTTTACACATATTTCTACAATGTACCGCGCACCCTATTCAATAGCAGATGCCATGCCCCTGGAGGAATGTAAATTGATCGGACATCGCCCTTTTAAACACAATCATTGGCTTCAACTTCTAATTGGCTTGTACATCATCGATTGGGCCGTTATGGCGATCTCCCCAACCAATCGGTTGCAATGGCTTGCCGAAAACGTTCTTATTGTCGTTGCAATCACTTTTCTTGCTTTCACTTATCGTTCCGCCCGGTTATCGAACCGTTCCTATTTACTCATTCTCATCTTTCTATGCTTGCATACCTATGCTGCCCATTTCACCTATGAAGAAACGCCATTCGACCATTGGTTAAAAACAAAGTTCCATACCCACAGAAGCTACTACGACCGCGTTGTCCACCTCGCGTTCGGCTTGTGCTGGGCGCTTCCTTTCCGGGAATGGCTGATGAGCAAGCTGCACATTCGTGGCATCTGGACTTATATTATGCCGGCCGTCGTCGTTCTTAGTTTCAGCGGGCTGTTCGAAATAATGGAAATGTTAGCCGCATTGGCAGGCGGCAAAGGCGGCGAAGCACGATTTATCGGCCTGCAAGGCGACGTGCTCGATACGCAGAAGGATATGAGCCTTGGCCTGATCGGCGGCATCATCGCAATGGGCATATTGGCGTGGATGTTGAAGGCGAAGCCAAGCCGTGAGCAGCAATAGCGGAGCAAATGGCCCCAATAAAAAACAAGCCGCACAATAAGCACGGCTCGTTACAGTTAAAACGGGCGGCTAGCCCCGCCTCTCCACCTGTTCCCTCGCCTCTCTCTTTTTCGCTAGGCCTGGCATCAGTATGGCAAACCAATCGCGGAAACTCCACCAGTTCGCTTTGCCCAGCAGCTGCATAAAGACTGGCACAAGAATAGTCCGTACGAGGAACGCATCGATTAGAATGGCAAAGGCAAGCCCAACACCGAGTTCTTCGATGAGCTGAAAGTCAGCGAACAGAAACACGCCAAAAACAACAACCATAATAGATGCTGCGCCATTGATGATGCCAACGGTCGACACGATCCCATGCGTCACGCTCTCTTGATGCTGCCCTGTTAATCGGTACTGCTCACGCATGCGAGAGATCAAGATCACTTCATAATCCATGCTAAGGCCAAACAATAGAACAAACAGCGTCAGCGGCGTATTAATGTTAAGCGGGAATGGCTCCGCTCCCGGCATGTAGCCATATTGGTACATCAGAACGACGAATCCGAGCGTTGATGCGGTAACGAGCAAATTCATGATAATCGCTTTGAGCGGAATGATAACCGAGCGGAATGCCGCATACAGCAAGACGAAAGTTAACAACAATACAAATCCGATAATAAGCGGAAAATGGCTTAAAACCTCAGCGTCATAATCGAGGCCGGCAGCCGTTTCACCAAACACGCTCGCACTTATGCCGGCTGTTATCGCAGGTACGACCGTATGCCGGATGGCATCAACCAATGTACGCGCTTCGCTCGACCCTGCTTCCGTCTTCGGAATGACATAAAGGATTGTCGATTTGCCATCTCGGCTGACGAATGGCTGAAGTGCTTGCTTGGCTTGCTCTGGCAGGGGCTCTGTTGGAGTTGCTGTGAGCTTCTGCCATTGTTCAGCTGAACGCTGTGGCGTAATTAGTGTAACAATCGATTGCACAGACTGCACGTTGGGCAATTTCGATAGTTGCTGTACCGTTTGCTTTAGCTGATCGATAGACGGTTGCCCGAATACGTTATTTTGCGTTTTCAGCAGCAGCTTTACAGGAAAAGTGGCACCAGCGCCTGCGTGCGCTGTAACTGCCTCCATCCCCTGGCGTGCTTCACTATCCGCTGGCAGCTCATCGAACGATCCAGCGGGCAGATGCAGCTCGATATTCGTTAACGGTGGAATGAAGACGCCAATCGGCACAAGCGCAAGTAGCAAAAAGAGGATCGGGCGTTTCATGACAGATCGTATGCCACGTTGCCAAGCAGTCGGTTCCCTCTTAATGGCTGCTCTGCGTTTGTTCAGAATAGGCAGCTTCAGCGAGTCGATCTTAGTCCCGATTAACGTCAAAACTGCGGGCAGCAAAGTGATCGAGATGGCCACAGAAGCTACAACGACAATCGTACCGCCCAGTGCAATGGACCGGGCATAGCTCGTGTTCGAGAAAACAATCGACACCATGCTAATGGCGACCGTCGCGCCTGCAAAAAATACGGATCGCCCCGCCGTGCTGACAGATGCTTGAGCCGCTTCACGAACTTGTAGCCCAGCTGCCAGCTCCTCGCGAAAACGTTGTGTCATAAACAATGCATAGTCGATCGCAATGCCGAGCCCAAGCATCGTTATAATGTTCGTCAGCAGTTGGCTTAGTGCCATCTGTGTGGAGAAGAAATAAGCGCCTGCCATCGAGATGATGATGGCGCACATGCCTGTAAGCAGTGGGAGCAACGCTGCGGTAAAGGAACGAAATACGATCAACAGCAGCAGAAAAACGAATGGCAGGCCAATTTTTTCGACCATTTTAACATTATCCTTCGCAATCTGGCTTCCCTCGGCATTCAACGCGGGCGACCCTGTTAACAGCACCTTGAAACCATCAGCAGCCGATTCTGGCAGCTCTTGCTTGAGCAGTTTGACGAACTTCCTTGATTGCTGCTCCGTCATATCTAGATTGGCATAGAGGAAAACGCGGCGGGATGCAGCGTCGATCTGGTTCCTGCCTGTATCGTAGGGGTCTATGATGTTGCTGACGGATGGATTTTGTTTTAGCTTGTCTTCTACTTTCTTAACTTGCTCCTGAAATGGGGCTTCACTAGGCAATAAGCTGTTATGTTCAACAACGATAATGAGCCTGGATACTGCAAAACCATCGAATGCTTGCGCGATATACTGATTCGCTTGCGCTGATTCGCTTGCTGCAATTGTCAAGTCTCCACCGGACAGGTTATCATGAAGCTTGGAACTGAACGGAATCGACACCATCAGGATGATTAACCAAATAAACACCGTCGTTTTGGGATAGGCGGTTGACACCTTCCCCAGCTTGGATAACATGAATAGCCTCCTTACACCTATAATGGACTATGGTATGATATTGAACTAAGGTACATTTTACGTTCAACCGTTCGATTTCGCAATATGTAATTGTGGAGGTATGACCTTGACTTCAATGTCCCGCTATGAGAAACGCAAACAAGAAACGAAACAAAAAATCGCCGATGCGGCTCTTTCCCTCTTTACCGAGCACGGGTTTGACCAGACTACGATGGAACAAATAGCCGAGAAAGCAGATGTCGCCAAAGGCACGCTATTTAATCACTTTGCAAGCAAAAATGCGCTACTAAGCCACTTCGGCGAAATTCGGGTCCAGCTCATTAAGACAGCGGTTGAACAGAGCGTACAAGGCATCGACGGCGTAGTAAACAAGCTGTATGCGATCTTCGATGCATTAGCTGATGTGAATGAAGAAGATAAACCTTATGGCTTGTTAGTTGTGCAGGACTTCATGCTTCGTTATACAGGCGGAGAGCGTCGAAATTACAATGAAGCGTCTGCTGTTATTCGCGCTGTGATCGAGCAAGGGATTGCGTCAGGGGAGCTGCGTGGAGACGTGGATGCCCAACAGGCTGCAGCACTGCTAGGAGGAGTATTCTTCCACACCACAGTAGATTGGATACGGGGAAATTTCAGCCCACCGTTACGCGAGGCGTTCCGGGGGCAGCTGGATATCGTGTTCAGAGGCATTCAAACGACCGATCATTAACCACCCGAATGTTTAATGCTGCATATAATTAATATCGTAAAATATTAATCGGGTGGTCGAATCTCGGCATTATTTGGCGGGCGATAGCCCAATTAATCGCAAAAGCTGGCCAATTGGCGGATGTTGATGGCGATAACCGGACACGATGTTTAATTGTGTCTGCTGAATCGACGGACACCGCCCAATTCGACGAAATAATCGATTGCGCACATGCTGGATCGCGCTGCTCCGGACTAGCCATGCAAAGGTATGAATATTGCTCGTTTGCTGAATTAATTTGACGAATTTTCGCCGTTCAAACTCATAGCTGCGTAATGTTTGCTCGTCCGCGGATCCTGCTTGCAGCGCCTGGACGAGTGTGCGGCTTAATGCTTCTGCACCTTGAATCGCTAGATTCATCCCTTGCCCTAGCGCAGGACTTACCGCATGGCATGCATCCCCGAGCAGCACCGCCCCATCTGTCGCCCACTTCTTCGTATGCAAGTGAAACGATGGTATAATTTGGACCTGTTTCATGTCTGTAATCTGCCCAATCTGTTCCTCGAATCTTGGATAAAATGCGGCGGCCATTGCTCGAATGCCTTCGGCCCCTCGCTCTTGATTGGCTCGCCACTTCTCCTTCGTCAACGCCAGATACATGCGAACGCGCTGCTGAGGCAGCGGGAAAATGCCGCAGCCCATCCCATCGCCGAACAGAAATTCGACCTCTCCTGGCGGAGCGGAGGGCAGCGTGAGTGTGAACGCGCAAATTTTCGCCTTTTTGTCCTCATACGGATAAAGCTCGAATGGAACGCCTAGCTGCTCTCGCACGATGGAACGGATGCCGTCTGCTCCGACAAGTATTTTACTGCGGAATATGGCCGGTTCTTTATTAAGTGTCCCTTCTAGCCCAACGACGCGTTCTCCCTCTCGGATGAGCTTCGTGCCATTCACACCTGTTACGAATGTCACATTCGGCAACTCTGTTGCAGCTCGCAGCACTTCCTCGTGAATAAGGTAATGGTCGCCATTTAGCCCATATCGATAAGGAATGTCGAGCTCAGTGTAGTTGGCTGTAATGCATTTATCCGTTCCAATCCCGTAGCTCATCTTCGTCACTTGCATACAATGCTGTTCCACCTGCGGCAGTACGCCAATCTGGTGCAAAATCTCGATGGACACCGGCTGCAGAAACTCCCCTTTATAGATGCGAGGAAACGCCCGCTGCCGTTCAATAATTGTAACGGCATATCCTTGCCTGCCCAGCATTAGCGCTAACGTCGCTCCGGCAATGCCTCCCCCAACGATTAGAACATCACATTCAATCTTGTCCATTGTCCTCTGTTCACGCTCCTTGCTCTTTCTGATGCTTCCAAATTGCCGCTTTCGTTCCTTGAAGCAAACAGCTTACTCCAACTAGCGCTAGAAGCCCACATAACCAAAAAACATCGTGCACGCCGTTCATCACAAACGAATATTGAGAGGCTTGCTCCGTTAAAGTTTCTTCTGGGGTTAAGCCTGTAAACTCGCCATCCCAATGGAAAGATGCTGGAAGTGATCGTTTGAACAAAAATGCAGCAATGATAACGCCTAACGAACCGCCCATCGACCGAAAAAACGATAGAAATGCCGTCAGCATGCCTTTCTCCGACCACTCTGCCCCGTGCTGAACATAAGCGGATAATAAAGGCATAAGAAAGCCGGTACCGAGCCCGATCAGGCCCGCAGCGAGATACAATGCTCCATCTGGCCAGGAATTAGCCATCATCGCAACTAAAGCATCACCGATGAGCATGCCCAATAAACCAGCGAACATGATTGCGCGGCTAGATAATGCCCTTAGCAAATACCCGCAACTAATGGTTGCAATAACTGCCCCCAGCGTTAAGGGAAGCAGAACTTGTCCTGCTTCCTTTGCTTGAAAGCCTAAGCCCCATAAGGCCACGAACGGCAAGAACGTTATCGCTACGAACGTATTCGCGCCCATCACCGCCGCAATCATATAGATTCTGCGAATGTCCCTTCTTCCCATGAGCTTCAGATCGACAATTGGGTCCTGTGCTGCGCGCAAAGACAAGAATAGCGCTGTCCCGAACAGCAGCGTACACACGATGCTAATCACTTGGACGAAGCCTTCCGTTTCAAAAACGAGCAGGAATGCCGCTAGGCTGCCACACATGAGCAGCATGCCACGGAAATCGAAACGGCCATGGATCGCAGAGGACTGCTTTTCTTGCAATGCAACTGCGGTGATCAACACGATGAGAAGCACAATCGGCACATTAAGGAAGAAGAGCCATCGCCACTGCCAATGGAAAGCAACATAGCTGCCTAGTGATGGCCCTGCAATCGCGCTTAAACCCCAAGCTGCCGCGAACACGCTCTGCATTTTGACCCGCTTCTCGCCTTCGTACACATCGCCTACAATCGTTGAGCTTGCCGGTACAAGCAAGCCCCCGCCTAATCCTTGCACAATTCGAGAAACGATAAAGATCGGCATGTTCGTTGCGAAGCCGCAAGCGATCGATCCAAGCCCAAACAAAACAACACCGGCGAGAAAGGTCCGTTTCCGTCCCAGCCGATCGCACAGCTTCCCAGAAATTAGCGTGAATACGGTAGAAGCGATCATATAACCTGTCGTTGCCCAGGCAAACAAATCGGGTTCGCCTAAATCTGCTACGATAACAGGCGCAACGGAGGCGATTACCGTAAATTCCAGCGCACTTAATATGCTGCCAAGCAGCAGCGCGGTTACAAGCATTTTGTTCACAGTGCGCGTTCCTCCGCCAAAACAAAGATATGGCCAGTCGAGCCGTCAATTCGCACCTGCTGCCCATTCTTGAGCACTGACGTGGCATTGCCTGTGCCAAGCACCGCTGGAATCCGGTATTCGCGTGCGACAATCGCTGCATGGGACAACGCGCCTCCGACATCCGTTATGATGGCCGATGCCACCCCGAATAGCACGGTCCAAGCAGGCGTCGTAGAGGTAGTGACGATCACATCGCCGGCATGGACGGCAGAGAAATCAGCAAGCTCTTTCACGATGCGTACTTTGCCCGTTGTAATGCCGGGGCTGCCTGGCGTTCCGACTAAATCAGCATGATGCGTATTGGCCGATACACTGCGTTGCCGAGCGCGGGCAGCGGCTGCCGCAGCATACCGGCGCCATCCCGGCGGATTAATTTCATCCGCTATCGCCATCGTTCTGCGCAAATTCCACTGCTCGCTTCTCGATTGTGCGATATCAGACAGAGCGCTAGACGCGACTGCCGTTGATAGCTCTTCAAGCGTAACCGAGAAGATATGCTCTGCCTCGCGCAATCGCCCTTCCCGCTTGCAGCGTTCGCCTAGCTCGATCAGCAGCTCACGCAACCGCTGCCAGCCAAGGCCCAGGTAGAACGGCCGATTCTCCCGAATAACCGTATATTTCGCAGCAAGCTGATAGGCTGTTTCGAACCATCGCCCTTTGATTGGATGATTGCGGGCAACCAATCGCATATGGTTGAGAAGCTGTTCACGTTCCTCCGCTCGCTTAGCTATTTCGGCGATCGGATTCGATGTGGACGCCTTAGCAAGCGTCCTTAATAACTGCACCACACCGGCAGGATCATCCTTAGCTGTCGCACATGTAATGTCGAGATCTTGAAGCCGATGCCCGTGCTCTTGAAGCACTTGTGTAAGCGATGCAAGAAACTTCTGCCCTTCTGGCGTCGTGCCAAGCCTCTCTATCGGTTCATCCGAATGCTCTAAGATTTCCATTAACGATTCGCTCTGTGTGATTGTGGTTGCAAGCTGCCAATACGCGTAGTCGGCTTCGAGCGATTTGTTCATAAACCCTTGCAGCAGGCCAATATGCCCAGCAGGCTCCCGGCCATTCGCCAGCCAACGGTAATAGCGGGCCAACAACAGTTCACTCACCATGCATATGCCTAAGTAAGGGATGACAATGGTTGCAAAAGCATCGCCGACCGTTCGCGACAATGACCGAATGGCATGTACAAGCTGTTCCGTTGAACATTTGCGCAAGTCCAGCACCTGCATCGGCTTTAACTTTGCGAGATAAGCGTCCACCTGCTGGCCAAATGACTGGTGGAGCTGGCGATATGACTTCCACAGCCGAAACGGCGTGTTTATCCAACGCCAAGTCCGTTTGACCCGTACCGGCGAATACAGGTAGCCATCATACAGCCGATAAAGCTGAGGTGACAGGTATACCCCGATTGGATCAAGCCCCTTGTTGAACGATATCCCTTGCAAAATCGATGCAGTCATGCTGCTAATCGGCGTCTTCCCCCACTCCATAACCGCCCCCCAGCGAATATGGTAGCCATCGATCCTATGGTCATAAGACCATTTGTTCTGCATAGTTGTAATCGGGCGGGCCTGCAGCAGCAAAATCTGCTTGCCATCATACGCCCATTCGATGTCTTGTGGACAACTCCAGTAGCCTTCCAACTGCTGCCCGATTTTCGCTAATTGGGCTAACTGCATGGGCTGAAGCACAGGGGCCTTCGCTTCATCAGGGAGGAGCTGCTGTTCCGCCACTCCCCCGCCAAAGACGCTAACCAGCTTGAACGATTTCTCTGCAATTGATGCAGCTACGACCCGGTGCGATGCCGAATCTAGTGTGTACTCATCTGGGGTAATCGTGCCTGACACCCCCGCCTCTCCAAGCCCCCAAACAGCGTTCACGACCATATGCCGGACATGCGAAGCTGCTCTTGGATCTCGCGTAAACAAAATGCCTGACGCAACGGGCTGCACCATCGTTTGGACCAGAATGCCCATATGCACCTGTCCGTTCTCAACCTGTGCACGCTTGCGATACGCGACAGCCCTATCGGTCCAATACGAGGCTAAGCAATGGCGAACCGCTTCAAGCAGCTGTTCCCATCCCGTTACATTAAGCACCGTCTCATATTGGCCGGCAAAACTTGCTTCCCCCATATCCTCCAATGCCGAGGAGGAGCGCACTGCGACTGCAGCTCCACTCGTTTGCGAGAGCAATTGATCATAATGGAACCGAAGCTGCTGCTCGAAGGAAGCGGACCATTCGCCTGCCAAGGCAGCCGCTGTGATACAAAACGCTGGAGGAACAGGCAATTGCTGTTTGGCCAAATGGGCAAGATTTGCCGCTTTTCGCCCCACATGCTCGTAATCCCATATGTGGGGATCACTTAACGTCACGATAGCGGGAACGGCATCCCGTACGCGATAGTACCCGTCATAAAAGCCATCCAACAGAGGCAGCACCTCTTCCGGCGCACAATAAGGGAACATATGCCCCCCGCCAGGTATAACCTGCAATTCTCCGCAATTCGGAAACCGCTCCGCTAACGCCTCCATCTGCTCCATACGCAGGATGCGGTCTTTGCTTCCATGATGAATGAGCGTAACGGGACAGGTTACTCGCGGAGCTAATTTTTGCCCGTCATAGTCTAGCAGCAGCGGCAGCATCGAATATTTAAAAAACTTAGCAAATGACGTAATTTTGCTCGTTTGCGCCCCAATCTGCTTCCAAGTAAATCCGCTATCGGAACTGCCATAGTAGGCAAGCAACCGTTTCAATACCGAATCAGGCACCAGCTTATCAAGCGGGTATCTCTCCATCAGTTTCAAGTACGCTTGCATGAAAGGCTGTGGAGGAATACGGTACACATCCGCTACACAATACAGCGAAAGTGAACGTACGCGATCCGGATATTGAGCGGCAAAAGCAATCGCGACCATCGCTCCGTCCGAGTGGGCGCTCAAGTGAACCGACCGAAGCTGGTGCGCATCCAGCAGATCGCGCAGCTCCTCGACCCTGTCCGCAAGCGAGATCGGTGCCGTAATGCTTTCACGACGCCGGTATAGCAGCGTACGGAAACGGCGGGACAGATGGCGAATTAGCGGGCCATACATAAATTCAGAGCCTGTGAACACCGGAATAAAAACGAGCGGCTCTCCGGCTCCCACATCGATGACCTGCACCACCTTGCTCCCAACGGTTCTTGGTTTCCAGGCAGACTCGCACCAAGCAAGGTCCTGCTCGATCTGATGGTCGGTGACGCGGTATCGATTCGGTTTAACCGACATGTTAGTCATCCTTTCTCCAAACAAAGCACTTCAAGCTACTTATAGAGCATCACATAAATGACAATCGGCGACCAAAGCACATTAAGCGCATGCAGCGCTGCCGGCACGGCTAGATGACGTGTCTTCTCGTACAGCCAGCTAAATAATAATCCAAACATGCCAGCCCAGATGAAATAGGCAACGCCAGCCCACCACGGATACGAATGCTCCGGCATGATGAACAATAGCTGCAGGGCATGTCGTATCCCGAAAAATGAAGCGGAGCAGGCCGCAGATAAGCCAAATGTCCAGCGTTGCCGTAAGCCATTATAGAGCAGCCTGCGATAGAACAGCTCTTCGCCAATTGGCGCCCACACGCCAAGCAACAAGAAGGCGCAAATGAGTGTCATTATCTTGCCATGCCGAAGCGCGCTCTCTTGGAATATATTGCGCATGACATGCCATAGATTCGCATCGCTTGCCGAGGCGATATTCAGCCCTTGGAAGATGGCATAATAGATCGCTATGAAGCCCACGATGCAACTGACGCCTACAGCTAATCCAATGAAGAATGCACGTTTGGGCTTCCACAAGGGCTGCTGATGGGGCCAAGCATTAGGCGAAGGTCGAACAGCAAGTGCAAGCACGATGCAAAGCACTGAGTGCACCCACAAGAAAGGCGCGAATGGCCACCAGGACAGCGATTCAAGCGCACCGACAAGCGTGATGCCAATTGCCATTGCAATAATTACCGAAGTTGACGCTGTTAACCTCGCGCCTGATCGGGCACTAGGCACAAGAGATGGGTTGCCATTCATCATGCGCCCCGCGACCACCGCAGTAAGATCGACCCACACAGCCATTTGGACGACTCTGCGCCAACGATCATAAACAAGTCATTTGGCTTCAATAACTGCTTGCGGTTTACCTCGTCTAGTGCGATTAATACGCCTGCTGCCGACGTATTGCCCACCGTATCTACGTTAATGAAGAACCGTTCGGAATAAGCCGATAACGGGTTATCCTCCACCTGCGCTCCTTCTTGTATGCGCCGGAAATTCGCTTGCGGCACGATGATCATTTGCACATCTTCTGCCGCTGTTTCCGTTTTGTTTAAAATCCCGTTCATCGCATCGACCGCCATCTTCACGTCCATTCGCGATACAGCTTTATAGTCGTGATACCAGCGATGTGACCCTTCACTTACTGACTGTGCATTCATCGGCTGCTTCGACCCTCCTGCTGGATGGACGAATCCAGGCTCGATGCCAACACCAATAGAAGCGAGATACGTATCGATAATGCCAGGAGCAGCTTGATTCGGATTGCTCTGGAGCACGACCGCCCCTGCTCCGTCACCGAACATGACCAAATTGAGCAGATCGTTTTTCGTCAGGCTCTCATCCCCTTCCACATACGAAGGAACTGAGTAAGAAGAAGTAAGCTCGCTGCCAATTACGAGAACGGTGCGATAGTAGCCCGTAGACAGAAATTGATTCGCAATCGTAATCGCTTGTACGACACCATTGCAGCCAGCGCGCAGTTCAATAACGGCACAATGCTCGATGCCTAGTTTATCTTGAATAATGGGTGCGTTAGCAGGAAGCGAATAATCGGGCGTTGCAGTCACACTGATGATGAGATCAATGTCATCCGCAGCTATTCCTGCATCCTGAATCGCAAGCCGTGCAGCTTTCGCCGCCATATCCGTGTTCGATTCGTTCGCGATTCCCGTTATGGGATCAACCGCCCAATAGCGCGTTCGCGCGCCTAACGCCTCTGTCAAATCTTTGGCCACATGGCCGACAACCCCTACGAGCTGCTCCACTTGAACTGGTTCACCAGGTAAATAGGCGCCAGTTCCAACAATTTGTGTAACGTTCATGCCGAATCCCCTTTTTTCTATGATTTTTCCAGCAAAATAGCTACAGCCGTTCCTCCGCTATTGCGGGCATTCACGATAACGCGTGACGCATTCCGGTGTGCTTCATTCGAATCGAAATCCGCTTTTAATTCCATATTCAGCAATGCGCCAGCAAGGTTCAGCGCTGCTGCTGCGCCATAAGTTTCGCCAAACGCACTGGCGATTGTCGAATAGGCTGGCGAAATATTGCCATCGCTGAACCGCCCTGCGCTGGCTTTGCCTTGCCATTCTTCCTCGGATGACGCTCCCCAGATTGCATCAGGCAAACGTTGATCCGCTCCCAACACTTCGATCATCGCGCGCAGCTGCGCATCCCCAGCTGCCCGGTTATCTCCTGGCAAGGCAGCGTCTGACTTAATCGCATAACCGTTCAGACTGGCATAGGTCCTCGCCCCACGCTGCTTGGCATGGCTCTCTGTTTCTAGCACAATCGCTGCCGCCGCCTCACTCGTGAAACCGGCAAGTTGGCCGATGCTGCGGAACGCATCCAGCGCCTCATCGCCAATAATGTCAGAGCCAACGACGACGATCATATCGCAATCCCCGTTTCGCAAGCGATCATACGCATGGCTAATCGCCAGTGCAGCGGAAGCCTCACCCCCGTTCACAGTGCTCGTTGGGCCTAGCAGCTGGTAATGGGCTGCGATATATCCCGCCGCGCCATTATAGACGGAATTCGGGAACACCGACGGGCGAACACGCGTGCCCGGTTCAAGAACGGGCGAGTACAGCTCAGCAAAATGCTCGAAAACCGAATGGGCATGCCCCGTCATGATGCCAATTCGTGAATCGTTGGATGCAGCAGGTTCAATTCCTGCATCCGTTAACGCATCATGCACGCTGTATAGAGCAAATAAAGCATTGCGATCCATGCGCCGAATATCCTTGCGGTCGAACGATTGAGAGACTAGCTGCTCAACCTCTTCCGAGATGCGCAGATGCTTCTCCGCTATGGCTTGTTCTGCTTTTCGATTTTGCAAAACATCCAAGTAGCTCGACTTGCCAATGCCAGCATGTGTCACCATGCCGATCCCCGAGATAACGACAGGCTGTGGCGCCTTCTTCGAACGATTCATTGACTCTTCAGGATGGCTAAATGCTACGACGGCATTGTTTCCACCGAAAGCAAACGAATGCGATAACGCATATCGAATGTCAGCCTTTCGCCCACTGCCTCCCACAAAATCAAGCGGCAGCTTCACATCCGGATTCGACAAGCCGACCGTCGGCGGTATAAAACCATGTTGAATTGCACATATGGTCGCAATTCCTTCAATGACGCCGGAAGCGCCGAGTGTATGCCCTGTCGCCGCTTTCGTGCTGCTGATCGGAACTTGCGATGCGTAGTCCTTGAATATTCGCCGAATCGCATTCGTTTCGGACTCATCATTTTGCAGCGTTCCCGTTCCATGCCCGTTAATGTAATCAATCTGATGCGGCGCAAGGCCCGCGTGTTGCAAGGCCGTCTCGATTGCCCGTGCTGCACCAGCGCCTTCTGGATGCGGGGCTGTCGGATGATAGCCGTCCGCTGCCAAGCCATAGCCCACGACATTTGCATGGATGGAAACGCCTCTTCGCTCTGCACTGCTCATGCTCTCCAGTACGAGAAAGCCTGCTCCTTCTCCAAGCGAAAGCCCCGCGCGATCCGCGCTATAGGGCCGGCATGGGCACGTGTCCAACGCATCAACGGAATTAAACCCGCTATATACGGCTTCGACAAGGCTATCGTAGCCGCCAACGAACACGATGTCTGCTTTTCCTTCGCTAATCCAATCCCAGCCTACTCCGATTGCATTATTGCTCGATGCGCAAGCAGTCGAAATCGTCATCACCGGCCCACCTGAGCCCAACACATGGCTGACAAGCTCTGCAGCCGTGTTGTAGTAATACATCGAAAGCAGCTTCGGATCGCTAAATTGCCCATTACCATCAGCTTGCTCCCGTAACCATCTCTGGCCGCTTAGTAATCCGCCCGCACAAGTACCGATTACGACGCCGACACGATCCAGTGCAATATCGCTATTGTGATAGCGGGCCTGTTCCACGGCTTGTTCCAGAGCGGCGAGCGTTAAGCGAATGCCCCGATCATCATATCCGTGCTCAAGGAGCAAGCCTGAATCCACAAAGTCATAAATCGGGGCGCCTAGCTTGCTCTTGCAATGCGCGAGGGACAAATGGTCCACTGCTGTAATCCCGCTTACGCCAGCCGAAATCGACTCCCAGAACGATTCAACCTCCTGCCCCACTGCTGAGACGATGCCCATACCAGTCACGGCGACCTGCTGCTTCGACATACATGTCCATCCTCCAACGAAATGTAATAAGTTGCTGCTTAATTGCAAGCTATAACTGCCCTTACTCGCCCACCGCAATCGCTTGTGCAATTGAATAAAGTTCACAATGGCTAATGCTTACATGCACTTGTGCAATCTTGGCTTGTTCCTGCCGCCGTAATGCACCTCCTCGAAGCACAGGCCTTGGCTGGCCGGAAGGCTCGTGAACAATCTCGATATCACGCATAGATCCGATCTCGAGAATGCCTATCCCTATTGCTTTCATCACTGCCTCCTTCGCTGCAAACCGGGCAGCGAAGTAAGGCGTTTCGTTCCGATGGCTGCGGCAATAGGCAATCTCCTCATTTGAGAAAAACGTCTCTAAGCTCTCTTCATGCTCCTTAATAAACCGCTCCATCCGCTCACACGATACGAGATCAATCCCAATTCCCGTAATACGCAAATTAAGAGATTGCGGAATGAACATGCTGCTCGGCTTTCACAAGAACAAAAGTGAGGAAGTCAGTGACACGAAGCACCTTAAACAGATGACGGATATGCATGCCAGCCTCCACTGCGGCATGCGGTAACACAGCCTGTACTTGCATTCGGCCTTCCTCCGTTAACAACCCGTTCTCATCCCGGAAAGCTTCTTCACTGAGCGAGCCTCGAAAATAAGCAGCAAAATCAAGCAATTCGATCGAAATTTTCAACGATTTCTCGATGCTGTGCAACACATCCAGCATATCGATCGAGTCCATGCCAAGATCACGCTCTAGCAGCCCGTTTGGATCGATAACTGTTCCCTCTTTCATGCTTAACGTTTTTCGGATGCTGGCGAACACCGTCGATTCGATAAGCTCCGCGCCAATTCTCAACTCCATTTTACATACCTCCCAAATATTGATAGTAAAGGTATATCACACAGCCGGAATCGAAAACAATGCACTTTATGGAATCTTTAATATATTGTAAATGTAGTAAAATATAACTAGATCCATCAATCGTTCGTACTGCGACTTATGATAGGTCTGGGCACTGTGCGGGAGTTGAAAACGATTTATCAGGGCCATCCTGAGGCCGAAATGCAGGTGTGGGATTTCGCAAGCGGACTATTGAATCGATATTTGTAATCAAGATGGTTGATTATATTGTCCTGTTAGGTTCTGTCACATAGGCAGATGGTGTCATCAAGCACCTAGACAATAAGCCTATGTCGAATGTCGCTTCGCGTCGGCGCAAGCCAAAAAAAAGTTCAATTTGTTGCAACTTTTTTCGGCAGGAGAACGATTAGGGACGGCAAATAGGTGGGGGAATTTCCCTTAACAGAAACCAATTGGATGAACCGTTCGTCTAAGTAAGCGGAGTTAACTAACATTAGGTGGTGAAACCGATTCGAATGAAACGATGGAAAGCATTCATGCTCCCCCTATTTCTAGCGTTGTTAGCAGTGGATTTCGCTTGGCTTATCCTCCGATTGAACGGGTATGATATAGCCGTGTTTAAGCAGACGGGCTTGCTTTATCCAGTGATTATTACTTTTTCTATTCTCGCCATTGTTGGCGCATTCGTCAGCCGAAGAGCGTTTCTTGCTACGCTACTATTATCCCCATTCATCGCCATAGCGCTTGGCATCCTCCACTTCGGATCAATGGCATTGGACTGGCATTACGATGAGCTGCGGTCACCTGACGGGTCACGGACCATCATAATTGAGCATCGCGTGGCTACGCTCGGAGAGAGCAATTGTTTCTATCAATTTAATGAAGTTATATTTGGTGGGTTATTATTGCGGAGGTTGGAGGGGCAAGACATGTACATCATGCACAGGACTTCCGAAAGTGGTCTAGTTGTGCTAGGCGCCGCGAAGGCCATTTGGGACGAAAATAAAGCGGTAACTTTCCCTTCATTGGATGGTCCAAAACGTATTATTTTGCCCTAATGAGGCCAGTAAAATAGGCGTACGCATATGCCGCCCCGGCGTACTATATAGCAGACACGTTTACGTGCAAGGAGGTGTATTGCCGATGCACCCACATTGGAGGCCTTATCCGGCGAATGCTTATCCAAGCGGATATGACCATCCCACTGAACTGGGCCACCGTGCTCCTTCGGCGCCGGATATGCAGCCGTTGGTGCACATGTTCGCCAGCCTTGAGAGTCGATTGGACCAGATCATTCGCCTTATGGAAGAAAACAATCAATTGCTCCGATCGATCGAACAACAGCAAAACCGCGTCGTAACAAGCGGCAGCGGGTCTGTTATTGTTCGCATGTAACAAGCAGGCATAACAAAATAAGCGAGCGTAGGGGGAGTCCCTGCGCTCGCTTATTTTTTATCCGTATCCATGCGGATTAATCGTACTGCAGCGTTCCATCAAATACGTCAGTAATATCAGTTTTAGTGCCGTACAACTGATTTTGTTTTTCGTCTAACCGCAACCACCCCACAACACCTTGGGCATCATCCAGCCGAACCCGGTCATTATCATCGATACCCGCGAAATAAACCGTTTCGCCCTTCTTAAGCTTAACAGAAGAAACGGTGTCATCGGGCGAAGCCAACAAAGATAAATTCTGCTTCAAGACGAGCTTAGTGGCAGGCTCCATCGGGTAAAAATCTTGCTTCACCTGTTGCAGCTGATGATTTTTATCCAGTGCATAAGCAGTTTCCCGGAACCAAGTTTGGAATGTGCGAATTTCTTCGGCTCCCTTCACATGCCCTTTCCCATCGATCAATGAAGCATCAGCCATAAAGCCAGCTAAACCGTATTCGCTCATCGGTTGGATCGTATGGCCATCGTAATAATAGAAGTGAGTGCTGTAATCGCCGGCCATGCCGTAATCTTGAAACGCGAATTCTAAATAAGGATCACGCGTATCCAAATCGACGATTTGCACATACGGCAGCATTCCGGGAGTATCCCCTTGCAGGGTGGCCTCGTTTACTTTTAACGTCCACTCGGTAATGTCCGCGTCCACTGGAGATTCTTGAATCAATAGTTCCATGCGGTCCAAGTTTCCATCCCCGTCTAGATCTACTAATGAACGTAATTGTTTAAAATCATCGTTATCTTCATCTAGACTCCGGTAAGAGCGAATATGCCTGTCGAAATCGGCCTCATGCTTCAACCCATTACCCTTCACAAGGCCTTCATAACGTTGAATTTGCGCCAAATTTTCTTTTTCAACGGCAGAAACCTCTTGGCGATACTCACTATCCTCTTTGTACCAAGACTTCGTATGGAAGTACGCATTCAGATCTTCCCGCTTGAACACATAACCATGGCGGGCATAAATCTCATTGCGGGCAAGCTCCAAAAGCCTTGCGTCCAAATTGCTAATCTGTTCATCTTTAATGGCTTCTGTATCGCTGCCAGGAATAATATAATTACGAAGTGCAAAGTCTTTCTTATTTGGCGATGCCCCTGCATATGCTGTGGTTTGGACGTTTGAACGGTTCGTATCTGCCTGCTTATCGGCGCTTGGATCATTTCCACCCAAATTGGCCCAAATGAGATAGATCATTGCCGCAACTGCAGCTGCACCTCCGAGAACAATGAGATTAAGCTTCCGCTGCTTCCCTTGTACTGCTTGACGATTTTTGCGAGTCTCCAACTGTGTTCCATCCCTCTCTGCCAGCCTGTTTACAAACGGTAATATTGATTGCCCTGTGCAGCGCCGGCAACCCAAATGTCCTCCTGCAACCCCGCACCTTGCTTATGTATAGCAACATCTATAAGCCATTGCGTAAAGCTTGCGACAGGCATATGCTCCAGCTCATCCAACGCAAAAAATGCCGCAGCATCCACTTCAACGCCATCAGGCGTTGGCTCGCCTCCTACATATTCCATCTCGAATCCGATGTACACATTATGGATGCTGCGCGGCTGGTCGCGAAGGGCGATAATGCTCTTCACTCTCGACGTAACGCCCGTTTCCTCCAACACTTCCCGCACAACGGTAGTCCCGATATCCTCAAGCTGCTCAATATAACCGCCCGGATTCGTCCAATTGCCTTTGCCCGGCTCCTGTGCACGGCGAACGAGCAGGATTTTCCCATCGCGAATGACGAGAGCGCCTACGCCAATGCTATAATTTCCCCAGTGAACGGCACCGCACGCTTCCGACGTGCACACCCGGCGTTCTACACCATCTAACATCCGTGTCGCCATCGGGCTTCCGCATGTCACACAATAGTTAATCGACATCTTTCTTCCCCCTCTTCTGGCCATTCTCTCTTTCTTCCATCCTGCCAATAAAACCTATCATGTCACAAAAAAAAGAGCCTCGCAAGGCTCATAGCATGATCGAATATGTTCATTCTGCTCTGTCATCTACCATTTTCCGTTCTCAAAGCCATGGCACTCCAGCTCCTTTACAAATACCGAAATCCATAGAACACGATCAGTTATAGGGTCCGTTTCGATGTAAATGCCTTTAGGGCTGCAATAAACTTCCTCGAATTCATCATACACAAGGCTCGGTTCAATTTCTAAAACGTCATCGATCGGCACCCCGATTCGAATTTTATCAAATAACATGCCGGCATAGTTTCGCAGCGCTGTTATTTTCACTAGTTTTCCATTTATTAAATTGAACCATAGGTCCACCATATTCGTTATTTCATAACGGATCAAAAACTTGCCTAACAATGTTACCTTTACATCTTGTGCACTAAGCAATCGGTAAAACCCGCTAATATGGCTATATAAATTCAGATAAGCAACGGACTTTTTAGGCAAAAAAATAAGAGTGCCCAATTGCACTCCAGAAGTTTGCTTGCACGCCCGTATTATTTTCGATCTACACAATAAACAACTCCATGAACTGGGGCACCGGCAACCGCTCCAATGCCGCTTGATCGCTGCATAGTTCCAAAATTGCCCTCGCCTGCTTATCGGCAAACCGCGTTCGTACGTTCGATTCGAATTTTTGTTCCAGCAGCGGAATGCCTTCCTCTCTCCTCCGCCGGTGCCCGATTGGATATTCAATCTCGACGCGCTCAGTCGCAGTGCCATCGTTGAACAAAATCTGAATCGCATTCGCAATCGAACGTTTGTTGCCATCCAAATAATCACGTGAAAAACGGCTTTCTTCTATTGTAGCCATTTTACTCCGCAGCTCATCAATTCGGGGATCAGCGGCAGCCGCATCCTCGTAATGGTCCGCTTCCAGCGTTCCATGCAGCAACCCGATGGCTACCATGTACTGTAAACAATGATCCCGATCTGCCGGATTATGAAGCGGGCCTGTCTTATCGATAATACGCAGTGCCGACTCATGCGTCGTTATCTCAATGCGATCAATGTCATCAAGCCTGGCGACCGCTTCCTTGTGAAGGCGAATGGCGCATTCGACGGCCGTTTGGCCATGAAATTCAGCAGGATACGAGATTTTAAATAGTATATGCTCCATGACGTAGCTGCCAAATGGTTGATTTAAGACAATCGGCTTGCCTTTCAGCAGCACATCATTCAACCCCCAGGTTGGTGCTGTCAGGACGGATGGATACCCCATTTCTCCCTTAAGCACCATAAGTGCCAACCTCACAGCACGGCTCGTCGCATCGCCTGCCGCCCATGATTTGCGCGTTCCCGTATTCGGCGAATGGCGATACGTCCGCAGCGGATGGCCATCAACCCACGCATGGGAGACGGCCTGCGCAACCTCATCCTTCGTGCCTCCTAACAGCCGCGTAACGACAGCAGCCGATGCGACTTTCACAAGAATGACATGATCCAAGCCGACACGATTGAAGCTATTCTCAAGGGCAAGAACCCCTTGAATCTCATGCGCTTGAATCATTGCAGCCAGTACGTCACGCATCGTAAGCGGTTGCCCGCCACTAGCCAAATTCCGCCTGCTTGCATAATCAGCCGCTGCCAATATTCCGCCCAAATTATCCGACGGATGCCCCCATTCCGCAGCCAGCCACGTGTCATTGTAGTCCAGCCAGCGGACCATGCAGCCAATATTGAAAGCTGCAGCAACAGGATCCAGCTCATACGGCGTCCCAGGAACCCTTGCGCCATTGGGCACGAATGTGCCTGGCACAATGGGACCTAATAGTTTCGTGCAAGCCGGATACCGAAGCGCAAGCAATCCACAGCCCAACGTATCCATTAAACAATGCCGAGCTGTAGAATATGCCTCATCGCTATCGATGGCAGCTTCCGCCACATAAGTTGCGATGTCCATTAGCAGCTTATCCGGTTCTGGCCGGATGTTCGGGATCGCGCCAGACATTAGGAGCGCCCTTCAATCGCAACCCATGGCAGCTGCTCAGGTCCCGTATACTCGGCGATCGGCCGGATAATCCGATTATTATCGCGTTGCTCGATAACATGGGCAATCCATCCGCTCATGCGAGCGATAACGAAGATCGGCGTAAACAATGCGGTCGGAATGCCCATCAGCCGGTAAGCAGACGCACTATAGAAATCGAGATTCGGGAACAGCTTTTTCTTGCGCTGCATCACTTGCTCAATTCGCTCAGAGATTTGGTAGAGCTTCCAATCGTCCGCTTGCTGGGACAAGGATCGGGAAATGCTTTTCATAATATCCGAGCGAGGGTCGGATATCGTGTAGACGCGATGGCCGAAGCCCATGATAAGCCTCTTTTGCACCAGCATTTGCTGAACGCCCATCTCAGCTTCATCGGGGTTAGAGAACGCATCAATAAGCTCCATTGCAGCCTCATTGGCTCCGCCGTGCAGCGGCCCGCGCAACGTTCCTATCCCTGTCGTCACAGCGGAGTAAATATCTGACATCGTGGAAGCCGTTACCCTTGCGGCGAAAGTAGATGCGTTAAATTCATGCTCCGCATACAAGGTAAGGGAAATATCTAGCGCCTCTTCATGCAACTCATTGGGCTTATGGCCGTGCAGCAGCTGCAAAAAATGCCCTGCGATGCCCGTGTTGTCCGTCTCCGTCGAGATTCGAACGCCTTTCGTATGATAATGGCTCCAGTACAGCAGCATGGAAGCGCCGCTGGCAATTAACCGGTCGGCAATGTCACGCACTTCTTGCCGGTCCCGTTCGGGCTCGAACGCGCCTAGCACCGAAACGCCGGTTCGAAGCACATCCATCGGATGCGTTTGCGCCGGGAGCTGCTCAAGCACAGTGCGTAACCCAACTGGCAACCCCCGAAGCTTGGTGAGTTTTGCCTTATAGGTTTCAAGCTCCGCCTCACAAGGCAGCTTGCCATACAGCAACAAATATGCAGTCTCTTCGAAGGACGCAAACTGAGCCAAATCCTCGATCGTATACCCACGGTACGTTAAGCTTCGCCCTTTTTTGCCAACCGTCGCAATCTCCGTCTTGCCTGCTACAACTTCGGACAACCCTCCAGCCTTCTTGATCGCCATCTATTCCTCTCCCTTCTCCATGCCGAACAAACGATCGAGCCGCTGCTCATAATCGAGATAATGAAGGAATGCGTACAATTCGGACCTTGTCTGCATCTGGCCGACAACGGACTGCTGGGTCCCCTCTTCGCGAATCGCCTTATAAACATGCAGAGCTGCAGCCGACATCGCACGAAAAGCAGATAAGGGATAAAGCGCTAAGCCAACGCCTGCAGAAGCAAGCTCCTCTGCCGTAAACAGCGGCGTTAAGCCGAACTCCGTAATGTTCGCAAGCACTGGAACCTGTACGGCATCCACGAATGCCCGATAATCCTCCAACTTCGTAACCGCTTCAGGAAAAATCATATCGGCGCCTGCTTCGATGCAAGCTAACGCCCGTTCGATCGCATGATCGATCCCTTCTACAGCGAGTGCATCCGTTCGGGCCATGATGACAAATTGGCTATCCTGCCGTGCGTCGGCTGCTGACCGGATACGGTCAACCATCTCGGCTTGGCTGACAATCGCTTTATTCGGGCGATGGCCACAACGCTTAGCCGCAACTTGATCTTCGATATGAACGCCCGCCGCGCCTGCACGTTCCATCTGCTGAATCGTTCGGGCGATTTGAAATGAGCTGCCAAACCCCGTATCCGCATCCACGAGAATAGGCAGCTCCGTTACACTGCTTAATCTCCGCACTTCTTCCACACAATCGTTCAAAGTCGTAATGCCCAGATCCGGCAATCCAAACGATGCATTCGCTACGCCTGCTCCCGATATATACAACGCACGAAATCCGGCATGCTCAGCAATAATTGCTGCATATGCATTAATCGCGCCAACGACTTGAAGCGGGCGTTCCTCCTCGACTGCTTGGCGCAGCCGTTGTCCAGCACTTTGTCGCATTCGTTCCCCTCCACCCCAAACGCATCGGGCGTCCTACTTCAGCAGTTGATTGCCGATAACGATGCGATGAATTTCATTCGTTCCCTCATAAATTTGCGTCACCTTCGCATCGCGGAACAAGCGCTCCGCTGGCTCAAGCTTCGAATATCCTGCACGCCCAAGCCATCGTACTGCTGCTCCAGCCACTTCGACCGCCGTATCCGACGCGAATAATTTCGCAGCCGACGACTCTCGCGTACAGGGCTGCCCTTCTTGGCGCATATAGGCAGCCCGATAAACCAATAGCCGCGCCGCTTCAACTTGTGCGGTGAGCGCTGCCACTCTCACGGCATCGGCGCTGGATCGAATGCGTCCCCGAATCGGCGAATTCGCCTGTTTGTTGCGCGGCGGGATTGCCAGCCCGGAATGAAGCAGCTGCAGCGCTGCTTCTGCAATGCCAAGCGACTGCGCAGCAATGCCGATCCGGCCGCCGTCGAGCGAGCCTTTTGCAATCGCGAACCCTTGCCCTTCTTCGCCTAGCCGCTGGGAAGCAGGAATGTGCACATCCTCGAACGTTAACTCGCATGTATTGGAGCCATGCAGCCCCATTTTTTTCTCCTTCTTGCCAATGGTTAGCCCCTGTGCCCCGCGTTCTAGCAAAAACGCAGTAATGCCGCCCGGGCCTTGCGCAGGATCAGTTACGGCGAACGTGATGTACAGATCTGCTGCGCCTGCATTCGTAATGAACATTTTGGTCCCATTCAGCACGTATTGGCTGCCAGATTTAACCGCCCGCGTACGAATGGATGCAGCGTCTGAACCGGCTTGCGGCTCTGTGAGCGCAAATGCGCCTAGCCATTGGCCGCTTGCAAGCTTGCTGACATAGCCGATACGCTGCTGTTCTGTGCCGTAATATAAAATCGGGAGCGTTCCAACCGATGTATGCACGGACAAAATAACGCCGACTGCCGCGCTCACACGCGATATTTCATTGATGGCTGCTATATAGGAGATAAAATCATTGCCCGCGCCGCCCCATTGCTTCGGAATTGGAATGCCCATTAAATCCAATTCCGCCATTCGTTTGGCCAGCTCTGCCGGGAATGATGAGTCGCCATCCTCCTCCATATGAGGAATGAGAGGTGTAATTTCCTCAACGGCGAACTGCCGCGCCTTTTGCCGAATCGCCTCTTGCCCATCTGTGAACCGGAGCTCCATTGCCGCACCTCACTTTCTTATGAGCGGCCTACCTCCGTCCTTTGTAAACATAGAAACCTTTGCCGCTCTTGCGCCCATGCCAGCCAGCCGACACATATTGGCGAAGCAGCGGGCAAGGACGGTACTTGCTATCGCCGAAGCCTGCATGAAGCGTCTCCATGATTGCCAAGCATGTATCTAGCCCGATCAGGTCGGCTAGCGCTAATGGCCCCATCGGATGGTTCATCCCCAGCTTCATCACTTGATCGACCGCCTCAGGGGAAGCGATGCCCTCATATACGGCATAAACCGCTTCGTTGATCATCGGCATCAACAGGCGATTCGATACGAAGCCGGGGAAATCGCGCACCTCGACTGGCGTTTTGCCGAGCTGCTGTGTTAGGTCCGCAATCGTTGCACAAGTCACATCCGACGTTCCTAATCCACGAATAATTTCAACCAACGGCATGACCGGTACCGGATTCATAAAATGCATGCCGATCACCTGGCTAGGCCGCTGTGTCACAGATGCAATCGTTGTGATTGAGATGGAGGAAGTGTTAGAAGCAAGGATTGTTTGCGGCTGGCAGATTCGATCAAGCGACTGGAACAACGAGGTTTTCGTCTCCAAATGCTCAGGCGCAGCTTCGATTACTACATCGCTGCCAGCAACATCTTCCAGTCGCGTGGCGGCGGCCAATCGCGCCAGCCACTCCTCTCGCTGCGCCTGCGTGACACGGCTTTTCTCCACTTGTCGGTTGAATGCCGCTTCAATCGTTGCGCATCCGCGCATCACCGCAGCTTGTTGAATGTCATACAGCGTCACGGCAAATCCGTGCTGCAGCAGCGTCTGGGCAATCCCGCTGCCCATCTGTCCAGCGCCTATAACCGACACGGCTTGAACCGGCATTGTGTTCACCTCATCTCGTGGCATTCATCCATCCACGCGAAGCAACATTGCATCCCCTTGCCCGCCTCCGCTGCATATTGCGGCAATGCCCAAGCCCCCGCCCCTTCGCTTAAGCTCATGGATGAGCGTCAATACGATTCGGGCGCCGCTCGCGCCAATCGGATGGCCTAATGCGATTGCCCCGCCCTTGACATTGACCCGTTCTTCATCCCACTGAAGCATTCTCCCACAGGTCAGCACGACGGCTGCGAAAGCTTCATTCACTTCAAACAGCTCGATCGAAGTTAAGTCAATTCCAGTCTGCTGCAGCAGCTTTCGAATGGCAAAGCCAGGCGCTTCAGCAAGTTCATGCGGCTTTGCGCCAATCGCCGCGTGGCCGACAATCTCAGCTAGCGGAGCAAGCCCTTCCTGCATCGCAGCTTCCCGTGACATGACGATAACCGCTGCTGCTCCATCATTCACGCCCGGTGCATTGCCTGCTGTAATCGTGCCTGTACCGTTCGCATCATGAATGGGGAGCAGCTTTGCCAGCTTAAGTTTGCTAGTGTCTGGCCGCGGGCATTCATCGGAGACAACCTTTCCCTTAACCGATTCGAACGCGGTGATCTCATCGGCGAACTTGCCCTGCCAACCAGCTGCAACAGCCAACGAATGGCTCCGGAGTGCCCAATCATCCTGTTCCTCTCGGCTGATCCCATGCTTGATCGCAGCTCGGTTCCCATGCTCAGCCATAGGTACATGATCAAATGCGCACAAGAGCCCGTCATGCAGCATGAGATCCGTTAAAGCCACGTTGCCCATTCGAGCTCCCCAGCGAGCGGTTGGCACTGCAAAAGGCGCGCTGCTCATGCTTTCCATTCCGCCAGCGGCTACGATGCCGACGTCACCGCTTCGAATCATGGAATCCGCAAGCGATATGGCTCTCAGGCCCGAAGCGCATACTTTGTTCACCGTTTCCGTTGGGACATTCCATCCAAGCCCGGCCAACCTAGCTGCTTGCCGCGATGGGATCTGGCCAGCTCCCCCTTGGAGCACCATGCCCATTATGGCATGCTCGATCCGCGCCGCATCTGCGCCGCTATTCGCTATCGCGCCACGTATAGCAGCAGCGCCTAATTCAGCTGCGCTTACCTGCGCAAACACACCGCCGAATTTGCCGAATGCTGTCCGCGCACCGCCAACAATGACTGAACGCCGCATGGCGCCGCCTCCTACTGTGACAAGATACGTGCATCCTCATTCACAACCATGCCACCAAGCCCTAATTCTGATTCCATACATTTAGCGTCCCTCATGTACCGTTCCAACTGATATTCCCTCATGTATCCATAACCGCCCAGCACCTGCACCGCTTCTGTCGTAACCGCTACAGCGGCTTCCGCTGCATAACGGCGAGCGATAGCGCAAGCTCGAACTGCCTCTAACCCCGTATCCAAGCGCCATGCGGCGTCATAAACGAGCAGCCGTGCAGCGTCGGTACGAACCGACATATCAGCCAGCTTAAATAAGATCCCTTGCTGGCGGCTTATCGTAACGCCAAACTGTTTGCGAGCCTTCGCATACGCGGCTGCTTCCTCTAATGCGCCTTGGGCGATGCCAACTGATATGGCAGCGGCACTTAACTGCCCTAGCAAGGCCATCTTCGAGGTTGCGCCAGTTGGACCACGGCTTGATTTCCCTAAGCGTTGCTCGATTGGAATCTCGCAGCCCTGCAATACCACAGCCGACATCGGCATGGACCGCAAGCCTAATTTCGACATCGGTGGATTGACTTGCAGGCCAGCTGTTCCATTAAGCAGCACAAACACATTCGTCTTTCCAGTGCTAGCCAGACGGGCAGCTAAAACATAGACATCAGCATGGCCGCCGAACAAAACCAAAGGATGCGTGCCTTGCAATCGAATATGCCCCTCACGTTCATCTGCAAGTAGCGGCTTAGCTAATGCCCCATCCTCCATTCTTTGGGATACGTTCGCTAAGCCTGCACCGCCAAGCTGCGTTCCTTGTGCTAAAGGCACGAGCATTTCCTCGCGTAAACGGCTATTCCCGAATTGATAAATCGGCCACGCTGCATATGCCGTATGCATCGCCAAAATTGCAGCAGTTGACGCACATACTTTAGCTAGCTCTTCCAGTACTGCCGTATAGGTAATCGTGTCACCGCCTGCGCCTCCGTACCGTTCAGGGAATAAGATCCCCGTTAGGCCGAGCTCCCCCATTTGACGAAAAATAGTAAAATCCAAAGCCTGCGCCTCATCCCGTGCAATCGCACCTAAAGCAACCTTCTCCCGTGCAAACTCCCGTAGAACCGAACGCGTCATCTCCACTTCTTCGGCTAGTTGGAATCGCAACCTCCTCCCCCCTCAAGCCCGTCGTAAGTCATGCTGCTTCATGCAATAGGACAAGGTTCGACGATACCCGCGCTTACCCAATCTATATGATTGCAAGACGTGTCCGTATAACTTCATCATGCGCCTCGAACTTCAATTATTTACATAACTTATATTATGTAAACTATTTATTTTCCCCAATAAAAATAGGCATATACGGAAATATCCCCTACATGCCTCTAATGAGTGCTTATTATACTAAGAAACGTAAAATCCGACGCCTTCTTCCTTCTCATTAAACTGCAGAGACAGGCTCTTATTTTCCAAATACCAGAGCTGGTCCTCCAGCATATAAAATTCGATGCCTTCGCTCACCTGCTTCAAGCGGGGCGCCTCCGATGGCTCCTTTGTTATGCCAAGCGACATGCCAGGCTGCACGCTGCCACAACCGCCTAGCCGGACGAAAATATGCAGCTGATCGCCGTGCTTGAGCCCCATTTCGTCTATATACCACTGTGCCACAGCGGGTTCCACATTGATTTTCATCTCAATTCTCTCCTCACCCTATTCCTTGTCCCTCATCCTACAACAAGGACAGCCTTAGCTGCAACTTTTATTTCCCATTTGGCTGCATTAGGCATATGGTAGCTTATCACGAATGGAAAGGATTTTAACACGATGAATCTCCATCATTTCAATATTCATCCTCTCACGTTCGTCCTTGTGCATGGCGCATGGGCAGATGCGAGCTTCTGGGATGGAATAGCAGCGCACTTGCAGCGTATGGGACATATCGTCCATGCGCCGGAATACCCTGGCCATGGCAGCGACCTGAACAAGAACGTGACGCATGCTATGCAAAGCCAAGCGATCGCTGACTATATCATCCAGCATCAATTGCGGGATGTCGTCCTGGTCGCTCACAGCTTTGGCGGTACAGTCGTGCAGAAGGCCGCTGAGCTCGTCCCTGACCGGATCAAACGGCTTGTGTTCTGGAACGCTTTTGTCTTAAACAATGGCGAAAGTGCTTTCGAGGAAGTGCCGCCAGCTGCCCAGCAGGCATTCGACCAGATTCGAAAAAACTCTGGCAATAATACGATTATGCTGCCATTCCCGCTTTTTCGGGATACTTTCGTAAATCTCGCATCATTCGAGCAGGCAAAATACTTGTATGACCGGATTTCACCTGAACCAGCAGGTCCCTTATATGAGAAGCTTGATCTATCGAAGTTCTATACGCTGACGATGCCGCGCAGCTATGTTTACTTGACGGAAGATGCGGTTTTGCCGCAATATGGCCCCGATTATAGCTGGCATCCGAGAATGTCCAGCCGCTTAGGGCTGTTCCGATTAATTAAAGGCCACGGCGACCATATGACGACAGCTAAGACTGAGCCCCATCACATTGCCAAATTGCTATATTTGGCAGGCCGAGACTAATGTGGCATCTCGCTTGTATTGAATCCCGCTTCCTACAAGGACAGCGGGTTTCTTCATCATCACAACGCATAACGAGGAAATGAATGGGAATGTTAAGAACAATTGGCGAGGGGGGACTGCAATGACATTACTTGAAAAGTATCAGCTTGCATCACAACAAAACATGGCATTGCAGCCTGACTACAAATGCCATCAGTTTCACATCGATGCCGACGTCATGGTCGTATGTGCTTACTTGGATACGTTAGCGGATAAAGACCAAATACAGAAATTCATGTTGCTTCCACTGCTGGACCTTCATTTTGAACATGACTGGAGCTCTGATTACAAAATAGCAAAAGTGCGTGACCGGCTATCAGGTGTCCCCTTTACCGTGGAATCAACGCCTGAAAAGCTTATTGTTAGCCTAACAGATGGCCAGTGCATTATTCTTCTTGCATCCCATCACGAAGCCTATATTTGTGATGTGGCCAAGTTTAAGCATCGGACAATTGGAGAACCCAAGTCTGAGAAGACAGTCAGGGGCCCTGCAGAAGGCTTTAATGAAGATATTTTAACGAACGTGTCCCTTATTAGGAATCGAGTGAAATCGCCCGAACTTACATTCGAAAGTTTTGAGATTGGACAACTTACCAGAACTAAAGTATTTCTCATATACATGAAAGGCAAAGCATCTGAAGCGAGAATTCAAACGTACCGGGATCGGCTCCTTTCTATCCAAACCGATGCGATTTTCGAAAGTACGAATATCGAAGAATGGATAGAGGAACGCGAGATCACCCCTTTTCCACGCCTTCTTAACACCGAACGCCCTGATGTCGTTAGCGCGCATTTGGCAGAAGGCAAAATTGCAATATTAACCAACGGTACGCCTTATTGCCTCATTGCACCAGTGACATTTTTTCAGTTTTTCGTCAGTGCAGAAGATTACTATCAGCGATCCATGTATGCGACGATTTTTCGTTGGTTGCGTTTTATATCGTTTTTGATCTCGGTGTACACCCCTTGCCTCTATATCGCTTTGACCAATTATAGGCAAGAAATCATTCCTTCCTCCCTGTTAATTAACCTCTCTGCACAGCGGGAAGGCGTTCCTTTTCCATCCTTGGTCGAAGCGTTAATTATGCTCGTAATGTTCGAACTTCTGCGGGAAGCGGGGATTCGAATGCCCACAGTGACGGGACAAGCAATCTCCATCGTAGGGGCTGTCGTGCTAGGCCAAGCTGCGGTCGAAGCAGGATTAGTGTCGGCCGCAATGGTGATTGTTGTCGGCATCACAGCCATCGCTAATTTTGTTTCCCCATCTTTTAGTTTTGGAATGGGCCAACGCATCGTCCAGTTTATTTACATGTTTTTGGCGGTTTGCCTCGGGCTGTTCGGCGTATTCTGCGGCACCCTGCTATTAGTTGTACATCTTGTTTCAATCAAAACGACAGGCGAGCCTTACCTCTCCCCTATCGCCCCAGTCATTCCGGCTCGATTCAAAGACACGTTGTTCCGAGCGCCATGGTATAAAATGAAAAAATGAGAGGTAATTACTCATGAATCGAATGGCTCGAATGGCACGCGGTTTACTGCTGATGTTTACGCTCTTTGCAATCTGCTCCCTGCAGGGCTGCAAAGATTATAACGAGCTTAATGATTTAGCGCTTGTTGATATGGTTGGCGTTGATTTGAATGAGGATGGAACCTATCAAGCTTATTATCAGGTGTTAAATCCGAATGGCGTTGCCGGATCGAAAACCGGCAGTTTTCGTTCTCCACTGTTTACGTTTGAGTTCAGAGGAAAGTCATGGCCAGAGTTTACGCGCTTGGCGACACAGACGTTGTCGCGAAAGCTGTTTATTAACCACTTTCAAGCTTACATCGTTTCAGAACGGCTTGCGAAGCATGGAATTGGTGATTTGTTGAATTTTTTAGAAAGCGATCCGAGGCGGCGCATGGCAACTTCCATCTATGTGACAAAAAGCCCAATAAAGGACATTATGAACACATATGTACCGATGGAGACGAATCCGGGCAAGGAATTAAGGAGCATTCAAAAGCTGCAATATGAAGTAACGGGGCAATCTGATAACAAGTCCAATTTGAAAACGTTATTAGAAAACTTCGAAAATGAACAACTTGCCTATATTTCCATGATTAAACTAACAGACCAAGAGCCTTTCATGACAACCAAAAGGTTTCAGACAATCGAAGGGAATCGCGGAAACTTCCAATACGTCGGGGCGTCCATTATAAAACAAGCGCATGCGATTGGCGAACTGAAAGCACCTCAACTGTCGACGCTATTTTTTCTATTGGGAACGAACAAATCACTACTCCAAGATCTCAAATGGAACGAAAGCGAATCTGCACAGATTCAAATGATAGGCAAACCAAAAACGGATTATCAATTATTCCTGCAGCATGGGCAACCCAAGTTGGACATTCGAATTAAGCCGAGTTTAGAACTCGTCACGATTGACCAAGAGGAAAAGCTTGATTCCAAAACCTTGCGTCGGTTAGAAGCGATGTTCGATAAAAAAATGGAAGACCAGTCCATTAAATTGATTAAACTCGCTAATGAGAAACAGTGGGATCTGCTAGGCATCCAAGACCGAATTGCGAAGCGGATAAACCCAAAATGGGCAACATTGAAATCGAATCCCGTCGCGTGGATGGAAACAGACGTCTCCGTAACGGTTCACTCGTCTATCATCAAAACAGGCACTTTGCTGACACCGTATAAGGGAGGAAAGTAATCGTGGAGCAAGCAACTATTTCAACTCGCCAGTTTTATTTGCTCGTCCTGTTCTCCACGATGAGCACTTCCTTCTTCCTGCTTCCTCCCGCCCTGATCGGCAACGCAAAGCAGTATGGGTGGTTAATCCCTCTTTGGACAGGCATTGTCGGAATAGGAAGCTCCCTGCTATGGGTCTATTTGACAGTTAAGTTCCCCAAACAGAATCTCATTCAAATCTGCCATAGCCTACTAGGCAAATTCATGGGGACAATTGCCGGATCATTAATCATTTTACAATCGCTGCTCATCAGCGCGTGGGTCATTAATAATCTGAATGATTTCATGAGCATTACATTGCTCACGCATACGAATGAGTTAGTATTCGGAGCGTGCTTTCTCGTGGTAGCTGTGTATGCCACGATTAAAGGAATCGCGTCGATTGCCAGAACGACGGAATTTTTTATGCCGATTTTGCTCATTTCCTTTGTCATCTTCTTTTTATTATCCATCAAGACATGGGATTGGTCCCATTTCACACCCGTCATGCCGATCGACTGGAACGGGTTATTTTTCAAGTCAAGTTCCATGATCGCATTTCCCTACATGGACGGCTTTACCTTAATGATGCTCTTTCCGTTTGTGAAGCAGAAGGCAGTATCCGCTTATTTGAATGGATCCATCCTAGCTGCTATCCTCTTGTCGTTTATTACATTTATCATCATTGGCGTACTCGGCGTGTCGCGTGCTTCCCATAATACATATCCGCTATATAAAATGGCACAGGAACTCGAGATTAGTCCCTTCCTTGAACACTTGGAAGCAGTGATCTCCATCGGTTGGCTTGTATTCGTGTTCATTAAACTTGCTTTGAACTTTTATTGCGCCGTACTGGGTATGTCCCACCTGTTCAAAATGGCGGATCGCGGCAAAATCGCAATACCGCTTTCCGTGATCGTCTCAGCTATGGCACTCGACATGCATCCGAATTTTATCGAAAATATCGAATGGATTACACACTATACGCTCCTTCATAATTCGATCTTTGGCGTAATGCTTCCGTTTCTGCTGATTCTCGTATACTTGCTTACGCCCAAGAGGCGCACCTAATGCTGGCGCTTGGATTTAGTATAGTGCTGCTCGCCATATCTTTCATTTATTACGCTGGACAATCGCCATCCAAGAAAGAAATGGCAGTCTTCGTTTCATTGTCTGTGCTTGGTGTAACGCTTTATGTGTTGCGCGCCATAGGCCATCCGTTTCGCGCTACGGCGGCCATCGAAGCAATACTCAGCCGATTGATATGAGCATATTGATATGAACAAATGATAAGAGGCCATCCCTTCAACCAATACGAGATGGCGAATGAGAAGGCCTCTTCATGTTATTTTTTGAGGTGATAAGGCACGGTCGTAATAACGACGTTCTTCTGGTTAATCAAGTAAGCGCGAAGCATGAGCCCCGATTGGTTATGAAGGATATAATGCCACCAATGCTTCGTAATAAATTGCGGGATTAGAACAGTAATATGGTCGGTTTCGGAAGCCCGCCACTCGACGGTCTCAATGAACCGAACGATCGGACGAATAATGCTTCTATAGCTTGAACGCAGGACAATCAGCCGAACGCCAGGATTCCATTCTTCCCACTTCTTCTCCATCCGTTCGATCTCTTCATCATCAAATCCTACGTAAACAGCAACGACGTTATCGGTGAGCGACTTGGCGTAGCTTAGTGAATTATTCACGACTCGCGTTATGCCAGCGACAGGAACGACGATTGTGCTTCCCTTGAGCACCGGGCGCTCTTCTTGCGGGTTAATGCGCAGCTGCTCCGCCGTATTCATGTAATGCCGATAAATGCTATAGAACAGGTACATCACGATCGGAAGGAAGATGAACACCATCCACACCTGGCTGAACTTCGTAAAAATAAAGATGAGCGTAATGGAAAGCGTCGTCAGCATGCCAATTGTATTGATGATAAATTTCAATACCCAGCCGCTAGGCTTCAGCTTCACCCATCGTACCATCATCCCAAGCTGGGACAACGTGAACGGGATGAACACGCCTACTGCATACAGTGGAATTAAGCTTTCCGTATCCCCATGAAACACAATTACGAGGATAGCTGACAACACGCCCAAGAAAATAATGCCGTTCGAGAAGCCTAAGCGGTCACCGCGCACTTTGAATGCATGCGGCATATATTTGTCCTTCGCGAGCATAAATGCAAGAAGCGGGAAAGCCGAATATGCAGTGTTCGCTGCAAGGAATAAGATTAATGCGGTAATGCCTTGAATCACGTAATACAAGATGCCTCGTCCGAATGTCGCATCTGCAATTTGGGAGACGACCGTTTCTTTCGGATTTGGTTTAATGCCATACCAATAAGCGAGCAAGCTAATTCCAATAAACATCGCGCCAAGTATTCCGCCCATCAACATAAGCGTTGCGGCAGCATTACGTTCCGCTGGCTTCTTAAAGTTCGGAATGGCATTAGATACTGCTTCCACACCGGTAAGCGCCGAACAGCCGGAACTGAACGCTTTGAGAAGCAGGAACAAACTAATATTCGATACTGCGGAGCCCATCTCTGGGATTTGCGCATGCGCACCGCCTGTTGCATATTTAATGATCCCAGAGATGATTAGCACGAAAATCGCGCCAACAAACACATACACCGGTATTGCTAACACAGAAGCAGATTCCCCTACCCCGCGCAAGTTCATAATCGTAAGGAACAAGATCATCGTGATGGCAATGAGCACCCGATGGTCATGGAGCGAAGGAAACGCCGATGTTATAGCATCCGTTCCTGCTGACGAGCTAACCGCTACCGTAAGAATGTAATCGACTAACAGCGATCCCCCTGCAAGCAAGCCCGTTGATACGCCTAAGTTGTTTTTGGCGACGATATAAGCGCCGCCCCCGGATGGATAGGCGAAAATCGTTTGCCGATAGGACAAAATCAAAATGAGCAGCAAACCCAATACTGCAAGTGAGATCGGAATCGAGTACCACAGCGCCGCAAACCCCGCTGCCATTAATACGATAAGAATTTGCTCGGTACCGTACGCGACGGATGATAAGGCATCCGACGACAAGACGGCCAGCGCCTTCAGCTTCCCAAGCTTTTCCCCTTCAATTTCTGAACTTTTCATCGGGCGACCAATGACTAGCCGTTTGAACCTGCTGTACATCGTTTCATCAAGACCTCTCCAGTAAAATGAACACAACAAAGAAGCCGCAGGAAAGCAGAACTTTCCCACGGCTCCTCAAATAAAATGAAGGCAGCGTTAAGTTCCTCTTCAGTACGCTTACGAGGTTAGCTGTCGGATTCGGGCTTTGAAGTAGCCCTATGCTCATATTGCGAGCAATTCACCCCTGAGACTCATTCAGCAATCAATCAGCTGATAACGTTAGTCTCGATGGTTCCCCCGTTTCTGTTCTAGCAGAATTCAGCGATACAGGAATCTACGAATTGAATCATACTCCTGCTGAGGAGACACTGTAAAGCGACAATTCGGTTTAAAAATCAGGGTTGTGTCCAAGGAAAAGCATGAAAGAAACGCTTACATAACTCATTCTCTCTTAGTATCTTCGATTTTCTCGACCATATGCGCAATATTGGCCTTTTCACTTATTTCCAGCGAAATCTGAAATCCAAAAAATGCGTTTGGGTAAGGCTTAATCAAAAAAAGGTTGCCCCTAAGCCTTAGCGGCTAGAGGCAACCCATACAGGTGATAGTAAAGAGTGCGAACGATTAACTGAGGCTGCTCAGCGCTTTCGGTGTGAATGGAATAAGCTCATCAAAGCGTCCCGCTTGAATTTTGTTTGCCCACGCAGGATCAACGAGCAATGCACGGCCAACAGCCACAAGATCAAATTCTTCACGTTCTAGACGGTCAATCAGTCCATCCAGGCTAGCATTTCCTGCCCCTTTTCCTTCTGTGAACAGGCTTGTAAAATCGCCGTCGAGGCCAACCGAGCCGACGGTTATTACTGGTTTGCCTGTCAGTTTTTTCGCCCAGCCGGCAAAATTAAGCTCAGAACCTTCAAATTCCGGTTCCCAGAAGCGCCGAGTCGAGCTGTGGAAAATATCTACTCCGGCTTTAACAAGCAGCGTCAGCAGGATCTCAAGCTCTTCTGGCGTATTGGCAAGCTTAGCTGTATACGACGAAGATTTCCACTGGGAAAGGCGCAGCACGATTGGGAATTCAGGTCCGACTGCTTCGCGGACAGCAGCAACAACCTCTACTGCAAAACGAGCACGTTTCTCCAAGCTGCCGCCATACTCGTCATCGCGCTGGTTTGTCTCCTCCCACAGAAACTGGTCAATGAGGTACCCATGCGCACCATGAATCTCGACACCGTCAAAGCCAATGCGTTTTGCATCTGCAGCAGCTTGTGCGTAAGCAGCTACGACCTTCGCGATCTCATCTTTCGCCATCGGTTCAGTGACCTTATTCCCTTGTAAATCCAGCCCCGATGGGCCAATTGGAAGCGCTTCAGGGTTCGGCTGGCTGCCGACCTTACGCACCATTCCGACATGCCAAATTTGCGGGATGATGCGGCCGCCAGCCTCATGCACCTGCTTGACAACTTCTGCCCAGCCGTTCAATGCCGCTTCGCCGTGGAAATTCGGCACGTTCGGGTCATCCGTCGCTGCGGGATGCCCAATCAGCGTACCCTCTGTGACGATTAGTCCAACCCCATTCTCTGCACGGCGGCGATAGTAGGCTGCAACGTCAGATCCAGGCACGCCATTAGGCGAGAATGATCGTGTCATAGGCGCCATCACGACACGGTTGCGCAACTCAAGCTTGCCCAACGAGAACGGCTTGAATAAAGGTGCGACTTGCGTAGCATATACAGCATTGGATGGTTGTTGGTTAGTCATTAGAATTCCTCCACTCTTCTATTTATCTAGATATATATAAAAATAGATGTAAATCCGTAAAGAAAGGGAGCCTAAGCTCCTGTTGGCATTGCCTGATTAGAGGTCCTCTCGGTTATAGTTCATCCTTAAATTGCTCGATAAACGATAAAATGCCCGCTTCATTCCGCCTGTAGTACGTCCATTGCCCGATTCGGCGGCATTCCAGCAGCCCCGCCTGTTGGAGCTTCACAAGATACCCCGATACGACGGACTGTGCTAAGCCTGCCTTCTCAGCAATCGCTCCTACACATACTCCCCCAGCAAAATCATCTTCTTCTTGCAGATGAATTTGAAGTGGGAAATGCTTTTCTGGCTGTTTCAAATACTGAAGGATGCTATACCGGCTCTCGTTGGATAAAGCCTTAATGATCGATAAAATATCCATAACGTTATTATATCTATATTTATAGAAATGTAAATGGATTTGATGAAATAAAAAAGAAGGCTGCATTGTTGCAGCCTTCTTGCAGTCGAAGAAATCTCGATGGCATGCCAAAATATGCCCTATTCGGCCAGATAACGCACCGGTAGGCATATAGGGCACAAATACATGCCCTATTCCGCCGACACTAGTTAAATTGGCCTACAATTTTCAACACAGCTGCGCGAGTGAGCTTGTTGCCGCCTGCCGAGAGCAGCTTCGTCGTTGCATGTGCAAGCGCCAATGGGATTTTGCAGAAGGTTGTAGCCGGGCCATCCTTCAGCTCCGCGATATAGTCGTCCGCTACCTTCAGGTTACGCTTCGTATATTGCAGCATGTCCTTGAAGCTCCAGCCTTCAGGGAAGAAATCAACGCCACGCTTAAGGTCCTCATCCCGGTTACGCATAATATTAACCGCTTGCAGCCCTCTGCCGAACGCGACCGCTTTCTTCATATCCGAATTCGTTCCGTCAAACCACTGCCACATCTCCGACAGCATCTCCCCTACCATGCCAGCAACGCTATACGTGTAGCGGTCGAGGTCCTCTTCTGTCTTAATGCTCCATCCCGTATGCACCCACTCCGCCATCTGCTGTGACATCATCGCTGTGTAGCGGTACACAATCGGAGTAGCTGTAGGAGGGCAAAGCTTGAGCCAATCAGTCAATTGCATCGTAACAGCAGGCAGCACATCCATGTGAGGAGCTAGCAGCTTATCCGTCTGCTCAAGCGGATTGTCCGATTCCAGCGCATACTGAATGCCGCTTAGCAACTCGCTCTTGAGCGCCTCATCCATCTCTTCATGATCCTCGATCTCATCAATCGCTCGCATACAGAGATAACCCGACGTTACTGCCTCCTTAAGGCCAGGCACCAGCCGGCTGATCGGAATATAAAAGGTCCGGCTTGTTTTCTCCAGCATAGCCATAGCATCATTCGATACGACGTTAGTAATGACAAACCCCTCCAAATATGTACTTCACGTTCACTTTCTTTGAGCGTTTTCAATAATGATACCATACGGTAACGCCGATAACCAAATAAAAGCCGCCCATGAGGTTCTAAAATGAACGCAACATGGGCAGCTTGCCATAAAATATTGCTTATTCGCCAGACATTGTGCTGTCCTTCAGCATAACGTCATGGGCTCCGCCTTCAACCAAGCTTGTCGCCGAGACAAGCGTGATCCGTGCCGTACGTTGCAGCTCTTCAATCGATAACGAGCCGCAGTTACACATCGTAGATTTGATTTTGCTAATCGTTTTGTCCATGTTTTCCTTCAAGGTTCCTGCATACGGCACGTACGAATCGACACCTTCCTCGAATACGAGGCCAGACTTGCCGCCCGTGTCATAACGTTGCCAGTTCCGAGCGCGGTTGGAGCCTTCGCCCCAGAACTCTTTTACGAAATTATTGCCGACCTTGAGCTTCTTCGTCGGGCTCTCATCAAACCGTGCGAAATAACGGCCCATCATGACGAAGTCCGCACCCATTGCTAGCGCCAGCGTGATGTGGTAATCATGTACGATGCCGCCATCGGAGCAAATTGGCACATAAATGCCCGTCTCCTCAAAATATTGCTGGCGCGCTTCCGCCACCTCGATAATCGCAGAGGCTTGGCCCCTGCCGATCCCTTTTTGCTCACGTGTAATACAGATTGAGCCGCCGCCGATGCCAACTTTCACGAAGTCTGCGCCGGATTCGACCAAGTATAAGAAACCTTCACGGTCAACAACATTGCCTGCGCCGATTTTTACGTCGAAGTTTTGTTTCACCCATTTAACCGTATCATACTGCCACTCGCTGTAGCCGTCCGACGAGTCGATAACGAGAACGTCCACGCCCGCTGCAACCAGCGCTGGCACGCGCTCCAAATAGTCTTTCGTATTAATGCCCGCGCCTACGATATAACTTTTGTTCCCATCGAGCAGCCCAAGGGGATTTTCTTTATCCGAATCGTAGTCCTTACGGAATACGAGGTGTTGAAGATACTGCTGCTCATCTACGATCGGCAAACAATTCAGCTTGTTATCCCAAATCAGATTGTTTGCCTCTGGAAGTGACATGCCCGCTTTGCCATAGATAAGCGATGCAAAAGGTGTCATAAACTCATGAATAGGCTTGTCCAGCCCATCCCGGCTAAGGCGATAGTCGCGGCTAGTGACGATGCCGAGCAGCTTGCCTGTCGACGTACCGTCCTCGGTAATTGCAACGGTCGAATGGCCATTCTCTTCTTTGAGGTCAAGCACGTCCTGCAGCGTCTGTTCAGGTTTAAGGTTCGAGCGGCTTACGACGAAGCCCGCTTTATATTCTTTTACTTTGCGCACCATCGCTGCTTGGTCTTCGATCGATTGGGAACCGAAAATAAAAGAAATACCGCCGCATCTAGCCAGTGCAGTCGCCATGTTATGGTCCGAGACAGACTGCATGACCGCCGATGAGAACGGTATATTCAGAGAGATAGCCGGCTCTTCGCCTTTTTTGAACTTCGTGATCGGGGTCTTAAGCGATACGTTCGCAGGCGTGCTGCTTTTCAGCGTCAAGTTAGGAATAAGAAGGAATTCGCTAAATGTGCGGGATGGTTCCATATAATAATGTGCCAATTCTACCCTCTCCTCTTCGTTTTATAATTTCAAATAAGATAACAGATCGTCGACAGGCCTGTCAATTTGTTTTATTTAGAACGAATGTATCGCAGCTGTGTCAGCTTTCTTCCTCGCTCGATCGTTCGGCTTGCGCCATCTGCTTGGAACCCAACACGCTCGTAAAATCGACGCGCAGCTTCGTTTTCCTCTAATACCCATAGCGATAGGAATGAATGGCCTTGCTCAATAAGCCGATCAATGCCCCAACGGAGCAGCAGCTTTCCATAACCTTGGCCTTTGCAGGCGGAGAGCAAATAGATTGCTTCAATCTCGCCATACGAATCACCTAAATCAGGATCATGCGAAGGGCCAATCAATAAGCAGCCCGCAGGCTGGCCATTCACAGACAAAATCGCCGCTCTCGCGGACTTCTCGCCGCCAGCTTCAATCATCGCTTTATACGCTGACTCGCGATTAACAGCCGTATATGCAGCTAAGTAGCCACTATCCATGATGCCGCGATAAGCTTCCCGATAAGCCGCCGCATGTACTTCAGCATAAGCTTTCCAGTCTGTCGCCCATGCGATTTCATGATGTGTATTCATCTATCCAACCTCCTATTCCACTAGCCCCAACCCGTCAATCAAACTGGTCGCGGCTCTCCTCGTCCGCAATCGACTGAACATCCTCAGCCGTTATTGTTATAAATCGGTATCCGTCATCCTCATGCCGTTTCCACGCACGCTGCTTGATGAATTTGGGGCTTGCTTCCCCCGCGTCCTCATCATAGAACAACAAAATGCCGTCCGATTTGCGCAACAACAAATCATCGCGTGCCGTTAGCTGCCATACGCCATCATAAGGCTTTTGGCTGACGATCCCGTAGTAATCTACCCCGCGCAAAATATCGCGATAATAGTTTTGCTTCTCTTCCTTCCACTTCTCCTCAGGGTTGAGATAGGCCGCGAGTATCGACAGCTTCAGGCCCGGATAAGTACGCTTGAGTTCGATCACAACCTCGCATGCCCATAAATCGACGCCGTATTGGCCCGACGTAATGACCCATTCCAAGCCTTCCTCTACTAAAGGAATGAGCTTAGATTCCAGCGCTTTTTTGATATAAGGGATGCCCTTATGTTTCTGGTCATATATGCTTAATTCGTGAGCACGGTATCCCGTGACAAGAAGGCTTTTCATAATAAGCTCCCGTCCAATAGTTTCTAAACCAAGTGTACCGGATGAAGCTGCTATGGGCCAACCATTCGGGTGTATTTGACAGATGACGGCCGAGCAATTAAGATATACTATTAGGTTTGAAATGACAGATAAAGCGGTAGAGACAGTTTTAAGCGCTCTGCCGCTTCCATTTATACAGGAAATAGGAAAGGAACGATACAACATGTCTGACAAGTCTGCTTATCAAGTTCTGCTCTACTACCAATACGTCACCATTCCTGAGCCAGAGCTCTACGCCGCTGAACATCTCGCCTACTGTAAGGAACTGGGCCTCAAAGGCCGCATTCTCATTGCATCGGAAGGAATTAACGGCACGGTTTCCGGTACTGTGGAACAGACTGAGCAATATATGAAGCACATGCATGCAAATCCGCTATTCGCAACGATGGTGTTTAAGATCGATGAAGTGGAGGGGCATGTATTTGGCAAAATGTTCGTTCGCTATAAAAAAGAGCTCGTAACGCTCCGTTATGAGAAAGAGCTTGACCCGAATACGTACACGGGCCAGCATCTCTCCCCTGTGGAATTCCATGAATATTTGCAGCGTGACGATGTTATCGTACTCGATGGACGCAACGACTACGAGTTCGACCTCGGGCACTTCCGCGGTGCGATTAAGCCGGACGTTGAAACGTTCAAGGAATTCCCGGAATGGATTCGCCAGAACATGAGCGAGTTTAAGGACCGCCCGATTTTGACCTATTGCACCGGCGGCATTCGCTGTGAGAAACTTACGGGCGTGCTTATGGACGAAGGCTTCAAAAACGTGTACCAGCTTGACGGCGGCATCGTCACCTACGGCAAAGATCCAGAAGTACAGGGCCGGCTGTTCGATGGCAAATGTTATGTATTCGACGAACGGATATCGGTTCCGATCAACCGGACTGATGAGCAAGTCGTCGTAGGCCGTTGCCACCATTGCGACAGCCCTGCTGAAACGTTCATTAACTGTGTAGACGATAGCTGCCACAAGCAGCACATCGTATGCGACGACTGCCTTGAAGAACATCACGGCTTCTGCTCCAGCGAATGCGAAGAGCATGTCACGGCAGGTTAATTGCGAGCAGCGGATGGCGCTTTCGCGCACGGCCGATCTTGAATACAAAAAGGACATTCCGGCATCGTAGCGGGAATGTCCTTTTCTGCATTTTGCTAACCGGTAGACGGGCTGTTCGGTATGTGGCCTTTTTGGTTGCGATTGTCTGCTGTTGATGCAGCCGTATTGTTCTCAGCTTCCCGGGCATTAACCTTCATCGCTTGCTGTTTGCCTTGAAACGACTTTTCTTTATTGCGCGCCATCTGGCATCCCTCCTCTTGCCTATAACGTGTCCATGAATGGTTCATTCTATTTCATGAGATTCAAACATCCGTCATAAGGATAAGCTACTAGTATATTCCTGTATCCAACGCTCATCACTCATCATTAAGAAGGAGGACATTAGTTTGCCTACCCGTTCATGGTCGAATCGATTCCGATTTTTGTTCTTGAACAATCGATTTGTTCTTAGCTTGCTTGTATTGCTCCTAATCGGCATCAATATACTCGTCCTTAGCCGCATTTCATTTATTTTTACGCCGTTCATCGTGTTAGCCAAAACCGTCCTGCTCCCGCTGCTGCTCACAGGGGTCGTCTATTACTTGTTAAAGCCGATTGTCGATTGGCTCGTGAAGCTGCGGCTTAAGCGCGTGTATGCCATCCTGCTAGTGTATATTGTAATTATCGCGGTCATCGCGCTGGTCATATTGGCCGTCATCCCGCTCATTCGCCAGCAAATTACGAGCTTGGTTACAAACTTCCCATCCTACAGCGATCAAATGGAAGTGCAGTTTCGCGAATGGATCGGCAGCGATTTCTTTAACCAACTGGAGCAGGCAACTGGCCTTAACCAAATGGATCTTACCGATGAACTGACCCGCCGTGTTACGTCTGTACTGACGAATACATGGCAACATCTTGGCGGATGGCTAGGTGCAGTTACCGAACTTATTTTGGCAATCGTTACTGTGCCCTTCGTCCTGTTTTATTTGCTCAAGGATGGCCATAAGCTCTCGGAAGTGATCTTGTGGTTCATCCCAACTGCATTGCGTCCCGAGACACGGCGCGTATTGCATGAGTCCAATCGTCAAATTAGCTCCTACATTCGCGGGCAAATCATCATTAGCATCTGTATCGGGGCGCTGCTCTACATCGGTTACTTGATCATTGGCCTGGAGTATTCGCTCGTTCTCGCCATTGCTGCAGCATGTACCAGTGTCGTTCCTTACTTGGGCCCTGTTATTGCGATTACGCCAGCACTTATTGTGGCAACGGTCACTTCTCCGACGATGCTGCTCAAAATGATCGCAGTATGGACGATTGTCCAATTGATTGAAGGAAAGTTTATTTCACCGCAAATTATGGGCAAAACGCTTCGCATCCATCCCGTCACGATTATCTTCGTCATCTTGACGGCAGGCAATCTGTTCGGCGTACTCGGCATTATCTTAGCAGTGCCCGGCTATGCCGTACTGAAAGTCATTAGTACCCATATTTTCCGTTGGTTTATGGTTCGTTCTGGGCTGTATGGGCCAGAAGCTGACTTGGACCTGGAACCGCCTAAGTAGAAATCAAGTCCGCGTCCGGATCAGTCCCTTTCGTCTCTTGACCAAGCACGAGTACAGCAAGCGCACCAATAACAATCGTAACGAAGAATAAGGTGAAAATCGCTCGCACGCTCGTATGCTGCTCCACTAGCATGCCGACTAAATAGGGACCGATCACGCCGCCTATCCGTCCGAACGATGCGGCAAGGCCGACGCCAGTCGAGCGTATCGCAGTTGGATATAGCTCAGGCGTGTAGGCGTACATTGCGCCCCATGCGCCAAGGTTGAAGAACGAGAGACCAATGCCTGCGGCAAGCAGCATAGCAGTCGACTCCGCTTGGCCGAACCAAATAGCGCAACCAGCCGTAAGCAGCAAATAGGCGACAAGCACGAACTTGCGGCCAAACTTCTCAATCAAGTAAGCCGCTGTAAAATAGCCAGGCAATTGCGCTAACGTCATGATCAGCACATATTCGAAGCTTTTGACGAGACTGAAGCCCTTCAAAACCATTACCGTCGGCAGCCAAAGAAACATGCCATAATAAGATAAAACGACTGTGAACCAAAGTATCCACAACGTGACGGTCGAACGGCGATGCTGCTTGGACCACACGGATGCGATGCGCGCTCGATACGTGAACGATTTTGCGTTATGTTCAGTGAAACGCGCTGGTTCACGAATTGTCCTGCGGAGATAAAGCGCATAAAGCACCGGGACGCTTCCTATGAGAAATCCGATCCGCCAGCCGTATGCCGGCAATACGAAGTAAGCAATCACCGCCGCGATAATCCAGCCGCCAGCCCAGAAGCTCTCCAGCAGCACGACGGCGCGGCCGCGCCATTGCAAGGGTACGGATTCAGACACAAGCGTTGAGGCTACAGGCAATTCACCTCCTAGACCGAAGCCCGTAACGAAACGCAGAATAAGCAATACCGTGAAGCTACCCGCTAAAGCAGACAAGCCGCTTGCCAATGAAAAGATGACGAGTGTCCATAACAGGATCGCCCTGCGCCCATAGCGGTCAGCAAGTGTCCCTGCTATAGCTGCCCCGGCCGCCATTCCGATGGAATTCGTTGCAGTAAGCAAGCCAATCTGCTGGGGGCCAAGCTGCCATTCTTCACGGAGAGCAGCGACAATGAACGACAGCATGCCAACATCCATAGCGTCGAACAGCCAGCTTAATCCCGCACTAAATAACAACCGGCGCTGGGAAGCATCTCGCCATATCGAGGCTGAAGATAGTGTAGTTGTATGTTCCATATGCGTACTATCCCCTAGCCCGTACTAATCATTCACATATGAAAAAGCAGTCTCAGAAAGGGATACCCCCTCTCTAAGACTGCTTTTTTTGCCGTGCAACAAGCTCTTGCTCTTATTAGTCAAATGGGACAGCCGGGTAGTTTTTCGCTTGTACCTGCTTGATGCCCCGATCTGCGTAGCCTTCATGAATAAGCTCCAAACGGCCCGTCGTAGGATCCATTATAAAACCATGAACCGGTATATGCGAAGGGACAAGCGGATGGCGGCGGATCATATCCACGCTATGCATGACCCCCTCCTCGGCTGTTTCGAACCCTTTCAAGAAACGCTCCATCTTAATGCCTGAGTTTTCCAACGTGACCAACACCTCTTGCGAGATGCCGTTGCTGAGAAACTTCTTGATCATCTCATCCGTATTCAAATTTGTCATGCCGCAGCCGTGATGGCCAATGACGAGCACTTCTTGCACATCCATCTCATGAATGGCGATCAGTATGCTTCGCATGGCGCTTCCAAACGGCTGTGTCAGCACAGCGCCGGCGTTTTTAATAATTTTGGCATCACCATTGCGCAGGTTTAACGCTTTGGGCAACAATTCGACAAGCCTTGTATCCATACAAGTGAGAATTGCGACTTTTTTATCGGGGTATTTGTCCGTCACGTACGACTGGTACTTCTTGTCTTGTACGAACTTTTCGTTAAATTCCAAAATCTCCGTCACCATACGGTTCACTCTCCCTTATTGAATGGATTCCTTTGCTGAGGAAGCTGTTCATGCGGAAGGGCCCGAAAAGAGCACAAAAAGACCCTAACAAGTTAGGGTCTGAGCGTCATCTAATGTCGGTTCATAGACCCATCCACTGCTGACGAGGTTAGCTGACGGGCTCGGGTTAAGATGGTACCCTTCGCGGCATTGCCGCCGATTCGCCCCAATTGACTGGTTCCCCCGCTTATCGACATGCCGTCGATAATTAAGCGTAAACTCATTGTACGCTCTATGGTTATGAAAAGTCAAAATAAGGAGAGAATCTTAATGTTCTTTCATTTTTCGCCATTTTCCGCAACGCGCCAGCGGTGGGCGTATTTCTGCAAACGCGGATGCAGCGTTGCGGCCGATGGCTCTTCCGACAAGACGAGCCGGATTTTTACAATCCATTCCTCGAATGTCGCGTAGGAAGCGAGTAAATTCGCCATTTTTGGCGTCACATACACAAAGTGCGGGGATGGGTATGTTTCAGCTATATGCCGCATAGCACTTTCGAAAGGCGTATATTTTTTGCGCTTGCCCTCCAGCCCCTCAACAATGATTGAGGAATCATCACGCTCGCGGCGCCATTCATGCAGCCGATCCACCCGTTTATAGTATGGCGAAAGCGGCTCATCAAACATGCGCTTGCCTGTCGCTTCATGAAGCGGATATAGCACAAGCTTGCGGAATGCCATTTGCTGCGCCAGATCTGCGGCAGCATCCAATTCCCCATCCGTCGAATCTTCGAATGCATCGTAGTAAATGATCGTCCCTTTGCTTGCATCCACAGGCGGCTCATAACCATACGGAACGCTTATATTATCTCGGCTTCGGCTCATCTTTTTGCCTCCTTTTGCACAGCATCTATGCGATCTGAGCGCATCAGCTAGATCGTCTTCAGGAAACGCTCCATCCGGGTTAAAGCTTCATCGATATGCGCAACAGAAGTCGCATAAGCGCAGCGAATAAAGCCTTCCCCTCCCTTGCCGAATATGTGCCCCGGCACCGTCACAACCTTGCCTTCCAGCAGAAGCCGCTCGGCAAACTGCTCAGAGCTTAGCCCGGTACGGGCAATCGATGGGAACGCATAAAACGATCCAAACGGTTCATGGCAGGGCAGCCCGATCTGGCGGAAACCATCGACAATTAGCTTTCTCCGCGCATCATAGCTCTCCACCATCTTATCTTTCTCATCCATCCCGATTCGTAGCGACTCCAATGCTGCAATCTGGCCCAGAATCGGTGCGCACATGACCGTATACTGGTGGATTTTGAGCATTGCTGCGATCAATGGTTCTGGCCCGCAAGCATAGCCTACGCGCCATCCTGTCATCGCGAAAGCTTTGGAGAAGCCGTTAATAAGCAATGTCCGTTCCTTCATGCCCGGCAACGATGCGAAGCTAGTGTGCTTGCTATCATACGTTAGCTCTGCATAGATTTCATCCGAAATGACGATCAGATTATGCTCCTCTACAATCTGGGCGATTGGCAGCCAATCCTCGTACGTCATGATGCCGCCCGTCGGATTGTTTGGATAAGACACGATTAACACTTTCGTCTTCGGAGTAATCGCAGCACGCAGCGCATCGGGCATCAGCTTGAACTGCTGCTCTGCGTACGTCTCAATCTGTACCGGCTTCCCGCAGCCGATTGCTGTAATGGGCGAATAAGAGATGTAACAAGGAACCGGTATTAGAATTTCATCATCTGCTTCGATCAATGCACGCAGCGCCAGATCAATGGCTTCACTGCTCCCGACCGTGACGAGCACTTCATCCGCCGGATCGTATTTCACGTTCCAGCTAGTCGCAACGTATTCCGCTATGGCCTCGCGTAGCTCCGGCATCCCCGCGTTGGATGTATAGGACGTCTGCCCTTTCTCCAGAGCGACGATACAAGCTTCACGGACAGCTTTGGGCGTAACGAAATCCGGTTCCCCTATGCCAAGCGAAATCATATCCTTCTGTCCGTTAGCAAGATCAAAAAATTTGCGGATGCCCGAAGGCTTCATTTCCCTTACGAGCGTGGACAGGCGCTCCTCCACCGTAAGCATGCGATTGGTTGGCTGCGTGATTGATTGAATCATCATTACGTTCCTCCTCTTGTAAAAAAACAAAAAAGACCCGTCCCTGTAAAGGGACGAGTCTTCACCCGTGTTACCACCCTAGTTCCGTCGCCATAGGCAAACAGCACTTTGCTCACATATCCATCAATATGTGTTCCGGTTAACGCTGGAATAGCGGCTAAGCCTACTGTAATTCAGCCCGCTTCTCGGAGATGGCTTTCCGTTATCGCCTGAACGTTGGTTTTCAGCAATCCCAACTCTCTGTCGGATCAGTCGAACACGTACTCTTTCTCTTCATCGAATTTAAAGTTCCGATATGAAATTACTCGTAATTATACACCCGTCAGCACAAATTGCAACTGTAATTTTCGGGACGTTGTCCGCCAATGCCTGCTCGCTTAAAATGCATTATGCTTTCGTTTTGACCTCAACCGTTCGCGTACTGGCATTCCAACTTACAGATATGCCTAACAGCGTGCCGATGTCTTTGACTGGTACATATAAGCTCCCATTCAACGTAACAGGGGCTAACGAAAGCGCCGTTTGTTCGCCTCCCACAACTGCATAAGGGGAGCCATCCGCGATGGTGAACACACGATCCCCGTACGTAACGGTTGCTTGCTTCGTTGCATTATTAAATGTCAACTTAGCTCCCACAGCTTCCGTTAGAAATCGGAATGGTACGAGCATCCGGTTAGCAGCCGTCATCATGCTTGGCTCGAACGTTTTCTCGACGCCATCAATTGTTAGCTTCGCTTGTGCTTTACTGTAGCCGCTCGCTTGCTCCGCAGAAGCTTTGAGCGGTTTCGTTAATTCAGCAGGCAAAGCGAATACATAAAGCTTGTTTTCTGCTTGTACAAGCAGCGTATCTCCAACCGTCTGGAAAGCGCCGTATGCCCGAGCGGTTGTTTGGTAGCGGAATAAAGCTTTGCCCGTCGTCACGTTTATCGCATAGACCGTTCCATCAGTTTGGCCGACATAGATGCCTGAATTAATCAGATTAAGCTGGCTAATCGGGTTGTTGACACCTTCAATGGAAACAGAGGATTGATCGACGGTTTTGCGGGCATGTAGCCCCCTATTGTCAGGGTCAACGAAAAACAGCTTGCCATTGTATGGGCCAGCAATAAATGTTCCATTATCTTGAATGAAAGCAGGCTTTACAACTTTGGGATCAGCGTTCAAGTTGTAGCGGTATACACCCTTTTTTGGGGATGTAATATAAAGATCCTGGCCATCTGCCCTTACACTGCCAAAAGACTGAGTGCCAGAATATCCATCTTCCTGAATCGGCATGTATTCTAACGTTTGCAGCTTTTCTCCAGTACGAAGTGAGAATACATCGATACGTTTTTGTGGATCATCGATATTCGGCCATTGATCCTCGTAATATAACTTATCACCGTCTGCATGTATCAGTGCAGAGTGGCTGCCTGGCAAGCTCCATTTGGTCTTGCCCGTATTAGGATCAACCGCATAGGAAGTGCCATACATAATGGCTCCCGATTCGATGGTATCTATCAAGAGCGTACCATTCACTATATAAGGTGCTCTAAAGGCAGGGATGGTTTCATTGCGCCAATTTTCCTTGCCGGTTAAAGTGCTCACGGATACAACGCCTTCGCCGTAAGCAGCATATAATGAACCGTTCACAACGCTAATGCCAAAAATCTCTTGTCCCACCTTCTTGGTCTTCGAATCAAATACTTGATAGGATCTGCCGTTTTTCCCGGTTGCGCCGTCAACCCAATAGAGCTTCCCATTGTCCCCGTAAGCGTAGATCACGCGACCATCAGTTAGAAGCCCTCCAATGTTAAGGTCTTTGCCAAATGTCCAAACATCCTTCCCCGTCTTTACATTTTTAGCCTTTAGAGCTCCTTCCTTCACGAACACGACATTGCCGCTTGCGATTACCGCAGTTGCTCGCTCTTGTGAGACATTCGTAGGCAAGCTAATATCAACAGACCATTTGGGCTTAGCTTGTGGCACGGTATTCTCTGTGCCAAACCATGCACCATCAGTGTAGCTCGTATTGAGATCGCTCCCAGCCTGTGCTTTAACCTCTCCGATTCCGTTCAACATTACTGCTGCGCTAATTGCTACTGCATAAAGGGCAGTTCTTTTAAAATGATTTTTCAATGTATAACCTCCCACTCTAGCGTTCCATCTTCGCACTCGAACGTAATAGACTGGATTTGAAGCCAATATGTTGCATACATATGGAAATTTAAATTACCTACACAAAGCTGCTCTTCATTTCATAGATTTTTTGGAGCGTAGTTCGTTGCGACGACCTATTTTTTTTCAGATCCATCATGCTTTTTTGTTAGCTCCTTCATGTTGTTTTTTGGACGCAAAAATGCCACGGTCAAGCAGCCTCAAAAGAAGCTGCTGTCGCGGCATTAGGACGCAAAAAAGATACGACCTTCATCGTATCTGCAAACAGCAATATTCACGAAAGGTTACTTAGGATGGCATACCAAATAACACGGAATTTCCCCGCATTTTTCACATATGCCTGCTATTCAGTTTTAAGGCCAAACCACCATATAAGTAGTATTTGCCATTTAAAACATCTCCCTTCGTGTTAGGAACTTGCTTATCGCTAAGCTGTATTTAAAATAACCTCTTTTGGAAAAAACAATACAATATGATGTGAATTTGTATTAATTTGTTATTTTTTTGAGTTTAGGTTGTGAACGAAACATCATTTTGAGTAACGGTGGCGTAACAAGCGTCGTTATGATAACTACCAGTACGATCGATGTAAAATACTGCTCTGGAAGCAAGCTCGCTTCAAGCCCGGTCGTTGCAATAATAAGCGCCACCTCTCCACGGGAAATCATGCCTGCTCCGATGGCAAGCGAAGACCGATTGCCAAATCCGGTCATGCGTGCGCCCAGCGCGCCTCCTAACCATTTGCTAGCGATGGCGATCAGAGCGATGAGGACGAGAAATACAATCTGGCTGCCTAGGCCCGCAAACGTAATATTTAAGCCGATGCTAACGAAAAAAACGGGGACGAACAACGTATAGGCAATCGGCTCAACCTTTTGTTCAACTTCATGCTTGAAAGGGGTTTGTGCTATGCTGATGCCTGCTGCGAAAGCGCCAATAATGCCTGCCACGCCCATCTTCTCAGCGAAGTACGCGAACAACAAACAGAACACAAGCGCAAGGCTCATGACAGCTTCTGTTACATGGATTGCAGACAAACGTTTCATCACATACGGAACGGCAAACCAACCGGCCAGCAGGATGGCGATGAAGAAAACAGCTTTTTTGATAAACACCATAGACAACGAGACGTCTGACTCTCCGCCTAACATGCTCATCATAATGGCCAGCAGCAGCACGACAATGACATCATCAACGACTGCAGCACCGAGTACCGTTGTGCCTTCCCGCGAATGAAGCTGGTTCATTTCCTTCAACGTCTGGACCGAAATGCTTACGGATGTAGCACATAATAACAAGCCAATAAAGATGGAATGGGCATTTGCCAGCCCCATTGCTTGTGCGCCCCCATAGCCACCGATGAAAGGCAGTACGATTCCGCCTATCGCAACGGCGAAAGAGGCTTTCCAATTTCGTTTGAGTTGATCTAAATCCGTCTCAAGCCCCGCTATGAACATCAGCAATACGACGCCTATCTCTGAGAAATCATGGATCAATGCGCTAGGTTCGATCCAATTAAGCACTGCTGGGCCAAGCAGAATGCCTGCGAGCAGCTTGCCAAGCACAGAAGGCTGCCCGATGCGTACAGCCAAGTCTCCGGCCAGCTTAGTTGCTGCAATAACTAATACGAGGGTTAAGAAAATAGCCAATCCCATCACGCCTTTCTTATAAATAAATGAATGCTGTATAACGCAAAAAGGGAGACTGTAAGATACAGTCTCCCCTTCCATGAACAGAGGTATCCCGTAAATGACAGGCTCCTCCAGTTCTTGCGTATGCTTTTGTTCCTTTATTATATCGAACTGCTGCCGTCCACGGCAACTTATTTCGTTTAATTTAACGCTATCTTAGTTAATCTCTCCGGATGCCAACTGCTCTCGGCAAAAATCTGCAAGGACCGCAAGCTCCTCATCCTCGAGTTCGATCTCGAGATAACGGTCCGTCGAACGCTCGCGCAGCTCATACCGAACGATGCGGGAAGCACTCTCTTCTAAGCTATAGATTACACGCGCGTACACGCCTAGCTCTTGATAAAGCTCATCGTCATCGGGCACGTCTAGATCGAGAATAAACTCATATCGTTTGCCGGCAAGAATGCCGAACGGATCTTTAATAAACTCTACGCTATATTCCGTAATCGTTAGCATGCTGACATCCTCTCTGCGCCAGGCGGCAGGAATTTCTCTACTTGCTCCAGTACATCGTGACGATTAAGCTGCTCGCCATATATAGCCACATCGCCACGATCCTCTCGCGTACGAATTAACCGGCCTACACCTTGCTTTAATCGCAGCAGCATATACGGCATGTCAACCTCATGGAATGGATCAGACGCATCCTTCCGCTTCGCAGCGAAGACCGGGTCGTTTGGCGGGAATGGCAGCGCCCATATGATGACATGTGCAAGCGACGGCCCTGGGATGTCCAAACCTTCCCATAGCGTAACCGCGCATAAAACGCTTCGTTCATCGTTTTGGAACGTAGAGATCAGGTGGCTAATTTCCGCAGAGCCCTCGAACAAGAACCGAATCTCCTTCGCCTCTGGATATTGCGCCAGATCGCGCCGGAATTGCTCTAGCTCCTCGAAGGATGGGAATAAAATAAGGGAACCGCCCTCCGATTTCTGCAATCCGGCTAGCACTGATTGCATCTTTTGAGCAGAATGGCTCTCGGATTCGGCATGAAGCGCCGTTTTCATTTGCTCGGCATAATCATATGGTGACGCGACAGTAAACGACAGATAATCCTTAATGCCTAAGCTGTGCGCAATATAATCGAATGAACCATCAACCGATAGCGTCGCCGATGAGAAAATGACGGGCATTTTCCGGGCAAATACGCGTTCTTGCAAAATCTCTTTCACCTTACGCGGCATGATGACCAGCGTAATGCCGTCCTGGTCCTCCATGACCCACGAAATGAGCATCTCCGGCTGTTTGAACAGAGAAAGCGCAAGCTGGATCATCTCGAGATGCTCTTCTACGATTTTGAGCTGATAGTCGTCAATCGTATATAAGCCGCTCTCAAATACCAGCTCCTCTTCAATCACCGCAAGCTGGCTGCTAAAACGGTTGATTTCGCGAATCAGCGAATCGTTTAAAACAATTTCTTTGCGATTCGACGCCGGAACGGCAACACTATGCTGCTCCAGCAGTTTAAACATCGATTCGCTCGCATAGATCGCTTCTTCGATAGCAAGCGCAAGCGTCTCTCGCACCTCACCATCGAGCAATCGGGTGACGATGCTCTCGAACAAGGAATGCTTCAGCTTGTACGTCAACGCTTGTTGTGCAGCAGTTTCGAGCAAATGCCCTTCGTCAAAGACGACCGAGCTATGCTCCGGCAGCAAAGGCAATTGCCCTTCGCGCTTTCTCGCATCATACGTCCATACATGCTCCATATAGAAATCATGCGAACAAATAATGAGGTCCGCCGACTTGCGATAATGCTCGCGCGAGAGCGTTTGGCCGCACCGATGGCGCTGATGGCATACTAAGCAATCCTGGAATACGTCCCAGCCAATTTCGTTCCACTCCGCGTCTGCCAACTCAGGATAATCTTTGCGATTGCCATAAGGATGAAAAGCTTGCATCGTGTCCGGCCGATGAACGAATGAAGGCAAGCTATCATAAATATCGCGGAATACTACTGCTTCCTCCGCATTAACGCGAGCTTCATCTAGCTTATTCAAACAGATATATTGATCGGGTGACTTGCCAAGGCGCGCATCGATCGTTAAGTTCAAATGCCGTGCCAGCTTCGCAATGTCGCCTTCCGGCTTCACGAGCTGCTCGATTAAGGATTCGTCCGCACAGGCGATAATGGCCGGCTTGCGGGTGTATCGTGCATAAGTAATTGCATAGAGCAAATAGACGAGCGTTTTGCCTGTCCCAACACCGGCTTCAGCGAAAATAGTCGCTTTCTCGTTATACGCACGTTCGAGCTGGAATGCCATGTAGATTTGCTCATCCCGTACCTCAAAGCCAGCTTCCGGAAGCAATTCATAAAATACGTCAGCAATCCAATCGCTTGCTTGTTGCATGAAAGGTGTACCGGGATCAAATTCAAACGGATAAGTTGTCAATCGGGCTATGCCTCCACATCGTTCGTAAACTCCATCACTCCATTATACCGCAAATAGGTAACGAATAAAATGAGGAATAACGCCATAAAGCCACCAGCGTATTGGTACATCACACTATAGGAGGTTGCAGATGAAATCGCCCCAAGCAAAAGAGCCCCAATCGCAACGCCAAAATCGGTGGAGTTATAGAACATGCTATTCGCAGCTGCATGCTTCTCCTTCGGCATAACACGGATCATCCATGCTTGCAGTGTCGGCTGAATGGCGCCAAATCCAAGGCCATATAACAACGCAGATAGGACAAGCATCGGCATGGACACTGTATGGGCAAGCACAAGCATGCTAGCAATAACGCTAATTGCAGCAGGAATAAGGACAGTTGCGGGGCCGCGGCTATCGAACAATTTGCCTGATATCGGCCTTACAATTAGGATCGTAATGACGTTGAACAAGAAAAACAGCCCAACTTGCTCCAGATGAACCGATTGCCCGAACAAAGCAATAAAGCTCAACAAGCCGCTATACGTGATGGAAAGCAACGTATTGAGCAGTGCAGGAAACAGGAGCGGTATGGGAATGCTTCTAGGCTTTGCATGATGGGCGATGATCGCAGGAGCAGCGTTCTGAAGTTTGGGTTGTGGCGGTATCGCTCGTGTGATGAGCAGCAACGGCACGATGAACAGGAGTGTCGCAGCACCTGCTGCAACGAGCGTGCCAAAACCTGCGTGCTTCATCACGTTCATCCCGATAGCCGGCCCCATCGACATGGCAAGGCTTGAAGACAAGCCGAAATAGCCAATGCCCTCTCCAATTCTAGCGGCTGGAATAATTTGCGATACAAGCGTAGGAATGATCGTGCTCGCCATGCCGAAACCGACGCCGTAGCCAGCCCGCATGGCAAGCAAAGAGCCAATAGAGCCAGCTGCGACATATAATGCTGTCGTTAAGGTGGCGAGTGCGACACCGATGTACAAAATCATTGCACGAGGAAGCTTACGCATAAGCACGGCTGTTCCAAAACGGGTTATGATAGCTGATGCTGCGAACACGCTTGTAACGAGGCTCACCCCGAGATCGCCAGCGCCGAACTCCGATTTAACGTAGGTTGGGAACGAGGATAATAACATTTGTAAATTGAAAAACAATAAAAATGAACTTACGGAAAGCGCGATAAAAGATACCGTCCATAATCTAGTTGCGGATTCTTGATGTGACATCTTCATCTCTCCTAGTTGTCTTCAATCATGCTGTCAATTTGGTCGGATATTTTGCTGATTAATCGAATTAAGGTGTCATATTCTTCAGGTGTCATGCATGATCTCACTTCTGCTACTACCTGCTTCTCAATAGGCAGCGTTTCTTGCATCATCTGCCTGCCCTTATCCGTGATGTATACGAGGAAGGAACGCCGGTCCTTCGTGCCTGCTTTTTTGAAAATCAACCCTTTCTCCTCAAGCAAGTCCAATATTCTCGTTGTCGTCGGCTTGTCCTTGCCAGCCCGTTCCGCAATCTCTTTCTGTATTAAGCCATCTGCACGGTCAATCTGGTATAAAATCGACCATTGCTCCGGTGTAATCTCGAATGGCTTTAGCCGATTTTGCAGCAGTGCCGAGAGCTTGCGATACGTCATGCCAGTCATGAAACCGATCGACCGTTCTAGGCCTTTGTGATCTATTGGCACATCAACACACATCCTTTTTGCAACCCAAAATAATTGTTATAACAACTATATATCAGACAACTAAGCCTGTCAAACCAAGTTTGGCTGAGCTTATTACGTGAAACGGCAGCTTTGGGCGCTTTCGCATCCCACGACTGCCGCTTCACCACCGTACCTTTCGTTTACAGCATTTCCTTGGTCAAGTAAAGCAATAGATCATCATCTACCTGCAATTCAAACCCTGGTTTTACTGAAACATTACGGTGCATAATCCCATGACCATCAGGCAAATAACCGCGTTTTGCGTATAAACGTTGCGCAATGCCATAATCCGCGTACAATCCAACCCCTAGGCCGACGATGCCAAATTTGCGAAAAGCGATCGATTCGATCTCAGCCATCAGCGCTTTCGCTATGCCCTGCCTCCGCATGGTTGGCCACACAATGAGGTCCTGAATTTCTGGAATGCCTTGCACCGCAAAGCTTGGATAGGCTGACGTGGCAAGAAGATGCGACCATCCGGCTAGCTGGTCTCCTTGGTAGGCGAGCAACGTGATCCGATCGCCGGACAAGTTTTCCCGCCAGCAGCACGCAACATCCTCCACAGATAATTGCCTGCCGATTTGGCCCAACGCTTCATGTATCGTAAGTATGTCCCCGCTATTCATTTGACGAACAATAGTTAAACAAGCAATCGCACGATTGGCCAAGTGATTCGCTCCTAACCTAATGTTGTAAATGCAATCACGAAATACCATAGCGATCTAACTATTTGGAATTATACTACATTTTACAATATCGGAATATATGCGCATGCAAAAAAGGCCGCGATGAATCGCAACCTTTATATGAACAAATGATTTACATTCTTCTATTATCGTGATACCACTTTCTCGAATTTGCTGAAGCCTAGTGAGGTAACGGCGATGAACGCTTCTCCCATGTAGCTATAGCCTGCTTTACGATAAAAGCTGTTCAAGAAAGGGTTCGAATTAATGCAATCCAACCGAATCCGATCTTGTCCGGGGAAACGAACCCCGCGCTCCGCCCATTGCATGATATGCTCACCTAGGCGCATGCCGCCAAAATCACGTGAGATCGCAAGCCGATGCAAATAGGCCGCTCCTTCGTGTCCCTCTTCGCCCCATAGCTCGCGGTCCCATGCGCTTGGCTGCTGCAGCAACATTACAATGCCGGCAAGCGCGTTCGCACGGCTTCCGCTTCTAAACCCATATACTTGCCCCCGGACGATAGCATCCTTCGTGTTATGCGAATCCTCGCCTTGCAGCAATCCGCTCCACTGTGTTGAACCATTGCGCTTAAACCATTCGGCCGTCTGGATGAGCAGCGCCATGACCTCTGCCGTATCATCTTCTTTTGCTTGAATTGCAAAAATATCTTCTGTCACATGTGCATCGGAAATAAAAGATGGAATCGATTCGATCATGGTTTGCCCTCCAAATAGATTCAATTGTCTAGCGGTTTCTGGAAAATATAGCAACGGTCCTCTTGGCCAACATATTCCGGCTGTACGCCGTCCAGCGACTCGATAAACGAGCAAACGCTCAAATAAAGCCTAGGTTTTCCTGTTAGAAACCTAAGATCGCTCGCACCGTGTTCCGTGATGAGCAGCTCGCAAATGACTCGGGCGCTCTTCATCCCGCTTTGCAAATAACGGCGTGTTGGCGCCTGTAAACCGTATTGCAGCTCCCATGCAGGTGATTCCTTCTGTTCCTCTGCTTGCTCCACTTGCTCCTGCCATGCAAACAAATCCAACGGTTCATCGAAGATTGTAACTTTGGCAGCGGCCGGGGACTGTTCAATTGCAGGCTTAGGGCGGCTCGGCTGGGAGGCTGTACGAATTTGGCGCAGGCGATTCACTTGCCTTTCCAATAGAGGAAGGCCTAGCCTAAGATGTGCTGCAACATCATCAGGCAATCGATCCGTTACCACTAGCTCAGGATCTTGATTCCACCCGCCATTTAGCTTGATTAACAGTTCGTCCAGCTCATAATCAATCGCTTCAAAGCCTTTCTTAATCGCTGATACAACCGAACTGTCAATCGCCAGATGCTCTTTCAAATGCTCAATGCCAAAATGCTTCACTTCGCCCGTTTCCTTATGCTCAACCCGGTGCTGGTAACGAAGCGGCCTGCCGCATTCGCAGCGCAAATCAGGCGAAACCATTCCAGCGTCAACATACCCTGTATATATCCAATCGTTAAGCAGCAGCTCGATCTGCGCAGCATCCGTATCCTCTGGGATGTGAAAGCCCTTTTGCTTTGCCATCTCATTAGCAAACACCGTTCTGCGCCCGCGAATTAACGATTCCGAAATGTATTTCTTTTGCTGCTCATTCAACAACTGAACAAGCCGATCACGTTCTTCTACCGCTAATATCAATTTCCCCACCTGCTCTCTCTGCCAGTCACCTGTCCCATTTATTAGCTAAAGTATAGCATATGACAACGCGGCAGTACTTGTGGGAAACGCAAAAACCTCCAATACCTTTAACGGCGGCATTGGAGGTTGGATGAATAAGCGAAAAGAACGTTAGCCTTAGCTCTGCGCTGTTGGCTGCGGATCCTTGGCCGGTTCTTCATGTGGCTTCACTTTACGAATGAAGAATGCAAGCACGAGCGCAGCGACTGACATCCACGTTGCAACGACGAACGAGTGGTTGATGCCATAAATTGTTGCTTCGTGCACGACACCAGCCATTTTTTCTTTATCCGAAGGATCAATGCCATTCGCCGCAACCAAATGCTTCACTTGGGATGCCGTCTTATTGGACATGATCGTAACGAGGAACGCTGTGCCAAGTGCGCCAGCGACGTTACGCAGCGTTTGCGACATGCCGGAACCATGCGCATTCAATCGTTGCGGCAACTGGTTCATGCCGGCTGTTTGGATAGGCATCATGAGCATCGACATCCCGAACATGCGAAGCGAATACATGATGAGCATGTGATTATATGTCGTATCCGAAGTCAGTTGGCTAAATTCATATGTCGTGAACACCGTGATAATAAGGCCCACAACCGACAGCCACCGGGCGCCTACTTTATCGAAAATAATGCCGGTAATCGGCGACATAATCCCCATCAGAATGGCGCCAGGCAACAGAAGCAGCCCTGATTTCAATGGCGAGAAGCCTTGAATTTGCTGCAAGTAAATCGGAAGCAAGATCATGCCAGAAAACATGGCCATCGTAACGATGACATTAATGACTGTCGTTAAGGAATACATGCTGTATTTGAAAACGCGCATCTCGAGAATAGGCTTTTCGACCGTCAATTCCCGCCATACGAACAAGATCAGCGATAAGCCGCCCACGATCAAGCTTGTAATAACAGTAGTGCTGTTCCAGCCATCCGTGCCGGCGTCGCTAAAGCCATAGAGCAAACCGCCAAAGCCTAATGTTGAAAGAACAACCCCGAGAATATCCAAGTTTGACTTTGCGTTACGTGTTACATTTTTCATCGAAATCGCGCCATAAATCAAACCAAACAACGAAATCGGAAGCACGATGTAGAACAGGACGCGCCACGAATGATGCTCTACGACCCAACCCGATAACGTCGGGCCAACTGCTGGAGCGAAGATCATCGCAAGCCCCATCATGCCCATCGCTTTGCCCCGCTGCTCAATTGGGAAGATCGTTAAGAATACGATAGACATGAGCGGCATCAGAATGCCTGCACCTGCTGCTTGGACAATACGGCCGGTCAACAATATCTCAAATGAGGTCGCTAATGCGCTTATTAAAGTGCCGACGGTAAACAAACTGACAGCGGTTATAAACAACTTACGAGTGGAAAACCGTTCGATTAAATACGCGCTAATTGGAATGAGTACGCCGTTTACAAGCATGTAGCCTGTCGAGAGCCACTGCGCTGTATTTGCTTTGACGTTTAAATCATCCATAATGCTTGGAAGCGCAACGTTTAACAACGTTTGGCTTAGAATGGCAACGAATGCCGCGATAAGCAGAGAGGCGACGATTGGCCCTCTCCGAAAGGCTGCTCCTGCTGAATTACTCATGGCTCTGTCCCTCTTTTGCTTTATTTAGAATAGATACAATTTCTTTATGAATCCGCAATAACGTTGCATGATCCTCTTCTGAGGTCTGCTGCAGTGGGAGAAGGCGCTTCAGCCTTGTCTCATACATTTTCGACCAAAGCTCCTTCCCTTCTTCCGTCAACGACAGCTTCACAGACCTTCGGTCCGTCTCTGAGCGTTCACGAGAAACCCATCCCGCCTTCACCATTCGCTCAATGACCCCGCTCGATGTGCTGTTCGTTGAGTAAATTAATTCAGCAAGCTCGGATAAACCGATATCAGGGCATTGATCCAACGTTTTCAACACTAAATATTGGACGGGCGTGACGCCATATTCATGTGCTGCACTGGATAACGTATGGTAAAAAGCTTTGTTCACTTCGCGAAACGATGCAAACACATCATGCACACGCTGAAATTCCCCCATAATGGGACCTCCTCCTCCCTTAATTGTTCTTACACGAATAGTTATTACATGAATAGTTGGTATGCGAATTATATTACTCCTAACGATCTGGTTCGTCAATTTATTTTGTTACATTGTTTCAGCCTTCATGTCAGGAGGCTTATGGAATTGACGTAAAAGCAGGCCGTCCATTACAATGAGACCATTTGATACGAACGCACTTATTGATGTGGGATGAGGGATTCAGATTGAGTCAGTACTTTTCGGTGAACAAGCTCGGGATCGGCATGAAATGGCTACTGCTCTGTTTGCTTACAGGCGGAATGGTTGGGTCAGCATCTTCCTTATTTCTATATGGCCTAGATCATGTCACGGACGCGCGCCTAAGCCATCCTTGGCTGCTATGGCTGTTGCCTGCTGGAGGCGCTCTTATCAGTTGGCTATATTTGAAGTATGGCGGTGCTGCCGCTAAGGGGAACAACCTGCTTCTAGAGCAGTCTTATGAAGAGTCCGAGGTGCGTGTCCCGCTGCGGATGGGGCCACTCGTACTATTGGGAACATGGATGACACATTTGTTTGGGGGATCCGCTGGGCGTGAAGGGACAGCCGTGCAAATTGGCGGAAGCTTAGCCGATCAGGCAGGGCGTTGGTTTAAGCTAAGCTCGCAACAACGCCGTGTTATTCTGTTATGCGGAATCAGCAGTGGGTTCGGGTCGGTGTTCGGAACGCCGCTTGCAGGAGCTGTATTCGGCATTGAGCTTATTGTCCGCGGCCGCCGGTGGCGGTATTCAGCGCTTGTCCCCTGCCTGATCACAAGCATTGTTGCTGATCAGGTGACGAGAGCTTGGGGTACGGCACATGCCCACTATTCGATTGGCATCGTCCCCTCCTTATCCGTTGCATTGCTGGCGAAAGTGATTGGCGCTTCTGTCTTGTTTGGGCTTGCTGCCCTAGTGTTCAGCGAGTTGACACATTTCTTAAAAGCTTGGTTTGCTCGTTTCCTTCCTTACGCGCCTGCCAAAAGCTTCGTAGGCGGGATAACAGTCATTGCACTCGTCTATCTCGTTGGAACCCGCGATTATATCGGGCTTGGCTTGCCGTTGATCACGCAATCGTTTCATGAAGCAGTGTCTCCAATTGCGTTTGCTTGGAAAACCTTGTTTACCTCCGTCACACTAGGTGCAGGCTTCCAAGGCGGAGAGGTTACGCCATTATTCGCGATCGGATCTTTGCTAGGCAGCGCATTGGCTGGTTTCATGCATGTGTCCGTACCGCTGCTGGCAGCGATTGGGCTAATAAGCGTATTTAGCGGCGCTGCAAACACACCGCTTGCATGCTTTGTTATGGGCTTGGAGCTATTCGGCACTGAAGGTGCACTCTACCTGTTCATTGGCTGTATGGTGGCATGGATTTGTTCATTGCATACCGGCATATACGCCTCCCAGCGGATCGGCGGAATCAAATCCCGTCTGCTCCACATGGCAATCCCGCAGACGATTGGCAACGCTAAGCTTCGCAATCCGAAGGGATAGGCGAATGGCAATCTTGAGCAATCGGCAAAAAACAAGAAATGGCGGTGCCAGGGAGGTTATCCCTGCACCGCCATTTTTGGCTTTTAGTCCAATGCGTGCATGCGACAACCATGCACAGCATACGCACAACTGCGCACCAAACTACACATTGCTTGCTCACAGGTGAGCATGACGCACACGTCACAATACGAGCACAATAGCTCGCATTACACACATTTACGGCTATGCATGCTGCCTTCATTGCAAAACATACAACGAGAAATGCCGATGTTCTCGCAAAAAAGGCCGCCATTGCAGTCTGTGCAATGACAACCAAGTAATATGGCGCAATAGACCTAATTATGCAATAAAGTAGACTAACTCATTGTATAAACTGCAATGACTTCACGTAATTGTGTTGCTTGAACCGCTGCCATTGTATAGAATGCAACGGCAGCGGCGGAATTAGGCAACGGTGTAAGGTGTACGCAGCTTCGGCGCGCCTACAGCAAACCATTACATTATCCTTCAAGCGGGATCCGATAAGACGAGCGGTGCTCGACGATATGTTCACCTTGGTTAAACACCCAATTAAATTCAAATGTATGACCTTCATAACCTGTGCGCTTGCGTATATCCGGAACGATTACATCGCCCAGATGCGTGCGAATCGTCTGCTCGATCGTGTTCAGGCGCTCTTCATTCGCAATTCTTTGCTGCTCAGCTTCAGCTTCATCGGAAGCCGTCTGAAGGAAATAAGCTAATGCAATTTCATCATCAGGCAAAGTTAACGTTTCAAGCATGCCTGATCCGCGGAATACTTCCTTGACTGTATCCAGCCAATCCTTATACAAATTGATGGACACTTCATAGGACTGCATTTCGCTGTTGCTCATGATTCAATCTCTCCCCTACTCGCTGCTTCGTAACCAACAGCATAATACGGGAAGGGATGATTAGGCAACTGATTAGACGCAATAATCCTGGTGTTAAAACTAATCCTATGAGCCAGTCATTGCCCTTCTTCGTCGTCTTGTTCCACAAATCGCTTAAGGGCCAGCAGTTTGTTTTCCCAGAACCGCTCATAATAAGCTAACCATCGTTTTAATTCGAGCAACGGCTCTGGCTCAAGCTTGTACCGTGTTTCGCGCCCGACTTTACGTTCCTTCAGAAGCCCCGCATCCGTCAAAATGCGTAAATGCTTCGAAACGGCCGTCCTCGTCATCGGAAATTGTCCCGCGATCGTCGTGACAGGCAATTCCTCCTCTCCGAGAAGCTGCAGCAAATGGCGCCTAGTCGGGTCCGCGATTGCTTGGAAAACATCTGGCTTTGCTGAGGATGATCCTTGGGGCATATTACTCTCGCACGTAGCTGGCAAGCTTCTGTACGATGCCGACCCAGCCGCCATTCATGCGGTCACGCACGACAGAATGCGGCTCGCCAAACTCGGTAGCGCCTTCCGTTCCCCAGCCGCTATGCGTCAATGTAAACTGGGTGTGTTCGCCTTGCGCCACAAGCTCAAAGCGGAGCGTCCAGTCCTTGCCCCACATAAAAGCAAGCCCATTTGGCGGATCGATCTCCGTCACCTTGCATGGGGAATTGCCCCATGGCCCCGCATTGATTTCAAATTCATAGCCGAGAATCGGCTCAAAATTGTTCGGCATAAACCATGCCCCGATCCCTTCAGCTGTAGCTACCGCGTTCCATACCTTCTCGATCGGCGCTTTCAATACGAGTGTTTGTACGATATCAGGCAATTGATTTGCAGTGTGGTTGTGGTCCATGGATAAGTTCTCCTATCAAGATGAATTAGGAAACCTTTTGGTTTCACATTGGAGTATATGACACCTAAAGGTTTCATGTCAACTTCCAACTTTTATCCGTATGGTTGTGCTGTAAAACTTGTTGCATTCTCCACTAACATACTTGCAATAAAAAGCCTCCACAAATGGGTAGTGGAAGCTCTTTAACAATAACTCATCACTCTGCTCCTTATTTGCCCGCCAATTCGAACAGCGTTCGTATCCCCTTCGCAATCTCCCTTGGAGCTGCCCCTTCGGTTGTATCGCGATGAAGCTTGCTAATAACCTTCACAGCTTCGGCCGACTCGACCGTCAACACTTTCGTTTTCACGCCAAGAATGGATTGGATAGCCGTGGAAGCCTGCGCTAAGTTAGAGGCCGAAGCTAACCGCACGGTAGGTTCACCGACCGAACTGACTCGGCTATTGTGTTCATTTCCTTGCCCGACGCCTCCACTTAATACCTTCTGCTGAAGCGGATCATAATGTGAGCCTGAGGAAACTGACTTGTCCGTAGCAAGGATGACCAGATCATCAACAACGAACACTTTAACCCCTTGAACCCCCTCACTGCTTAATCGTGACTCCAGATGCGAGGAAAACCCGCCGCTGTGTAAGCCTGAACTGCCGATTCTGCTGTACACATTTGTGCCTAGTCCGTACGTTGTGTTACCGATACTGTTCGTCGTTAGCTGCTTGTCTCGGTCAGCGCTTGGGATGAGATAAGAATCATGCTGCTGCATCTGAACGTTGCGTTGCAACTCATGATCATGCGGGATAGCGGACTTCGCCGTTAGCTGCGGCAGCTCATCACGTTCATAATGCCCGCCACATCCAGCTAATGCAACAGCCGCCGTTAATCCTGCTGCCGTTGCTTTTGCAGCGATTTTAAACCTATGTGCCATGCTAAATTCCTCCGATCATTGGTGTACAGAATATAGGGTCTTAAGACTAGAGTGGCACTGCGCGGGCTAATGTATAAATGAAACACAGAGGAAAATACTATCACGGAATAAGAATTACTGGAGGTGGACTGTTATGAATGACAATAATGGAAAACGCCGGCCATCTGAAGTCAAAGAGCCCTCCCGGCGCCAATTTCTCGTCAATTCGGGCTTTGCACTTGGCGGCGCCGTAGTTGGCGGCGCGATTGGCGCACTGATTGGGCGTAAAGATACGAATGAACCGGAGAAGAACACCGATACTGGCACAACAGAGCCAAAACCGGCGACACCAGGCAATTTTAACCGGGCGCTCATGTTCTTCACGCCGGAGCAATTTGCAATTGTAAACGCTGCAACGGAACGGATCTACCCAGCAGACGACAATGGTGCAGGCGCAAGCGCGCTAGGGGTTGCGTTCTTCATCGATCATCAGCTTGCAGGCGATTATGGCTTTAACTCCCGGGAATATATGTCGCCTCCCTTCTTCCAAGGAGAAAAGGTACAGGGCTACCAAGGCCGATTGAAGCGCCGGGAAATTTATGAGATTGGCATTCGGGAACTGAACAACTACAGCCAAACCAAGCTGCAAAAAAAATTCGTCGAGCTGGCGCCCGAGGAACAGGACACCGTGCTAAAAGCATTCGAAGCGGATGAGCCGCAGATTACGACGATTTCACCGAGCGGTTTCTTCAAAATGCTGCGTGCGAATACGCTGGAAGGCGCATACAGTGATCCGCTATATGGCGGCAATGCGAACATGGAAGGCTGGCGCATGCGCAATTACCCCGGCAACCAGATCAGCTATGCAGCCATTATTGAGAAACCTTTCGTCGCGATGGAGCCTGTAAGCCTGCAAGAGCATATGTCATCCCACTAATAAAGGAGGTAAGCGAGCACGATGGCCAAAACATTGCCAAAAACCGATGTTGTCATCGTCGGCGTTGGCTGGGCAGGCGGTATCATTGCAGCTGAGCTAACGAAAGGCGGCTTAAATGTTGTCGGTCTTGAGAGGGGCCGCGAGCGGAAAACGGAAGATTATTATATGGTTCACGACGAACTGCGCTATGGTTCCCGCTACGATCTCATGCAAGACTTGTCCAAAGAAACGATCACATTCCGCAGCACCGAGAAAATACGTGCGTTGCCGATGCGGCAATATGGTTCCTTCCTCCTCGGCGAAGGCCTCGGCGGCTCTGGCGTCCATTGGAACGGCCAGACGTTCCGTTTTCTCCCTTATGATTTTGAAATTCGCAGCAAAACGATTGAACGGTATGGCAAAAACAAGATTCCTGCCGAAATGTCAATTCAAGACTGGGGCATCACGTATGACCAGCTTGAGCCGTATTATGACAAATTTGAGAAAACAGCCGGTATTTCAGGTGAGCCTAATCCGCTGGGAGGCAAACGTTCCGCTGATTATCCAACGCCGCCAATGCTCAAGACTCCTGCAATTAACAAATTTATCGAAGCGGCAAACAAGCTCAGTCTCCATCCTTACATGATGCCATCTGCCAATCTTTCGCAGACGTATACGAATCCTGATGGCGTAAGCCGTGCTGCTTGCCAATATTGTGGATATTGCGAACGGTTCGGCTGCGAATATGGCGCCAAAGCAGATCCTGTCGTCACGGTCATTCCCGTCGCCAACAAAACAGGCAAGTTCGAAATTCGGACGCACTCGAATGTTCGGCGCATTTTACATAAAGGCGGCAAAGCAACAGGCGTCCTCTACACGGATGTTACGACTGGTGAAGAAATTGAACAGCCCGCCGACATTGTAGTCGTAACTAGCTATGTGTTTAATAACGTTCGGCTGCTCCTTCAGTCGGGCATTGGAAAACCGTATAACCCCGCTACGGGAACTGGCGTTATCGGCAAAAACTATGCTTATCAAGTGATCAAAGGGAATGCCGCAGGCTTCTTCGATGAGGAGCAATTCAACAACTTCGCGGGTGCGGGGTCGCTTGGCGTCAATCTTGATGATTATAACGGCGATAACTTTGACCACTCGGATCTCAAATTTATTCATGGCGGAACGATCTCGCTATCACAGACCGGGCAACGGCCAATTGCTAACAATCCTGTACCGCCCGAAACCCCATCTTGGGGTGCGGATTTCAAGAAAAACTCATTAAATTACGCCAATCGCGTGCTAGCTGTCGGCGGACAAGGCTCATCCATGTCGTTTAAGCATCATTTTCTCGATTTGGACCCGACCTTCAAGGATGCCTTCGGCGACCCACTCATCCGCATCACCTTCGATTTCGAAGAGCAGGATCGCGAGCTTGCTGTGTTCTTAGCTAACAAAAGTGCAGAAATCGTGAAGCAAATGGGCGCAAAATCGATTAGCCAGCTGAAAGAGCTTGGCCCTTACGAGATTACGACTTATCAATCGACGCATAACACCGGTGGCGTTATTCTCGGAGCATCGCCTGACACATCAGCTGTTAACTCCTATTGCCAGATGTGGGACATGGACAACGTGTTCGTCGTCGGCGCAAGCGCATTCCCGCATAATTCCGGATACAACCCAACTGGAACGGTCGGTGCACTTGCTTATCGAACAGCAGAAGGCATCATGACGTACCGAAGCAAAGGCGGATTGCTTGTCTAACGCCCAAAAAAAAGAGATTCCCCTCCCAACCGAGCAGGTTGAGCGGAGAATCTCTTTTTGCTTGCTATGGCAGGAGCTTGGATTCTTCCTTTTTAACCTCAATCACGTCGTCATCTGCAATCCCTTTGGTTGAATTGCGGAATTCGCGCAACGTATCGCCGAACGCCCGCCCAAGCTGCGGCAGCTTGGCTGGACCGAACACGATTAACGCAATCGCAAATATAATAATGAGCCCAGATACGCCAATATTGTTGAACATGTGAGCACATCTCCTTTCTGTTGGAACAGCTATTGTGGGTTTGGAATCAATGCTTGCTGGCGTTTGCGTTTGCCGTATGCCCGTGACGATACGAATACGCCTGATTCATAAAGCAGGATGAGCGGAATCGTCACCGACAGATGGGACACAAAGTCTGGCGGCGAAATGCAGGAGCCAATAACGGCAAGTGCCACATACGCATATTTACGCGATTCCCGCAGTTTCTCTGGCGTCAGCAAGCCAAGTCGTGTTAAAAACAAGATTACTAACGGCATCTCAAAAGCAACGCCGAGCGGGAAAATCACATTAAACATAAACGCAAAATATTTGTCGATCCCATACGTCTCTACCGCACCTACACTTTGATTCATATGCTGCATGAACCGAAGCATCATCGGAAACACGACAAAGTAACTAAACGAGACGCCGCCCAGAAACAGCGCGAATGACGCAGGAATGTACGCGAGCGTTCCTTTTGCTTCGGTATCCGTAAGGCCAGGCCTCGCGAATGCCCATGCTTGGTAGAGAACAAGCGGCAATGTAAGGAGCACTGCGAATAGAAAGGCACAGCGCAAGTAGACGAATAAGCCATCCGTGTACGAGAAAACGTTCCATTCCACGCCTGTTGCCGCTGGCTGGCCTTTCAAGTAGCGCAAAATGCCCGGAGACAAATATAAGCCGGCGCTAAGCGTCACCACGAATACGCTAAATACCAAAATTAATCTGCGCCGAAGTTCTGCCAGATGCTTAATTAAATCCTCTTGCCGGTGGTCGTGACTGATCATTGCCTCCCTCACCTGCTCTTGCTGGAATACCGGCGTTTTGCCAGTTGAGTATAGGATATCCAGCCGCTTTTCCCTTATGCGTAATATGAAGGATTCATCCGAATAAGGAATGTTTTTCAGGACAACCTACGAAAGAAAAGCATCCATTCAAGCCATTCCATAGGCTGATCTCTAGGAGGGTCTAGTATGACGACGAAAAAGCTGGCGATCACAGCGCTTATTGTGCTGATGTTTGCTGTAGTGGCGGCATGTGGGAAAAGCGATAAAGATGAGACGCCCAGTACGCCAGATACAACGCAAAACGGCGGCGGAGAAACAACTGCGGCAGATGCCGAAAAGGTTTATCAAGCGAACTGCATCGGCTGCCATGCAACAGACCTTGCTGGGGGCGTAGGGCCAAACCTGCAGAAAGTTGGCGGCAAGCTGTCATCGGACGAAATCAAAACGACAATTGCAAACGGGCGCGGTGGCATGCCAGCGTTCAAGGACAAGCTGTCTGATACCGAGATCACGGCTCTTAGCAGCTGGCTGGCAGAGCATAAGTAAAGCTGGCAAATAAGGTTATTCGCTCTAAATCAAAAACGATGCCAACCCGCCGCAGCACAAAAACAGGGATGACCAACAGCCGTCGTGGCTGCTGGTCATCCCTTTATCTCTATATCATATATCTATAATTCGTCTATCCGATGACAGTAAGCGACTTCGGGAATGTGGTCAACGACTCCGGTCCCTTCGCTGTAACTAACACATCATCCTCGATTCGGACACCGCCAACACCCGGCAAATAAATGCCCGGCTCCACCGTCACGACCATGCCCGTGCGCAGCGAGTCCTCATTTGCCCCATGCAACGATGGGTATTCATGAATATCTAATCCAATTCCATGCCCCAGCCGATGCGTGAACAGCTCGCCGTAGCCTTGGCCCTCGATATGCTGCCTTGCTGCCCAATCCGCTGATGACATCGCTTTACCCGGAATAAGCGCTTCAATGCCAAGCCGGTTCGCTTCAAGTACCGTGTTATAAATGCGATGAAGCTCGTCGGAAATGTCCCCTACCGCAAATGTTCGTGTAATATCCGAAACATATCCTTCGGCGTACACGCCCATGTCGAATAGCAGCAGTTCACCGGCTTGCACTTTGCGCAGCCCTGGTGTGCCATGCGGCAATGCCGATTTCTCGCCCGCTAATACAGTCGTGTCGAATGAGGGCCCCTCCGCTCCCAGCTTTCTCATCCGAAAATCAATATCGGCTGCCAGCTCCAGCTCGGTCACGCCGGGCTTAACAAGCGGAAGCGTATCGCTCAGCACTTGCTCAATCAACTTCACGGCATGGCGGATACGGGCAATCTCATCCTCGCTTTTGACCGCGCGTATCGCTGTCAAGAAGGCATCCATCCCCGTCAAGCTTGCCGAAGGGAGCGCAGCGAGCAGATGTTCATATCGCGTAACTGTCATGCTTTCCTTCTCGATGCCAATTAACCCTGTAGCATTCGTGCCCAGCACTTCCGCTAAAACCGCATAAGCATTGTCCGTATCGCGATGCGAATGAACGGTATCTACAGCGAGCGCGGCTTCTGCACCAGCACGGTCAAGCTCTGGCACTAGCAACGCTGTCCGTCCGTCAGCCGTTACAATCAACGCAAGCAGCCGTTCGTGCGGCTCGCAGCGAAAGCCGCTCAAGTAATAGACATGCTTCGGATTCGTTACGAGTGCAGCTTCCCAGCCCTGCCGCTCCGTTTCTTCCATCAGCTGCTTCAATCGTTCATTCATTCGCCCACCTCCAAAATATACGCGAGCAACAGCGCCGCTGTATTGACAATTGCATCCGCATGCGTCCTCTCCATGCCATGCGAGGCATGTACGCCCGGACCGATAAGCGCTGCTCGAATGTTGCTGCCGCCACGCAGCGCTGCCGATGCATCCGAGCCGTAGAACGGATAAATGTCGACGGCGTACGGGATTGCTTCCCGCTTCGCCAATTCGATCAGCTTCGTCGTCATCCCATAATCATATGGCCCAGAGGAATCTTTGGCGCAGATCGATACGTCATGCTCCGTCGTTGACAGGTCATCGCCGATAGCCCCCATATCTACCGCAATCAACTCCGTAATATTAGGCGGCACATAAGCGTTGCCATGGCCAACTTCCTCATAAGTCGATAGGATCATATGCACCGTTCGCTCAGGTGTTCGCTGTTCCCTCTTCAGCCATTCGAGCATGCCGAGCAAGGCAGCCACACTTGCCTTGTCGTCCAAATGCCGTGATTTAACCCAGCCATTGGGAAGCATCCGAACGCGCGGGTCCCACGAAATAAAATCGCCAGATGCGATTCCGAGCCTCTCCGTGTCCGCTTTCGATTCGACGATTTCGTCAATCCGAATGGCCATATTCGCTTCTTCACGCTTCCACTCACGAGCATCTGCATGGACGTGAACCGAAGGCTTAGTCGACAAAACGGTTCCTTCGTACTGGCGGCCATCCCGCGTATGAATGACGCAATACTCGCCTTCAACCGTTTGCATCGCATAACCGCCAATTGGCGAAAACCGAATGGAACCGTCCCCTTTGATCGATCGGACCATTGCGCCTAATGTGTCGACATGAGCCGTAAGCGCAATCGCATTGCTGCTCGTTTTGCCCGGTATCGTAATGATGCCATTCCCTTTGGGCGTACGTTCAAAAGGATAACCTAACCGCACAGCCTCCTGTTCAATCAACTGCATGATCGCCATACAAAATCCGCTCGGGCTCGGCGTTAACAGCAATTTATTCAACCAATCGAGCATATACGCGCGGTCGAGCTTTGGAGACAATTGTGTAATCATAGTCATCGTTCACCCCTTCCTTCTCACTCGTTATTGTGGCATTACCTTGCTGGCCATAACCGTGGATAGCGATAACGCGCTGCCGAATTATCTTGCTTGCCCCTCGACCGTTACGTCCTCATCAAACCAATTTCCCGTCGGCCACGCAAGGTTCCGCTTCATACGCAGCTCAATTTGTGCCCCAGTAAACTTGATCATCACTTGGCGATTAAATGGCGTTTGCACTTCATATTGCAGCAAAGAGAGGACTCCCTCGTCGGTCCATCCGGCAAGCCCCGCCAAATGCGCCATTCCATCACCTTGATGCGCCCACTCGCCTAATCCATATTCATGTTGGAGGCGACTCCCCTCTTGTTCAACCGTAACTATGAGCTTTCCTTGCTGTTCGTGAAGCGCGATAGATTCCCACCTTGCCGAATTCGCCGAAAGCTGGAACGTACGTCCATGCCATTCAATCCCTGCTGGCGATTGGTGAGATAAGTTGTGCGGTTCACCGAGCTTCAGTCCAGATAACCGGGCTTGCAAGGCACGGCTAACGTTCTCCTGCTGCTGAAGTAAAGGATGATCCGGGTTAGACAGCACCGGCAGCAAATGGTTCCATATCGCGTTCAGCACATCCTGCTCCCGCCACTCCGCACAATTCAGTGCGACAATCGTGTTGCATTGCGGAATAATGACACATTTCTGCGTGAATAAGCCTGCAAACCGGTATGCGCCAAAACGGCAACGCCACAGCTGATAACCATAGCCGGTCGACCAATCGGAGTTTTCCTCCGTACCGTTTGGAACTTGCAAAGCAGCCGAAGCTTCTATCCAGTTCTCATCAAGCAATCGTTCGCCTTCCCAAATTCCTCTTTGAAGATAGAGCAGCCCGAGTTTAGCAACATCTTCAAGCCTTAGGCAAAGCCCCCAGCCGCCAGCAACATTCCCTTCAGGCAGCGTCATCCAATAATCAACTTGAATGCCCAACGGTTCAAAAATGCGTGGCGCCAAATATTGCTCCAGACGCTCCCCGCTTGCCTTCTCAACGATGAGGCCAAGCATATGCGTAGCGCCGCTGCTATATGTAAAATGTTCGCCTGGCGCATAATCAAGCGGCGCATGCAGAAATGCCCTTATCCAGTCCCGCCCTTCTTGAATTGCGGCTTCCGTCGGATCACCGCTATGTCCGCTCGCCATTGCGAGCAAATCTCGGACGCGCATCGCGAGCAATCGTTCAGATGGCTGTTCCGGCATCTCTTCTGGGAAGTACGAAGCTACCTTGTCTTCTACGGTTAACAAGCCCTCTTGTACAGCAAGGCCAACAGCTGTCGACGTGAAGCTTTTCGTAATAGAGAATATAAAATGCGGAATATCCGCTCCGAATGGCTCCCACCATCCCTCTGCCGCTACTTTGCCGTCACGGATAATCATAAAGCTATGAATAGCTAACGCTTTCTGCTCTAGCTCATCTAAGAAAGCATGAACCGATTCGTTAGGGAGGCCTACGCTCTCAGGCGTTGTGCGCGGAAGTGGTTTCAATACTGGCATTTGTTTGCTCCTCCAATACCAATTTTTCTTTCTTGGATCAATAACTGCGCTGCTATCATGCACCATCGCTTGCTTCTTCTATTTTAATAGCGTTTTCATTCGATTACTATCTTTATGGACGACAGAAAAAGCCCGATTTTAACGGCGAAATGTCGCAATATTGTATATTGACAAAAATATTTTTATGTGGTATAATATAATATTTTCGTGTTGACCTGAACTCATGTTGGAAGTAAGATAGGAACGCTTATATCAACCAATGTGGGATTAGGAGGCTGAAAATTTTGAAAATTGCAGAGGATATCTATTTGTTAAGTGTTACGGCAATGGCTATGGGGCAGCCCAGCACGGTGCATCCGGTATTGATTGGGAATGGTCATGAAGCTGTACTTGTCGATGCGGGGTATCCGGGGCGATTAGAAGATTTAGTTAAAGGGTTCGCTGAAGCTGGCATTGATGAGCAGCAGCTCCAGGCCATTATCATTACCCATCAGGATATCGATCATATCGGAGGATTGCCTGCTTTCTTGGCTCATTTGAATCGGTCCGTCGATGTGCTGGCGCATGGATTAGAAAAGCCCTATATTCAAGGCGATCGGCGGCTGATCAAAATAACGGATGATGCTCTGGCAAACGTAGATGCCATGATTCCGCCGGAAGTGCCGGAGCAATGGCGACAAGCGTTTAAGGCGATGCTCGAAAACCCGCCAAGCGCACCTGTGGACCGCTTGATCAAAGGCGGCGACCGCCTCCCGCTATGCGGTGGAATCATCGTCATCGATACGCCGGGCCACACGCCAGGACATATAAGCCTCTATCACGAAGCAAGCCGAACCTTGATCGCAGGCGATGCGCTAATCGTTGAAAATGGGCAATTATGCGCATCTGACCCGCTTCTGGCGACAGATTATGGGCAAGCGATGCGCTCGCTCGGCGAGTTCGCTGCGTTCCCTATCGCGCATGTGGTATGCCATCATGGCGGTCACTACACAGGCGAGGATGTGAACGGGCGAATCGCAGCGATCGCAGCTGCTTATGAAGCCGCACAGCCATCGTAAACACAACTTTTATAGCTCGTGCAGCGTCACTTCACTTCTAACGAGAAAACGAGCGTTTGGACCAGCTTGGCCGACCCCTTTGGAAATATAATAGGGGCCTTGCTTCGATCGATGAAGGCCCTTGTAAATGCCAGCCGCCGCGAGCCTCCCCTTGTTAATATAACGGAATAAGAACGGCACATTAAACTGCATCCCGTGGAAGTGGCCGGCAACCAAATAATGATAAGCGTAAGGCAGTTCGAGCACCACATTCGGATCATGCGTCAACACGACCGCCGGCATGTGGGGCTCGACCTTCTGAAAAGCCGCTTTAATTTTACTCTTCTTCGAGCCATAATCATCAATTCCGACCAAACGGAACTTGTTATCGATAAGAACGGACCGGTTTTGCAGCACTTGAATGCCGGAGGCGTTGAGCAAATCGACCAGCCTTTTCAAATTGTCGCGATCTAACCGGTGATCATGGTTGCCAAGTACGGCAAAAACGGGAATTCCTGCTCCGCCGATCGCCTCTGCATAACGTTTCACTTTCGGCAAATGCTTTGCTTTCTGTGTAAAATCCCCTGTCACGACGATATAATCTGGCTTCAGCTGATCGATCACCCGCCGTAGCTTCGCAGATGTAATGCGCGCTTTCTCCACATGAATATCGCTGATCTGAAGCATACGAATGCCTAGCTCGGAGGAATAGTGCACGTGCTCGATTTTGAGCCACTGCGTGGGCAAGATCAATGCAGCATAGAATACGACAAGAATAATGAGAAGAACTAGTGCTAATAGCAAACGTCATCCCCTCTTCCCAATATGATAGCGTTAGAGACTCCATCATAATAGAAAGCTGGGCTTGACACAAATCAGCACATTTTAATCTCTTGCTGCTTGCTGAAACTCATGCAGTGATTCGATATCATCAATAAATCGGTTCTTGCCCGCAATGCCCGGCAGCATGCATGCTTCAGCGCGCCCAAATAGCCGATAACGCCAGCTTGCGATTCTTTTATAGACAAAATTACGGATAGGCGATGGCACGATCATAAATGCATAAACCAACGGCCACCCGCCATCCAGCCCGCGCAGAGTACGCAAGGCTGCCGTTGAACGCGTATAGGCATGCCCGTTTTCCAGCAGCACCATCGAATCCATTGAATGGGGATCTAGCCCTGCTTGTGCAGCGAGAAGCTGCCCAACCTCCGATTGAAGGGCTGCAAACCGAAATTTAGCCTGCTTATCCCGGCGCACCGCGAATCTCGTCATGCCGTGGCAAAGTGCACATTCCCCATCGACTAACAAAATCCGTTTGCCCACTAGCTTTCCAACGACGTTTGCCATGCTGCTCGCCCCTCTTCCTCATTAGTGGTAGTGTAACGCAATAACAGGCGATTAGGCAGGTGGAACTTCTATAGTACAGGAATCAAGAAAGGTACTACGTAACGTAGTACCCCGTTCACCTTATCGCTCATTGCCGCGGCTTCTCAATCCCATTGCGGCGCACCTTCTCCACCGCTTCACGCCCGCTTTTTACGCCAAGCTTTTTGAGCAACTTGTTAATCTGGTTTTTAATCGTGCTCTCTGCCTTGACCAGTTGTTGCTCCATTTCTGCATGCGTCTGGCCCTGCTCGATTCGCTCGAAAATTTCCCGTTCCGCAGCCGTTAAGCTCTTGAGCTGCTCTTCGCGCTTTAGCCGATTGAGCTCCTTATGCAGCGCGTCCATCGCTTCCGGATGATGATGCACATTACGGATCACCTGCGCCAGATCGCGGAATCTCGTTTTATCTACATATTCATACGCCCCTGCTGTAAAAGCATCCGTCATCCTTCGCTCATCGCGTTCGGACGTCAGCATAATGCACTTCGCTGAGCTTGCGTCGCTAAGCTCCATCGCCGTCTGGACTCCGTTAAGCCCTTCAGCGGATAAATGAAAATCGATTAGCGCAATGTCATACGATAACGTTGCTGCAAGCTGAACCGCTTCTTCTCCGCTTAACGCAGCGCCTACGACTAACATATCGGACTGCTGGTGAAGCAGTACCGTAATCGATCGGACCCAGTCGGGATCATCCTCAACGACTAATATTTTAATGGGATTCGTTGCTTCCTCCGCTGCCATAGCTGCCCCCCTCTCTGCTAAGTTGTACGAACGAGTGCGGTGCGAGGGTATCGGAGCGTTACCGTCGTCCCTTCACCTATATGGCTCAAAAGCTGGACCGATCCGCCGCTGCGTTGCATGAACATATACACATAGGACAGCCCTAGACCATAATTGCTGCCGCGTTTCTTCGTGCTATAGAACGGTTCAAAGACATGCCGCTGCTGCTCCATCGGAATGCCATTCCCCGTATCCTGAATCGATAACTGCACATAGCGGCGGTTCAACTCAACTTTCAGTGCCAATCGCCCGCCATCCGGCATCGCTTCCACTGCATTCGTTAATAAATTGCCTACTGCTTCGCGCAAATGAACGGGATCGCATATTACGATTGGTCGAATCGCATATTGGACTTGCAATTGAATGCCTTGTGCTTCACATTGCATACTCAGCTCCGCTGCGAGTGAATCCAACAGCGCGTCCCAGTGGCAAGGCTGTTGCACGAGCGTGATGACGCGCATACGTTCATGCAAGCGCTCCGCCATCGCAATAATTTGGCCCGATGCCCGCTCGATCATCGCCAGTTGGTGCACAGCTTCATCGTTTGCTTCCGGCATGAGCGATTTTAAATTTTCCGCTCCAATGGCGATCTTGCCGATCTCGTTCTTCACCGTATGCTGCAGCAGCGCTGCGCCAGACCCAATCGCCTGCATCGTCGATTCCATCGAATCCCGCTCGAATCGAAGCTTTACGCCAACGACGCCGTAGAAGAAAACGCCGGGCAGTGCGACGATGATCGAGTATGCGAAAAATACCGATACATACTGGAAATAATCAATATGCGGATAGAGCGCACGCCCTATTACGATAAATAGCAGAACAGCCAGCACCGTTGGAACCATCACAATGACAGTAATGAACATCGTTCGCCTACGCGCAGCTTCACGCTCTCTCCTATAGGATCGAAGCAGCAGCCAGCATGCAGCCACATAATACGGTGCTGTCCAAATGAGCATCAGCCAGTAGTTCATCTGAAGTTCAGGCGAGAACGGCGTAATTGCTGCCATGACAATGACAGGCACGAACAAAATAAGCTTTGTTGCCGTTCGGCCACGTGCACGCATGCGATCCAATCGGCCCGTAAACACAAGGCAAAAAACGAGCAGCGCAAATGGCGTGACGGTTTGGTTCACGAAATCTACCCCGTCAGCAAGCCACTTCCCGGCTATTTGCTTCAATAGCTCCGTTCCTCCGCCAATCGCAGCGACGAATAAAAAACAAGCAGCCCAACGGTTCGAAGCGCTGCGCCAATTATGCAGCAAAGCGACTATAGCGCCCGTCATAAGGGCAAACATGTAATATAACATGGGGTTCCATCCTATTCTTCGGTTCGTAACCAGTATACCGTATGCTTCTAGCATATTTCGACATCTGGGCGTTCGCAACTCCTTTTTTTGGACGAAACCGTGCTCCCTATGCTATAATGACTCGCAATTCTAATACCGATTGGCGGAGGATTAAACATGCTAACGTTCGAACAGAAGCTTGAGATCATACAATCGTTTCCCCAGCTAGAGCGCAAGGACGTCTCCCTTGGACGGATTAATTTTCAATACGAGGAAAGCGCCTTTGAACGTAAAAATGTCGTTTATCACCTGCATCCGAACGGGAATGGCTATGTTTATGCGGGCATGCTTGCGGGTGTAGAGAAAGATGCCAAAGGGCTCGTCAACATTCGGGATCTGGACGAGCATTCGCTTCGTTCCCTGCTGGAGCAATCGATTGCTTCGCTAACAGGCACGGGTGAGCCTGCTAATGATGAGGACAACCAAGCGAGCAATGCGCATCCATCGGAGCATAAGGCTGAGGATCAAGTCTGGAAAGACAAGAACGGCAACGTACTGTTGCTTCGTTATGAAGACGATGCTGACCTGTGGTATATTTGGGCGCTCGATGCGCTTGATTGTGCATTCGAGACGCTGGAGGAATCGGTGGAGTATTTGACAGAGGAAGGCTTTAAGCGGGCGAAGTAATAGTGCGATAATTTTCAAAAAAAAGGTTGAGCATGCGCCAGCGCACTGCCCAACCTTTTTTCTCATACGATTAGAAAGCGACCGGCTGAACGAATACTGGCTTAGAAACCGTTGCGCTATTGCCTGTATACGTGATGCGGCCGTTATCGCGATTAATGCGGAAAATAACCAAGTTGTTCGAATCACGATTCGCAGCAATGAGATGCGAACCGCTCGGCGTCAATGCAAAGTGGCGCGGATGGCCGCCTTCGACTGAAACAATTTCAACTACGCTCAATTTGCCGGTCGCCTGATCAACCGAATAAACTACGATGCTGTCATGGCCGCGGTTTGAGCCGTATACAAATCGCCCGTCAGGGGACACCGTAATTTCAGCTGTCGTATTTTCGCCATCGAACCCTTCTGGCGGCAAAGTCGAGATCGTCTGGATTGGCGCCAAATCGCCGGATGCCGGCTCATATGCAAGCACTGTTACCGACGAATCGACTTCGTTAATGACATAAGCATACGGGATCGATGGATGGAACGCCAAATGGCGCGGTCCAGCGCCTGGATGCAACTGGGTCTCATCTAGCAGCGACAATTCGTTTGCAGTGCGGTCGATCTCATATATTTTGATCCGATCGAGTCCAAGATCTTGAACATACAAGAACCGTCCATCTGGGCTAAACATCGACGAGTGCGGATGCGGACGGTCTTGGCGTTCTGGATGCTGCCCGCGACCTTCATGCTGCTGCGTATCGAGCTGTTCCCCGATTTGGCCGTCTGGCGTTAGCGCTGTCAGCCCTACTTTTCCGCCATGATAGCTTGTTACGATTAAATAATCGCTGCTTGCATCACGTTGGATGTGGCAGGTCGGCCCATTAACCGTCAAGCCGCGATTCAGCAGCGAAAGCGTTCCGTCCACTGGGTTAATAGCGAATGCCGCAGCCTCGCCAGTTTTTGCCCCTTCTGCCGACTTCCCTTCCGTAATCGCATATAGCCGCTTGTTCGCAGCATCGATGTTCAGGAATGTCGGATTTTGCAAACCGCCATATTCGTTAAGCAGCGTGAGCTGCTCTTGCTGTTCGTCGAATTGGTAAACATATACGCCGCTAGCGGATGATTCTGCATATGAGCCGGCGAAGACGAGAAGCTTGTGATCATTGGATTGTGTCATAATTGGTCAGGCCCTCCTAAACGGTTCTAGATAAAAACATTGCCATCTCTGATTATATAAGGTCTGTCCCACCAAAAACAAACCCAATTATGAAATTACATCATAGGGGACCACTTTACTAGAATATTGTTCCGGAAATTATCTAGTTTGTGTAAAATTAGCCCATTAGGAGGATGTGGAAAATGAGAACTAAGATTCAAGGCATAAATGGCAGTGTTGGGGTAACCGCAAGATAAAGCTATGTAAGGCTACAGCGTTCTATCCACCCATGATATAATTGCCAAAACAGAACATTCAAACGCAGTTGGAGGCCTCGCATGACTGAAACTAAAACTACCCTTCCCAAACCGCAGCTCATACTAGATGTCGGCGGCGTATTGCTCACGAATTTATCGCCAGGCTTCTGGACAGAGCTAGCGGAAACTAGCATTGTACCCTATGAGACGCTTCGGGCCAGTTATAAACAAGAAGTCCGTGATGGCTTATGGTCCGGCGCGATTACAGAGCTGCAATTCTGGCAATGGGCAGCTAAACATATTCCCGAATTAACTCCCGAGGATGGCCGCCAGTTGATCCTGAAACATCTCATACGCCTCCCTGCTGTAGAGCAGCTACAGGCATGGAGCCGCATGGCGGATATTCATATTTTGAGCAACCATCGTGAGGAATGGCTATCGCCAAAGCTGGCGGACATTCGGCAATCGATAACTAGCTGGACCGTATCCAGCGAAAGCGGCAGCTTTAAGCCGAATATGCCAATCTATGAAAAAGCTGCTGCTCAACTAGCTGGACCTGGCCCGATTCTATTCGTGGATGATTCACGTGCAAACCTTGCTCAAGCCCATAAGCTTGGCTGGAGCACGTTATGGGCTGACCCTGATAGTGTTTGGATTGAATCCGTCGTTCCGCTTTTGAATGGCATGCTTCGTACTTAAACCACTATCTTAATCACTAAGGAAGTGATCTAACAATATGTACAAGTTCCCCATGGCCAAATCAGCCAAAACGATCATCATTGCCGGTGCTTTATGCAGCTCCATTCTCGCAGGCTGCGGAAGCAGCAGCTCGCATTCACCCGCCAATTCGGCAACGGCAAGTGAGGCCCACGACCACCTCTCGCATACGGCAAATGGTGATTTGCAAGAAACAACAGCATCCCTGAGCGAGCTGCCTTCCTTCTTGTCCTCCCAACCGAACCAAATCTATCTCGCCTATAAAGCGGCATCTACCATCACAGATACGTTAGGCTGGATTCCTTGCTACTGCGGCTGCGGTGATAGCGCTGGGCATAAAAGCAACCTGAACTGCTTTATCGCTGAAATAAAAGAGGATGGTTCCGTCGTCTGGGACGATCATGGCACGCGTTGTGGCGTATGTATGGAGATTGCACTCAAGGTTACGCTCATGAAGCAAGAGGGCAAATCGTTGAAAGAAATTCGTACAACCATCGACGCCGAGTATAAAACAGGCTATGCCAAGCCGACGCCTACTCCGATGCCGAGTGTCTAATTGATGATGGTTAAGTGATCATATGTATGGGAACAGCGATATACTAGAACCTATTTAGGGTCCTGGTACACCGCTGTTTTTTTTATGAAGCGCTCCTTCAGGCATTCCCAATCCCTTTACATATTTATGTATTTCTGAGGTTAAAGTAAGGAAATCGGACTGCAGGAGGGGAAACGAATGAAGCCATGCCTATCTATTGAAGCGACAGAGCAATATTTTAACCAGCTTTTCTCCGAACAAAGCGACTTTATATCCAAATCGCTTAACATCGGAGAAACGGAATTCCGGTTGTTTTATTTCGATACGTTAATTGACTCCACCCTCGTTCAAGAATGTATTCTGCGGCCATTGGTTCTCCGCCCGAAGGACGAGGTTCGGGAGGTCGTATCCATACTCGACTTTGCCGAAACCGATCAATTCGATGAAGCTGGACAAGCAATCATGTACGGAAAAGCTGTCCTGTTCCGCCGTGGAGAGAGCAAACTTTGCCTTCTCGGTGTAGATCTAAAGAAAGAACGCTCAATCAATATACCGATCAATGAGCGAGTTTTACGTGGCGCGAACGAAGCGTTCATTGAAAATGTAGATACCAATATAAACCTCATGCGCAAACTGATCAACACGACTGATTTCGTTGTAAAAACATATACCATTGGGCGGCTCTCCCAAACCAAAGTAGCTGTCATGTACATAAAATCGATCGCAAATCCAACGATTATCGATAAGCTGCACAACAGGCTTGGAAGCATTGACATCGATTATGTCGAAGCACCTGGCTTTATCGAAGAGCTAATTCGGGAAAAGAAATACAGCTTATTTCCTCAACTGCTTATTACCGAACGGCCGGACCGTGCGCGCGCTTATTTGATGGAGGGAAAGACGATCATCAGCACTGCCGGATCTCCAGACGTCATTATTTTGCCGGTCACGTTCTGGTCGTTTTTCCAGAGCCCGGATGATTACCATTCAAGTTGGCTGTTAGGCACGGTCTTTCGGTTTTTACGTATTTGCTGCTTTTTTATTACGATTGGCCTCCCTGCTTTTTATGTATCGGTCAATGCCTTCAACCCACAACTGCTGCCGATTAATTTTGTCAACACACTGCAAAGCTCGCTGAAAAATGTTACGTTTCCCCCATTCGTCGAGGCGCTTTCGATGATACTCCTGCTGGAGATTTTGAGAGAAGCGACGATTCGGCTGGCGAGTCCCGTCGGCCAAACGATCGGCGTAGTAGGCGGCATTGTCATCGGAACAGTGGTTGTTCAGTCAAATCTGGTTTCCAACACAATGGTTATCGTAGCCGCACTTACGGGCCTGGCTTCCTTTATTATGCCATCGTACGAGATGAGCAGCGCTGTCCGCTTGCTTTGCTATCCGGCGCTCATTTTATCTTCTTTGTTCGGCCTGCTTGGACTCGTCTTCTTCTTTATGTTAATTTGTATCCATCTGTGCCAAATGAACACAATGGGTATCCCTTACTTTTCGCCGCCGTTCTCCTTGAGCGATGCGAAAGATACGTTATTTCGCGCGCCGATTTGGAGCCTGCGTACGCGGCCAAGAGAAACAGCGCCGAGCAATCGTACAAGATTATGGAATCCAAGGAGCTGGAAACGTTGAAGAAGGAAGAAAACATCACCGCCAGGCAGCTAATGTCGCTCGTGGTTATGACGCAGCTCGGAACCGAAGTGCTTTCCCTGCCTCATGCGGAAGCAGGTATCGCTGGCCACGATACTTGGCTGTCTGTTCTGCTTAGCGGGCTGGCTGCACAAGCAGGGATCATGCTGATTTGGTGGCTCGGCAGCCGATATTCGCTACGGAATTTTTACGCCTACCTTCCGCTTCTTGCTGGCAGGCCGGCCGGCGCATCCGTCATTTTGATATATGGATGCTATTACGCCCTCTCTGGCCTTCTGTTGATTTTGCTATATACGGATATTTTAAAAAGATGGATATTTGTGCTTACGCTAACCTGGGTGATCATCCTTATGCTGCTAATCGTGTGTGGCTATGCCGCAACATCAACGCTGAAAAAGCTGTCATACATTGCACAATCGTTCATGTTCTTTGTTTACATCAGTTTCTTGCTGATTATTTTCAGCGGAATTTACGGCCTGGATGCGAGAAATCTGCTGCCGATTTTGCCTAACGGCTGGCTTCCGGTTATGAAAGGCGTTTTTCCTGCATTTAGCGCATATGTCGGCTACGATCTGTTGCTTTATGCCTATCCCTTTGTAAAGGCGCAAAGCAAAAAGAAGCTGCTTCTTGCGATGACGCTAGCTAACGTTTTCACAATCTTGTTCTATGTTGCCGTCTGCCTAATTTGTACGATGAAGTTCGGCTTGGAACAGCTCAAAGTGATTCCGGAACCGATCGTATTCATCTTAAAGAACTATCGGGTTGAAATCTTGCAGAGCATTGACATCCTATTTCTCATCTATTATGTGTGCATCGTTTCGACAACGATCTTTGTTTATTTCTTCTTAGCGGCAAAAGCATTCCTGCATCTGCGCAATCAGGGATTGGGCAAACAGCATGTATGGGTATGGGCGATTGTATGCGTTTGTTTCATCGGGAGTTTTTTCTTAACGAAACGTAACTACATCTTGCAATTTGCCTTGCTTCAGGACTACACCTCCATCATTATGGTCGTCGTTCTGCCGGCTATTCTGCTCATGATTTCCGGCATTCGAGGTGCGGTGAGGAGCGGAACATGAAAAAAGTGTTTGTGATGCTTGCCATCAGCTTTTTGCTAAGTGGATGCTGGGACCAACTTCAGCTGAAGAAGCTGCTTTTTGTCGATGTGGTCGGGATCGATTATGAAGGAGACAGCAATCTGCTCAACGTCAACTATGTCATCTCGTCGCTTCGGAATGCCCAACAAGGGGGCGGTGACCCATCTGGCCTTTATCTACGGGCGCTAACTTATATGACGCCTCTGCAAATGCGAACAAGGAATTGCCCGGCATTCTTTCCGTGCTGGAGACCAGGCTATATCTAATAAGCCCCAAATTCGCCAAAGACCAGCCGTTAAACTATCTAAATATTACGAGCCAATTTATTTCTAATCCCTTGTACGCTTACTTAGCGGTGTATGACGGCAATCTATCGGAACTGCTGGCCAAGAAGAAAATTAAAGACCAGACCGTATCGAATTTTCTAGTCAGCTTAATCGATGATGAACAGGATCGGGGAAGAATCCCATCCAAAAAAATGCTCCATTACCTACTCGGAGGAACGGAGTTCATTAATGACTTTGCGCTCAACCGGTTTGAGCCATTTGAAGGCGGCGCCCGCCTAGCAGGCACTGCTTTATTTAGGGACGGGAAGTATACCGGTGTCAATCTGAATGATGAAGACACGATGCTGGCTAATCTGATGGATGGAGCTCCTGGGAAAATGCAGCTGATCATCGGAAAGGCCGACGGCAAAAACTATTCAGTTCTTGTACAAAACGCCAAGCGGAACTACGATATCATCCATGATGGAAGCAAACTTCGCAAGATTGGCATCTCATTAAAGCTTGAAGTTAAATTAGTCGAAGAAGGGCTTACGGTTCAAAAGCGCACGAACAAGAAACTTGCGAAGCTTGAGACTAAAATCGCAGCAGATATTGCGGTGAAAACAGCCGCCGTCATTGCAACCTTGCAGAAGGTGAATTGTGATTACTTGCAGCTTGGGCATGAGACTGCAGCGTTTCATCCCAACCTGTATAAGGGAATCAACTGGCGCGAGCAATATCCACAGCTTCAGATTAAGCCAGCAGTAAAAGTTAAAATTCTCAATAGCGGGATTTTGGAATAGCGACAACAAAGCCTATTGGAGAGTTCTCCAACAGGCTTTGTTGTCTACTTATACTTGCTTTACGAACATACCTTTCAAGTGATTACTCCCTATTCCCCTCACTATTGCCTGCTATCGATGTAGCCTTTACGCTTGCCATCATCTCATAATATGCCCCTCGCGCCGACATAAGCTCATCATGGCTGCCCCGCTCGACGATGCTCCCTTGATCAATGACCATAATCGAATCCGCGTCCCTGATCGTATTGAGCCGATGCGCAATAATGAAGCTAGTTCGCCCTTGCATAAGCTTCGACAAAGCTTCTTGAATATGCAGCTCCGTCCGTGTATCAATGTTGCTCGTCGCCTCGTCCAATATTAACAATTTCGGCTTCGCAAGCATCGCCCGTGCAATCGCAAGCAATTGGCGCTGGCCTTGGCTTAAGCTTCCGCCATTTTCAGATAACATCGTATCATATCGATTCGGCAGCCGTTGAATGAATGTATCCGCATTTGCTAACTTTGCTGCCTGTACCATTTCCTCATCTGTCGCATCCGGTTGGCCGTACTTCAGATTGTCTCGAATCGACCCCGAAAACAAATACGTATCCTGCAACACTACGCCGAAACTTCGGCGCAGGCTATCGCGCGTATAGTGTGCAATCGGCTTTCCGTCGATCGTAATCGTTCCTTCCGTTGGCTCGTAGAATCGCGTCAATAACTGGATAATCGTCGTTTTCCCCGCACCTGTTGGACCGATGATCGCCGTAGAGGTGCCTGCCTCCGACACGAAGCTTAACTGCTTCAGAATCAGCTCATCCGGCTTATAGCCGAAGCTGACATTTTGGAATTCAATCCGCCCCAAAGGGGCAACCATTGGCACAGCAGTGCGCTCATCCGGCGCTTCTCCATCCTCATCCAACGTCTCGAAAACGCGCTCCGCACCAGCAATGCCCGATTGCAGGGTGTTATACGTTGCTGCCATATCGTTCAACGGGCGCACGAATTGTCGGGAATAGGTTAAGAAGCTAGCAATAACGCCAACGGATATGTGGCCTTTGACGCCTAAGATGCCCCCTACTATCGCAACAGCAGCAAAACCGACATTGTTAATGACACTAAGTAACGGCATCAGCAACCCTGACCAAACCTGTGCATTTGTACTTATTTCACATAGTTTATTATTCATGTCATTAAATTCTTCGATTGCCCGTTGTTCCTGGTTAAATGCTTGAACAACCTGTACACCCGTAATCGTTTCTTCAATATGGCCGTTCAATGCCCCCAGCTGTGCTTGCTGTGCCTTAAACAATTCGCTTGTCCGTCTTGCAATCATCCGAGTCAGGCCATACACAAGCGGTACTGTGATAAGGCTTGCTGCTGTCAAAATCGGGCTTAGTACAAGCATCATGGTTAGCGCACCGATGATCCCCAATACGCCTGACATCAACTGAACCGTCGATTGTGAGATCGTATTGCTTACGTTGTCGATATCATTCGACAGCCTGCTCATGACATCGCCATGCCGGCGGCTGTCAAAATAGCTGAGCGGCAGCGTCTGCAGCTTCCGGTACAGCTCCCTTCGGAGACGAAGCACGATACGCTGGGCTATGCCTGCCATCCAACGGCCTTGAATGAAACCAATCGCTGCATCTGCCACGTATGCGACAAGAAGGGAAAGGAGCACGATACGAAGCAAGGAGAATGAAACGTTTCCCGTTCCGCCTTCTATCGCATCCACAGCTTGCCCGATCCAATAAGGTGCGACAAGCCCGATGCCTGCCGAGGCGACAACTAGCCCAAAAATAATGGACAGCCTCCGGCGCTCCGTTCCAATGAAACCCCATAACCGCTTAAGCGCACCGAGCAAATGCTTCGGCTTGGAGCCTGGCCCACGATGGCGGCTAGCGAAACCGCCCCCTCCTGGCCGTGGCCCTATAGGCACATTAATGTCCGGCCGTTGCGGGTTAGAGCTGTGCTGCTGCGGCATGCTGATCGCTCTCCTTTCCCCATTGCGAGCGGTAAATCTCCTGGTATACCCTGCAGTTATTTAGCAGCTCTTCATGCTTTCCGATTCCCGCAATGCGCCCCTCATCCATAACGATAATGCGGTCGGCATCCATGACAGAGCTCATTCGCTGTGCAATTAACAGGCAAGTTACATGGCCTGCACGCTTTTTCAAAGCAGCTTTAATCTTCGCTTCTGTCACGACGTCGAGTGCACTTGTACAATCGTCTAAGATTAAAATCTCCGGCTGCCGCACCAGCGCTCGCGCAATCGAAAGCCGCTGCTTCTGCCCACCTGAAAAATTGACACCGCCTTGGCCAACAATGGTGTCATACCCGTGCGGCGTAGCCGCTATAAAATCATGCGCTGCTGCAATAGCCGCTGCTTCCTTAATCTGCTCCGGTGTCGCCTCTTCATTGCCCCATCGAATATTGTCCTTAATCGTTCCGGAGAACAACACCGCTTGTTGTGGAACTGTAGCCATTCGACAACGCAGCGAAGCCGGATCGGCTTGCTTCGTATCCATGCCATGCACGAATACAGTACCACTTGTCGGATCATAGAACCGTGGAATCAAGCTAACCAACGTGCTTTTGCCAGAACCAGTCGAACCGATAATGCCAACCGTCTCCCCACGTGCCACCGAGAACGTTAGGTTATGTAAAACGGGCTCTCCCGTTGATCCTTCATAGGAAAAGGACACTTTTTGAAACGAAATGCAGACTTTACCCGATGGATCCGGCATGGGCAATTGCTCACCAGTCGGACTGCCAGGCTTCGACAGCACTTCCGCTACTCGGCCAGCAGATGACTTCGCCCGCACAAACATGTTGAAAACCATGGAGATCGTCATTAAGGAAAATAAAATTTGCTGCATATAATTGATAAACGCAACGACATGCCCTGCTTGCATTTGGCCGTGATCGATACGAAGCCCGCCCACCCACAAGATCAGAATAATGCCGATATTAACAGTTAACGCGATGAGTGGATTGAAAATTGCCATCCCGCGCATCGCTTGTTCATTTGCCTGTCGGTACGCCTCGTTGGAATGCTCGAATTTTAACGCTTCATCGTCATAGCGATTGAATGCTTTAACTACCCGAATGCCCGAAAGAAAATCCCGTGTATACCCATTCATGCGGTCCAACACTTGCTGTACGCGTGCAAAACGAGGAAATCCAATGCGAAGATTCATTGCGATGAGCAATGCCACAATCGGAACGACAGCGATCAAGATGACCGACAATGGCGGGTTAAGGCGTACTGCCATAATAACAGCCCCAATGCCAAGGAGAGGCGCTTTCACGAATATTCGCATCAGGCCGTTTACGAAATTTTGGATTTGTGTGACATCATTCGTCAGCCTTGTAATGAGGGATGCGCGGTCAAGCTTATCAATCTCGTTATAGGGAAGGCTTTGCACTTTCTGATAAAGGTCCGATCGCAGCTCCGCGCCAAATCGCTGTGACACTCGGCTCGACAACAGATTGCGCAACAATGCGCATACAGCGCCAAATGCAGTTACGAGAAGCATCAAGCCACCGCACCAATATACGGTATGCATGTCGCCTGCTTGTACACCTTTATCGATAATAATCGCAAGAATCGCTGGCTGCAGCAGGTCAGCGAGCGCCTCAAACATGAGAAAAACGACAGCAATCGAGAACGAACGGCCGTATTGGCTCCGATATTTACGGAATAAAGACACGCCTAATCCCTCCCCTAGCCCTTCGGCAAATGATCGTTTAATTCCGATTGATTATAATGGAATTGTAAGCCAATCTCAACTAACAGGAAGTTATGAAATACAGAGCATTTCGGTTTAAAACGAACAAAACGGCCCGAATCATCGGCCGCCCTGTTCCTCATCTTCAAGTTTACGTAACTTTTTTATTTCGTAGCGGCAATGTGAATCCGATCGCCTGGATGGGCGATTATTTGTACGAAACGATCGTTGCTAGCAACAGGATTCTGATTGCAGCTAAACGTCCAATCGGCATCCTTACGAATACGAAGTACACCATCACGCTTGACCCGCATCTCTGCGGAAGCCAGTTTCCCCTCAGCCCAAACGATGTCCACCTCTGCACAGCCTCGTACGCGCAGTCCCGTAACGCGGCCTGCCGGCCATGCCGACGGAAGAGCTGGAAGCAGCTGTATGAGACCAGCATGCGATTGCAGCAGCATTTCGGCGATGGCAGAAGTTCCGCCAAAATTCGCATCGATTTGGAATGGCGGATGGTCGCCGAATAAATTCGGATGGACGGACTTTTCTAATAGCCCTGCTAAGTTAGCATATGCTTCTTCCCCGTCTTGCAGACGTGCCCAGAAATGAATGATCCACGCCCTGCTCCATCCTGTATGCCCACCGCCATGTGCAAGCCGGCGTTCCAACGTCTTACGAGCCGCTACAGCCAACGCAGGCGTGCCATCCAACGTGATCTGGTCAGCGGGGTGCAGCGCGAACAAATGTGAAATATGCCGATGCCCCGGCTCCGGCTCTTCATACTCGTCTGCCCATTCCATCAACGTGCCATTCGACGCAATCCCTTGTTCTGGCATGCCTGCCAAGCGTTCGCGCAGCTCGGGCGCGATCTCATCCTCTAGACCCAAGTGCTCTACTGATGTCAAGCAAGCCTCGAACAGCATCCGAATCATTTGCGTGTCCATCGACGGCCCTGCGCACAACGCACCTTCGTTGCCATTAGGCAACCGGTAGCTGTTCTCAGGCGACACCGAAGGTGCTGTTACCCACCTGCCTAGCGGATCTTGTACCATAAAATCCAAGAAGAACAAAGCGGATTCCCGCATGGCAGGATATGCACGATCACGCAAGAACACGAGGTCGCCCCCGTATAAATAATGTTCCCACATATGCAAGACTAGCCAAGCGCCGCCCATCGGCCAAAACATAGCGGGCAGCCATCTGGACGTAATCGCCGTATCTGCCCACAAATTGCTCGTATGATGGACGCAAAAGCCTCGGGCGCCATACATCACTTGCGCCGTACGGCGCCCATTCACCCGCAGCTGATCGATAAAATCGAATAGCGGCTCGTGGCATTCGGCTAGATTGGTTACTTCGGCTGGCCAGTAGTTCATCTGGATGTTAATATTCGTATGGTAATCCGATTCCCATGGCGGCGTCATGGACTCGTTCCAGATCCCCTGCAAATTAGCTGGCAAACTGCCACGCCTTGAGCTCGACAACAGCAAATATCGGCCATAGTGGAAAAACAGCTCGATCAAGCCTGGATCTTGCTCGCCATTCCGGAAACGTTCCAGCCGTTCATCAGTTGGCAGCTTTCCCTGATCAGCCGCTTGATCGGCAGCTTTCCGCAGTTCAAGCGAAACACGGCTAAACAAGCTATCATGCTCCGCAACATGGGCTTGGCGCACGGCCTCATAGCCTTTAGTTATTGCTGAATTTAGCTTTTCATGGGAAGCAGTTATCGGATCTGCCTCACGATAAGTTGTCGCAGCAGCGATATAGATTGTTGCGACATTAGCCTCCGACACAATAATCGTATTGCCTGCTGTATGAAGTTCGCCACCTTCACATTCGATTCGGAGAACCGCTCCATAATGAACGCCATTGGGTCCGCATTGCCCCTGCAGCACAAGCGTATCAGAACCAAGTGGCGATACTTCGCCCTCCTCCCGGCTTAACGTAACAGTGAACGACAACGCACCCCGCCGATCAGCAGACATTCGGTAGACAATGACGCCATCGGGCCCGCTGACAAACGACTCCCGACAGCATTTTACGCCACCTGCCTCATATCGAACAGAGACAATGCCAGTTTGAAGATCCAACTCACGCCAGTACCCGATTATCTCACTCATGCCTCTCTCGTCTAAATGGATGGCAAGTTCACCAAGCGTTTGGTAAGGCCCGAGGTCCTCTGGCTTAGAAGCCATCGACTGAAAAGCCAGCTTTTCTGCTTCATCTGGTTGCCCTGCAAAAAGCAAACGGCGTATTTCCGGCAAATTAGGAAGGGCATCTAGGTTGTCGCGCTGCTGCGGTCCGCCATGCCATATAGACTCCTCATTCAATTGGACACGCTCGTCCAATGGGCGTCCGAATACCATAGCGCCTAACTTGCCATTCCCTATTGGAAACGCTTCCACCCATTCCTGTGCGGGCTTGCTATACATTAAGATCGCATTATTCATAGTAGATTAATCCTCTCGATAGTAGTCATGACATAGAAGCAGAGTTATCGATAACTCCATATAATATGATTTAAATATAGCATAGCCTCCCCGCATAGGGAAGATGGTTGGCATGACTGCAAAATAACAGAAGCGACCCGAATCGGGTCGCTTCTACTGTTGATTTTACGCGTATGGGTCTTTCTTTTTTGGTTGGCGTTTTACCTTGTTTTGTACTTTCGGCAAGTGCCTCATGCTTCTCATCATTGGGCCTTTGCACATCGGACAAGCTTGTCCTTCACTGCCGAATTCTTCACGAACCCATGCTTTGCATTCCGGATTTTTACATTTGTAGATTTTAGTCGGAATAAGGTCGGGTTTTTCTTCTGGTTCAGTCATCGTTCATGCTCCTCATGTGTTCGTTAACCCGACTATTATAACCCTCATCAGTTGAAAAATACAGTCAAAGGCACATGATAAGCGTGATTTTTATTTCCCTATATATTATGGCACATACTGCTGAACGATCTTCACAACTTTCCCATTCTCAATCGTTAGGTGATAAGGGAAATCTTTGATGTTGATGCCATCTTCATTATTCGACCCGACCAACTCTGCATACTTCTCAATCGTAATCGGTTCATTAGGCACAATTGTCGCACCTTCATCAGCGGTATTCCCATGATCATATATTTGCATCAGTACAGTGGCGTCATCCGCCAGCGTAATCGTTTGCTGTGTTCGATCATCGTTAACAATGTAATACCCGTCTGGAGGTTCCGTTACTTCAGGATCGGGCTCACGTTCGCGGAAAATCTTCGTCGCCGCATCCCCTTCATACCAGTCAATTGGGTCAATTGCCAACGTCCATTGCCCATCATGCTTGTCCATACGTTCAACATAAGCCGTCTGCTGCTTCACGGCATCCACGGGATTCGAGACCACAGGCTGCGCCTTCACTTCATGGGAAGGAACATGGGTGCTCGAGGTCAAATAGATGAGAGTCGCGATAAGCGCTACACTAACTGCGATTTTTCTCATAGGGATTAGCTCCTTCATCATATGCTAGCGTTGTTCTCGCTGTTCTATACATATTAACGATTGAGAGCTTTTAGTTGTTTCACTTTTTACAAAAAAATTTCTCGCCAGCAAAAATAATCCCGGCCCCCTGTAAAGGCAAGCCAGGATTATGCCATCCATTCAAGGACAGGCGATTATTTGAACACTTTCACGCGCTCTTCGATCGGTTGGAACTGCTTCTCGCCAGGTTCTGCCGCCGGTTTGCCGAATGGCATTTGGGCAACAAGCTTCCAGTTATCAGGTACGTTCCATTCTTTCTTCACATCAGCGTCTACAATTGGATTATAGTGCTGCAGCGAAGCGCCAAGACCCTCTTGCTCTAATGCTGTCCATACGACGAATTGCAGCATGCCAGAGGAATGGCCCGACCAAATCGGGAAATTGTCAGCATAAGAAGGAAATTGCTTCTGCAGCCCCTCTACAACAGCCGAATCCTCGAAAAATAAAACAGTACCAGAACCGTTACGGAAGCTAGCCATCTTCTGGGCAGTCGATTCAAATTGGTCCCCATCCCCAACGATGCCGCGGAGCACTTCTGTTGTCAAATCCCAAAATTTATCCGACTGCTCATTAAATAACAGTACTACGCGAGCGCTTTGGGAGTTAAAGGAAGATGGCGAGTACTTCACCGCTTCTTCTACAATCTCTTGAATTTGTTGCTCGGAAATCACTTGCTCTTTGCTGATGCCATAATACGAACGGCGTTTTTTCACTGCAGAAAGGAAAGTGTTAGCCATATTAGTTAGAGCCTCCATTTCTATTAAGGAACTTACTTTATTAATGTAACACTACTTTGTTGATAATGCAACCCTTGTTGGGCAAATCGATACACACCTCATCTATTTTGTACAAATCGCTCTGCTGCAATCCTTCCTTTCCCACATGCACAGCAGATAAAGGAACTGCAGCCTGGCCGCGTCACCTTTATTCGCTCAAAAGGCAGGCGTATGCCCCTGCTGTGTACATAACATGCTGTACGCAAACGCATGCCATAGCATTTCATACAATGGCAACGCCTCGGGTATTGTAATCCTGGTCTGCCATTGCATTCTATACAATTAGATAACCTACTTTGTCGCATAATGAGCTGGAATTGAGCCATAATCGCCGGTTTCCATTGCACGGACTGCAATGACCGCCGCTTTTGGCGCGAGAAAGGCGCTAGCTCATTGTAGATTTTGCAATCACGGCAGCAACAAAGCAAAGGCCATGGCGGCGCCGCCCTTAAGGAACTCCTAAAGAGCCAACAATAAACAAACCAAAAAACAGAAAAAGCGGTGCAGGGATAACCTTATCCCTAGCACCGCTATATGTTTCGCCATTCCTGAATCCTACGAGCAGTCTCGTCAGGCAGGCAAACATACTTTGAAACAACCCTTTCATTTAGATTGATAATGAACCGTCTGCTGGTGGCACTAGCTTAACAGCGCCCGCTGCTTTCGTTTCGTTTAATAACCGAATATTGCTAGCCACATCCTTGCTTTCCCGCAACCGAATGAGCCACAGAACCGTACGAAGCAGCCAGCCCGGAGGCTTCAACACCTCTAGCGCCAGCTTTGTAATGAACAAATCCTTGTGGCGCAGCAACTCCTCCTGTGCCTCTCCCTCCACATGAGAAAGCTCCGTGGCAAATGCCCATGCATAGCTTCGTGCCTTATCCATACTAAATCGGATTATGGCATCTGTTGTTCGGCCGCCGAGCCGATCCAGCCAACCAATCCAAGGGGAAATCGTGTCGATATCGCGCTTTACTTCATTTGTTAATGAGGCAAGAATGCTATTAATCGTATTAAAATCATGATGCAAGCGCTCAAGCGGCTCCGCCGTGCAAGTCTGAGCAGCCGTTATGCCGAGATCATAATTAATATGTGCATTCATGCCAACTAACAAATGCTGCATGACAATCGCATCGCTTCGCTCCGCTGCTTCGAAAGCGACGCGCCACCAGCCGCTGCAAGGCAGCCCATTGCAATAATCGCTGTACGCTTGCAAGTAACGGTTCGCGAACCGGACATCCAATCGCTCCATCCGCGGCCCATCATCAAACTGCCCTTCGGCGATTCCTATCTTCACCTGAGCGGTTACCATTCGGTATAACGCTGCAAAATAGCCAATTCGGGACGATCCTGCGATTGAGGCACGGATGATTTCGTCCAATTGTTCCAGCACTTCATCGATCGTTTGCGCATTCCCATAGCGCTTGTTGGTAATGCTTGCATTTAATTTGGGCATGACATTGCTCTCCTTTATCCTCTGCCCACTTGCAGCGCTTGGAATCGTTCTATCAGATTCATATCCATCCAGCTCTTATGATCATCATCATAATTGCGATAATCGCATTCCACACGCATCACAAGTGCCAGATATAGATCATACAACAGCCTTCGCATATGTGTATTCGGTTCCGCCGATGGCGCAGGTACGCCATATCCTTCAAGAAAAGCTGTACTCTTGGAAAAATGGCCGAAATAATATTCCATTAATGGGTCTCCCCACAATGCGCGTTCTGCATCGATAATGCCTGTAATTTGCCCTTCGTTCACGAGGACATTTCCTTCCCATAGATCCCAAAATACGAGCTGAGGCTTCGTCACCGCAAGCAGAGGCTGAGAACATTCGTATAGAGCTTGGAGAATCGAATCGTATGCAAGCCCCTCGGGCAGCTGCACATTCGCATCGATGCCATCTTGCAGCACGCCTTCTGCCATGCCAATGAATGTATCGCGCCATGTCGGACGGCTGGATCCTGGAACAGACAAATAGCCAAAAGCGCGGCCTTCAATTTGGTTTAACCATGCATTATATTGCCCTAGCTGCTTCTCAATCGCAGACTGCGCTTCCTCGCTCATCAGCTCGCGTACGAGATTGTAGGTCGTGCCTGATACTCTCTCTTGGAAGAAGAACTGGCAATCCGCTATCTCCCGGGAAGTATCATAAGCATATACAACTGGAACAGGTACGCCTCCACTTTCCTGAATTAGCCGCAAAGCTTTAACTTCAGCCTCCATCAAATTCTTCTCATAACGTAGCGTTCGAACATCCTCGGGCGGTGACGCTTTCAATACGACTCCCCGTCCGTCGTCCAAATCAATGGAATAAGCTGTATTAAACCACCCGCCCCCTAGCTCTAGGCAATTGGTTATGGCTGTGTTGCTGCCGAACGCCCGTCTCACCATTTGTGTTATGGCATCGGCGTTAAGTTTGATTTTTGTTAAACTCTCCATTTCCGTTTCTCCTCGCTAGTATATATGGCTTTTATCCATTATAGTAACAATTTCCAATAATATCGATCATAATTTTGCCGAAACCTCGCATAATGTTGTGCATTTCGCATGATCTTTGTCGATTTTTGATGGAATATTCCTATTTTGGGTAATCTGAATATAAAAAGGAGGCCAATCCATGCAGCACACCATAAAAATTAACGAACGCCCTCCGCTTCTGCAAAGCATACCGCTCAGCTTTCAGCATTTGTTCGCCATGTTCGGCTCGACTGTTCTCGTTCCGGTGTTGTTCGGCGTCGATCCGTCCACCATTCTATTCATGAATGGGGTTGGCACCTTACTATATCTCATCATATGCCAAGGAAAAATACCTGCTTATCTAGGCTCAAGCTTTGCTTTCATTTCCCCTGTCATGGCCGTGCTGAGCGGCGACACTGCGCTGAACTACCCGAAAGCGCTTGGCGGCTTTATTGTGGTGGGTGCCCTGTTTACCTTGTTCGCACTGCTCCTTAAGTGGACAGGGACAGGCTGGCTGGACATCGTGTTTCCGCCAGCTGCGATGGGGGCAATCGTTGCCATAATTGGCTTGGAGCTCATCCCCGTTGCAGCTGGCATGGCTGGTTGGATATCAGACGGAAGCCCTGATTGGAAGCCAGATGCCAATACGATCACCGTATCGGTTTCTACGTTGCTCATTATTATGCTGGGATCTGTTGTATTCCGGGGGTTTATGAAAATCATCCCGATTCTGATCGGCTTCGTCGTTGGGTACCTGCTTGCATGGTCGCTGGGACTTCCTGATTTCACAAGTGTACAACAAGCTGCATTCATCGCTGCGCCTACTTTCACGGCACCAGAAGGGGATGGTGCAGCAATCGTTACGCTGTTGCCGGCAGCATTTGTCGTCATCGCTGAGCATATCGGGCATTTGATCGTGACGGAGCAGATCGTGGAGCGTAATCTGACGAAGGATCCCGGGCTTCATCGGTCGTTGCTGGGCAACGGCATATCAACGATTATTTCCGGCTTCGTTGGTTCGACGCCAAACACAACTTATGGCGAAAATATCGGAGTCATGACTTTGACACGCGTCTATTCGGTATTCGTCATCGGGGGAGCAGCCGTACTTGCGATTCTTCTATCGTTCTTAGGCAAGCTCTCCGCCATTATTGGCGCCGTGCCGAATGCCGTGCTCGGGGGCGTTTCACTTATGCTGTTCGGCGTTATCGCTGCTGCAGGCATTCGTATGCTAGTCGATACAAAAGTCGACTACGGCAACCCCCGCAACATTGCGCTAACGACGCTCGTGCTTGTCCTTGGCATTAGCGGCACAACGCTGAAGTTCGGCAATTTTGAGCTGAAAGGCATGGTGCTCGCAACGGTAGCGGCAATTGTGCTCAGCCTTCTTTTCCGGTTGTTTGAACTGCTCCGCTGGGACAATGAATCCATGTAAAGCCTGGCTTTGAGAAGCTTTGCGTTGCTCTGGCCAATCGCAAACACAGGGGTATCCCTCAGCCATCATGGCGTTTGGGACACCCCTGTGTTTTTTCATCAAATCCAACCGTCCGTTCTATCTCTGGCATTATTCTTTCAGCTGATTAAACAAGCGCTTAATAATCGCGGCTTCCGCCCAAAGTGGCAGCGGCTCGTCAATTTTCTTTTTCCATGAAGCATCCGTCAGCAGACCTTGTTCATACAGCCACTCAACTGCGTCGATTTTCCATTGTGGCGTTCCTTCAGGATAGCCTGCATTAGGAGGCGTTGTGGGCGGTGTTGGAGGGGTAACTGGCGGCGGGTCCGTAACTGGCATGGCAACAAGGCTCATCGCTTGTCCGATACCTGTTGCAATCGCTGCGGCCAGCTTATCGATTACAGCGGCATTGTTCAATAGCATAGCGTCGGAAGCGTTGTCGACAAACAGATTTTCAATCAGGATGCCTGGCATCTTCGTCTCACGAATCACTGCAAAGTTTGCTTCCTTTTTCCCACGGTCGTTTACGCCAACTGAACTCAGATAGGTCATTATTGCCGAGTGTACGGCATCTTGCCGTTTTCCGGATTCTTGTGTTCTCGACCCTTTGTACACATAGCTTTCAAAGCCTTTGCCCCCTGCTGCATTATGGTGCAAGGAGACAAAATAATCCGCTTTCCAATCATTCGCCAGCGATGCCCGCTCCAATAGCGGGATGAATACGTCCGTGTCTCGCGTCATTTTCACTCGCACTTTGAAGCGTGAGAGCAACTGGTCACGCACTTTCAATGCAATGCTGAGCGCTTTATTTTTTTCCACGATGCCGTAGCCCTGCGCTCCCGGATCCGATCCGCCATGTCCCGCATCCAGTACGACGAGCGGTCCGTGCGACGTTGCCATTTCGATCAATGAAAGATATAGCTTGATAATGTTTTGCCCGTAGGTGTCGCCAGCCTTAAGCGCTGCATCAAGCGAAGCGTACTGCGCCTTATTGTATCCAGGCACGGCCCATTTGCCCGCCAAGTCCTCCCAATTCAACGCAGAGCCCCGCTTCACGAGCGTAAATCGCGGATCTACTACCTGCTCACCAACTGGGAGGGCAGCGGTCGAGGCATACGCGTACAAATGTTGAATTTGTGCCGTTACGCCTTCTTCAACGGTTTTGAACGTATTCCCAGGCACACCGCCAGTTGCGCCTATGCCAGCAAAATTGTTTTGCTCGGGCTTGACGTCCCCTCCGAATCGGAACCAGTTCGTCTCATGGATCGACTGGCATAACGCGATATCACCACGTACGCCATATCGGTCGCCAACGGTTACAAAAGCGCTCGCAATCTCCTCCTTGAACGAAGGATTCACTTTACGCACATATTGAACTAGCTCGTCCTTCGTGAAGCGAACGCCGCCCATAATCAGGTTTCTTGCAGCCGGATCAATGGTTACTGCCATTCTCATCACCTCTACCCATTCTATAAGCGATATGCTTACTATCAGAATATGTAAAGAGAGATGATCCGGCACGGCAAGCTGTCCACATTTTAATGCAATCTACGTCTTCAGGGCTTTGCCCTTCGCCGCTGCAAGATTGGCACAATCCACTGATGAAACAGCTCACGTGACACAATCGCTTGATTTCGGCCTGTTGGCGCTTTGCGAATAACAACGACGGCATCCAGCTCTGGCGCGACGATCAAATATTGCCCGCCATAGCCAAAAGCAAAATAAAAGGGCCCACTCTCCTCATCGCCGTCCGACACCCACCAGTGGTCGCCGTATTGCCCATAAATATGCGGCTCATAGTGAACAAGCGCTTTATGGTGGGCACGTGTCGAAGTCCGCACCCATTCAGAGGGCACGATCGTTTTCCCTTCCCATGTACCCCCGTGCAAATAAAGAAGGCCAAGCTTAGCCATATCCCGAGCGGACAAATGCAAGCCCGTGCCTCCCTCATTAATGTCCCTATTCGAGCTCCATGCTGCCCGCTGAATGCCTAATGGGCTAAACAAATGCTCGGATGCATAACTTAATGCGCTTTGTCCTGTCGCTTTGGTTAAAACAGCCGACAGCAAATGCGAACCGCCGCTATTGTAGCAAAATGCACGCCCTGGCGGCTGATGAATCGACCGGTCCGCGACGAACTGTACCCAATCAGCGCTTGTCCGCATCGCCCGGTATGGCTTGTCAAAATCCGGCCAGTCGATGCCCGAGGTCATCGTTAGCAGGTGGGATAGCTCAATTGCGGCCAACCGTTCGTCAACGCCTTTACGGCCAAATGGCTCCAGCCAGTCGGCTACCCGTTCATCTGTCCCTTTAAGTTGCCCTTGCCCAATCGCGATGCCCATCAGCATGGATAGGACACTCTTGGTGCAAGAATAGAGCGATAACGGCCGATCTTCTCCCGTGTCATGCCATTCCCATACCAAAGCGCCAGCTTGCACAAGCACAATGCTTTTCATCCCCCAGCTGGGGAGCTTAGCAGCCATAACGGTGAGCTTCTCTCCGTCTACGCCTGCCTCTTGCACAGACCGGCGTGGCAAATTAGGGTCTTCAGATACCGCCATATGCATCCGCATGCGCGTCATGTTGGACATTGGTTCATCTCCTGCTGCTTACAATTGGCGAATGCCTGCAATATAAGCTCGAATCATATAAGCAAAGCTATCTTCCTTGGAAATCGGCATCTCTAATCCGCCTTCATTCACAAGCGAAGTGAAACCATGAAGCAAGCTGCGGAAGCCTCGCACCGCATGAATAACCGTCGCATGATCGGCTGTCGGCGAAAGCAGCTGTTTGACCACTTCATAAACGAATGTTACGACACGAGCCGCCGCTTGCTCGATCTCTGCTGTTTTGAACCGCTGCGGTATCTGCGTTGCTTCGTACAATCCCGGATGTGCAAGTGCGAACGCCGAATAAGCTTTAGCTAACGAAAATACAGCCTCTTCTCCCGACAAGCCCGCTCCAGCAGCTTCTAATCGCTGTCCAAGCTGCTGCAATCCATTTAGCGTAAGCTGCTCAATTACGCCTGGCAGCCCCTCGACATGATTGTAGAGGGATGGCGAACGTACGTTTAACCGCTGCGCCAACGTAGCTAAAGTGACAGATGCTAGCCCAGTTTCGTCTGCAATTTCGGCAGCAGCGCGAGTAATCGTTTGAAGATCGAGCCCCACTCTAGGAGACATATGCGAACACTCCTTTATTGTAACGCGCGCGCTGCTGCTTTAATCGCATCCGCAAGCGCTTGCGCCGGTTGACTGACCATTTTGCCATGGCCTACTGCTAATAATGACGGTTGAACATCATGTATCCGCTGCGCGCTTTCTACTGACTTTTCTTTGCTCCAAGTCGCCATAGCTGGGAACGGGAACAATGGCTGGACTTTGCCTGACACCGTAAGCCCGCCTCTCGTCTGAAGCGCATCCCCAGCGATAAGCGCACCGCTTCGTGTATCGAAGTAAGAAACCGAACCTGGCGTATGACCTGGGGTAGCGATAACTTGCAATGAACCAACACGATCACCATCGTTCAACTCAACGTCTGGTTTCGTCTGAATCGCATTCGGCTTCGGTATGCCGCCTCGAATCGCCATCTGAGGCTCATTTGCATCAAGTGATCGGTCTCCCCGAAGCAAGCGTGCGTCACGAGCAGAAATATAGACTTTTGCATCGGGCAACTGCTCCTTCAGCTTATCTAATGCACCAATATGGTCGCCATGCGCATGGGTCAATGCAATTCGAGTAATGGGTTTGCCTAATTGCATCGCTGCATCTAATATGCCCTTGGCGCTAAACGGCATTGCGGCGTCGATCAGCGTCAACCCGTCTCCTTCTTCCACCAAGTAGCAATTTACAGGAAACAATCGAGGCATAAACGCCAGTTGGACCAGTTGGCCAATACGAGTCATTTTCATTTGAACAACCTCCTATTTTCCGAAAACTAATTATGTTAGTTTAAATATAAACGAATGGCATTAGTTTTGGCAATAGGCTGAGCAAAATAAAAAGAACAGCCTGCCTCCTTTTAGAAGGTTCAAGCTGCTCATGATCGATCTAATCGCTTTCGCAACTAACGTGCCGCCGCTGGCTGCGCGCCTTGCAGAATCCACTCTGCTAATGATGCGATGTCCGCGCATTCATGCGTAGGCTGATGTTCCGATTCCGGTCCTCTGCCCCGATTGTTAAGCCAAACACAACGCCAACCCGCATCAGAAGCGCCTACGATGTCATTGCGCCAGTTGTCGCCGATGTATAGGCAGTTTTCAGGCAGCGTCCCCGTCATCCGATTAACCTCATGGAAAATTCGCGGATCCGGCTTTGCGATCCCAACCGCGTCTGACACAAACAGCCAACCTTCATTCACATGCGGTTCAATGCCGAGTGCATTGATTTTGTTCGTTTGATGTTTGACTGGACCGTTCGTAATGACACCGATATCGCAGCCCTTTGCGCGAAGCGCATGGAATAACGGAAGGATGCCTTCATATGGCTGAATCGCCCGCTGCTCATGCTCATAAGCAGCTTGCAGCACATCCGCATATGCATCGTCGATCGGCATTTGCAGCTCCTCGAACGCTAGCTGAAGCCGAAGCCTGCGCGTTGCTTCTAGCGTCAGCTTCCCGGCACAATAATCGTCCCACAGCTCATCGCTATGGTAGCGGACTCGCTTATATAGCGCCTCAAAATCCGCACGCTCCTTGTCGGCCCAAATGCCTTCATTTACAAGTGATAACCGGAATGGCTCCAATTGATCGTACAGCGTATCATCCATATCAAAAAAATAATGCTTTATTTCAGTCATGGCCGATTCATACCTACCTTGCGTCCAATTTCAACTTGCTGTTACGGCTGCTCCGTTTGTAGTGCGTCCCTAGCAACACCAATTAAACGGAAGTAAAGATCGTCATCTTCCTCTAGCTGCTCTTCGACTTGCTCGATTTGCTCTTCCGGTCCAGAGCCGTCGAGGAACAGCAGGCTGTAACCCCAGTCTTTGCCTCTCTTGCTCTGCAGCGCCATCTCGTATTTACGAACATGCCCTTCAACCTCAAAACGAACAAAGCCGACGTAGCCATCCTCTTGGGAATGGGTCATTCCTGCTTCCAACACGTTCACGTTCATTTGTCTTATATCCCCAATCATCTGAAAATCGACATTTTTCTCCTGTCCATCATACCACTGCGCCCTATTGCGTTTCCACCGTAATCAAAAAACCTCCAGCTCCGCAACATCTGCGGTACTGAAGGTTTAGATTGAATCTTGGTGCTGTTACGTATTTAAATTAGAAAGCTGCTGCTGTTTCTGCTACTTTTTTTAGGCCATCAGCGATGATTTCAGCCGAACGGTCACGGAATTGGTTATGGCCTTCGATGATAACTTCTTGCGTTTGAGCGCCGAACAGGCCAAGCGCTGCTTTAACCGGACGAACTGCCGCTTCAACCTCAGCCATTGGGCCTTCCGAGTATACGCCGCCGCGTGCGCTCAGCAGAACTACTGGCTTGTTGTTGAGAAGGCCTACAGGGCCTTCCGCTGTATATTTGAACGTTTTGCCTGCTTGGGCAATGTATCCGATGTAGTTGATAAGTGGTGCTGGAGCGGTGAAGTTCCAGAGTGGGAATGCGATTGCGACTTTATCAGCCGCAAGGAATTGGTCCAGGTACTTGTTAACTGTGTCTGCAGCGTGCTTCTCATCAGGTGTCAGCTCGAAGCCTTGAGCCGATTTGAACATGCCCGTAATGGCGTCATTGCCATAGAACGGCAGGTTTTCTGCGTACAGGTCAAGCTCGATAACCGTATCTGCTGGGTGCGATTCTTTATAGGATTGAACAAATGCATCATACATTTGTACGCTGACTGCTTGCTCTGCGGGACGGTCATTTGCTTTAATTAAAAGTACAGTTGCCATGTTATAAACTCTCCTTTTCCGTGAACCAATATATTTTTAAACAAAAATGTTGCTTTATTAAGGTATAATAAAAAATAAAATGAAACAATCATCAATATCGTTAAACTGTTGCGTACGCAACAAAAACGAAAAAGTGTTGTTCTTCTTAAGGAGCCACCCCCATGCCAACGATTCGAAATGAACAAGACCCGCGTGTCAAACGTACGCGCCAATTGCTCCAAGACGCTTTTGAATCACTCATCCGCGAACGGGATTTCGATAACATCACCGTTTCTGACATAACCGTACGGGCCGAAGTAAATCGCGCAACGTTCTACGCCCACTTCACAGATAAGTACGACATTCTAGAGTCTACAATTACGGCTCATATTATGAACAACATTGCGAGCAACTTAATTGAGCAAGCAGAGTTAAATGAAGAAACGATGACGAAAGTGTTTCTGGCTCTGTGCGAATACCATAGCGAACTAAACATCTTTTGCCAACGAAGCTACAAATCATTAGGCCCGATTATCGAATCCCAAATCAAAGTAAAACTCCAGCAGCTCTTCTTCGACATCATGCAGGCCAAATACCCGCAATTAGAGGCGCATCAGGTAATGACTGCTTCAACAATGCTCAGCTGGGCGATCTATGGTGCAGCCTACAGCTGGAACAACAGCAGCTGCGTCATGACCGCCGAAGCTTATGTAGAGCAAGCGATCCCGCTTATTATCAACGGAGCGAATGGCATTATCCGCAATGGTTGAAATAAAAAAGCCTGGCGCCGTCACCGACAATCGGTAACAGCACCAGACTTTTTTTGATCTTATTTGGCGAAAATATGACGGCCGATTTGAACGGTTTGTGGACGTGACCAAATCCACTTGGATGTTGCAGTTACAGGATTAAAGTAATAAATCGCATTGCCTGTCGGGTCCCAGCCTTTAACGGCGTCCAATGCCGCTTGGTAAGCTTCCTGATCTGGGCTCATGTTGAATTGTCCGTCATCAACCGCGCTGAATGCGCCAGGTTGAACAATAATTTCTTTGATCGTATTCGGGAATGAAGACGATGCAAGCCGGTTCATAACGACGGCGCCTACGGCGACCTGTCCTTTATACGATTCTCCACGTGCTTCTGCATAAATAATGCGAGCGAGCAGATCGAGCTCCGTTTTATTGACCGATACGCGTTTCAGCAGCGACCACGTTTTTGCACCTGCGACTCCATCGGACGGCAATCCATAATCCGATTGGAATCGCTCTACAGCATCTTGAGTCATCATACCGTAGTAGGTTGTAACTTGTGCTGGCTTGAAGTAGCCAAGCACTTTCAATCGAAATTGCAAATCAGGCACATCGACACTTTTATAACCATATCGTAGCGCGGCATGCGCTTTGTTTGCTGGCGTGACGATTGTAAATGCAAGTGTAAAACAAACGGCTATGAGCAGCCATTTCGAAAAAATACGGTTTCTCATGTTGTGAGCTCCCCCTCCTTGTGTTGCGTATCGGCGGTCGGCTCGCTGCTGGGTTTGATTGTAACACAGCTCATTTTCATTTTTGAACCGCTTTTGGACAATTGCATCTAATTGCCAGTGAATCGCTCGCCGATATGAACGGGCAAAATAGGCGCAAAAAAGCCGACAAGCAGCACTTGTCGGCATCACATATGTAATCTTAATATTGCGGGCAAATAACGAGCATGGTACAATGGAAAAACTGACTTTACATTTGAAGAATATAAGTGTAAACAGATTGATCTATACTATATTATAGATCAGAATTACAGTCTTGTCAATGGGGGTAACGAGATGCCGGAATGGACGAGTGAATGGAACAACGAGCAAGCGCGCGTCGCTCGCGTAACGGAAGCGCTGCATAAGCGCATCGCGGAGTATGAGCCTGCCGTTGGCGAAATAAAATCAGAGGTCGTCGACTTTCGCACCCACTTCTGGGACGATGTCACGGTCAACCTAAGCAACGATGACGATATTCTCGAAACGTTCATGAGCATGAAGCAGCAAGCACAAGTATTATCCGAGCGTGAGCATAGCCATCGCCATATGCAGCATCAATTGAAACGAATGAAGCGCCTTCTCCCTTCCCCGTACTTCGGGCGAATTGACTTTCACGAAACCGGAACGCCTTCCACCGAGAAATTATATATCGGCGTCGCCTCCTTCATCGCAGATGACGGCGAAACATTCCTCGTCTACGATTGGCGGACACCGATTGCCAGCTTGTATTATGATTTCCCGCCCGGCCCTGCCTCCTTCCTAACGCCTGGCGGCGACATCACAGGGCAGATTGACCTTAAGCGCCAGTTCGTTATTCGCGACGCTATCATTAAGACGATGTTCGATACAGGCATGACAATTGGCGACGATTTGCTGCAAGAGGTGCTTGGCAAAGGTGCAGGCTCCCAGATGCAATCGATCGTCGCGACTATCCAGCAAGAACAGAATCGGATCATTCGCAATGACAATACCCGCTTGCTTGTCGTGCAAGGTGCGGCTGGCAGCGGCAAAACTTCCGCTGCGCTGCAGCGTGCAGCATACTTGCTCTATAAACATCGCGAACGGCTAACCGCTGAGCAAATGGTGTTGTTCTCGCCTAACCCGATGTTCAACAGTTATGTCGCAACGGTACTTCCTGAGCTTGGGGAAGATAACATTCAACAAACGACATTCCAAGAATATATTAATCGCCGGCTCGCCCAAACCTTCGATGTGGAAGACCCTTTCGACCAAATCGAATACATGCTGACGCAGCATGATGATCCCGCATACGAAGCTAGAATGGCCGGCATAACATTCAAAGCCTCTGCTCGATACCTGCATGTCATGCGCGGCTATCGCGATATGTTATTGAAGGATCACATGAAATTCCGTGGCGTTAAATTCCGGGGACGTACGCTGCTTTCGCGCGAAGCGATTTTGGCGCAATTTTATAATAGCAAATCAGCAGCCTCCCTCTCCTACCGCATCGATGAATTAAAGGAATGGATTATTATCCAGCTCAGGCAGCTTGAACGGGCTGAACGTAAAGCGGAATGGGTCAAGGATGAGCTAGACTACCTCGACCAAGAGCAATATCAGGACGCATATACGCGATTGCACAAACGCCAGCAGGCGAAAAATCCGGCGTTCGACGATGCCCAGCAGGAGGAGGACTTGCTCAGGCAGCAGATCGTTCGAGAAGCATTTAGGCCGATTTACAAAAAAATTAAAGCGCTCCGTTTCGTCGACACGAAAGCCTTATACCGCCAACTGTTCGAAGATAACGGCATTATGGCTAGCCTGCTTAGTGATGAAGTGCCAGCATTTTGGCCAGCCGTATGTGAACGGACGGTTCGCCTTCTTGACGAGGGGCAGCTTGCCTGTGAAGATGCAACGCCGTACTTATATTTGAAAGAATTAATTGAAGGCTTCCAAATGAACGGCAACATTCGTTATGTTCTTATGGATGAAGCGCAGGATTACTCCGCGTTCCAGTTCGAATTTGTCAAACGGCTGTTCCCACGCGCCCGCATGACCGTGCTCGGTGACTTTAACCAAGCGATTTTCGCACAAGCGAGCGATCTTCATGAACATAGCGGATCGCCACTTGAGGAGTTGTATGGGCCAGACGATACAGCATGGCTCCATCTCTCCCGCAGCTACCGTTCGACGAAAGAAATCGTCGACTTTACACGCGCAATGCTTGCAGACGGCGACCGCATCATCCCATTCGAACGCTCCGGCGGCAAGCCAGTTGCTGTTATATGTGATTCTGAGAGTAATCGCGATCAGCAAATCGCCGAAGATATGAAAGTACTGTCTGGTGGTGGGTACACCTCCATCGCCATCATTACGAAATCCGCAGCAGAGGCTGCGATAGCTTATGATCGGCTTCAGCCGATTTTGGGCGATGTTGGCCCGCTCCGGCTAGTAACAAAACAAACGCCAGTATTCGAGCATGGCCTTCTCGTCATCCCAGCGTATCTCGCAAAAGGCGTCGAATTCGATGCTGTGCTGATCTATGATGCGTCGGCAGGCACGTATGGGCATGAGTCTGAGCGCAAACTATTTTACACCGCTTGTACGAGACCGATGCATCGGCTCCGGCTTTATTCGCCAGGACAGGAATGGACTCCGTTTATGGCGAAGCTTGATTCACAGCTGTTTGAACAAACACATTGCGGAAACGCTCAGCATTGATTGATTAGCTAGGTAACAATAAAAGAGCGGCAGGTCTGGGCTGAATGAATCAGCCTTATCCTGCCGCTGTTTTTTATTGATTGATTAGCTCAACATAATCATAATCAGAACCAATCCTCTTCTCTATCGATGTACCATTTTCCATCAACCTTGACAACGGAAACCGTCTCGTTTAATTCTTCAGCTGTATTTATGGGCTCCCCCCATTCCATAGTTGCGTGATAGGTCACTTTCCCTTTATCCCCATCAAGCTCCACGTTGAGAATCTTAATATTATATTGAGAGTCCTTGTACACTCCTCCAACAAACTGCTTTAACATTGGTTCTGAGCGCTTCTCGGGAACTATACACGCGATCACTTGCTCTGTGTCAGCATACAGTTTTGCTTTTGAATACCTTTCCACAATACTAATCGGATTCACGTCATTCAGTTTTCCTACTTTTTCTCGAAGAAAAATGTAGTAAGTTGCTATTATAAGAGTAAGCACAGCAACGATTGCAATTGCCATTCGTATCGATAAAAATTGCATCATTTGCGACCTCGCTTCAATTCTAAGATTTATCAACTTAACTAGTCATTCATATAAATATAGCATCTGCTCTGTTATCTACACTTCAATCCGTTCTCCCGAGAGAATAAATAAATGCTCAAGAGCGGCTTTCAAACAATTCGTCTCAGTATCAGATATTGAGGCATTTGAATACACGCTCCCCCAACAACCTTCCTCATTCAACATCTCACGGATCTCATTGTCATGTTCGATCCATTTATAAAAGACAGGTTGAAACCATCCATCCTTAGCACGTTGTATGATCTGCACTTTGAATTGGCCATCTGTAGTTCTCATTACTTTAATGACAGTTCATTTCTCTGTAACTCGTAATTTACTTCTTTTTTCTTATTAGTTTGAACGTTATTACGCCAGCAACAATCAGTAAACCAACAATGATAGGGAACCAAGGGTTCCCTACTACAAAATAACTATCGTGATATTGAAAGTCTTCACTTAGTGGATACATATCATCATCCTCGACTCTTCTTCGCATGAATGAATAGCATTTTATTCGTAATCTTCTTTCAAACAAAATTCAATAAAATCAAATAAACTCTTTGCTTCAACCGTACGATTGCCCCAATCATGCCAAAAATAAAGCACTTGCCCGACAGCTCCATCTTCTGATGGATCAGTATCCAGACAAAGATAATCCCCGCCACCGTTTGCCGCTATTGGAATCCACTTGGCATTCCAAAGCAAAGGCTTAATTCCAATGCCAAAATCCGCCTCAAAATCATCATCTAGATCAAATTCTTCCTGCAGAAAAGTCCAGTTTTCTATGATTTCTGAAATTGAGGAAAGCGTTAAATTTCTTATAAAACAATTCGTTCCGATATTCCAAATTTGTCCATTATACACCCTGTAAAAGCTTTTCAACTCTTCAGGAAGTGTGATATGAAGAATACTCTCGAGTAACTGGAAATCGTCATCTTTTGCACCTGGCTGTAGATTTAATGTTTCTATGAAGTTTTCGTTTTGGTTGGAGCCTCTTGCGATTATTTGCTTCCATAACTGCTCAGCTTGTTTGATCATGCCTATGTCCTCCGGCCATTTAAGCTCAGTGCACAGATCGAACCGAACACCCAAACGAAAGCTATCAAATAAATGACTTTAAATTTCACTTCTTCATGTATTATCATAGTGGCTGCAATAAGCATAATTCCAGCTGCTATCTGAATAAGAAGCATTAATCTTCGTAATAGAATCGGGGCAACAAAACAGATGATACATGCTAAGAAAATAAATGGTTCTATTGCCACTAGCTCGTCACTCCTCTTTATATAGTTTCCTTTTCGTGGGCTGATCATCATCGGCATAATAAACTTCACAAACCGCGAAAGAGGTAAACTTTTCGTTCCCTCCAGTCGGTGACAATGCCATTCAGCACAAGTTGCTATAATGCTTGGACAGTGGGCAATTTCCAAGATTGCAAGATTTTGAAAACCATATCTTGATCGCTATCATCGATATTCACAGAAAGCAGTTCGTATGTCGCATCATAGCCAAGAAATCTAGCAGCACTGGCGGCATAGTGATGAAGATCATAATGTCTATCTGCTCGCCTTTCTCCGTTATCGCATAAATAATACCATGAAATAATTAATTTCGCTTTAATTACTCCACGATCTTGCCCTTCTACCCGCTCCATGCTCACTTTCTTGTCAAAATTCACTTGGCCAAGGTACGAACGCCCAGTTCGAGCACTGCATACGATACAGCACCGTAACAACACGGGAGGGCTAAAAGGATGGTTATGGAGTTAAGCGCGCTTCACTGGGTTTACTTGGCGTTCATCGTCGGCATCATTGGCTTTATGCTGATGCACCGGGACACGACACTCGTCTGTATTGTTGGCGTATTTGCCATCGGTCTTCTTGCGACCGAAAGTTTAAGCGGTTCCATTAGCGGCATATTTAACAGTTTCATCTATGCGATCAAAGAGTTGCTAGGGACGATCCTCATTATTTCAATTATCGTCGCGATGAGCCGTGTGCTCATAGAGACAGGCATTAACGAACGAATGATCGCTCCCTTTACCCGGTTTCTCCGTTCACCAGCGCTGGCCTATTGGGGCATTGGCCTCATTATGCTCGTTACATCATGGTTTTTCTGGCCGTCGCCAGCCGTTGCATTAATCGGTGCCGTGCTGCTTCCGGTCGCTGTTCGGGTCGGTTTGCCCGCATTAGGTGCCGCAATGGCAATGAACTTGTTCGGGCATGGAATCGCACTTTCGGGCGATTATATTATACAAGGCGCCCCGAAGCTGACGGCAGATGCAGCTGGCATCCCCGTATCCGACGTCATGGAAGCGAGCATCCCCCTCGTTATTATTATGGGTCTAGTGACGACAATCGCCGCGTTCTGGTTTATGCGACGGGATATGCGGAACGGCAAATGGAGAGATGGCCTAGTTGCAACAACGTCCGGCAACGGTACATCAGCGCTCCAATCTGAACCATCTGCCAGCAGCGGAGCTTCCGTTCACATGTCAGCTGCTGCTCAACGCGTCTTTGCTATTCTTATTCCCCTGCTCTTCGCTGCTGACGTGGTTGCCATGTTCATGCTGGATTTGCAAGGGGGCGACGCGACTGCGCTCGTAGGCGGGACGGCAATCCTTATTCTCATCCTTGTGTCTTTGTTCGCTCATCGTAACGCAGGGCTTGAGAAAACGACCAGCTATCTCATCGACGGCTTCGTATTCGGCTTTAAGGTATTCGGTCCCGTCATCCCGATTGCTGCGTTTTTCTACCTAGGGGATTCTGGCTTCACAGCCGTATTCGGCGACCTGCTGCCGCAGGGCTCACAAGGCATCGTGAACGATCTTGGCCTTGCGCTTGCGAATCAGGCTCCGATGAATGGAGCCGTTGCCTCTGCAACATTGACCTCCGTAGGCGCTATCACTGGGCTCGACGGTTCGGGCTTCTCCGGAATTTCGCTCGCTGGCTCCATTGCTCACCTCTTCGGCACAGCGCTTGGCCATGGTATCGCGACACTCACATCACTTGGCCAGATCGCAGCGATTTGGGTCGGCGGCGGAACGCTCGTACCTTGGGCACTTATCCCTGCCGCCGCGATATGCGGCGTCAGCCCATTCGAGCTTGCACGGCGCAATCTGAAGCCCGTGCTGATCGGATTAGTTGTGACGACGATTGTCGCAATGTTCCTGCTTTAATTAGAAGCTGCGATAGGAAATAGAAAGGCATGTTAGGAGGAGCTGTACTCCTCTAACATGCCTTTTTTGCACTATAAACGATACTTCATTCGAAATAGAATTCACGTTCAATTCAGTTTCTGTTTTCTTTTCCGCCATTCCATTAACGACATAGGTTCTTCAATGATAAGGTCATCGATCAAGATCTCTTTAAGGTCTGGCGTAATAAATAGAGTCCCCCATCGTAAGGTGTGGGTCTCCTGGCTCTCGCCTACATAAATTCTAAAATAATTTTTATTGTTAATCGTTGCATTGCCCTCGTACCTAAACATTAACCTTGAACCTGCTTTGTCTAGGTCAGCTTTAAACGAATGAATTTCATCTACTTCTCTCATAAGGCTATCAATAATGTTATCCATCCAGTTGAATCCGCTTGTGCCTTTTCGATATGCATGATCGAACATTTCAGCAAATGCGTTTGCAGATTCATGGCCATCCTTTAATGCAGCAAGAATATTTGAATACTCATTGAGAATATGAATGGCTTGGTCTTCTGAGTGTAGATACGAGCTTTTTAATATTTGAACAATATGCTTTTCAAAGTAGCTTAAGTTCTGAAAGGTGCGGATCGTCGATTCCATAGTATATCCACTCTCCTCCCTCTAAGATATGACAACCTGTTACCTTTAATGTACCATCTAACGCCTCATTACAAAAGGCATATTGGTTGCCTAATCCGTCCATAGTCATTTTATTTCCTTCTTCAGATATTTGAATACCTTCGAAGAACTGTTCAAATTCAAATCCAGACTCGTATAAGTAACGGGAAACTAAATCTCCCGTATCGTTGTCAGCCATATAACCTACAACAATATCAGGGTGCTCGTTACAAGGATCCGCTTTATTAGCATCGGATTGTAATCTGTGATCGAGTATGAACCTAGCCCACTCCCTAGAAGCATCTGAGAACAACAATACGGCAGCTTCGTTGAGGGCGCCTGTATCCCAAGCAATGTTAAGAATACAGGGAACGTAATCATGCGCCGATACGCCTTCTTCACTCGCTCGCTTACGCGATGATTTAATGGCCCATGGCTTAGGCTGCTCGATTAAGTGCGTCGTATAGAAACCTAAACCAAAATCGCGGCCATGCTTCCAGTATTTTTTATCAAGCAGTTTAGTTGTAAAATGCATTAATTCCGTACTTCCTCTTCTAATGCTAGTCCCGTGATACAATGTCCTTGGAAGTATAACTTGTGCAGATACAGACATCGTTTTATTCCTTCCTTAACGCTATTAATCGCTTTATGCACCACTACTATATCAGATATATGACATTATGGGGGATAATGTAATTCGATTAGAACCGGCGGCGCCGATAATGCCATACCGCAAAAGCACCTGACAAAACAACAATCACAACAGCAATCACAACAGCAATCACCCATAACCCGCTTGGTTCAAAATATCGTGCTGGTTCATTCGCCCCTTCATCGGCGGTAACATGATCCACTTTCATATTTGTTGGCGAAGCGATCGGCACAACTGGCTTCTGTAGCACATTAAGCTCTTTCAAATCAATGCCCGCCTCGGCCAACAGCTTCGTGCCACTGCACAGCCCTACTTCAAGATTTGATCCATCTCCATATGCGTAGACGAGATAGGCTTGCGCTTCTTTGAATGGATAACCGCAGCTTTCATCGGAACGAACCGTCTTCACTACCGTTTTCTCGCTGATCTTCTCACCCTTCCACACTTGTTGCACCTTGAACGTCACATCAACTGGATCAATCGAAGACTGAACTTTCATGCTATTATTATGAATCTTGATATCCGTCACTTCGCCTGTGAATATAGCTGTCTTCTTAGCAAATTCGGACGCTACAGAAGGTGACACAGCGCATGAGCAAGCATAAGCATGGCTCGGCAATAACATCGGCGCTAACAGCATCGTAAGCCCCAAAACGAACAAAATAGCGATTCCATTCCACCGCAACATTGATTTTGGCATTTTGCACCCTACTTTCAACCATCGTTTTCGTTTTTCATGTCAATTTAATACCTAACCTACTAACGTGAATGCGCCAGAAAAAGTTGCCGTACATCCACGCAACAAAAAACACCTCTTCACGCAAAGCATGAAGAGGTGTTCCGCATGTGCGGAGTGCTTCTGTAACCTACAACACAACCCAGAATACAACCGCAGCTAAAACAAAACGATAATACGCGAACCAAGTTAAGCTGATCCGCTTAAGCAGGTTCAAGAAGGTGACAATGGCAATCATCGCAACGACGAAGGATGCAAGCAGGCCTGTCAGGAACAGTCCCGTGTCGTTCCATTCAAGAAACTCACGGCTTTTGATCAGATCGACGCCACTGGCACCGAGCATGATCGGCACGGACATCAAGAACGTAAACTCTGCTGCCGCTTCTTTCTTAACGCCGAAGAACATGCCGCCAGCCATCGTCGAGCCAGAGCGTGAGAAGCCTGGCCATAACGAAAGAATTTGGAAGCAGCCAATCCCTAATGCTTGTCGATATGTAATATCGTCCAAAGTCTCGGCAGAAGGCTTTCTGCGAATTTTCTCTGCTGCGATAAGCAATAAACCACCCACGATAAGGCTGACAACAACCGTCTTTGGACCAAATAAGTAATCCTTGATAAAACCATGCAACACTAATCCAAGTACGCTTGCTGGGAACATGCCGATAATAATATGTAAGATATTGAGTCCCGGCTTCTTCAAGTTAAACGAGAGCAAATTCATAAATCGCTTCCAGTATAGCACCAATACAGCCAATACTGCTCCAAGCTGAACGACGACCTCAAACGTCTTTGCACGATCACCCGTGAAGTTGAGCAGCTCTCCTGTCACGATCATATGTCCCGTCGAGGAAATTGGCAAAAACTCGGTTAAGCCTTCCACGATGCCCATTATGACCGCTTTTACTAAATCATCCATTCTACATCCTCCTAGCCCGCTCCCGGCTTCAAGGAAGCGGCAGCCCATATAATATTTCATTTCAAGCTTCAATGAATAGCACTCAACCATTTTACACCGAAGTGGACAATTCTGTCTTGTAGAAGTCCCTTATTCCTAACGATTCACCGCATAAAAAAGCTCTGCAACACGCAAATCAATTTGCATGGCAGAGCTTTAAAGCCAGAACTATGTCCACTTAGCTTACTGGCAAGGGCATTTCTTGCTTCATAATTTCGATCTTGCGAATCCGATTGTTTTCCTGCTCTAGCACGGTGAACGTATAGGCTTCAAACGCAATGCGGTCGCCAACGACAATCTCTGGATTGTTCGACCACATCCAGCCCCCAATTGTATCAACATCTTCGCTAGATAAGTCTGTGCCGAGCATTTTGTTAATCGTACGAATGAGCACTTTGCCATCTACGATATAACGGTTCGATTGCAGCGTCTGAATTTCCTTCTGCTCATCCATATCGAATTCGTCGCGAATCTCGCCGACGATTTCCTCCAAAATATCCTCGATCGTAATAATGCCCGACGTACCGCCGTATTCATCCAACAACGCCGCGAGATGAACGCCCTCGGTCTGCATCTTGCGGAGCAAAATTTTGATCGGCATCGCCTCCGGCACAGTCATGATCGGATGCAGCAGCTTTTTAAACTCATATTTTGGATTATCAGCGTAAGCGAGGAAAAACTGCTTCGTATTCATGAATCCAATTAGATTGTCTTTACTGCCGAGCGCAACCGGAAAGCGCGTATACTGCTCCCGCTTGATGATCTCCAAATTCTCCTCGCGTGACTTGTCCGCATAAAGGCAAATCATATCCGTGCGCGGAACCATAATCTCGCGTGCTAGCAGATCATCGAACCGGAATATCCGATTCACATAACCGTATTCGGTTTTATTAATCTTGCCGCTTTCATAGCTTTCAGAGATGATGTGCCGAATTTCTTCTTCCGAATGCGCTTCTTCATGCTCGGAAACGTTCCGGAAGCCGAATAACTGAATCAGCATCCGAGCCGAGCCATTCAGCACCCAAATAAAGGGATACATCGCTTTGTGAAATCCAATAAGAATCGGCGACGTGAGTTGGCTAATGCGTTCCGCTTGCTGAATGGCAATCGACTTCGGCGCAAGCTCGCCCAGCACCACATGCAAATAGGTAACAGCAACGAAGGCGATGATGAACGATAACGTCGTGCTGACGGCATCTGATAGATGAATAGCATGGAACAGCGGGTGAAGCAGCTGCTCAACGGTCGGTTCACCTAACCAACCAAGCCCGAGCGCGGTAATCGTAATGCCTAACTGGCATGCAGACAAATAATCATCGAGATGTGTTGTGACCTTTCGAACCGCAAGCGCGTTTTTGTAGCCTTCAGCTACCATCTGCTCTACGCGGCTGGACCGCAGCTTCACGAGTGCGAACTCGGCAGCGACGAAAAAGGCCGTTAGTATAATCAACAACGCGACGATCGACAATTTTAAAACCATCGTATTTCAATCTCTCCCTCATCCATATAGAACCAGTATACCTTTGATCGTACGACCGATTCAAATGCGGCACCCAAGACGTGATTTAATAGCCAACTTCAACGGCAGCATTTACGATATAAATGAGATCGTTCACATCCTGCTTATCCGGCAAAATAACACCGCTCGTCGTTAGCATTCCGCCGTCAATGACCTCTACAGTCACTTCGCCATAGGGCAGAACAGCCTTCACGCGTTCAATATCCAGCTTGTCGCGGTCGCAAGGGATAGCTAGCCTAACGTTCACTTTCATCTGGTCCAAGCTTCCTCCAGGCAGCACGGAGCGCAGTCCCGGCATCGAATTGTGATGGATGGCGTTTTGCACTGCACGGATCGCCGCTTTCGTCACATCTTGGCCATGCAAGTCGGCACCCATGCCGATTTCAATAAAAAATAGCTTCTCCATTCCCAAACAACTCCTCTATGTAATGACGATTCATCCGACCCTGCTTGCAAAGGCTGCAACTAATATGGCGCCTGTTGATAACTAAAGGAAGGGCTTTTCTCGGTTCGGTCAAAGCCGCGATGCCAGATCGGCGTCGTCGAAGGCGACATTGGCGGAATTAGCCATGACCAACGTCCTGTTATGCTCCTTCCAGCTTCGCTCTCCTGCTTCTCGAATATACCGAACTGCTCTGCTGCGGTATGATGGTCTACAATACTAACGCCAGCTTTCTTGTAGGAATGACCAGCATAACGCACGAGCTGATGGTTCCATATCCGCAGCGACAGCTCCTTCTTGTCCGCTTGCTGCTGAGGAAAAACAGTAATGGCTGGACGAATTCTGCCTTCATTCGTTGCGAAGCGCAGATGTTCCATCACAGCCTCCGCCATCTCGTCTTCCGTGACCGATTGGCGAGCATCAACACGGTTAAGGATTGCCAGAATAGCCGCCCGATACAACGGTTGCTATTGCGCCATGCCATCTTGGCGCCATGGGCCAGCTCATAAGCGGTGTGCGTGTACGTCCCAGCCGTTTCAATTTCATCACGTACACGCGCGATTCTTCGCGCAATATCCTGCTCGCTCAACCCCAGCTCTTCACTGCATGCCTGAAGGAAGGATATCGCTTGTTCCGTGAGGAGCTACTTCTCTGCTGCTCCTCCGTTTAATTTCATCAAAATTCTTCTCTTACGATACATCATTCGGGCGGCCTCTGCCACATCCTGCATCATGCCCCGATTCATAAACGCCCCGAACACCATCCCTGCAATCGGAATCATCTGAAACAGCTTTTTCCACCCATAATTGTCGCGAAATGCAGCCGTCACCTCTCGCCAGCCTTGCAGTTCGCTCGCCAGCTGCCGTTCACTTTCAGCAGATTGCCCTCCTGCCAATTGTTCGAGGATCGCCTGCTTGCCGATAATATCCGATGATGTAAATTGCAACACTTTCACTGCAAATACGCGCTCTGCTTTATCTTTAGGATCAAACCCATAACAAATCGCGATCTCCTGAATGATTTTGAGCGAAAGCCCCAGCACTGCCGGTATGTCAATCGATAAGGTGATCCATCCGCCAATCCCTGTCGTCGCGCCTTGCCAAGTTGCCATATTCGCCCGGCTACCGCTAAGTTCATTAGCTGTTCGATCCATGATGGCAAGCGGCAGCGATTGTACGTCTGCCACCTCCTTTAATTCGAGGGGAACCGCGTCATGCGGCTCGGCATGCACCCGTTGGCCGGTCTCATTTTGCTTGCTGGCATCCGTTAACTTACGCAATATGGCCGCTTCGGAAATCAAATACGATCCGCCGGTTTGAAAATAGTTGCCCAATTCATCTAGCGCCTGTCCAATTTTGCGCTGAATAATCTTTGGTGTAAATCGGTCCAGCAGCTTGAACGGGAGCCTCCCGATTTTGTCAAACCACGATAAATCCCGCTGTTCTTGTTCCCATCGCTCGATCTCTTGCAGTGCTGTCAGCAGGTGCTCACGCTGATCCGAATGTTGACTATTCATCGGTTTATTCACTCCTCAATTCGTTCCCTGTACGCAATCGGCATGTGTACCTATACGTAAGGAAGATGCCCGGCGCTTCATAAAAAAGCGTGCAGGGCAGACTTTCCGTCCGCGCCTGCACGTTATTTGAGTTGATTGCAAGAATGATTAAGCTGGCTCGTTAATAAGTGGCGTCAACGGGCCACGGTGGAGCAGCTCCAGTTTATGCAGCGCCCTTGTGCATCCGACATAAAGCAGTTTGGCGTCACCGTCGCGGTATGCTTGCGCGCTCGCATCGGCGATGAGAACGGCGTCAAACTCCAGGCCTTTGGACAAGTACACCGGGACGACGGTTAATCCACCCTTATAAGCGGGCTGTTTGCTTTGTACGAGCGATGCTTCCATGCCTGCGGCCGTTAGTATGGCATGAATTGTTTCGCATTCCATTGCAGTACGCCCAACGACTGCAATCGTCTGATAAACGCCCTGCTGAACTAACGCGGATACCGCTGCAGCCAACTCGGATTCCCATTTGGCAGCATCGCAAGCAGTAACGACGACGGGTTCACCGCTACGGAATACAGGCGTAGCTGGTTTTACGCCACCCTCCATGCCAGCTAACACGCGGTTCGCAAACTCGATAATTTCCATCGTAGACCGGTAGCTGCGATCAAGCTCATAGTATCCAACACTTGCGGGATCAAACAAATCCATCTGTTCGCTCCACCGCCGAATGCCGGCATAATCATGAATCCCTTGCTGCAAATCGCCGAGAACCGTAAAGGACGGAATGCGCTGGCATAATCGGAGCGCCTCCAGCTGCATCGGGGAATAGTCCTGTGCTTCGTCGATTACGATATGGTCAAATAACGGCATGCCTAGCCCATACATCCGAATATGCAAGTATACGAGCGGCGCCAAGTCCTCCGGGTCAACGACACCAAGCTTTAACTGCTGCAGCGTTCGCTTCGCGATTGCTTTGGGCACATCGGGATGGGCTTGTTTTCCGTCGAATAAGGAGCGATACAGCTTAGGCGCGGAATACGAGGGCATTTTCTTAATGTAAGCATTTAGCTTCGCATTGGCCTTCGACTTGGCCTGTTTATCCGTCAACCGCCGTTCTTTCCATTCCGATTCCAGCCAACGCTTCACACGGCTTGCAAGCCGCTCCCTGCGTTTCATGAGCGGTTCATCGTCGCCATAATCCGTGTTCAACCATTCGCGGATTTGGTTCGGTGACAACTTCAAACCCGGATGAGGCTCGAATGGCATGTCTGGAATTAAGCTGCGCTCAAGCTCTTCAAGCCGCTCGTCCAACAAGGCTCGGAACGCCGCACGGCCCTTCCAGCGGCCAGGCGCTTCTTCGCGTTCGGCTGCCGTCCGTTCCTGCTCGAACCAATGTTCAAGTGTGTCTGCGCTGCTTACGAGCGCCACTTCGTGTTCGAGCAACGCAAGCGACCAGTCCGCAAACGTCGTTTGGGCGATGTCGCCTACACCAAGCTCTGGCAATACGCCCGATATGTAATCGAGAAACATCGTATTTGGCGCAAAAATAATCATCCGGTTCGCAGCGATCTTTCCTGCGTACCGATAAAGCAAATACGCAAGGCGATGCAGTGCAACCGTCGTTTTCCCGGAACCTGCCACCCCTTGAATGAACAGCGCCCGGTTACGTTCCGCCCGAATGATGTTATCCTGTTCCTCTTGGATCGTCGAGACGATGTCGCGTAGCTTATTATCTTTGGACTCGCCGAGCCGGTACAACAGAAACTCGTCATTCGCGCTCACATTCTCCATGCCCCGAACGTAGCTGTCTACGACGCGGACGAGCTCGCGCTGGCGAACAAGCAGATTGCGCTTCAAATGGATCTCGCCTGTTACTTCACCGTCAGGCGATTCATAGGTGACGGGAGCTTCCCCGCCGCTGAACGAGTAAAATAAGCTCGCCACGGGCGCGCGCCAATCGATGACGAGCGGATCCGCGCTATCATCTCCCCCTACGCCTGCTTTGCCTATATAGAGCGGCTTAGGCGCTGCCTCCGATTCCGACTGGTAGTCAATTCGGCCGAAATAAGGCTCCTTCGCTGCAACTTCCAGCCGTTGCTGGCGCTCCTCGCGCTGGCGGTCAAGCAATTGCTCCGTGTAATCGTCTCCAAAATAGCGCGGTCCAATCCCCCGCAATTGCCTATCGATTTCCTCTAATGAACGGGCAAGCCGTTGTTCTTCTTCCTGTTGCGCGCTTTGAACGGTCATCTGTATACCTCCCCTGAGCCGAGTTTGTTATCCGTTTCCAATGCAATGTTAAACAAAAAGGAATAATAGCATAGCTGAAATCGGTTGTGAAATCAAGGAAATTCATCGTTTCGCATCACCGCGCGCACCTCCCGGCGCGCGGTGCTCGGTCGCACGTCTGGGCATGCCGCATCGGTTTACGCTAACGGACTGTACGGGCGTTATTGCTATGAAATCAGCGATATTCTGCCTGTAACGGACACCAGCGCCGTTATTTTAGCCAACTCAACGATTTCGAGACCGTTTTGGTGAAAATAACGGCTCCTGAGTCCGTTAGAATCTCAAACCCGTTCTTTTTCACCAAATAGCGGCTCTCAGGTCCGTTAGCCGAATAGAGACAGATGCGCGGGACTCTATTTGTTCGCCAGAAGGTTGTCCAGAGCGTGAAGTATCGAAACAGAAATGCCGATATTGCGCCCGTTACTGGGAAAGCGCCGTCCAGAAGCCTGTTCCATAAATCGAGTAAAGTAACGCCACGTGCAGAATAGCCATCGCGGGAAACCCAACGCTGAAAGCGGGATGCTTCGTTTTGTGCCGGAACGTTCGCATCGCCGCCACTCCGCCGAACGCGCCGCCAATAATGCCGAATGTAAGCAAACGCCGCTCTGGAATGCGCCTTCCACGGCGTTTCGCCTGCTTCTTATCATGGCTCATCATGCCCCATAAAATGACATTTATTACGATATAATAAATCGCGATAATGATCGTCATAGCTTCCACTCCTTCAATGTTCTTTCGTTGTATACAAAATAGAATAAGCGCCTCTCTTGCGATTGAGGCGCTTATCGATTCCGTTCATTATGGCCGCGGGCGCACACGGCTTGTTGGAACTGCGGCAAACGGATCCTCCGGCCAGTAATGCTTCGGATACCGCACTTTCAGCTCCTTCTTCACCTCAAAGTATGCGCCTCGCCAGAAGCTCGCCAAGTCCTGTGTCACCTGCACGGGACGCTGTGCCGGAGAGAGCAAGTGAAGCGTGAGCGGCAATCGCCCTTTGGCAATCTTAGGCGTTTCCTGCAAGCCAAACAGCTCTTGCAGCCGAACGGCAAGCACAGGTTGTTCAGGGTTCGTATAGTCAACTGGAATGCGCGATCCGCTAGGCACCGTTATATGCGTAGGCATCAGCTCATCAAGCCGCTGCTTGTCTTGCCAAGTGAGCATCGCTTCCAGCACATGCATCATCGAAAGCTTTTGCAAGCCGTCCCGGCTGCGAATGCCCGATACATGTGGGCCAAGCCAATTCTCAAGTGTTGCAATCAGCGTTTCCTCTGACAAGTCAGGCAAATCAGAATCGAATCGGCGCATCACGCGAATTCGGTCTCTCAGCTGTGCCGCTTGTCGGCTCCATGGCAGCATAGCCGTTCCTTCTAAGGCGATGCCTTCCAACAACGCGGCGGTGATGCGCTCGGGATCCGGCTTCGCGACCGTCTCTTCCTTCAGCAGCAGCGCGCCGAACATAAGCCGCCGCCGCGCGCGAACCGCTTGCGAAGTGCGGTCCCAGACGACGGATACCTCGTCGGTGATCGCTTCACCATGAAAGGCGATCAGCTCTTGCTCGCCGATATCGGCAGCGAGAACGATGCGGCTCTCGCCATCGGCATCTTCAACCTCAGCCGCCGCAATGTACGGCGCAAGAGATAATGGCTGCATCGACGGCAACGATGCGCCCCTGCCGCTTGCGAGCAGAAAGCGGCCGTCGCCGCGCCCTTGGCCTACGCGATCCGGGTACGCGTAGGCCAGCAGCGCCCCTGGCGAGGGCGCGCGCCCCGCCGCCGCGGCGGGGCTGCTTGGGCCGGCGGCGACTGCATCGCCGGCCCCTGTTTGCGCGAGCGCGCGCTGCCATTGGCGCGCTTCCGCGAGCGCTTGCCGGGCGGCGGCTTCGTCGACGCCGCCAGCGGGCGCGTTGCCGCGCCCCAGCGCGCGAAGCGCGCTAAGGCGCAGCGCGATGTCGGCGCTGCGCTCGCCGCGCAGCGGGTCACGGCCGCCGAGC
>NZ_WSTC01000079.1 GCF_009789195.1 Paenibacillus sp. MMS18-CY102 | reverse complement strand
GGTAGCGTCAAAAAGTTTGTGTAGTAGATTTATCCATCAGGAAGGCGAAGCCTGTTAGTTGTTGTTGCCCCACTAGGGGGCATCGTTCAAACAAAGGCGCAGGAGGCTTTTCACATCATCCTCCGTATCGCTCCGTGTACATCTTTTCAAATGCAGCTTTCGTCTCGGGATCGACAAAGCCTCGAATGGCTCGACCACACCATTTTTCGTTGTAGTCGAGTGCTTGCAAGTAGATGATCTTTTCTGCCGCTTCGATGCTCGTCAGGCTGTTCATTGGCTTGAGCCGTTTGCGCAGCTCTTTGTTTGTTCGCTCAATTGGATTGGTTGTGTAAATCGCCTGCCACACCATTGGTGGGTATTTGTAAAAGGCGAGCAATGTCGGCAACTGGTCTTCCCACGACCTGACTTCCTTCGGGTATTGTTTGCGCCACTTTTCCTTAAAGCCATCAAATACCGCTCGTGCAACATCGCCGTCCATCGCCGTATACACTTGCTTGAGGTCCTCGAGAAACTCGGTTTTGTCCGAAACGCGGACTTTTGGAAACGTCGCACGCACTTTATGAACGACGCAATGCTGGACGTCTGCCATCGGATAGATTTCCCGAAAGGCTTCTTCTAGCCCTGGCAGGCCGTCGAAAATACCAAGGAGCACGTCGGTAGCCCCGCGCTTTTTGAGATCCTTAAGCACCTCGCGCCAGCCGTTTGAACTCTCGTGGCCGCCGACGTAAAAGCCAAGAATTTGGCGAATGCCTTTTTCATCAATGCCCATGACCAAATAAACAGCCTCACTGCTGACTGTATTGCGCTTCAGTTTGACGTACAAGCCGTCTAAGTAGATGGCCGAATAGCGCTTTTCCAGCGGACGGTTCTGCCATTGCTCGATGTCCTCCATGACCGTCTGTGTGATGTTGCTGATGGTCGTGGGCGAATAGTGCGTACCAAACATGCTCTCGATAAACTTGGCGACGTCGCGCGTGCTCATGCCGCCCTTGTACATATGAATGACCGCTTCCTCCAGCCAGCCTTCCCTTCGCTGGTACGGCTGGAATAGGCGTGTTTGAAAAGTGCCTTTGCGGTCACGAGGAACTTGCAGTTCGTTAATCGTGCCGTAACGCGTTTGGAAGGTCCGCTTATAGTGGCCATTTCGGCTATTGCGGGTGTTAGGCTGCTCGATTTGCATGAAGTTTTTGATTTCCTCGCGAAGCAGCAATTCCAGCTTTTCTTGCAGCAGTTTCGTAACAGTATTTTCAAGTAGATCGTACATCGCATTTTCGGGTATAGTAGTCATCGAGTAGGGTCCTTTCTTGGTGGTCTCAGCAACCCCGAGGATACCCTACTTTTTTATGTTCTGGGAATACTCCAGATCATGGTACACAGACTATTGTACGTCATC
>NZ_WSTC01000078.1 GCF_009789195.1 Paenibacillus sp. MMS18-CY102 | reverse complement strand
CACTAGCGTTGCATTAATATTCTCTGAATCTTCATAAATTTCTGTCTAATATACATCGGCGCATAAAAAAATCCTTTACAATAGATATGGAGGTAGCCCCGTCCATAATCCACTGAAAAGGATCAATCGTATGGACAAGCATACTCTATTATCTTCATTTGGTAAATGGCTATCGCCAATATGTACGAGAACGTTCACAGATTGGGTTTCGGAAACCCGCCAAGATAAATACGTAAAGAAACTGACGACGGAGCCTTACTTGAAGTTGTTCCTCCACGCACAATTGCAAGGCAGGGAAGGGCTTCGGCATATTGCTGACGATGTGCTCAGTAAGGCATTTCAGCAAGAACTAGGACTTACATCGATCTCAGCCGCTCAACTCAGCCGCAAGCACAAACAGGTGAATCCCGAACTGCTCCAGCAGGTGTTTGAACATCTCGTCAAGCGGATCTTTTCCAAGCACCGTGCCCCGGCTCATCGAAAGAAAATCAAGATTATCGATTCGACGACCGTTGCCCTCTGCCTGCAGAAGTACCAATGGGCGCACTTTCGCAAGACGAAGTCAGGCATTAAAATCCATATGCGGCTCTCGTTTCTTGGTGAACACGACGTCATTCCAGAGAAGGCAACCATCACAAACGCCAAGAAGAATGACCGAACGCAGCTTGATGAACTCGTCGATGAGCCTGGCATTACCTACATATTTGACCGCGGCTATATCGATTACACAGCGTTCGATCGTTATTGCAAGAAGGGCATCTTCTTCGTGACGCGCCTCAAGAATAACGCCTGTATAGAGCCACTAGAATTCCTTGAAATTCCGGCAGCTAGCAGCGTAAGCGAAGATGTCATTATTCGCGTCGGCTCTGAGCAAAAGAAGATGAAACATAAGCTGCGGATGGTTCAAACCGAAGACTCGCAAGGCAATCTGCTGTTCTTGGTCACGAATCGATTCGATCTAACCTGTGACGAGATTAGCGACATGTATCGGAGTCGTTGGGCGATCGAGACATTCTTCAAATGGATGAAACAGCATTTGCGGATTAAGCATTTTCACGGCCAAAGTGACCGTGCTGTTCAGAACCAGATTTGGATTGCTCTTATTGCCTTCTGCTTGCTCTTACTGGTGAAGTTAGAGACAAAAGTCGATCATAAATTGTTACAACTGAGTCGCTGGCTGACGAAATTGCTGTGGCAGCCGTATGCCGAATGGCTTCAGCGGATGAAACAGAAACCGAGTCGGAAATCGTTAGGACGACGACGAAAACCCACCGTCGACTGATCGACAATCGTATTTGCAGTTAATTTACTCATGTGAACAAATTTACATAATTCAACCAAATGGATGGAGCTACCTCTAAGAGGCGCTCGACCTTTTGGATTTCGAGCCAGAATACAATTAACTAAATTTTCAGAAAGAAAGCACATCAGTGTTTATGCAACGCTAGTG
>NZ_WSTC01000077.1 GCF_009789195.1 Paenibacillus sp. MMS18-CY102 | reverse complement strand
TTTTCGTATTATCAGGTCAGCCAGACATTTCTGGTTGGCCTATTTTTATAGGCGGTCTATGATGGCGATAGCCGGGAGAACGTGCGGCTTTTAGGGGCGCTGACTCCGTAATAAAAACTGTTCTCCCACTACTCCCAATGACCATGTTTGAGCTGGTTGGGGCAATTGACCTCGTATCACAAGCGAAGCTATGGGTTTGGAACCATCGTGGGATTGCCGGCTAATTTAACATCAGGAGGAGCTGAAATGGGACCAGTTATCGGATTGGATATTGCGAAAGGAATGAGCGTATTTCAAGCGTTTACGAAGCGCGGTGAGGCGTACGGGAAGCCGGAAGTCATCCGGCATGCCGATGGTGGACTTGAGAGGCTGGATGATGTCATTCGTCAGTTAGAAGAGCAAACGGGTGCTAAACCCGTCGTTGTTTTGGAAGCTACGGGACACTATCATCGGGTGGTTGTAGATTACTTGGAGCGGATGAATGTGGAGCATTTCATCCTAAACCCGTTGTTATCCAAACGTTCGAAAAGCGCACAGTTACGCAAAGTAAAAACGGATGCAGCGGACGCATTTCATTTGGCCGAGATGTATTACCGTGGCGATGTAAAACCGCATCGCAGGTGGGCAGATTCAATCACGGAGCTGCAGCATATGACAAGGCAACATGAGTTTATGACAGCACAATTCGTTCAGTCGAAATTGAACGCGAGGGCACTGCTGGATCAGGTATGTCCGGCATACGAGGATGTGTTCCATGACTTGTTTTCCAAGACTTCTTTACGTGTGCTGCTTCACATGCTTCAGGGGGCGGTCATTACCGAGGAAGTGATACGCGAAACAGCAGGCAGCTCGCACGGGAAGGCATGGATTCTGTCTAAGGTGGCGCGCATACAAGCGGTGCAACTGCCGCAAAAACAAAGTGTGGCTCAACGGACAGCGCTCTTGTGCATGGTGGAGATCCTGCTTGCTCAACAAGAACAATTGAGTCGACTGGAAATGAAGATACAAGAAGAGGCAGAGGAAATTCCGGAAGTGGAACTGCTAAAGACAATTCCAGGCATCGGGGATAAGCTGGCCGCCTCGCTAATTGCTGAGATCGGCGATGCCGAGCAATTTGAGAATCCGAAACAATTGGTTGCCTACGCAGGGCTCGATCCGAGTGTGCATAGTTCAGGTCAATTCGTAGCATCCAACACTCGCATCACCAAACGCGGCTCTAAACGGCTAAGACGAGCACTGTATTTGGCTGTGCAATGCGGGGTTAGAGGGAGTACGAACGAAAGGCTACGAGCGTACTACGATAAGAAAAGACAAGAGGGCAAGCCCTACAAGGTGACGGTGATTGCTTGCGCCAACAAGCTCTTGCATCACATTTACGCCATCTTGAAGAAAGGCACACCCTACGCCGCATAATCCATATTTAACCAACACCCTCCGCGCCAACGGAGGTTATTTGGCATGTACAGAATTATAACAAGATTTTTTCCTGACACCAAGACCCCAAAGCTTGACAAACATTAGCTGGTTTTT
>NZ_WSTC01000076.1 GCF_009789195.1 Paenibacillus sp. MMS18-CY102 | reverse complement strand
TAACAAAACCTCCATGGTTTTTGAACCGCTACCCCCACATGAAAAGTTGATCATGTCGAGGTTAGCGGCTCTTTTGCTTTTCCATACTGTTAAGGAACGTAATTGGAATAAACACGCAGCTTTTTATGGTGGTACGACCCTGCAAACAAAACTGTGAGGATCCGAAGCGTGTACAACCCCATGTTGGCTCCCTTCTGTGTAAGAGATGACCACGTACAGAAAAATGGTTTAATTTCCTTTGGATTCGCCAATTACGCATCTTATCAACGAGGTGTAAGTTCTATGGAAACACTAATTACTCATTGCGCAGGCATGGATGTCCATCAAGAGACAATCGTTGTTTGTACAATAACAGGTCCTGTTGGGGGTTCTCCTGAAGTTGAAACACGCACCTTCTCGACGATGACCAAAAGTTTATTCGAGCTCCTTCAATGGCTTGAAACCAAGGAAGTTACGCATATCGCAATGGAAAGTACCGGTATCTATTGGCGCCCTGTTTACAACATCTTAGAAGGTTATTTCGACATTACCTTGGCGAATGCGCAGCGCATTAAGAACGTTCCTGGGCGTAAGACCGATGTGTCCGATGCTGAATGGATCGCCAAATTGCTTCGTCATGGTCTGGTTGAGCCTAGCTTTGTTCCTCCTTCAGACCTTCGGGAACTCAGAGAACTTACTCGTCTGCGCAAGAAGCAAGTTGGTGGGTTGACCGCCAAGAAGAATAGGTTACAGAAAGTGCTTGAGTCCGCCAACATAAAACTTGGAACCGTCATTAGCGATGTTTTTGGTGTCTCAGGACGGAACTTGCTTGAGCGCCTCATGGAGCAAGGATTTATTGATGCTAGCGATATCGAGGGCCGTGTGAAGGGCGTCGTGAAGAAGAAAGTATCTGCCTTGGCAGACTCGCTTTTCGGAACGCTGGATGAGCACCAGATTTTTATAATTCGTTTTCTCTGGAATGAGATTGCGTTTTATGAGGAGTCCATCAGCAAGCTGGATGAGCGAATTGAACAATATCTGGCTAGCTACAAGGAAGAAATGGATCTCATGCAAACCATGCCCGGGGTGAAGAAAACGACCGCAGCAAGCCTTCTTGCAGAGATGGGCAACAACATGGATCAGTTTCCTTCTGCCGCTCATCTTACGTCTTGGGCTGGAGTATCGCCGGGTAACCACGAAAGCGCAGGTCAAAAAAAAGTACCCGGACTGTAAAAGGCAACCCTCACATAAAGGTTGCATTATGCGAAGCCGCTTGGGCAGCATCTAAAACCAGAAACACTCGATTATCTGCTAAGTTCTGGTCGTTAGCCTCACGTCGCGGCAAGAAAAAAGCACTCGTTGCTCTAGCAAAGAAAATGTTGGTCATTCTTTACCAAATGCTTAAAACGAAGCAAGTTTATTTGGAGACAATGCCCACTAAATCCCCAAACTAACAAGCGTTGACTAATTAAATATGGTTTAAACATGGAACCGAATATTTCGCTTCCCGAGCATCCTATTGCCATTTTTACAGAATCCCATCATTCTTCAAAGACGAGGTCCATCATGTGTGCGTTATTCTTTTCACAGAAAAA
>NZ_WSTC01000075.1 GCF_009789195.1 Paenibacillus sp. MMS18-CY102 | reverse complement strand
CAGGACTTATGCAGTTCACGAGATTAACTGGCAAGTGTGAGAATCTATGCTTGAATAAACCGGCCACCAAGACATAGCAAGCTCAGGTGGCCAGAATTGTGAAATAAGGGTTGCAAAACGGCGAACCTCTGTGTCAAAATCAATATAGATTCGCTCAGATCCCTTGTGGCATCTGAAACGAACCTGGCAACGAGTGTGGAAGAAGCCGCTAACCATTTGGCCGTGGGTGCAGCTTTCATCACTCGTTTTTTCTTTGTTTACACACCATAAGGCATAGGAAAGCAAGGTTTCAGCAGCAAATATCATTTCAAAATGCGCAATTTGGTGCGCCTCCGAAGTCGAGTGGCATTCCTCGAACCCAAGCTCCTGCTTGGCCATGCGAAAGAAAACCTCAATACGCCAACGTTTGCCATAGACAGCAAGCGCTTCTCGAGGAGCGTCGAAACGGTTGCTAATCAGTAGGTACGCGCCTTTGTAGGTCGCAGTATCCTCTTCGTTGTTATCGTGGCCGTCTTTTGTCTCGTCCTCTTTTATTCGAATAGCCGCAACGGCTGCGATCGGCACAAGACGGTTCTTTGTCGTTGCTTTTCCTTTACGCCCAATGGTTTCATCGGGCAGTTTCATATAAATGCCTTCAATCGCAACCGCAGCCAGCCCGCTGCCAGTGGCCAGGCATTTGTAAGATTCCGCGATGAGCTGCCGCGGAGATACAGGAACAAAACGCTCACGTTTGCCTGGCACTTGGATTCTCCGGTAGAGTGCTGTGTTCCGCTTAGCCTTGGTCACCCAATCGAAAGCGTTCGCCTCTAGAAATACAAAAAAGTCTTTACATAAATACCATCGGTCCATGGCGACCCATAATCGGCACGAAACAGACTCGCGCAGCATAAGCAGCATCTGCTTGGCAAGATCCAGCTTCGTAAGTACGGCCCCATCCTCTTTGGGCTTGCGCCAAATGCTGTAAAATAGCGGATACTCTAGCCCATTCTGCCGTACAGCTTGCAGCACGACGAGGTTCATGCACCAACCATATGTCTTGCTGGAAGCATCAAACAGCCAAGACAGAAAAGGCAGCTGCTTCGCATAAGGATGGGCGATATGAGTATCATCAAGATTAATGCAATCGCCTTCGTGCAAAGCAGTGTCAACGTCGGCTTGCAGTCGCTGAACACGCTTCTTGCTAAAAGACCGCCATGCAAATGGCGTCGTCAGGAAGCGGCTAAGTGTATACTGCGCCAGTTTGTAGGGCTTGAACATCAACGCCAGAAGAGCATCTTTGCCAGCAAGCTGGGACATTTGGTTAACCGATGAGCAACCCGAAACCAAACCGATCACATACATAAAACAGAGCATCCAAGATGGCGCGCCACTTCGCTTAACGATTCCGCTCTGAGTAAGCAATAAAGAGAAATCGAACCGATCCCATAACGTGCGCAAAAGAGGCGCACCAGCACACTCTCCGTGCATGAGCTTCCGAAAACGCGGTTTTTCTAACGTTGGCTTCAAAAAAATCACCTAAAATCCTCTAAGATATACCCCGTTAAAAAGGTATCCTTCGCAATTATTTAGGCGACTTCTATTTGTCAAGTGTTTTATCTTGTTTTTAGCTAGAAATCTATTGAACTTTTGTCCTTACAGTTGTTGGGGCGAACTGCATAAGTCATG
>NZ_WSTC01000074.1 GCF_009789195.1 Paenibacillus sp. MMS18-CY102 | reverse complement strand
CGGATCGGTCACTTCTTCGAGCTTGTCGTAACCATTCACCCAACGCTTCATATTGCGAAATACCGTTGCATGCCCTGCATAGCCCGCCCGCTTCACTAACTCCAACGCTTCCTGGCCGAAAACGAAGTGAATACCGGATGGATTGGAGCAATCGGCAACGCTTGCGACCGTCGGCATCATTTCAATCCATTCTGGGTCCTCGTTCTCTTCATTCGGAAACGTGACGCAGTTGATGGCGCCTAGCCGAATTGTTCCTGCTTGCATCCCCCGCCGATCCGGCTCAGACGCATAAGCAGCATCCAGATAAGCGCCCGCTGCTGTATTTGGTATACCGACTCTCTGTCGAAATCGCGGACACAGAGTCTACAGCCTTCATTTCTTGCCTTTAACCGACCGTGTGACGGCTATCTGGACAGAGAGTCCGCTGAAATAACAGACTCTCCATTATTGACCGTTAGCATCTGGCGGAAATCGTTTAGCAAATGCGGTCATCAGGAACTGAGTATAGCTGTCCAAGGTTTCCTTCTCGGCAAATTTATCCGTCGGGAAGCGTCTCTCATGCAGTTTTTCAAGTCGGGCGGTGTATGCCTTATAAGCATCGCTCTTGACAATCCCTTGAATCCACAGCGTCAGTTCTCTCTCATTTACCGCTTCCTCACACTTCCAATGAACTCGTGTGTCTTCTCTGACACAAGCAAATACGGATGAACGTGAAGATCGTTCGGCAGATAGTAGGTGTTGTTCTTGCTCTGACTGACCAGAATGAGCTTTTTCTCTGCCAGTCTTTCGATATGACGCTCTACGGACTTGGAACTGCATCCGAGATTTCTGGCAATCATCTCAATAGTGGGGTAGCACTGGCTCTGGTCGCTCATATATGCGACAATATCGACGAGAATCAGCTTCTCATACAGACTTAAACCGTAAACACCGATGGATTTTATGCGGCAGAATGGTATATCCTTTGTGATGCCCTGTAAAGTTTCTCTCCTTGGCAACTTCGTCCATGTACGCATTAGCGGCTTTGTTATTCTTAGTCAACCAGAAGTCGTTGTACTTCGTTTTCATCTGCAATCCCTTCCTTCTCCGCCATCGGGCGGCTATGGAGTAAGGAAGGCGGCTAGCCTGACACGTATCCTTACCTGTTCTATGTCAACTGGTCATCACCAGATTTATTGATTTGCACAATAACTATCGCGGCAAGTAGCCCATTCGTTGCAGACAATTTGCAGAAGTCCTGACAATATTAATGGTCGGGCTATCTATCTCAAAAGATGCTTTGCCTTTTCATCCTCCCTATCGGGGCGGCGTATCCTACAGTTGCGTAGCATTTTGAAAAATCTGTGAGAAAACGAAGATAACAAAAAACAGGTCAATCATGGTGGTAACTGACCATAATCGACCTGTTTGATGTAACGGAATAGCGTTATTTAGGTTATAAAACTAAAGCATTTGATGTGCGTACAACCGAATGGAGAAATCTTTATACGGGTATTACATTGGTTAAGTCTACTTTAAGTCAGCCGCCCGACTTATTCGGCACTGGGTAGGGGATAAATCGTATTCTAAATATTCCTCATCCCATTTGAGAACATGATCTTATACCGCCACATACCATTCAGCATTCAAAATAGTACACCGTAATTGTGACAGTAGAGCCGTCCAATACTGAACACCTTCCAGATTGCATCATCCATGTTATCAGGTAACTGTGTAGAACCTTCAAAAATAATATCTGGATTGGACGAATCTTTCAGATCATATACATCAAATTCAGTCCAATTGTATCCTTCTCCTGTATTGTTGAATTTTTCAATTTCTTGTTGTACCGAATACTCAGAAATCAATTACTTTATAAGGTCTCTTTCAACATCTGTTAATGATTCCTTTCGTTTTGCTGAGTAATATATTGAAATCACCATGAACAAACCTCTCAATCGTTTTTCATTATTGCATAAACTCTCGTTTAAAATCTTCATAAATTAAAAATGCATCAGCTAATAATTCTTTCAATTCTTCGTAATTACGGAATACCGGCTTCCTCACTTTATCATTTTCCAGACCATCTAGTTGTTCTTTTAATATTCCCCACGACCCACCAATCCTAAGTTCGGATTTTTCCCATACAGACCATATAAATTCAGCTACACCATATTTTAAAGAGATAACATATTGAAACTTATAATTATTCTGCGTTTCTGTCATCTTAAAGCACTAGCGTTGCATAAACACTGATGTGCTTTCTTTCTGAAAATTTAGTTAATTGTATTCTGGCTCGAAATCCAAAAGGTCGAGCGCCTCTTAGAGGTAGCTCCATCCATTTGGTTGAATTATGTAAA
>NZ_WSTC01000073.1 GCF_009789195.1 Paenibacillus sp. MMS18-CY102 | reverse complement strand
AAGATCATCAAACTTTAGCACCAATTTATTGGAATGATAAGACGCATCAAACATTCTGGCAATTTGTTGACAAAAAGTATTTTTATGATAATTATGTGATTGGGGTTCCGAAGGGTTCGGTATCCACACCAACTCTTGGGTGGAATGGGTATACTGGAACTTATCGTTTTAATGGTAAAGCGGCGTCAGGTAAAGGAGCATCAGGGGTTTCGGGCTGTAACTGTTTCACAGCAGGTACGAAGGTTCAGACAGACGAAGGGGAGAAGAATATCGAAGACATTGAAGTCGGAGATAGGGTTCTCGCCAAGGATGAGAATAACCCTGATGGAGAGTTGGATTACAAGGAAGTAACGGGTTTATATCGTAACCAACGTGATGATATTATTAAGTTGCATGTTGGAGAGCAAATCATCGAGACCACGAACAATCATCCGTTTTGGGTTGAGGGCAAAGGGTGGGTCTTCGCAGATGAACTTCAGGTGGGCGACAAACTCCAAAAGGCTGACGGTAACGACCTGACGATTGACAAAGTAGAGTTTGTTAAACTGGATGAAACGGTTACTGTTTACAACTTTACGGTTGCGGATTTTCATACGTATTATGTAACGGATATTGGGATTTGGGTGCATAATACGAAAGGTGATGCTTGTTCACCTGCATTTATTGCTGATAATAGAGTTCCAATTGATAAGGAAACTATTCTAGGAAATGGAGGCTACACAAAAACTAAACTGTCACCTGTAAAAGGTGCTCAGGTTTATAAAAAAGACGATTATTACTATCATAGAGATACCTTTCATACAGGAAAAGGTTCTCATTTAGAGGTATATGATAAGAGAGGTAATCACGTAGGGGAAGCAGACCCTATAACAGGGAAACTCATACCCGGGACACGTGACCCGAGTAAATCAATTGCGGTTAAATAATACAATTTTGCACAGGGTATGGTAGAAGCTTGCCATACCCTTCAATAAATATCCGGGGGTGTGGAAATGAAAATTAAAACTTTAAATGAATTACTTATTGAGAATAATGATATCTACATTCTCGAATGTCATCAGGACCTAATTATTGTGAATAATAATTATTCAGGAATTAACTTATACAATTTTGATTTTGAATTACAGCATTCGATTGATATCTTTGAGAATTTAATAATTCATTCTGTGTTTAAAAACCCTGATAGAAGTGAAATCATGCTATATTGTCCTGATAATCAAGTGTTTATTTATGTGAATTTGATAACAAAACATCAAAGAAAGTTAGAGTTCACAGGGGATTTGGAGGAATACGGGCTATCTAATGTTTATTATTGGTATGAACAGGAGTTTGTTTTTTTATGTGGGAATAAAAAAATATACAGGATTAATACAAAGCTGTTGTCGTTAGATATACTCGAACCATCAAAAGTAGAAATACGGTATCGTTCCTTCAATCAAATATTGAAAGATTCAAGGGGATTTTCGTTACTTACAGGTGATGCAAGCAGTCTGATCTATGAAGATACAAAGAATAATGAACTTGTATATTGGAACTACTCCAAAAATACAAGAATTGTATCAAAAATTCCGAATGGTTTAGGACATCAGGTCATCTATTTGCACAATGTGTTTCTATCCGTACATGAGAAATATATACAAGCAATAAAAGATGGGCAAGAAGTTGCGAGGGTAGATTCAGCTACTTCATTTATGTTTCTGAGGGCAAGGCAACAAAGTGAATATAGTAATGAATTTATGGTTCTAAGAGGGAGAAAATCTAACGTAGAGGAATGCAAAATTACAAAATACGGAATTTTTAACTAATGATCGTAGCCTTGGGGACCGCAATCTTCAAGGTTTTTCTTTTACCCTACCCAGTGCCGAATGAATAGTGCGGTGTGTTCCGAAAAAACTTAACCTGACTCAGTAGCCATAGGGTATTTCCTATTGATAGGTGAAGAGGGTCATGAAACTTTAGCGCCAATTTATGTGAATGAAAAGACGCATCAAACATTCTGGCAATTTATTGACAAAGAATATTTTTATAAAAATTATGTGATTGGGGTTCCGAAGGGTTCGGTATCCACACCAACTTTAGGGTGGAATGGGTATACTGGAACTTATCGTTTTAATGGTAAAGCGGCGTCAGGTAAAGGAGCATCAGGGGTTTCGGGCTGTAACTGTTTCACAGCAGGTACGAAGGTTCAGACAGATGAAGGGGAGAAGAATATCGAAGACATTGAAGTCGGAGATAGGGTTCTCGCCAAGGATGAGAATAACCCTGATGGAGAGGTGGATTACAAGGAAGTAACGGGTTTATATCGTAACCAACGTGATGATATTATTAAGTTGCATGTTGGAGAGCAAATCATCGAGACCACGAACAATCATCCGTTTTGGGTTGAGGGCAAAGGGTGGGTCTTCGCAGATGAACTTGAAGCAGGCGACAAACTCCAAAAGGCTGATGGAAGTAATCTAACGATAGACAAAGTTGAGTTTATAAAACTTGATGAAAAAGTTACGGTTTACAACTTTACGGTTGCTGACTTCCATACGTATTATGTGACGGATATTGGGATTTGGGTGACCCTGCCCCGAATAGATAGACACATAGAAAACCTCTATAATAAAAGTGGAGGGATTTACTATGGGGCAACGGAAGCAATTTGATAAAGCATTTAAAGAACAGGCGGTATCGCGAATTTTAGCCG
>NZ_WSTC01000072.1 GCF_009789195.1 Paenibacillus sp. MMS18-CY102 | reverse complement strand
CAGATGCTGGGGATGTTTGTAAATACGCTGGCGATGCGCAACGCTCCGTCGGGAGAAAAATCGTTCCATGCGTACGTCCAGGAAGTGAAAGAAAATGCACTGAGAGCCTACGAAAACCAGGACTATCCGTTTGAAGAATTGGTCAACAAGCTAGATGTGGCCAGAGATGTAAGTCGCAATCCGTTGTTCGATACGATGTTCATCCTGCAAAACACAGAGCAAGGGGCACTGGACATCGAGGGCCTGACATGTAGGGTTTATCCGAATCAACATAACGTTGCCAAGTTTGATCTTACCTTTATCGCGGTAGAGGAAGCAGAAGGCATCGTATGCAGCATCGAATACGCCAACTCGTTGTACAAACGAGAAACGGTAGAGCGAATGGCACAGCACTTCAAGCAGTTGATCGATGTCATTGTGAGAGACCCGCAAATGAAACTTTCGGCGATTGAGATGATTACCCCGGATGAGAAAATGCAGATTCTGGAGGTATTCAACGGCACGGTTACAGACTATCCGCGAGACAAGACGATTCACCAGTTGTTTGAAGAGCAGGTGGAGCGTACGCCGGATCAGGTTGCGGTTGTTTATGAAGGAAGCCAGTTGACATACGGTGAGCTGAACGAAAAGGCGAACCGGCTTGCGCGTAGGTTGCGTGCAGAAGGTGTACAGCCGGATCAGCCAATAGGCATCCTGGTGGAGCGTTCTCTGGAGATGATGGTCGGCCTATTGGGAATCTTGAAAGCAGGCGGCGCCTACGTACCGATCGACCCAGAATATCCGGATGAACGGATGCGCTACATGCTGGAGGATTCCGGGGCGAAGCAATTGTTGGTGCAACGACGCTTCCAGGAACGCGTCTCCTTCACGGGTACAACCTTCGTTTTGGAGGACGCGTTGTTCGCCAAGGAAGACGGCTCGAATCTGGAGCTCCTCACAGGTCCCCGTCACCTGGCTAATCTGATCTACACTTCAGGATCAACAGGCCAGCCCAAAGGGGTAATGGTTGAACATCGAAACGTCGTGCGTCTGGTGAAAAACACCAACTATGCCGAGCTGAACGAACAGACCCGCATCCTGCAGGCGGGGGCGATCGTGTTTGACGCTTCGACGTTTGAAATTTGGGGAGCGCTATTAAACGGCGGACGTTTGCATCTGGTGTCTAACGATGTGATTTTGGATGCCACGAAGCTTAAGAAAACGATCCAGCAGTACGGCATTACCACCATGCTGCTGGTCACGCCTCTGTTCAATCAGCTTTCCCAACAGGACAGCAAGCTGTTCGCAGGCGTACAAACGTTGATCGTTGGGGGAGACGTACTATCCGTGCCCCATATCAATCGCGTACTCCAGCATCATCCGGGGCTTCGCATCATCAACGCTTATGGACCGACCGAAAACGCTACAATCTCTACCACGCAGGAGATTAAGGAAGAACAGACAGAGGCAGCGCCGATTGGCCGTCCGATTCACAACTCCACAGCTTACGTCGTGGATCGGTCCATGAATCTAGCGCCAATTGGCGCCTGGGGCGAACTGATTGTTGGTGGAGATGGGGTAGCCAGAGGGTATTCAAACAAGCCAGAATTAACTGACGAGAAGTTTATCCCAAGCCCGTTCCGGCAAGGAGAACGCAGCTACCGGACGGGGGATTTGGCAAGGTGGCGCTCAGACGGTACGTTGGAATACAAAGGCCGGATCGACGAACAGGTAAAAATCCGTGGCTACCGAATCGAGCTGGGTGAAATCGAAACCCAATTGATGAAGCTAGAAGCCATACAGGAGGCCGTCGTCACTGCACGAGATGATGAAACTGGACAAAAACACTTGTGCGCCTATTTTGTAGCGGAAAAGGAACTGACGGTAAGCGACTTACGAACTTTGCTGTCCGAGGAATTGCCTGGTTATATGATCCCGTCCTTCTTTGTGCACTTGGAGCAAATCCCATTGAACGTGAACGGAAAAGTGGACCGCAAAGCGCTGCCAACGCCAGAGGGGGGCATGCAAACGGGGACAGAATACGTGGCTCCGCGCACCCCGATGGAAGCTCAACTAGCGCAAATCTGGCAAGAGGTGCTTGGATTAGAGCGCATCGGCATGAAGGACAACTTCTTCGACGTTGGCGGACATTCATTGCGAGCGACTACACTGGTGGCGAAGATGCACAAAGCGATGGGGATCGAGATGCCGCTGCGGGAAGTGTTCCAATACTCGACCATCGAGCAAATGGCAGAAGTCATCTCTGGCAAGGAACAACATACGTATGGTTCCATTCCAGTCATTGAAGAAAGGACCCATTATCCCGTCTCTTCCGCACAAAAACGAATGTACATTTTGAGTCAACTGGAAGGCGGAGAGCTTAGCTACAATATGCCGAGTATCTTTACGGTGGACGGGCCAATCGATCGAGAAAGGCTGGAGGCCGTATTCCGCCAATTAATCCGTCGCCACGAGGCGTTGCGAACCGGCATAGAATTGGTCAACGGTGAACCTGTCCAGCGGGTACGCGAGGACGTGGAATTTGCCGTGGAGTACGTGCATGCGAGCGAAGAAGAGGTGGAAGGGCTCCTACACAAATTTGTGCGTGTTTTTGATCTTAGTCATGCGCCGCTCTTGCGGGTCGGGCTGATCGAACGGAAGCCGGATCGACATGTATTGATGATTGACATGCACCATATCATTTCCGACGGAACGTCCATCGGGATTATGGTTCAGGAGTTTGTTCAGTTGTACCATGGGGCAGAGCTTGCGCCCCTGCGAATTCAGTACAAGGATTATGCGGCATGGCAGCAGGCAGAAG
>NZ_WSTC01000071.1 GCF_009789195.1 Paenibacillus sp. MMS18-CY102 | reverse complement strand
GTAGGTACTCCGCATCGGTATCTGTTACCGTCGGCCTGGCAACATTAAGTGCGCCGAATGTTACGAAGTTCATAGATAGCGATGGCGGGCTTAACTTAACCTGGACGCAGATTGCAGGAGCGGCACATTATGAAGTAAAACGCTCGGAGACGCCAGGAGGCCCTTATACAAGCATTGGCATTGTGCAAAATGGGTCTTATATGGGCTATCTCGATGTAGATTCAATAAATGGGGACAATCAGTACAAGTCCTATTACTATGTCGTAACGGCAGTGAACGGATCGGCAACGAGTGTGGTTTCCAATGAAATCGCCTTGATTCGCCCGGGTGCACCGACCAACGTTCAAGTGGTAGCAGGAGACACAACCGCAACCGTTACGTGGAATAGCGTGACGCATGCAACCTACTACGGGGTGTATATTGCGACATCCGTAAATGGCACGTACCAGTTCGTTGGCAACACAACAAGCACGACAAAAACGATCACGGAATTAGTAAACGGAACGACGTATTACGTTAAGGTCATTGCAGCGAACAATGATGGATCCAGCAGCTACTCCGCATCGGTATCCGTTACGGTTAGCGGCCAGATCATCATAAGTGCACCAACCAACGTTCAAGTGGTAGCAGGAGACACAACTGCAACGGTAACGTGGGCAAGTGTGACCCATGCAACGTACTACGGAGTGTATATTGCGACATCCGCAAATGGCACGTACCAGTTCGTTGGCAACACAACAAGCACGACAAAAACGATCACGGAATTAGTAAACGGAACGACGTATTACGTTAAGGTCATCGCATCGAATGAAAATGGATCAAGCAGCTACTCCGCATCGGTATCCGTCACAGTTAGCGGCCAGATCATCATAAGTGCACCGACTAACGTTCAAGTCGTGGCAGGAGACACAACTGCAACAGTTACGTGGAATAGCGTGACGCATGCAACCTACTACGGGGTGTATATTGCGACATCCGTAAACGGCACGTACCAGTTCGTTGGAAACACAACAAGCACAACAAAAACGATCACGGAATTAGTGAACGGAACGACGTATTACGTTAAGGTCATCGCATCGAATGAAAATGGATCGAGCAGCTACTCCGCATCGGTATCCGTCACGGTTAGCGGCCAGATCATCATAAGTGCACCGACTAACGTTCAAGTGGTAGCAGGAGACACAACAGCAACGGTAACGTGGGCAAGTGTGACCCATGCAACGTACTACGGAGTGTATATTGCAACATCCGTAAATGGCACGTACCAGTTCGTTGGCAACACAACAAGCACAACAAAAACGATCACGCAATTAGTAAACGGAACGACGTATTACGTTAAGGTCATCGCATCGAATGAAAATGGATCGAGCAGCTACTCCGCATCGGTATCCGTTACGGTTAGCGGCCAAATCATCATAAGTGCACCAACCAACGTTCAAGTGGTAGCAGGAGACACAACTGCAACGGTAACGTGGGCAAGTGTGACCCATGCAACGTACTACGGAGTGTATATTGCAACATCCGTAAATGGCACGTACCAGTTCGTTGGCAACACAACAAGCACGACAAAAACGATCACGGAATTAGTAAACGGAACGACGTATTACATTAAGGTGGTTGCTTCGAACGAAGAAGGATCCGGCAGCTATTCGGCATCGGTTTCCATCACAGTTGGTGGCCAGATCATCATAAGTGCGCCAACTAACGTTCAAGTCGTGGCAGGAGATACAACTGCAACAGTTACGTGGAATAGCGTGACCCATGCAACGTACTACGGAGTGTATATTGCAACATCCGTAAATGGCACGTACCAGTTCGTTGGAAGCACAACCAGCACGACAAAAACAATCACGGAATTAGTAAACGGAACGACGTATTACGTTAAGGTCATTGCAGCGAACAATGATGGATCCAGCAGCTACTCCGCATCGGTTTCCATCACAGTTGGCGGCCAAATCATCATAAGTGCACCAACCAACGTTCAAGTGGTAGCAGGAGACACGACTGCAACGGTAACGTGGGCAAGCGTGGCCCATGCAACGTACTACGGAGTGTATATTGCAACATCCGTAAATGGCACGTACCAGTTCGTTGGAAACACAACAAGCACGACAAAAACGATCACGGAATTAGTGAACGGAACGACGTATTACGTTAAGGTCATCGCATCGAATGAAAATGGATCGAGCAGCTACTCCGCATCGGTATCCGTCACCATCAGCGGTCAGGTAGCATTACTTGCTCCACATATCGCGAAGATGGAAGATGGAGGAATTTACTTATCCTGGGACCAAGTTGCAGGAGCGACGCAATATGAGGTGAAGCGTTCCGAGACACCTGGAGGCCCTTACACAAGCATCGCGATTGTACAAGACGAGCCGTGGCCAGGCTATCTCGATGCCGAGGCAACGAGTGGAGCGAATAAGTATAAGTCTTATTACTATGTCGTAATTGCATTGAACGCTTCGGGAACAGTAGTAATAAGCTCTAATGAAATCGCCCTGAATCGTCCGAGCACACCAACTAATGTTCAAGTCGTAGCGGGAGACAAAACCGCAACGGTTACGTGGAATAGTGTGGCTCATGCAACCTACTATCAAATTTATATTTCGACTTCCGAAAATGGTACTTACAAGTACGTCGGATTCACAACGAGTACGGCAAAAACCATTACGCAATTAGTAAACGGAACGAAGTATTACATTCAAGTAGTTGCAGTGAACGATAATGGGTACAGCAGAAGTTCGTCATCCGTGTCCGTCACAGCCAGCAGCCAGGTAACGTTAAGCGCTCCACAAATTGCAAAAACGGTAGATGGAGGGGTTTACCTGTCCTGGAGCCAGGTTGCAGGAGCGACGCAATATGAAGTGAAGCGCTCCGAGACACCGGGAGGCCCTTACACAAGCATTGCAATTGTGCAGGATGGGGCATGGCCAGGCTATCTCGACACAGAGGCAGCGAGTGCAGAAAATATGTATAAGTCTTACTACTATGTTGTAACTGCATTGAATGGTTCGGCAACGAGTGTAAGCTCCAATGAGATCGCCGTGGTTCGTCCGAGTGCACCGGCCAACGTTCAAGTCGTGGCAGGGGACAAAACAGCAACGGTTACGTGGGATAGCGTGGCTAATGCAAACGGCTATGCGATTTACATTTCGACTTCCGAAAATGGTTCTTACCAGTATGCCGGAAACACGACGGGCACAACAAAAACCATCACGCAATTAGCGAACGGAACGACCTATTATATTCAGGTAGTTGCGGGGAACGATGATGGATCCAGCAGAAGCTCCGAATCTGTTTCCGTCACACTATAAATTCAAGAAACGGAAGCACAACAATACTCAGTATTTCTGCTAATTGCGAAGCACAGTTGTAGAAATATTTGATATTAGAGGTGTCAGAAGGCCAGCACAAAGGTGCTGGTCTTTTTCTTTGTTGTAGGTTTGAAGTTAGAAAGCAATCCAGTAGGTGACTCTTGTCAATGCGACTCTGCAGGCAATTTCCTTGAACGATTAATAAGCTATGAGGGGAATGTGGTGATGGTTAAGGACGAATAAGAACGGATAGCAAAACATATGCGTTAAATTGCTTATCAGTAATTTTCTATAAAATTATTAAATAAAATACACTAGAATTGAGTCTATCGAGAAAATATAATAGTTATAGTGGAGATTTGGAAAAAATAATTCAATTATTGGAAAAAACGCGAACAATCGCACAGGAGGAAAGGCATGCGTTACCACTAGCGTTGCATTAATATTCTCTGAATCTTCATAAATTTCTGTCTAATATACATCGGCGCATAAAAAAATCCTTTACAATAGATATGGAGGTAGCCCCGTCCATAATCCACTGAAAAGGATCA
>NZ_WSTC01000070.1 GCF_009789195.1 Paenibacillus sp. MMS18-CY102 | reverse complement strand
TCAAACTCTCCATAAAAGAAGTTTTCAACGCGAGTTGAAAATCTTCAACTTTAGAGCATTTGTAGCTCATTTTGAAACATTTATTCTGACAGTTTCGCTCGTTGTTCAGTTTTCAAAGAACAATTTCCACAACTTTTACATCTTATCAGATGTCGTTTTGTTTTGCAAGCATTTCTTTTCAACTTCATTCAGGTTGTTGCCCTGTTTGTTGTTGTAAGATTTGCTCACCGGACTTGTTTCTCTTGACCGGAATTATAATATATCATGTATTACGCATACTATGCAACCCTTTTTTATTGTTTTATAAAATTAATTGCTATAACATACATTACTGCTGTAGCAATATTGCTTAATTCAAATCTAAACACCGCTGCATCTGATGTGTTTTCTCCTTCTCGCAGCGAACCATGCTAAGTAACGATGCATCTGCCACAAGGCTCTAAAAAGACGAGCGGATAACTCTGCTCGCCTTCATCAGTCTGTACATTACCAAGACATTGTATCCCCGTTGTAATCGATCAGGGTAAGGACAGAATTGTTCCAATCAGGACTGAGCCGCTGCTCGACAACGCCGAGAATATGCTCCGCTGATTGCTCCGGTGTGAGCGAGCCGGACTCATCCAGCTTGCCCTGCATCCAAGTCTGCACATGCCCCGGGTGAACAACTAACACTTTGCCTCCCTGTGGTGAGATCTGATTGTAGATGAGCTTGGATTGCATATTGAGCGCTGCCTTGGACATACAGTAAGCGTACCACGATACCCGGTTGCTAGCACCGATGCTTCCAGCCTCTGACGAGATGTTCACAATAAGCTTGTCCGTACTGTTCAATATAAAAGGAATTAATCCGTTGGACATGCGCAGTGCTCCTAGCGTATTCACGCGGTACACGGTCTCCATTTCATCAAAATCCAGTTCATCCTGTACAGTCGCCACGATATCACCAAGAATAGCTCCATTATTAATGAGCAAGTCCAGGCGATCTGTCTCCTCCGAAATTTCGGCGATAGCCTGGCTAACGCTCTCCGCATCGCTAATATCAAGCCGAAGCAGGCGAAGCCGCTCCCCATGCTTAATCTGCAGTTCCTGTAAGGCTGTAGTACTTTCCGCAAAATGGCCAGCCCACACCTTACAACCTTGCATCAGCAGCCCTTTCACTAAAGCAAACCCGACTCCCCTGTCAGCGCCAGTTACTAATGCCCCTCGAATGGATTCCAACGATGTTCCCCTCCCGCTGCTTGATTCGTTTACCATGCGTACGCTTCAGGTGCTGCGCCGCCCGGACCCGGGAATATCCGGTCCAGCTCTTGGAGCGTTGGCTCATCCAACTTAATCTCTACTGCGCGCAGCGTATCCAGCAACTGGCTGACGGTACGCGGACCGATAATCGGCGCTGTCACGGACGGATTGGCAAGGAGCCATGCAAGCGCTACGTTTGCAGGCCTTTCTCCAAGATCGCAGCAGAGAGCTGCGAAGGATTCCAGTTGGTCCCGATGCTTGGCAAGCTCCTCTTCGTTGCGTTTGCTCCGCTTTTTGTCCGCATTAGCCGATAACGCGTTGCCTCCAAGCAGCCCTCCCGCCAATGGGCTCCATACAATCACGCCTAATCCCATATCCTGTGCAGCCGGCAATACTTCCAGCTCTGGAAGACGATTCATCAGATTATACATATGCTGCTCGCTCACAAGCCCGAGGAAGTGGCGCTCTTTCGCTGCCGCTTGTGCCTTGGCCAGGTGCCAACCAGCAAAGTTACTCGAACCGATATAATCGATCTTCCCCTGATTTACCAGCCCTTCGAAAGCGCTCCAAATTTCTTCCCAAGTCGTGCGGCGGTCGATATGATGCATCTGGTAGAGCTCCACGTGATCTGTCTGCAAGCGTCGCAGGGAGTCCTCTAAGTGGCGACGGATTTTATACAAAGAAAGCCCCTTCTCGTCATTAGGGCCATACAGCGGCTTGTGCAGCTTCTCATACACTTTCGTCGCCAACACTACCCGTTCCCGGCGATTGCCGCCTTGTGCGAACCAATTGCCGATTATCGTCTCGGTCGTACCCGAATTTTCACCCCAACCATAAATATCAGCTGTGTCAAAAAATTGAATGCCGGCATCCAGCGCAGCATCCATTATGCGAAAAGCTTCCGCTTGGTCCGTATCAACACCGAAATTCATCGTTCCTAAGCAAAGCTTACTGACCCGCAATCCGGATCTGCCAAGATAGTTAAATTCCATAGAATATGCCCTCTTCTCAATTAAATTCTATAGCTCATATAAGTAAGCCCAAAACTGCACGATTCGTTCGCATCCCCTGTTTCCAGAGGCGATGCTTTTATTTTATTTAAATTCCAGCGCAGCAGCTATAATAGAATGGCAGCATTCTATGTCATAATGACGCCACTTATTATACCGAAATCTCGTTATAGAGGGAGAAATTAGCGAAATGGCCAGTCATAAAATCGCTCAGCACTGGATCCAGCAGCAGCAGGATATTCAGTTCTACTACACCGGTACGGAGCAGTGTACTTCCGGCCAATCTTGGGGTCCAGGTGTGAAAGATTCGTACAAAATTTTCTACGTGCACAGCGGAAAAGGCATTTTGCGAGTTCAAGAAAATACATTCCGTCTGGCTGCTGGCCACGTCTTTCTTCTATCGCCACATGTCCTGGCCTTCTATCAAGCCGATCAGGAAGATCCATGGAGCTTTTCGTGGGTGGCATTGGACGGAGGCATCGTTCCAGAATATTTGAGGCAAGCGGGCTTTACGCTAGAATGTCCAGTCATTAGGTGCGACCGGGAGCAAGAAATCAGGCAGTGCTTCAATCGGCTCTTCGATGCCAATCAGCACTATTACAGCAAGCCTCTCCAGATGACTTCGGCGCTTTACGCCTTCCTTGCCCTTGTATTGGAATCGGCTCGGCAGCCTTCAACTTTCATCGCCGGGACCGTGAAGGAGCAATATATTACACAAGCGATCAGCTTTCTGAGCAATAATTACACGCAGGAAATTACGATCGAGGAAATGGCGAAGAGCCTCGGACTGAACCGTAAATATATAACTGGATTGTTCAAAGAAGCGATCGGAATGCCGCCGCAGCAGTATTTGGGCCAGCTCAGATGAACAAAGCTTGTGAGCTGCTCACCGGAACCTCCTTATCAGTCAAAGAGATTGCATACAGTGTCGGGTATTCCAATCAGCTGCATTTTACGAAAATGTTCAAGCAGAGCTTCGGCATGTCTCCGAGCGACTTTCGAAAAACTGTCAGCCACACTCCTCCCGGCCATCACCATCGTAAAATGCCCATAAAAATAGGCCAACCAAAAATCTCTGGTTGACCAATTAATACGAAAATTAATGCCAAATAAACTTTTAGCAGCTTGTTCTGCAAAAGAATATGCTTTCATCTCGAAGAATTGCGCATGAAGACCGTGGGGTCCTGTTTCCACTATGTAGATACAACGCATTATGCGATTATGCGACCTAGTGGGACAGGGCTCTTCCTTTTATTCTATTTATTCTATTGGCCTGCCATTGCATTTTGTACAACAGGTAATACAGGGGGTAGCATGCCCCAAAGGTTACCATTGCTTTCGTGCAACAAGCTACAGTCTGGCAGAGCCACGATGTGCCCAAAAACAGAAAGCCGCTTTTCCAGTTGAATGATATGCATTGAGGTCTCTTCATTTCCGTAATTGAGTTGATTCTATTACAGCATTAGCTACAGCAGCTCGTTGTTCTATATAAAAACAAACACAAAAAAATCCCTTCCTAATAAACTCGAAGGGATGTTTGTTTTAAAAATGGTGCCGGCGATAGGAGTCGAACCCACGACCTACTGATTACAAGTCAGTTGCTCTACCAACTGAGCTACACCGGCACATTGAAGGTTACACCTTCAAAACTGGATGCGAATGATGAATCCTTAGCTTTGCCTTGCTCACGAAGTTGCGATATTGGCATTCGCCAAAACGCTTAGGATAAGCCCTCGACCTATTAGTACCCGTCAGCTGCACGCATTGCTGCGCTTCCACCTCGAGCCTATCAACCTGGTCGTCTTCCAGGGGTCTTACATACTGGGAAATCTCATCTTGAGGGGG
>NZ_WSTC01000007.1 GCF_009789195.1 Paenibacillus sp. MMS18-CY102 | reverse complement strand
TACGGAGGATGATGTGAAAAGCCTCCTGCGCCTTTGTTTGAACGATGCCCCCTAGTGGGGCAACAACAACTAACAGGCTTCGCCTTCCTGATGGATAAATCTACTACACAAACTTTTTGACGCTACCGGCTGACGGGTGAATAGGGGAGGAATATCTGCCTTATTGGCGTTGTTGAGCAACTGACGGGTGAATAGGGGAGGAATATCTGCCTTATTGGCGTTGTTGAGCAACTGGCGGGTAAATAGGGCAGGAATATCTGCCTTATTGGCGTTGTTGAGCAACGAGCGGGTAAATAGGGCAGGAATATAACCTGTTTTCTTCATTCCGAGTAGAGAGCATGCCTTGAAATACGAGCTATCATTCAATCTTCTCCTATAATATGTATTTATTTATTATTTACCAGACATCCAAAAGTGGTAGTATTAGGTGTATGATGAAACTATCTGTATAGAGGGAAAGAGGTGCGTAATAAGTGGCAACTGGCGAGTTATATGCAATTATTTTGATTGTCGCGGCACTGGTGCTGTTTCGGACGATGCGCAATTTTTACCGGCCGATGAGCGGGACGGGCGTGCGGCTGCTTATGCCGATTTTGTTCATGCTGCCGGGTGTGTACGTCATTATGAATCCTAAGGCGCATGCGACGGCTTCGGAGTGGTTGATCGCAGTAGCGATTGGCGTTGTGCTGTCCATACCGCTCATCTGGACGACTGATTACGAGGTGCGCAATGATAACCAGATTTACGCGAAGCGCAGTAAGGGCCTTATCATTTCGTTTTTAGCGGTATTCGCCATTCGTTTTGCACTGCGCAATTATATTGACGGGCTTGAGCCAGAGACGATGAGCGCATTGTTCGTTCTTGTGGCTTTCTCCTATGTGGTGCCATGGCGTGTCGCGTCCTATCTCAAGTTCCGCCGGGTTAGACAAGGGCTGCCGACATTTGGTATAAAAGCATAAGGAAGTCGAGCTTCCCGAGGGGGAGGCTCTTTTTTATAGCGCATGGCAATCAGGTAAAATGGAGGGTGTGCATCTTGAAGGTGTGGCGAGTCATTATTGCGTATGCTCTATTAGCTATTGTTCTCTACGTGTACCGTCACGACCTGTCCGAATGGATGGAAAATGGCGAAGCGCCAGCGTGGCTGTTGTTTCTCGTTGCGACTGCGCTCGCATTCGTGCCAATCCTGCCCTACAAAATCGTAATCGGAGCGCTCGGCATTATGTACGGCCCTTGGGTGGGGGCGTTATTGAGCTGGCTTGCGGCTAATCTGGCGTCTATTCTCTTGTTTGTGCTCGTCCAGCGATATTTTCATCGGCAAGGGCGTACGTATTTGAAGCGATACCGGCAGACCGAGCGCTTGTCCGCGCTCTTAGAGCAGCGGCCGTTTCTGATTATCGTCGTGGCAAGGCTCATCCCAGTCTTCCCGAGCGTGATCGTCAATATCGTTCCTGCGGTGCTGTCGATTCGGTTATCGACGTTCGCGATTGCGTCTGCGCTAGGCAAAATTCCGGCAATGTTAACTTTCGCTTTCCTAGGCCATGAGCTGATGGACGACCGGCAAAGCGCCGTAGTGCTATTAAGCATTTATGCGGGGTTTCTGCTCGCGCTTCTTGCCGTATATTGGCTGTGGCAGCGCCGCGCATAATATTCCATCAATGGAAAACCCTATTCCCATCACGGGAAAGGGGTTTTTCTTTATGTTCAAATGCAGTAGGCTCGCCAAAATGAGCCTCTTGCTGGCGCTTGTGCTCGCCATGCTAACGGCTGGAGGCTGCGGCGGGCCGCGGGCGAACCGTGAGCCGGATGCCGGGATGCAGCAGCGAACCGCAAGCCTAATGGTTGCGGGCCGGACCAATGTATACCGCATGCCGGTTTATGAGGAGGCTGGCGGACGGGTGTGGGTGCCCGTGGCGGAAGCCGTTCGCCCGATGGGGCTGAAGCTGCATGAGGCCAACGGCATCACCGCCATTGGAGATACGGATGCCGCATATGTGATCCGGACGGACAGCAGCCAAGCGCTTGCTGGCGATAGTAAGATCGTTCTCCCGCAAGCGCCGCGGCAGTTAGGCAACAAGCTTTACATGACCAAGCAATCGCTGGCAAGATTGCTCGGGACGAACGTCGATTGGGACAGCAAGCTCTATCGGTTGAATGTCGATGCGATCGATGACCGGGAAATGTTTAACGCCAGGGGGCGGGTAACTGCCAAAGGAATGGTTGATGCGAAGTCAGATTCGATGCAGCCTTTAGCGGCGGCACCGGAAGTGGATGAGAATGCTGTAGTGGAGTATGCGAAAGGCTTCCTTGGCACGCCTTATCAATTCGGTGCGGAGGCCTATGCGCAGTCGCGCAAATTCGATTGCTCCTCCTTTACCCGGCATGTATTCGATCGGTTCGGCGTCGATCTTCCGCGCTCCTCGCGTGCGCAATCCCAACTGGGGACTACGGTAGAGGAGAACGATCTGCGGCCGGGGGACCTCATGTTCTTCTACACGCCCAATCGGTACGAGAGCAATAAGATCGTCGGGCATGTCGGCTTATATGCGGGCAATGGAAAATTCATTCAGACCTACGGCGACCCGGGCGTTGTCGTTAGCGATTTTAATGCGTATTGGCAGGGCAGATTTCTGTTTGGCAAGCGCGTTTCGCAATGAAAAGTACAACAATAAACGGCCAAATGAGGAAAGAGAGTTGCTAATTCTAGCAGCTCTCTTGTTTTTTTGTATTTTAATATGGTATAAAATAGGATGTTAGTCGCAGGAAAATAGTCTCATATCAGAAAATGAAACGAGGTACAGCATGAGCAGGAAACGGATCAAATGGAAACGTGGGTTGATGGCCCTTACGTTGTTGGCGATGATTGCAGCAGCAATCGGCGTCGCTCCTTCCGCAGAAGCGGCGGCAGCAAGGTATTCCTTCCAGGTGAAGGATACGGCGGGCAAGGTGCATGTGGTCGCTTTTGCGTCGGACAAGGAGAGTAAGGAGACCGTGAAGGACCCTTCCGCGTTTGGGAATGAGGGGGATATCATTTACAGCGGCAGCTATTACTTAGTAGCGGATGGCAAGAAACAGAAGACGGCGGTCAATAACGGCAAGCCGATGGACGTGAATCCAAGCCAGAACATTATTTATAAAGTAGCAAGCGCAGCTAAAGGTACGCCGGACCTCATCGTCATCGGCCAACGGGACTCCAGCAATTATTATACGTTTGAGGCATACGCCGTAACAGCAAGCTCGGCGATCAAGAAGCTTGGATTCGTGGCAAAGGGAAAATCCAAGGCGGGCTATGCACTATCGACATCGTACAAAATGAAAAATTTCACTTCGATTTATTTCCAGACGGTTGCGTACAACAATGCAGATGCGGCAGGCTGGTACTTCACGACGTATAAGTGGGACGCGAACGCCTATTTGCTTAAGGAAACGGAGACGCTGTTCTACGGCTACGATTCGCCATATGGCGGCGCGACGAAGAAGGGCGATTATAATGCAGGGTCAGCGCTGATCAAACGTTACGCGAATGAGCCGGCGTTTGCGGTTTCCAGCAGCATGCCGAAGGCACCGGCCGTGAAAGCTTACCAGTTTGCGCTGGATAGCAACACGAAGGCGAACCTGACGGCGGGCAAAATCCCCGGCTTCAACCTCACGATGGGCATGTCCAAGGCACAGGTTCAGAAGCTGTTAGGCAAACAGACGGATAGCTATTATAGCGCGGGCGCGGATTTTGCGATTTTTGAGAAGGCGCCGAACACCGGCTTAAGCTTCTCTGCAGCACTGGAACCAACCGGTCCGCTGTTCGCAGCGGAAATTGGCGGCGCACAGCTCCCGGCAAACCTGACGTGGGCAATGATAGAGAAGTATTTGGGCAAGCCGGAGAGCCAAGGAGAGAGCGAAGTCGATTTTGACGAGTATTATTATTACTACCGGTTCGGCAAAATCGACGTTTATATTGACGGAAAATCGAAAACGAGCAAGCCTTACTTGATCACGCTCATCCAAAAGGGCTAGTTAGGTAACGGGAACCAGTTAAGCCTAGCGCTTAGCTGGTTTTTTGTTGGGACCCATGCAATAAGAACGATCTCATGTGGCGATTCGTCTCCAAATAAGGTAATCTAGGAACACTGGAGGTGCGCGAATGGCAGGTTCAAAGCATTATGTAGTATGGGTGGGCAGGAAGCCGGGCGTCTATGCGACGTGGGCGGATTGCCAGAAACAGACGCATAAGTTCGAAGGGGCAAAGTTCAAGTCGTTCGAGTCCAAGGCAGCGGCGGAAGCAGCGTTCAAGGCAGGATGGGAAACGAACTGGGGGCAGGGCAAATCGCCAGCAGGCGCTTCGGCATCAGCAAGTGCAGCAGGAGGACGCTCAACAGCGTACCGTTCATCGCCGCGCGCAGCAGCTTCGAAAGCTGTTGCACCAGACAGCTTGGAGATTGATTATGACAGCATATCGGTCGATGTTGGGACAAGCGGCAACCCCGGACCGACAGAATATAAGGGCGTCGATACGCAGACGGGCGAGGTTGTTTTTGCATGCGGCCCGATTCGTAAAGGAACGAATAACCTCGGCGAGTTTCTCGCGATTGTACATGCTTTGCGGTATTTACAGCAGCTTGGAAGCAACAAAACGGTATATACCGATTCCGTCAATGCGATGAAATGGCTCAATCAGAAGGCAGTGGCCTCTACGCTGGTGAGGGACGCCTCGACAGCAGAGATTTGGCGGCTAGTGGATGATGCAGTGCAATGGCTGAAGACGAATAAGTACGAGAACAAGGTGCTGAAGTGGCAGACGAAGCTATGGGGCGAGATTAAAGCCGATTACGGGCGAAAATGAGGAATGAATGACGATTACAATTAATAAACGGGCAATCGAATGTCTCGAAAACAATGACTATAAGCAAGCGCTATTGCTTTTTGAAGAAGCTGTGAGCCAGTCGCGGGATGTCCAATCGTTAACGAATCTAAGTTGGATCTATGCGTATGAGGAAAATAACTACGAAGCTGCCCTTCCATTGCTGATGGAAGTGGTGGGCTTTCAGCCGCCATCCCATTTGCCTTATAACCTTCTGGGTGAAGTTTTCATTCATTTGGAGCGATGGCAGGAGGCGTCGGATGCTTTGCTTCGGGCGATTGCGATTCATCCTACCGGCGAAGCTTATAATAACTTAGGGGTAGCCAAATACCAGTTGGGCGCTTTGGCGCAAGCGTCTAAGTATTATTTGAAATGTGCGCGGCTCTCTGACTACAGCTTGTACAGCCATATCAAATGTTTGATTGAGCTTGGCAGGACAGATGAGGCCCAAATGAAGCTAGGCACATTCTCGGAAAACGATGATGAGTTCGTTGGCTCCGTCGCAGTCGCAGAATTGTACATGGAATTGCGCCGCTACGAGCAGGCGGTTGAATGGTTTGAAAAAGAATGGAGCATGTATTACAAGTCGCCGGATTGGGTGAAGCGGTTCGTATTTTGCCTCGTTCAAACCAACCGAATTGCCCGTGCGAATGAAATTGCAAACGAATGCATAAAGCAAAACCAAGAAGAACGCGATGAAGCCGAACTTAATGGGTATGGCGAGGATTGGACAGAACGCGAGAAAGAAGAGTATCTCAGCCGTTTGCTTCATGAGCGGCAGGAATTTGAACGGATGGTAGAGGATGTTTTATCCGGCCATATGCCTGCAATGAAGTTTGCAACGTCCATTCGAACGGGCTGCTACTTGTTTGGATGCAATCGCCATAACAATCCGGAGTACCATGAACGGTAGCTCATTGAAGGGGGAGCAGTAATGGGGCTTACGGAGCGAACCGAACGGGAGCTGTTGGAGGATATACGAACCGCAGGCGGCGAAATCGGTGATTTCATGGGTGAAGGCGTACATGGGCGGGAAGCTGTTTTGTTCTATACCGCCATGTGCGGCACTTGCCAAGTTGCAGAGCGGATGCTGGAAGTTGTGCAGGCGACAGGGATTCCCGTTCCGGTCCGTAAAATCAATATTAGCTTCGCGCCCGTGCTGCGGGAGCGTTGGCGAATTGCAAGCGTGCCGTGCCTTGTGCTGCTAGAGGGCGGCGAGCCTGTTCTGTTCGAATACACGATGCGGTCGGTCGACCATCTGTACACGCTATTGAAATCATCATAAAAGAGGCGTTTCCCGAAGCTGCGGCATGCAGCAGGGGAAACGCCTCTTTTCAATCGCCGGTGCGAGCTGTTAATTACTCTATTGCATGTGTTGTTTCAAAAATTGGACCGCTGCCGAGATATCGGCTTCCGGGTTCGTCCCGACCTCGCGCTCAATCGTCAAATATCCGGCATAGCCAATTGCCTTAAGCGCTTGCAGATAAGCGGGCCAATCGACGCCGCCTTGCCCGAGCGGCACTTCCCGGAACGCATCGCCCAGCTCGGCCTGCTTCGCCAGCTTCTCATGGTCCATGCCGTCGAAGCCTAGCGCGCCGTAGATTTCGCGAGGGTCGACTTCGCGCAAGCGGATGCCGTCCTTCGCATGCGTGTGAACGATATAGTCCTTCAGCGTATAGACGCCTTGGACCGGATCATCGCCCGTAACCATGACCATGTTAGCGGGATCGAAGTTGACGGAGACGCCTTTGGAGCCGAGTCCATCCAGAAAATGCTTTAAGCGCAGCGCAGGCTCAGGACCGGTCTCAATGGCAAAATAGGCGTTCATGCTGCTCGCGTAGCTGCTTAGCTCCTTGCATGCGAGATGCATCGACTCGTAAACCTCGCAATTGCGGTCCTCCGGTATGATGCCGATGTGCGTTGTAACGACGTTGGTGCCAAGCTCGACGGCGAGGTCGAGAATCCGTTTGGATTTCTCGATTTTCTCGGCGTTGGCGCGTTTATCTTGAAAGCCGTGGCCGCCAAGGTCGCCGACCAGCGCTGATACCTGCAAGCCGAGCGATGCGATGTACTGCTTCCATTCCTGGCGGGCGGAAGCAGAGAGATTCGCCGGGTCCATCTCCCCGGAAACCGCATAGATTTGGACGCCGTCCGCTCCGGCATGCTTGGCTTTCAACAAGCCTTCACGAACGCCAACGCGGAAGCTGTCCACGATAACGCCGATTGGCCAAGAAGGCAGCTGGTTTGTCATAGGGGCATCGCTCCTTTAGCTGTATTTAATTGCTCCCATATTCGCCGGGTGTTGTTTAGCGCCAGCTTCGTTGCAGAGACACAAGGCTCCATGCCCTCGAACTCGATGGCCAGATAGCCGTCATACCCCGATTCATGCACGGATCGCAGCGCCGAGCGAATATCGAGATCGCCATGCCCGACGATTGCGCCGCGCAGGTAAGCGCCGCCGCTGGAACGGAACCAGCCTTCGCCGGGATCGTTTTCCGCAGGGCGGATGTAGAAATCTTTGACATGCACGACAGATGCGTAAGGCAGGTTGTTGCGAACCGCGAGCAGCGGATTCTCGTCCACGCATACGAAATTGCCGATATCGAGCGTCGTGCGGAAGTTTGCGCGATCCACCTCTTGGACGAGCAGTTGCACTCGGTCGCTAGCTTGCACATAGTAGCCGTGATTTTCGACGCTTGTCGTAATGCCGAGCGGAGCAGCGTAATCGGCAATTCGGCGGCATGCATCCGCTAGCTTGGGCAGATCCTTCATGAACTTGCCGATAGAGCGGTCGCTTGCATTCGCAACGTCATGCCGCATAAACTGTACACCCAGGGCGGAGGCAATGTCCACATGCTGCTTTACGCGCTCGATTTCCTGTTCAAAAGCTTGATCGTCCAGCCCGGCGAAGTTTGCGCTAATCGCATAATTGGATATCGCAAGGCCAACTTCGGCTGCATGGGCTTTGATCGCTTCGACAAGCTCGGGATTGCCATGTAAATCAAAGCCCAGCGGAACGATCTCGACATGCTCGCCGCCCATCTCGGCAATATGGCTGATGGCTTGCAGGACGTCGATTTCGCCGCGCTGCATCGCTTGCCAGAAGCAGTAGGTGCTTATGCCTAATTTCATAGCTGTACTTCCTTGCCGCTTGCCGCGGATTCATAAATGGCACATAAAATCTTCGTCATGGCGACGCCGTCTTCTACGGGACTGATCGGCTGTGCGCCTGTGGCGATGCACTGAATGAAATGATTAATCTCGTTGCCGAAGGCGGCATCGGCATTAAAGCCAGCCGAGCTGTCCGTTTGCGGCTGGATGTTGAGAATCGTATTATGCTTCTCGGTTACGATGGCGATCGCCGGGTCGATCTCGAAGCCGCCCTTTTCCCCGTACAATCGAATGGAGCCCTCATCCTGCTTAGCATGGAGGGTGTAGCTCACGTCCACCATTAAGGAAGCGCCGTTGTCGAAACGGATGATCGCATTGGCTAAATCCTCAACCGTGTTCAGGTTCGCATCGTAGTCGGCTGCTTTATAGAAGGAGAGGTGCTGGATGTTCGAGCGGTTGCCTAGACGTGTATAGGTGTTGGCGCTGACTGTCCGCACGTTGGGGCGTCCCATTAGGTACCAGCATAAATCGATGGCGTGGACCCCGATATCAATGAGCGGCCCGCCGCCGGAGCGGGTAACGTCTGCGAACCAGCCGCCCGGATTGCCCAGCCTTCGAATTGTCGAGGCTTTGGCATAGTAGAGCTCCCCGAATTCGCCCTGATCGGCGAACTGCTGGAGGAGCTGGACGTTCGGGTCGTATCTCCGCACGAACCCCACTTGCAAAATCCGGCCAGAGCGGCGCGCGGCCTCTTGGATCGCAAGAGCTTCCTCGACGTTTCGGGCCAGCGGCTTCTCGATCAGCACATGCTTGCCGGCTTCCAGCGCCGCTATGCTAATTGGAGCGTGGGTATCGTTCCGCGTACAGATGCTTACCGCATCAATGTCCGGGTCAGCTAGCAGTTCGCGGTAGTCGAAGTAGGTTTTGTCGACGCCATATTGCTTGGCGGTTTGTTTTGCTCTCTCCTGGTTAATATCACAGATAGCGGCAAGCTTGGCTTGTTTATTGTTGCTGTAAGCCTGCAGATGCAAGGACGAGATTGAGCCCGTGCCGATTACGCCGATTTTAATAGGGTTCATTCTTAAACACGCTCCTATCGATAACGTTTGTTGTTAATTCGTATTATAATAGGATTCGCAGAGCAAACCATGAAGAAGCATGCTCTATATTTGTACAATCGTGCGGTTTAGGAGGAAGTTGATGAACTGGCTTGATCTGCGGGAACCGATGCCGATGCCCGACCCTTCGTTTCCAATTAAGTTGCATCCTTGCCACACCCATAGGATTGTCAAGGGCGCTACGCTGTTTCCGCATCATTGGCATGAGCATTTGGAATTTTTGTATTTTGTATCAGGGACGGCAATGGTGGAATGCGGCTCTGCGCCCTATGCGTATCGTGCGGGCGACCTGTGTATCGTGAACAGCAATGAGCTGCATTATGGCGTCGGTACGTCTGAGGATTTGTCCTATTATACGATGATTGTCGATATCGCTTTGCTGCATAGCCATTCGGTCGATGCGATCGAAACGAAATTCATTACGCCCATATTGAACAACCGGCTGCTATTTCAAAATCGAGTGTCCGGGGATGCAGACGTTACGCGGTGCATGGTTTCAATCATTGGTGAGCTGGAGCGGAAGGAGCTAGGCTACGAGCTGTCCGTAAAGTCCCACTTGTACGGGCTGTTATCGATTCTCGTACGCAAGTACGTTGCAGCCTCGGCGGCGTTGGATGAGTACGGGCATAAGCTCAAGGATATGGAGCGGCTAGCGCCTGTATTTGCTTACATTGATGCCCATTACCGCGATAGGCTGGCCGTTGAGGAGCTGGCTTCATTAGTGGGCCTTAGCCGCTATCACTTTAGTAGATTGTTTAAGCAAATTACGGATAAGTCGCTGGTCGAATACATCAATTTGGTTCGGATCAATAAAGCAGAAAGCCTGCTTCGCGCCACCAGCATGACCATCTCGCAGGTTGCGCTTGAGACAGGCTTCAACGATATCTATTATTTCAGCCGGACGTTTAAGAGGCTGAAGCGGATGCCGCCCACGCAGTGGCGGCAAGCGAACGATGCGGAAGCGGGGCGGCCTTGACTTAACGGCGGCCTCTTCGAATTCCCCAAGCGGCAATTTCGGCAATGATGCCGATGATATAGCCTCCAATAACGGTGAACAGGAACATGAGCAGGCTAGTGAGGTCTTCCCAGCCGGTCATTGCGCGTGAGGCCTGCGCCATGAATGCAAGCCCGGCAGCATTCCCGATCATGGCGAATAGCCAGAGGAGCCGGGCGCCGAACCAGCCCAGCAGGCCGGGAAGGGCGGTTAGCGCAATCGCTAGCAGAGTAAAGCGAAGCGCATGCGTAAGCGTCAATGTTTGGCCGAATAGGCCAAAACGAATGCAGCATAGCGATACGGCCATTACGATAGCGGCAATGTACGTCACAGCAAACCAATGGCGGCTTCGTGCCGCGGGTATCCAGCGCATAGAGGGTCTCCTTTGTGTGAAGCGAAAATGGGATAAGCTAGGGCAACTAATCGGACGGCAGCGGCGTCTAAAGGGATAGCATCACAACTTGATAGGAAAGAGGTTGAGGAATGAACCGAGCAAGCGGGTTTGCCGGCAAGGCAAACCGAAGGATTGCGGCGTTAATGGCACTTATTCTCGTAGTGGTTATGATCGGCACAGGCATAGGAGGGGGATCGGCGAATGCACAGGCGAAGCAGCCGCCAAGCATCTCTATTTATTTGGACGGGCAGAAGCTCGTAACGGATTCGCCTCCCTATATTATACCGCAGGCTAACGTCACGATGGTACCGATTCGCGTCATTAGTGAAGGGCTGGGCGCCAGCATCGAATGGGTGCAGCAGACGAAGACGGCGACGATCCGAAGGGATTACACGACGATTGTTATGACGGCAAACCAGTCTACTGCCCAGGTCAATGGCGCGCGCGTCGAGCTGGGCGCGTCGGTGCAGGTAAAGCAAGGGCGCGTCATGGTGCCGCTTCGATTCGTCAGCGAACAGCTTGGGCTAACGGTCGGTTATGATCAAGCGACGCGGATGATTACACTTGTATCGCCTGTCGATCCGGTGGACCCTTCCGATCCCTCGGCCGGCCAGCAAGATGGCATGCTGCATGGGGCGTGGATTTCGACCGTGTTTAATCTGGATTGGCCAAGTACGGGCGCATACGGCAATGCGGACAAACAAAAGCAGGAGTATGTGAAGCTGCTGGACCAACTGCAAGGAATGGGCATTAACACCGTGTTCGTTCAAGTCCGCCCAGCGGCAGATGCGCTCTATTCCTCGCAGCTGGTGCCGTGGTCGAAGGTGCTTACAGGCGTTCAAGGCAAGGATCCGGGCTATGATCCGCTCGCGTTCCTTATAGATGAAACACATCGCAGGGGCATGGCGTTCCACGCGTGGTTCAATCCGTTTCGGGCAAGCACTGACGCCTCGACGGCAAGCCTTGCGGCCAACCATGTGACGAAGCAGCATCCCGAATGGATCGTAAACGCTGGCGGGAAGCCGTACATTAATCCGGGCATACCGGCGGCACGCCAGCATATTATCGATACGATTATGGAGGTTGTCGCACAGTACGATGTGGACGGCGTTCATTTGGACGATTACTTCTACCCTTCGGGCGGCACGTTCGACGACTCGGCAACCTTCCAAGCCTACAACGACAAGAGATTCACGAAGCTTGCCGACTGGCGGCGCGATAATATTAACGAGTTCGTCCGGTTGCTGGGCGAGACGGTCCATGCGGCCAAATCAGGCGTTGCGTACGGCATCAGCCCGTTCGGCGTATGGCGCAACCAGTCGGTTGACCCTACAGGATCGGATACGAAAGCGTCTGTTACCGCCTACGATTCCATGTATGCAGACGTCCGGACGTGGATTAAGCAGGGGTGGATCGATTATGTCGTCCCGCAAATTTATTGGAGCTTATCGTTCCAAACCGCACGGTACGACAAGCTGGTGGATTGGTGGTCAAGCGAGGTTAGCGGCACGCAGGTCAAGCTGTATATCGGCCATTCGCCATACAAGCTGGGGACGGCAGAGGCAGGCTGGCAATCTGCGCAGGAGATCATCAACCAGCTTCACTATAACAAACAGCATCCCGAAGTAACCGGCGATATCTTCTTTAGTGCTAAGGATTTGCTGCGCAATCCACTTGGCCTAATTCCTGCGCTGCAAGCCTATTACGGTATCGAGCAGGGGCGGGAACCACTCTAACAATGACAAAAAAGCTTTCACGGCCGACAGGGCCGTGAAGGCTTTTTTGCTGTTGCTGTTACGGCTGCCGCGCCATCAGGCGGCGGTTAGGAATGAATGGCCTCGATGAACAACAGAGGGCCTATGCCGCGGTTCCTGCCGATTGGTTGAGCTTCAGCAGGCTGTTGTTTTCGACGAATGTCGAGGTGTTGAACAGCATGAGCACATTCGTAATGCCGTTTTCCTTCATATAAGCATCGATGTCTCCGTTGTAATAGCGGATGTCGATGACATGCAGCTCAGGGACATGCAGCGTTAAGAACGGAATGACGCTGTGCGCATAGGAGTCTTTCAGAATGAGCAGCTTCTGCATGTCTACATCGGCTGCGGGAAGCTTGGTTGTAATGGCCGCCAGCGCATGCACGCCGCCGAGAAAGTAGCTGTATTTGTCTTTCTTGTCCAGAAAGCTAGCATCGTACAAGCTCGCCCGAGTCTCATTCGTATCGGCGATATACATCGTCGAATGGACGGGTTTCAGCGGATGGTAGGCCTGAATCGAATCAGGCTTCACGCCGCTGAACTGGCTCCGCGTATGGTAGCTGCCGAGGAACGAGCGCGATACCGTCTCGATCTGGAAGCAGTTGATCGGCTTGGGCTCCCAGCCTTGCGACCGTGCATAAGCCGCATAGGCGAGATATGCGCCGTACGTCGTCCAGTGATGGTCGGTTCGATAAAAAATCGGGTGAGATTCACCCCTCGTATCGCCGCCGTCTTGTGCATGCAGAAAATCAAAGCCGTTCAAGTAGGACAGTGTGTTTACGTTCTTCAGCCCGTTGCCGATGGTGGCATTCACCTCAGATTGCGGAAATAAAGGGGCGAGCCACGGAAGCCGATCGGGATAGAACCCTGCCGAAGTCGGCGCAAGCATGAACGCCATGCCCATCTCGGGATGCCGCCGCGCAAACTTCTGTACTGCTTCCGTATACCGCTGCACGGCAGCTGCGTCGGGCTGCTTGAACTTCTCGAACAGGTAGCCATCCTGGCCGCGGTAGATCCCATTGTTTTCCCGCTGGCCCCGCAGCTGCTCCAGCTCAGACTTCGCCCAAACCCAATCGCCGCGAAGCGGAAAATGGTCGGTGACGAACGCTTCGGCCTGCTTCGCAAACTCCTTCGACCAAAGCGTGTCCCACGACAGCTGCGGCAGGCGCTGCAAGGAGCGGTTTTCCAGCTCGGAGAAGGGGCGAATCGGCAGCACGAGCAGCGACAGCCCTACAACGAAGATGGCAAATACGAATCCGAACGCGAGCACTCGTTCTGCTGTGCGGCCCATCGTGCACCTCTTTTCTGCATGTAATAGTGATTGTTAGAAGCGGAAATATAAAAATGGATTGTACGTAGCATCGACCAGATAAGCAGTCGATGCCAAGAACAGTGCTGCATACCAAGCTAGCTGCAGCACGGGATGATAGCTGCGGCGAAGCCTGCGCCAAGGCGTCGCGGCGATGCCGAGCACGAGCAGCAGCACCGCGTTCGTATATGCGAGGTAGAGCGCGGTATCATCCCAAAGCGGCTGGCCGTTTAGGCCAAGCATCGCGCCCAGATATTCGCCGATTCGCGATAAGTCGTCGAAGGCGAACAGCACCCAGCCGAGCACGATGAGCAGCAGGGCGTAGAGATGGCTGGCCCAGCCCGGCAGCCGTGCGAGCAGCCGGAGGAGGAACCATTTTTCCCCGAGCAGAATGACTCCGAAGTACAAGCCCCACAAGAGGAAGTTCCAGCTTGCCCCATGCCATAAGCCCGTCAGCAGCCAGACGATCATAATGTTGCGTACCTGAATGAGCAGCCCGCGCCGGTTGCCGCCCAGCGGGATATAGACATAGTCGCGGAACCACGTGCCCAGCGAAATGTGCCAGCGCCGCCAAAACTCGGTGATGCTCCTGGACACGTAAGGATAATGAAAGTTTTCGTTAAAGCGGAAGCCGAGCATAAGCCCGAGCCCGATCGCCATATCGGAATAACCGCTAAAATCAAAATAAATTTGGAACGCGTAAGCGATAATGCCGAGCCAAGCCGTTAGCACAGGCAGTGTATCCGCTTGGCTGGCGGATATGGTATCCCAGAGCAGCCCGATGTTGTTGGCGAGCAGCACTTTTTTGCCTAATCCGATTAGAAATCGCCTTACGCCTTCAGCGAACATCGAGACGGTAGCCGTTCGGTTCTTTAACTGCTCGGCAAGTGTAGAATACTGCACGATTGGACCGGCGACCAATTGCGGAAACAAGGCGACGAACGTGCCGAAGTCGATCCAGTTGCGCTGGGCTTTGGCTTTGCCCTTATACACGTCAATGATGTACGACATCGATTGGAACGTGTAGAAGGAAATGCCGATCGGCAGCGGCAATTCTGTCAGCGGGATGTCGGTGCCGAGTAATCCGTTAATGTTTCCGATTAGGAAATCCGCATATTTGAAATAGCCGAGCAAGCTTAGATTGACGATTACCGAAGCGATGACGATCCACTTGCTCCGCTTGGCCGACTGTCCGGACCTGCCAAGCAGCAAACCGAAGCTGTAGTCGGCAACAGAGGAGAGCAGCATAATGGCGATGTAAACGGGCTCTCCCCAGGCATAGAACACGAGACTGGCGATGAACAGCAGCAGGTTGCGAATACGCCAAGGCGATGCATAGTAAAGCGCCAGCACGATAGGCAAAAAAACGAATAAAAACAGCAGGCTGCTAAATACCATGCCGGTTACTTCGCTGTGAAGTAGCTGTTAAACGCGGCTTCGAGCTTGCCGGATGGTTCTGCATCGGAAATGACGAACAGGATGTAGTTGCCTTTGGTCACTAGCTTATAGTTTTTGGCATTCTCGTATTGATCCGGCAAGTAATGCTCGAACGTCTTCTGAATATCAACAGCGCGCTGCTTCACAGCGGCTTCTATCGTGGGGAGATCCTTTGCATCCTTCACTTTCAATACGGCGATTTCATCTGTTTTCAGGTTGATCATCGGAGTGAGGATCGAATATTGATCGAGCAGTGCGGGATCGAGGTGATACATATCTTTGACCATATCGCCTTCAAGTGGGATAAGCCTGGGCGACTCGACTTTCGTTAACATATCTGTCGTCATTTCTTGTGCTGTTTTTGTCGTTTCGAGTTGAGGCTCCGTTCTGCCTTTATCCGAGCTGCTTGAGCAGGCGCTCAATGCGATGGCGAGAATGACGGCGATAACGATAGGGAAGTGCCATTTTTTCATAGGTGTTTGGCTCCTTAGAAGTGTATTTTGGTATGGCGTGCTTGCACCTACCGACGGGAGGATGTCGAAATAGGTTTCAAGCAAATATTGGAGGAAGGTCCGAAGGGACGTTAATGGAATGGGGGAGAGAGAGAACTGAATCGATAATTAACCAAACGAAATAAAAATAAGTCTAAATTTATCTAGACAAAAACAATTTGTGTCTATTATCATACAGAGGTGGTTCAATGCCTAAATCTTTGGAAAAAAGGAGTGGTATTCGTGTTTCGCAATCCGATCGTTCGGACCGTTATGATGTCGTATATGCTGTTGCAGCTCGGCATCTGGGTGCGGAATTTTGCTATCCTGCTTTATGTGACGGAGCAGACGAACAACAATCCAACCTATGTATCGCTTATTTCAATCGCGGAGTTTACGCCAATCTTTTTGTTCGCCTTCATCGGCGGCGCGTTCGCTGACCGTTGGCGCCCAAAACGGACGATGGTATGGAGCGACCTGTTGTCGGCGGTGTCGGCAGGTGCCGTTTTAGTCGTTGTCGCGATGGGCTCTTGGCAGGCGCTGTTCGCCGCGACCTTCGTGTCTGCGATGCTGTCACAATTCTCACAGCCTTCCGCGATGAAGCTGTTCAAGCGCCATGTCCCGGAGGACCATCTGCAAGGCGTAATGGCGATGTTCCAGACGTTAATGGCGATTTTTATGGTGATCGGGCCGATCATCGGCGCATTCGTCTACGGGCAGTTTGGCTTAGAGATTTCAATCGGTGTAATGGGTGCAATGATGCTGGGTTCAGCGCTTCTGCTATCCAGCTTGCCTGCCGACCCCAAACCAGAGGATGAGGATGCGCCGAGCGGAAGCTTGCGCGAGCAACTGAAGGAGGGGTTCCAATATGTGGGCAGAAACCGCTTGCTGCGAACGCTTGGCTTCACGTTCACGGTTGCTGGCTTGGCCGCAGGGCTTATTCAGCCGCTTGCTTTATTCGTTGCTATTGATAACTTGGGCAAGAAGCCTGAATTTTTGCAATGGCTGTTGATGGTCAATGGCGCAGCGATGTTCGTGGGCGGGGGGCTGGTCATGGCTCTGGCGAGCAAAATTAAGCCGCAGCTTCTGCTGTCAGCAGGCTTGCTCATCAGCGCAATTGGAACAGTTGGTGTTGGCGCTTCGACGAGCTTGCCGATTACAATCGGGCTGCAAATTGTTTCGGGACTGTTCTTCCCATGCATCCACATCGGCATTCAAACGTTGATTCTAAAAAATACGGATGACGCATATGTTGGACGAGTGGGCGGTGTTCTGACCCCGATGTTTATGGGCATGATGGTCATCGGAATGTCAGTTGGCGGGCCGCTTATGCGCTCCACTTCTTTATTGTCTGTTTATGGAATTAGCGGATTGCTATTCTTGGTAGGGGCTTTGCTCATGATGATGCCGCAGCTTGGCAGACGGCAGCAATTAGGTATTGACAAGTAAGAATGGATGTTGTTTGCGTTCTGGAACAAACTGTGCTATTATAGGCATACAATTCGGGAACTCACTCGCATGATGGAAAGGGTTATCATTTCGTGCAATGTAACCCTTTCCATCATGTGATTTTTTATTTCGTTTTGAGTAATGAAGATCATGTGAAATTAATTTTGTTGGAGGTAATATCCATGCAACAAGGTACAGTAAAATGGTTCAACGCAGAAAAAGGTTTCGGTTTCATCGAAGTTGAAGGCGGAAGCGACGTATTCGTTCACTTCAGCGCTATTCAAGGCGACGGCTTCAAAACGTTGGACGAAGGCCAACGCGTTGAGTTCAACGTGGTACAAGGCAACCGTGGACCACAAGCTGAGAACGTTGTAAAGCTGTAAGCTAGTCAAAACTGCCCTTGACGCAAGTTAGGGGCAGTTTTTCTCTCTGTAAACTTAGGAGAAAGGGGCTCATTCCATGTACTCAAGAAAAAAACCTGTAGAGGAAATTCCAGAGGAAGAAACGGCAGTCTGGCTTTGTACGAACGATGACTGCAACGGTTGGATGAGAGATAACTTTGCATTCGAGGCTGTGCCAACATGCTCGCAGTGCTCGTCTCCTATGGTTAATGGAACGAAGAGCCTGCCAGTTCTCGTGAATACGAGTAAACGCTTCGAGAAGATGTAACTCTGCCCTATTGAAGGCCTGAGCATGGGGATCTTGGGCTGATCAACCTTTTGCTTGAACGCATGGCCTCAGTTAGCCATGAAAAAGCCGACCGCGTGAGGTCGGCTTTTTGTATTGTTTGAAAATCGTTTACTTCTTGGTCTTGTAGACGAGTAGAATCGTGCTTCGTTGGGTGGATGAACCTCCACGAGTCGGTTTCATAATTGAGCCGTAGCAGATGCTAACGACTTGGTCTTCCTCCAGCCCCGCTAGAAATTCATTTGCTGTTCTCTCCGCATACACCGTATCGGTATCTACGAACTCTTTTACTTGTATCATGCATGACCCTCCAATTGTTAATGGTTAACGTTCATTATAAACGAAATCGACGCAATTTAAGCAAATAGTTTTACATAATCTTTAAAAGATGAACATGTCCCGTTTACATGGGGATGATATGCTCACACCGGATAAGGAACAGTGGATGGACTGGCCACAACGGGAGGGTAATCACTCATGTTTATGATGCAGAAGAAAAAAATCGCGATGTCGCTCGCAGTGGCGACGGCATTGCTCCAAACCGTACCGTCGATCGGCGGCGCGCAGGCGTTCGCTTCAGCAGCCGTATTGGCGGGCGCGCCTTACCAGGCGAATGGCACGTATGACCGCACGGTGCCGCACATTATCATCAACCAAGTGTATGGCGCAGGGCTGAAAGCAGCGACGGATGCTTATTCGACTCATGGTTTCATAGAGCTCTACAATCCAACGAACGCGGACGTGAACTTGGCGGGCTGGTCGCTGCAATATGCGGACCGCGGCACGAATGCAACGACAGGGCCGACGAATGGCTGGGAGACGCTCGCCCTTACGGGAACGATTAAAGCCCATTCCAGTTACTTGATCACTGGCAAGGAAACAGGGACGGCAGCGGCAAGCGCGAAGCTGGATTTGACCGGGCGTGGAGACCAGTCATGGGACCGCTATATTAACAATAAAGGGCTGAAAGTGGCGTTAGTCAGCGATACAGCAGCCCTTGCTGCCGTTAATCCGTTCGATACCGATGGAGCGGGCACGAAGGCTCCCGGCTATGTTGATATGGTTGGAACGGGAAGCAATGATGCGGGAAGCACGATGGATGGTTTTGAGACGGCTTATCCAAGCGGATCCGCAGAGGGTACGTCCAAGAAGAATGCGATCCGCCGAATCGACCGTGCTGATACGGATAACAACAAGTCGGATTTCCAGCAGGTCGATTACAGCGCAGCGGATGCTGTGGTTGTATCGGAGAAAGGCCCGCGCAACAGCGCTTCTGGCGCATGGGGCGTAGCAATTGAGCCATTAAATGTAACGACGCAGGCATTGGGAGCAGCGACAGTTGGTGTGCCTTATTCAGCAACGGTGGGTGCAACGGGCGGAACGAAGCCTTATGCGTTCTCGGCAGCAGGGCTGCCGCAGGGGCTTGGCATTGATGCAGGCACAGGCGTCATCTCGGGAACGCCGCTGGCGGCTGGAGCATCGCAAGTGACGTTATCCGTTACCGATGCGGCTTATTCCCCACAGGTGACGACGAGCACGCTGGCGCTGAATGTGAACCCTGCCGGGTTCCAGAACCAGCTGAACGTGTCCAAAATCGGGCAGTATTCGGTCGGTGTTACGAATGCGGACGGCGGTGTCGCTGAAATCGTGAAGTACAACAAGGATAACGGCAAGTTTTATCTCGTGAACGGGTCTTCGAACCCGCCGAGCCTGGATATTGTCAGCCTATCTGCGAACCAGGCGCTTACGAAGGACGCGACTGTAGCGGTGAAGACGCTGGCAGAAACGGGCGGCTTCGTCTATGGCGACCTGACGAGCGTTGATATTAATACGGTGAATAAGCGCATCTATGTGTCTGTTCAAGAGAAGGATGCCGCGAAGAACGGGCGTATTCTTGCGCTGGATTACGACGGCAATCTCATTGCGGCGTATGAAGCGGGCGTACAGCCGGACATGATCAAGTCCACGCCGGACGGCCGTTACGTGCTGACGGCGAATGAGGCAGAGCCGCGTGTAGCGGGCGTGGATGGGAAGGGCAGCGTTACGATTTTGGACACGCAATCAGGTGTCGCTGTGAACGCTGAATTCGATAACCCATCGATCATTGATGATGCGGTGCATATTCGCGGGGCAGCAGACCCTGTGACGGGCATCATTAGCGGCAGCGGGACGAAAGCAGATGCACTATACGATCTGGAACCGGAATATATCGCGTTGTCTGGCGATGCGACGAAAGCCTATGTTTCGCTGCAAGAAAACAACGCGATTGCGACGCTGGATTTGGCCACCAAGCAGTTTACGTCGGTTCGGGGCTTGGGGCTGAAAGATTTGAACGATCCGCGCAATGCGCTGGACCTTGTGAAGGAGGGCAGCATCAAGCTGGAGAACGTTCCGTTCTACGGCATGTACATGCCAGACGGCATCGCTTCCTATACGGTAGGCGGGGCGACGTACTTGCTTAGCGCGAACGAGGGCGATGCGACGGAGTGGCCGGGACGCACGAATGCGAGCAAGCTTGGCACGATGAAGGGCAGCCTGAATCCGGGCTCGGCAGCGGCGCAATTTTTGAATGGCAAGGTGGCGTATGACGGCGTAGAAGTCGTCAGTGACATGGGCAATGACGGCATTTACTTGTATGGCGGGCGCTCGTTCTCGATCTGGAACGCCGATACGATGTCGCAAGTGTTCGACAGCGGCAATGAATTCGAACGAATTACTGCGGAACGGCTGCCTAGCTACTTTAATGCTAGCCATGCGAAGACAGCGATGGACGACCGCAGCGCCAAGAAAGGGCCTGAACCGGAGGACGTGAAGGTTGGCCAAGTCGGATCGCGGACGCTTGCGTTCGTTGGACTTGAACGGATAGGCGGAGTCATGATGTACGATGTGACGGACCCGGCGCAAGCGTCGTTCGTCAATTATACGAATACGCGGGTGTTTACGCCGAAGGATAATTTGAATACCGATACAGGGCCAGAGGGCATTGAATTTATTCCAGCATCGATCAGCCCAACCGGGCAGCCGCTGCTGCTGGTAGCGTACGAGGTGAGCGGAACGGTTGCGGTATTCCAGCTTGATGTGGCGAAGGTCACGCTTGATCAAGCGACGATGGCATTGACAGTGGGCGGCGCTGCGGGACAGCTTGCCGCGACGGTTGTGCCAGCAGCGGGCGGCGGTTCTTCGGCCGTAACGTGGGCTTCGTCGAATCCGGCCGTTGCAACGGTAGATGCAGCAGGCAAGGTGACGCCAATCGCGGCAGGTACGGCGACGATTACGGCGGTTAGTGCCGACCGGTATGGCGTAGCTTCGAGTGAAGTGACGGTTTCGGCTGCTGCGGGCAGTGGGAATGGCGGTAACGGTGGCGACGGTGGAAACGGCGGCAACACCGGCAATACCGGCAACAGCGGCAACGCTGGCTCCGGCAGCAGTGCAGGCGCTGGATCAGCAGCAGGCGGCAGCGTTACTTCGGAGAAGCATGAGGGCGTATCCTATGCAGTCATTTCATTGCCAACAGGCCAAGCCGCTAACGGCCAACTGGAATCCACGGTGGCTACGGCCTTGGTTGATCAAGCCATTAGCATCATCAACCAATCCGGTAGCGGAGCAAAAGGGCTGGAGTTGAGCGCTACGTTCGCGGCTGGCGGCGGGACGGTTAAGCTGTCGCATGAGAGCGTCGAGCGTCTTGCGAAAGCAGGGCTCACCACCGTTGTACTGGAGACGAATCTGGGAACCATCACGCTGGATCGCGCGGTTTGGAATGCGCTAGTAATGGCGGCGGGCGATGGAGAGTTGGCGGTGTCGGTTAACGCAAGGGAAGGAAAAGGGGCGAACCAAGGGAAGCCGGTCGTCGGCATCCGCGTACAAGCGAACGGAAAGCCTGTTCAACAGTTGGCAGGCAAAGTTGAAATTCGTTTGCCATACAAGGCGTTGCAGGGTGATAATCCGAATGCGATCATTCCATATACGGTAGGCAGTGACGGATCGGCGAAGCCAATTGTACAGAGCGGATATGATGCAAGCAGCGGTGAGGCTTACTTTAGAACGAGCCAGCTGCAGGTGGGCTATACGGTCGGCCATGCAGCAGCGGCATTCCAAGATACGAATAATAGCTTTGCGCAGGATGCAATTGCTTATTTGACAGCAAGGGGAGTAATTACAGGCGTGAGCGCAACCGAATTCGCGCCGAATGCGCCGATGAAACGCGCTGACCTGGTGCTCTTGCTTGCTCGGATTGCGGGCGTAGAGCCGGGCAGCTACACGGGCTCCCGCTATACGGATATCGGTGCAAACTCGTACTACGCAGATGCGGTCGAGTGGGCAACGGATCTCGGCATTGTTGGCGGCACGGGCGGCGGCAAGTTTGAGCCGAACGCTACCGTTACGCGAGAGCAACTGGTAACGATGCTTGTTCGCTTCGCGGCTAGCGTTGGCTATGAGCTGCCTAACAGCGATGAACCGAACACATTCTCGGACGCAAGCGCAATCGCTAAGTATGCGGCGCCTGCGGTATCGGCTGCGCAGCAGGCGGGCCTTGTAACAGGCCGCCCAGCGGCAGACGGCGGCACGAACTTCGCGCCACAGGCTCCGGCGACACGTGCCGAGACGGTCAAGCTGCTTGCGCTGTTGGTACAGGGGTTGTGGGGTAGCGTGTAACATAAGAAAGCGGGGGACCTACAAGCGTAAACTTGGGGGTCCCTTTTTCATTTGTAAAACAAAGAAACCTTTTGCTGGGAACGCTAACGGACCGAGCAGCCCTTATTTGATCAAAATCAGCCATATTTCTGCTCTAACGGACCGAGCGGTCGCTACTTGAACCATATTGCCCTCTTGAGGCGGCAAAATGGCTAAATAACGGCTGTGAGGTCTGTTACGTTTTGCATAAGGCATTTTCGGAGGGGATAGGGGCGCTGAGGTCCGTTAGAAATGAGGTATACACCGCACAAGGGGGAACATTGCTAAAGCTGCTGGGTGCAGTGCCTGCTAGGTGCAGTGAAACAATCTGAGCCATGATCACGTCTATCCAGTAAAAGGGAGGCGTGTAACAATGAAGAAATTTGTTTTGGCGGCGGCAGCCGCAAGCTTGCTGCTTGTATCCGCAACTGCCTACGCAGGTGCGCCTGATCAGAGCATCGCCACAAGGAAACGAGTCGAGCTAAGCGCTGAAACGATCAATGATCATGGGCGATTGCTAGTGCCGATTCGCGTGATTGCAGAGACAATTGGCGCGACCGTAACATGGAATCCGAAGTCCCGCACGGCCGCTATACATAAATGGACAGAAACGGTGAAGTTCACCGAAGGGAAGGACAAGGCGTATTTTGCCAAACGGTATGAGTCCGGCTTATTTGCGCTTCATGCGACGGTTAGGGTCGCCAATAACCAAGTTTATGTCCCAGTCCGCTTCCTCTCGGATTTCTATGGCTATCAACTTACAACCAAGGATGGCAGGGTGACGATCAACTCGCCGTTTAGCCAGTATGAGCAGCAGCTGTTATCGACGGGCGAGCTTGCGAGTGCGCGGAAGTACGTGATGGGCAAAGCTTTGCGTAATGAACATTTTGCAAACAAGCCTATTCCATCCTTGCCGAAACAATGGGAAGGCTATTCCACAACCTATCTATTCCCGGTCGGGGAAGCCAACCGTTTCTATCTCCTTTCTGAATACACCGTTTGGTTTTATGAACGCCAGGGAGATTTCTTCGTCGTCACATGGGAAGCGAATATTCCAGTCGGCACGGATGATATGCAGCACTCGTTCCTGAACGGTGAAATTACAGACGCCACAGGCCCTAAGCCTGTCCAAGGCAAAGATTTTTTCTATTACCGCATTGGCGAGGCGATGACGACGACCATCATTACGGCGGGCAAGCTCGCGAATGACGGCACGGTCACAGAGACAGGCATGAAACGGGTTGTGGATGGGGAGAAGGCTATTGAAACCGGAACGTTGGACTTGAAGCTGCCGGGGGAGAAGCGGAAAGAGGCGTAGCTGCGGCAAATAAGCGGCATTGGACCAAAAGCCAGAAAAGGCGGTGCGGGGACAACCTTCCCAGCACCGCCATTTTTGATTTTTAAAACGGGAGAAGCACAGCCAGAACCGGAAGCGGATCCAGCCTGGTACCGCAGGTCATTGATTGCTATCTCTCAACATGTCGCTTGTCCAATAGAACGGATTCCGCTTGGCTCCATGTCGGCAGGCCTTCCCAGTCTCCCTCGGCTTGAACGACGAGCGAGCCGACCAGGTTGCCGAGCCTGACAGCCTCCGCTGTCGAGTGCCCCTTCAGCAGGCCGGCGATAAAGCCAGCGCAGAAACCATCGCCAGCTCCGACAGCGTCTGTGACGCGTTCGACCGGAAAGCAGGGAATGCGGGTCAGCTGCCCTTTTTCCAACAGAAGCGTTTCGGTCCGGCTGCCCTTCACGACGCTTGCCGCGTCTAACTGACGAAGCCTATCCATAACTTGTTCAGCATCCTCTGTCTCGTACAGCAGCATGAGCTCGTCCATGCCGGGGAGGAAGTAGTCGGCCTGTTCAGCGAGCGCGAGCAGTGTTTCCCTTGCATCCTCCAAGCTCCACAGCTTAAGCCGCAGATTAGGGTCAAAGCATACTTTCACGCCGTTCCGGCGGGCGATCCTAACCGCTTCAAATACGGTTTCCTTGCAGGAAGCGCTCAGGGCGGGCGTAATGCCCGTCACATGCAGCATGCTGGCGCCAGCGACATAAGCCTCATCTAGCTCAGACGGCTGCATGGCGCTCATTGCGGACAGCTTGCGGTAATAGTAGACCGATGCCCGGCCAGATATCTGTTCCCGCAGCATCAGCCCTGTTGGCCGCTCGCCATCCTGCGCGGCACGCGACACATCGACGCCTTCCCCGCGCACGCGGGTGATAATTGACCGGCCAATCGGATCGTTGCCGAGCTTGCCGAACCAGCCGGCACGGATGCCGAGCCGGGCAAGGCCGATCGCGACGTTCGTCTCCGCTCCGCCGAACGACAGCTCGAGCCCATGGGCATACTCGATGCCTTTGGCAGAAGGAGCGATGAGCAGGCCCATCGATTCTCCGAATGTAATGGCGTAAGGCTCCCGCGGTTGCTTCGGCTGCTCTTGTTGTGGAATCATCGAACCATCCAGCCGCCGTCGACGCATAAGACATGCCCGTTCACGTAGTCGGAGGCGCGGGAGGCGAGGAAGGTGATTGCGCCTTTGAGATCGTCATTCGTTCCCCAGCGCCCTGCGGGAATCCGTTCGAGAATTTGCCGGCTGCGGGCTTCGTCCGCGCGTAGCGCCGCCGTATTGTCGGTTGCCATATAGCCGGGTGCGATCGCATTTACTTGTACGCCGCGCGAAGCCCATTCGTTCGCCAGCGCTTTGGTCAGCCCGGCAACGGCATGCTTGCTCGCCGTGTAGCCTGGAACGTTGACGCCGCCTTGGAACGAGAGCATGGAAGCGATGTTGATGATTTTGCCGGACCCTTGCGCAAGCATTTCGGCGCCTGCCAGCTGGCATAAGGTGAAGACGGAATCGAGATTCGTCGCCAATACGGCCTGCCAGTCGGCAAAGGCGTGTTCGGCAGCCGGGGCGCGGCGAATAATGCCGGCATTGTTGACAAGAATATCGATTCGGCCGAAAGCCGCTTTGGCGTTATCGACGATGCCAGGGAGCGACGCTTGGTCGCTCACATCGGCCTTTACAACGATAGCGCGGCGCCCGATCCGCTCAATCGCCTGCTTCGTTTCGTCGGCCGGCGAGCTGTTCGTCACGAGCGTAACATCAGCGCCTGCTTCGGCCAGTGCGATGGCGAGTGCTTGCCCCAGCCCTCGCGCAGCGCCGGTCACGATCGCGGATTGGCCACTTAAGTTGAACAGTTCCATCCTTCGCTATCTCCCTTCACGCATTATTATTTCAAATCGCTCATCGCCACGATATCCATATCCTTAAACGTATAATTCTCGCCCGCCATCGACCAAACGAACGCATAGTTGCTTGTCCCTGCGCCAGAATGAATCGACCAGTTCGGCGAAATGACCGCTTGCTCGTTCGCAACGACCAGATGGCGCGTTTCGGATGGCTGGCCCATGAGATGGAATACCCGTGCGTCCTGATGAAGGTCGAAATACAAATAAGCTTCCATGCGGCGGTCGTGGAGATGGGCTGGCATCGTGTTCCAGATGCTGCCTTCCTTCAGAACCGTAACGCCGAGCATAAGCTGGCAGCTTTGTACGGCTCCGGCATGGATGTATTGATACAGCGTGCGCTCGTTGCAGGCCTGCATCGTGCCAAGATGGTTCGGCGTCGCGTTTTCCAGCGCGATTTTGACGGTTGGATAGACGGCATGTGCCAGCGTGGAGCAGAAATATAGTTTAGCTGGATTGGCGGAATCGGCGCTGGATACGCGCACGCTCTGTGTGCCTTTTCCGACGTACAGCGCGTCCAGCTTCGCCAGCTCGTAACGCTCGCCGTCAGCCTCGATCACCGCTGCCCCACCGCCGACATGAATAAAGCCGACCTCGCGCCGTTCCAGAAAATAATCGGTTTTCAACGTATCAGGATCGGCGATTTCCAGCGCTTCGGATGTTGGGAAAGCCCCTCCGATGACCATTCGGTCATAATGGCTGTAGACCATCGTTACTTGGCCAGCTTGGAATAAGTTTTCGATTAAAAACCGCTCGCGCAGCTCCTCAGTTGTTAAATGCCGTGCTTCTTGCGGGCTGGTTGCTTGTCTAATTTCCATGGTTCATCACCTCTAAGTGGATTTGGTTAAAAAATGCGCCGCTGCCAGCCGTTCAGCTTGGCAAAGGCTTCAATGTAATAGTAGTCGCCGTAAATAATCGAGACGTTGACGTTTTCTCCTGCTGGCTTATGCCCGGTTCCTTCCAGCAAAATCGCTTGATGCTCCGGCTTATCCCACGTTGCGTAACGCTCGGTCAGCGACTCCAGTATGCGCTCGGCGGCGCCTTGATAGATATGTTTCTGCGCTTGCGGCACATGCTCTGCGATTTCGATCAGGCCGGATGCGGCAATCGCCGCAGCGGAGCTGTCCCGCGGCTCGGACTCGGGCTGGTCGACCCGGAAATCCCACAGTGGCACCGCATCGTCCGGCAAGCAAGCGATAAAGTGATGCGCGGTCCGTTTGGCTGCGTCGAGATAACGCTGCTCGCCCGTGTAGCGGTAGGCCAAGGCGAAGCCGTACAGCGCCCAAGCGTTGCCGCGGCTCCATGCCGAGTCCGGCCCATGCCCTTGGCCGCCGAGCGGCTCGATAAATTCGCCCGTCTCCGGATTGAAGGAGAGAATGTGGACGACGGAGCCGTCCGGACGCAACCCATGGGTGAGAATCGTATCAGCATGGCGCATGGCGATGTGCTTGTAGCGCGGGTCGCCGGATTCGCGGCTGGCCCAGAACAGCAAGGGAAGGTTCATCATGCAGTCGATGATCGCCCAACCGGCCAGGTCCCCGTTCCAAGCGCGAATGAAGTTTCCAGCCGGATTGAATCGTCCCGCCATAAAGTCGGCAGCCCGCAAGCCGATGCGCAGCGCTTCTTGGTCTCCGGTCAGTTGATGCTTGATTACAGCGGTTGGCAGAAACTGAAAGCCGACATCATGATGCAGGTCCACTGGGTGCTGCAAGAAACACTGTTCAAGCTTCGAATCCCAATCCCATGCGGCCTGCTTGAACGCGTCATTGCCGGTCCAGTCATGCATCAGCCACAGCATGCCAGGCCAGAAACCGGAGGTCCACCACCAGTGCGGCATATCGTCATATAGCCCGTCTGCTCTTGCTACATGGGGAGACTTGTCCCCGATTTGCGCAAGCATGCTTTCGGCCTTGCGTTCAATTCGTTCCATCACTTTTGCCTTATAGGCAGCGTCCATTTCAATTCCTCCTTCTTGTCGTTATGGATGATTATAGAGGTTGGAGGGAGGGGGAAGTTGCAGTACAATGATTAAAAATACCGTTCTATTGTCCTAATGAGGGGGAGGCTATGAACCGGCTATTCGAGTTGCTGCAATTTCAAGGGAAGCCGTGCTTATGGGCGCATGCGATGCGTTCCACCGAGCATTTCAAAGGGTATTACCACTGGCATCAGGGATGCGAGCTGCTGCTCGTTCACGAAGGCGTCGGCAAAGTAATCGTCAATCAGCAAACCTATGATATCCGTAGAGGGATGCTGTTCTTTTTTCAGCCGTTTCAATTGCACAATGTATTTGTCGAGGCTGATACTGCAACGCCGTATGTGCGGACGGTGTTTCATTTTGATCCCGCGCCGCTTGAGCGGGGACTGGCCCCTTTTCCGCACCTGCATCAGTTGTATATGAAGCTGAAGCAAGGGATGATGACGGAGCAGGCGTTCGACATGACGGAGGAGCTTGACGTGCTCCTGCCCGCGTGCGAAGCGTTCAGCCGGACACGATCGCAGGCGCAAGGGAAGCAGCGGGCGAACGACGACGAGGAGGCGGCGTTGCTGCTATTGCAGTTTTTGTCCGCAGTGAACCGCCGATTGGCAGCTATGCAGCCGGGTAATGCGAGCGCAAGGACGCTTCGTTATTCGGAAGTGATTATGCAATGGGTCGAGGCGCACTATAGTGAAGCGTTCGAGCTGGAGCGGCTGTCCGAGGAACTGCATTTGTCCAAAGCGTACGTTTCCCGCGTGTTCCAGAGAGAGACCGGCAGCAGCTTGACTGATTACATAGCAGCGCGGCGAATGAAGGAGGCCTGCCGTTTGCTGCAAACGACGGATTTGCCCATCCGTATCGTTGGCGAACGCGTTGGCTTGTCCAATACGTCCTATTTCATCCGTGCGTTCAAAAAGGTTGTTGGCTCCACACCTTACAAATACAAACGAAACGCTGCCCAAACCTAGCGATTGCATCGCGGGTTTATTTTTTTGCACCAACAACAAGTAAGAAAATTTTCAAATGAGTCAGAGTTGTTTCTTAAATCGCTCCCGTTTGCTCCCTACTATAGAAATCAAGAGGCCGGCTTGCTGGCATGTACGTCTAAAGGAGCGAACAGATGACGAAGACGATCGAGGCGAACGAATTACGGACGAAAAGGGACGCACAACAAGCGCTGCTGCGGTTATGCGATCCGCTGCGCCCGTATTACAGCGAAGGCAGGGCAGGGCTTCACCTTGCGGATACCGGCGCGAAGTACGAGGACGGCATAGCGCGGATGGAGGCGTTCGCAAGACCGTTATGGGGATTGGTTCCGCTTGCGGCGGGAGGCGGCGAAACGGACTTGTGGGATGCATATGCCGAAGGCTTCCGCAACGGCACGAATCCCGCGCATGCGGAGTACTGGGGGACAACGGGGGATACGGACCAACGGTTCGTCGAGATGGCGGCGATCGGGCTGGCATTGTTATTAACGCCGGACCGCATCTGGGCTCCGCTGGACGAGCAGGAGCGCACACAGCTTGCGGCGTGGCTGGATCAGATCAATCGCCATGACATGCCGCAAAACAATTGGCGTTTCTTTATTGTCCTTGTGAATCTTGGGTTAAAGAAGGTCGGTGCGCCTTACGGCGAGGCGGCGATGAACCAAGCGCTTGCCTTTATCGACGAATGCTACTTGGGCGACGGATGGTATGCGGACGGCAAGACGGAGCAGCGCGACTATTATATCGCGTTCGCAATGCACTACTATGCGTTGGTCTATGCCGGGGTGATGGCTGGTGAGGATCCAGAACGCTGCAAGCGGTTTAAAGAGCGGGCGCGATTGTTTGCGCAGGATTTCATCTACTGGTTTGCCGAGGATGGCTCGGCGCTGCCCTTCGGCCGGAGCTTGACGTACCGGTTCGCGCAATCGGCGTTCTGGGGCGCGCTTGCTTTTGCCGGCGTAGAGGCGTTCGAATGGGGCGTTATCAAAGGGCTGGCGCTTCGCAATCTGGACTGGTGGCTGAAGCAGCCGATCTATACGAAGGAAGGGCTCCTCACGATCGGGTACGCCTATCCGAACATGCACATGGCGGAGGAGTACAACGCGCAAGGCTCGCCGTACTGGGCGTTGAAAGCTTTTCTTCCGCTGGCGCTGGATGACGGGCATCCGTTCTGGACGGCGGAGGCGAAGCCGCTGCCGAAGCTGAACGCTCGCGCCGTGCAGCCGCATCCGCATATGGCCGTCTGCCGGAAGGATGGGCATGTTGCCGCCTTCACAGCCGGACAATATGCGGCGTTTGAGCCGGTTGCCGCGTCTGCAAAATACGAGAAATTCGCCTATTCGAATTTATTCGGATTCAGCGTCAGCAACGGCGGTCTTGGGCTGGCGCAAGGGGCCTTCGACTCGATGCTGGCGTTTAGCGAAGAAGACGATTATTACAGGGGACGCCGCCAATGCGAAGCGTATCGCGTGGAGGAGCAAGCCATCTACGCGAGGTGGCGGGCTTGGCGGGATGTCGAGGTGGAAACGTGGCTGCTTCCAGGTCTGCCGTGGCATGTCCGGGTGCACCGCGTGCGGACGGGCCGGGGGCTGTTCGCGGCCGAGGGCGGTTTTGCAATTCCGCGCGCAGAGCTGCGTCCGGCGCTGGCGGGGGAGGGAGAAGAGCTTGGGCGCGATCGCATTATGCTGAAGCAATCGGGACTAGCCAGCGGCATCGTTAACCTGCTGGGCGAGCGGGAGGCACTGAACATTGAGGCAATGCCGAATACGAATTTGCTGCATCGCAGGACGGGCATCCCGACGCTGAAGGGCTATCTTCCGCCGGGCGAGCATTGGCTGGCTGCGGCTGTATTTGGCGGAAAAATGGCTGAGATGGCGGCAGAAGATGGTTGGGTGAACCTGCCAAGCGTTCTAGTGAAGCCGGACAGCATTGTTATTCAGTACGGCGACGACAGCGGCAGCGGCAGAAGCAGTTGGTCGATTGCGATTGGCACCTAGCAATAGTTGCGGACAGGTCCCCAGTGGCCTGTTTCTTTTAAAAAGAGATTTGAATGCGCTTACAATTACTGGTTGGGATGAGGGGGGTGAGCCAACGTCAGTGCCAGCATCCGCGTTAGCGTTAGCAACAGAAGCAGTTAGCGGATTTATTCAAGATTATCCGGCATCAACCATCGAACGAGAGGATGAGCAATATGATCAAAAAATATAAAACGATACTCGCTTTCATGCTGACAGCGCTATTGGCGCTACAGCCGTTGTACACGTTGCAGGCGCAAGCGATGACGGCCGGGCAGCTTCCGCCTGGCGAAGTTATTTTGTCGCAGGCGAATATCGACGAGGGCATTTTGAATCCGGAAGCCCCTGCATACGGCAGCATCGGAAAATCCGCCGTGCAGGGCGAGCCGTTCACGGAGGCACTGCGCCTCACGACGGCGGCAGAGCCGTCTGCGGACTATTTGCTGCAGCTCGAAATGCCGATTCATGCAGCGATTGAGAAGGATGACGTCATTCTCGCGAGCTTCTACGCCCGGACGATCAGCTCGACGCATGAGACGGCAGAGGGCAAGGTGACGCTCGTCATGGAGCGCGAAGGCACTTGGGAGAAATCGATTAAGGAAACGATGTCGATTCCGCCGCAGTGGAAGCAGTTTTTCGTGCCGATCAAGGCGGCGCTATTGATGGAGGCGGACCAGTCGCAGGTGACGCTGCGGTTCGGCTATAAGCCGCAGGTCATTGAGATCGCCGGGCTGCAGGCGGTCAATTACAAGAAGGCGGTAACGATCGACGATTTGCCGAGCACGCCGGTTTATTACGAGGGAATGGAGCCGGACGCGCCATGGCGCGCAGAAGCCGATCAGCGTATCGAGCAATACCGAAAGGGCGACCTTGAGGTTGTCGTGCTGGATAAAGACGGAAAGCCGGTTCAAGGCGCTGATGTGCATGTTGCAATGACCAAACATGATTTTCATTTCGGTACCGCGGTGAACAGCAGCATGATTTTTGGAACAGGCGCGGATGCGGAAATGTACCGGAACAAGCTGAAAGAAAATTTCAACGCGGTTGTCATGGAGAATGAGCAGAAGTGGCCGTGGTGGGAGGGCGATAAGGCGCGCGCGGCTCGGCTGTACAATTGGCTGGGCGAGAACGGGTTCGACGTGCGCGGGCATACGCTTATTTGGGACGGGCAGACCCGTGTGCCGAGTGATATTCCCGGAATGGTTGGCGATAAAGAGGCGTTGAACAAGCGCATTCGGGACCATATGGACGAAGTAGCGGGCTACTTCAAAGGGCGTCTCTATGATTGGGACGTTATTAACGAGCCGACCGCCAATAAGATGATTCGCGGCGTTTATGGGGATACGATTGCCGCCGACTGGCTGAAATATGCCAAGGAGGCCGATCCGAACGCCAAGCTGTACATTAACGAGACGCAAATCTTGGGGCTGGACGCGCCGGTCATCGGGCAGTTTTCCAATTTCCTTCAGGTGATGAAGGATCAAGGCGCGCCACTGGACGGCATCGGCATTCAAGCGCATTTTGGCAGCACGCCAGTGAGCCCGATGAAATTTTACGATCAGCTTACGCATTTCACCCAATATGCCAATGAAATTGCTATCACTGAGTTCGATATGAACTCACCGCGCGAGGATATTCAAGCACAGTTTACACGGGATATTTTGATTGCTGCTTTCAGCCACCCGAACGTGGAATCCTTTATGATGTGGGGTTTCTGGGACGGTGCGCATTGGCAAAATAACGCGCCGCTGTTCCGTGCCGATTGGACGCTAAAGCCGTCAGGCGAAGAATGGCGCAGGCTTATCTATGATGAGTGGTGGACGGATGTGCAGGGCGCTACTGATGCGAACGGCTCGTATAAGACGCGCGGCTTTTATGGCGAATATGACGTGACGATGAGCTATGGCGGAGAGGTGCAGACGCTGCATGCGTCGCTGGCGAAAGGGGGAGCTAACAAGGTTACCATTACGCTCGGGGAGCAATCGAACAACGAGCTTAAGCCGTTCGTGCCGCTCCCTATCCCGAATGCTGGCGCAGACATTACCGCTCCGGTATGGCCATATGGCAGCTCCTTTATGGCATCGGAAGCGTCGCCTACTTCTGTATCGCTGGCATGGCCAGAAGCTTATGACAACAACGGAGTCGATCATTACCTCATCTATCAAAACGGCAGCTTGGCGAAGCAGGTTCCTTCCGATGTAACCGCATATGACGTGACGAACCTGACGAAGGGCCAAGCTTACACGTTCACGATTGTCGCGGTTGACGCCGATGGCAATCAATCAGCGGCGAGCCAGCCGATCCGCGCCAATACGGCCGCCGGAGACGACGATACGAAGCCGGGCTGGAAGAAAGGCTCGTATTTGACGGTAACGGAGCTTAGGCAGCATGAAGCGATGGTTAGCTGGCCGCGCGCGGTCGATAACGTGGAGGTGGCAGGCTACCGTCTTTATGTGAACGGCAAATACGCCGGAGATACGAACCAGCTTAGCTATAAGCTGACGGGATTGGCGGCATACGCACCGTATACCGTTCGCGTTGAGGTGAAGGATCAGAGCGGCAATATTTCCGTAGGCGGACCGCTTGCCGCATTCCGGACGTTAGGGGCAAGCGATACGGCAAGCCCAACGTGGAATGCGCCCGCTTTAACCGCTTCCGAGCTATCCTCGGATGGGCTGACGCTCGCTTGGACATCGGCGCAGGATAACCGGGGCGTTACGGCTTACCGGCTGTTTGAGGGGAATGAAGAGATTGTGACGCTGCCTGCGGATACGGCACGATTCCGCGTCGAAGGGCTGAAGCCTAATACACCGTACACGTTCCGGGTGGAGGCTGGCGACGCCGGCAACAACTGGTCGGACACCGGTCCGAGCGTAGCAGCCACGACATTGGCGGGCAGTGATGCTGAGGCGCCAACATGGCCGGACGCGAGAAGCTTGCAATATGCTGTGCTGACGGATCGCGGCGTCACGCTGAATTGGACCGCAGCGCAAGATAACATAGGCGTCTCCGAGTACCGTATTTATCAGGACGGCACGCTGCTCGGTACGGCTGCTGCCGATGTTTCCTCGTACGCTGTGGCGAATTTAGCTGCCGACCGCTCCTATGCGTTCCGTATCGAGGCAGTGGACGCCAGCGGCAATGTTTCCTCTGGCGGGCCTAATTTGGCCGTGCGGACATCACAGGGGCTTGTAAGGGAAACGCATAAGCTGTATCCGAGCGACGATGCCTTCACGCAAGCGCCTGCCGTATTCGGCGGGGCGGGCACGACGAACAACTTGAATTATCTCCGCTATAAGAATGCAGCGGGTGTGTCCGGCAGCGAGCAGAACAAAAACACGGGCAACAACAGAAGGGTGTACATGAAATTCCCGCTATCCGCCGTAACGGGCAACATTTATGAGGCGTCGCTCAATATGTACGTGTCAGCCGTGCAGACGGCGAACATGGACATTGCCATGGATGTGTACGCCACTGGCGACCAGTGGACGGAGACGTCCATTAACTGGGCGAATAAACCGGTGCAAGGCACGAAGCTCGGCAGTTCGGCCATTCGAAATCAGGGGTTTTGGAAAAGCGTCCCGGTCACCGATTACGTCGTTTCGGAAGCAAACGGGGACCAATACGTTAGCTTCCTGGTACAAGACGACGCATGGAGCGACCAGAACGTCGATTTCCCATCCAAGGAAGCTGCGAATGCGGCGCAATGGCCGTATTTGTCCGTAAGCACCGAGGCGCCAGCTACCGATACCGACGCGCCAGCATGGACCGGCGGCAGCCTTGCCGCATCGGATACGCAGCCGGACAGCGTTAGGCTTAGCTGGTCAGGCGCTTCGGATCAACGGGGCATTAATGGTTACCGCATCTACCGGGACGGCGCGCTCGCCGGCACGGTTGGGGCAGATAGGACAGCCTTCACGGCAACCGGGTTGACGCCGTCCTCCCCGTACGAATTCCGGGTTGAGGCGTTCGATGCGGTGCAGGAAAGCACGGGCGGCCCTTCGGTACAGGTTACGACGCCAGGTGCGGATGTTATGGTCCCGGCATGGCCGCAAGGCGCCGAGGTTATCGTGACGGAGGAGAGCCGCCACGGCGCATCGCTTCAATGGACGGCTGCCGAGGATAACTATAGCGTTGCCCAATACCGCATATATGCAGGCAGCGAGTTGTTGGCGACAATCGCGGGGAATGCGGCAGCTTATACGATTCAAGGCCTGCCGGCAGGGACCGTTACGGCGCTTAAGCTGATCGCCTTAGATAAAGCGGGGAATGAATCGGCGGCGCTTGATTTCCATGTCGCGACGGCTGCCCCAGACGCTGAATCTCCGACATGGGCGGGCGTTAGAACGCTGGCAGTCTCTCAACTGAGCGATACGGGCGCGCTGCTGGAATGGCCTGCCGCTGTTGACAACACAGGGATAACCGCTTATCGCATCTATCGCGGCGATTCGCTGGCGGCGGAGCTGCGAGGCACCGCTTCGCGCAACTACATTCAAGGGCTTGAAGCGAAGACGGCGTACACGTTCACGGCCGTAGCCGTCGATGCGGCAGGCAATACGTCAGCTCCGTTGGCAAGCGCGCCGGTGCGAACGCTGGCGCAGGACAGCATTGCGCCTGCCTGGCCGACGGGCTCACGCGTGACGGCATCGCTGGATACAGGCGGGGCTGAGCTGCAATGGGACGAGGCGGTGGACAATGAAGGCGTCAGCCGCTATGACATATACAGCGGCAGTGGCTGGATCGCATCAGTTAACGGCGATAAGTTGAGCTATACGGTAAGTGGCGCATCGGACAGTACGGCTGTCTACCGAATTGAGGCAGTGGATGCGACCGGCAATCGGACGCCGAGCAGCCTGCGCACGAACGACCCGGACATACCGGTTCCGGTCGATACGACACCTCCGTCCTGGTCCGGCAACAGCTCGCTGACGGCGAGTGGCATCACGTCTACGTCGATGGCATTAACGTGGACAGGGGCGTCCGATCCGTTGGGAATTGGCTTGTACAATGTATACATGAACGGTGAGCTGATTGGTTCCCCTTCGGTCGCGAACTGGTTTGTTGACGGGCTGCAGCCGGATACGGAGTACGCCTTCAAGGTGGAGGCGGCCGATACACTGAACAACTGGTCGAGCGGTGGCCCAACGTTAGCTGTGAAGACATTGGCGGCGTCGACAACGCCTGTAACGCCGCCAACCGGCGGGGCGGGATGGCCGATTACGCAGCCGGGCAACGGGCAGGCAACGATTCACGTATCCGGCTCTCAGCCGGTGGACGGGAAGGTTGCGGTGAGCGTCGATAGGAGAACGATTACGCAAGCTTTCGCCCAAACGAGCGAAGATGTGGATGGCAACCGGACTATCGCGATTGCGCTGCCTGCTTCGGCTGCAGCTGCTGTGAAGGGCTACACGTTCGAGCTGCCGGCCGATGTTCTTGGCCGCAGCGGCAAAGACAAGCGGATCACGCTTGTCACGCCGATCGGAAGCTTCGTGCTTCCGGGGAATATGCTTGCGAACAATGTGGCGGCGATGCAGCGCGATTCAGTCACGATCAGCATTGCAGAAGCAGGGCTGCCGAAGCAGGCAAACGTGAAAGGAACCGCCGGTCCTGTGCTGGAGTTGCAGGTGATATCCGGTGGAGAGGCTTTAGCGTATAGCAACCCGGATGCAGCTGTACAGGTGCGTATTTCTTATCAGTTGGCCGGGAAGCAGGACGTTGAATCGGTTTCCGTGTGGCGCATTGACGAGAACGGCCGCGCCGTGCTGGTGCCAAGCGGTTTCTACGATGCGGCAACGGGGCAAGTGACGTTCGAGACGAGCCAGTCCGGACGGTTCGCCGTTGCGGAATATGCCCCAGCATTCGAGGATCTAGGCTCAGTCGCTTGGGCGAAGCAAGCGATCCAAGCACTCGCTGCCAAGGGCATCGTTAACGGCGTATCGCCGAGCGCGTTCCAGCCGAAAGCGAACGTTAGCCGCGCCGACTTCACGAAGCTCGTGATCGAGGCGCTTGGCTTGGCCGGAGCGGCAGGAGAGGCGCGCGGCTCTGCTTTCCAAGACGTGTCTGAGCGCGCCTACTACTACGATGCGGTGTCGGCCGCTTATGCGCTCGGCATCGTCAATGGCGGGGGAGATGGGCAATTCCGCCCGGCCGCGCCAATCACAAGGCAGGAAATGCTGGTCATTGCAGCTAACGCCTTGAAGCATACGGGCCGGAGCCTGCCTGCAGCATCCGGGCTAGAGCTGTCGCTGTACGGTGATCGCGGGGAGGTGTCGCCTTATGCGTCCAGTTCGGTTGCGGCGATGGTGAAAGCAGGATTGGCGCAAGGCAGCGATAATCGAATCGAGCCGAAGCGCACGACGACGCGGGCAGAAGCTGCTGTCCTAGTCTACCGCCTATTTAATTACGTCTATCGCTAAATATAAGCAAAAGCGCCGTGCCGATGTCCTTACGTTGGCACGGCGCTTTTGTTAGGGGAGACCGAAATGATGAACGATCGAATTGTGCTTGTTGGGGTGGATGAAACGAATTTGGAACGGATAATGGGGAAGCTGGCGGCAATAGTAGAGGCTTCCTCGGAGGAGGTTGCAATTGACGCCTTAGCGGTCGATAGCGAGCAAGCCTGGCTGTGGCTGCGCCAACATTATGCGGATATTTGCATTGTCAGCACCACGGCTGCAGGCTGGAAGCGATTGCTAGACAACATCCATCTTGATTGCCCGTGGATGTGCGGCATTGCACTTGTATGTGGGGAGAACGAGCAGGGTCTATCTCGGCCAATTGGGCAGCTGGGCGCGAGAAGCCTGACGAATCCTGTAACACTTGGCGATTTGCCGGAGGCTGTCCGTCAGGCACGCTGGCAAATTGCAGCTGCTCGCAGGCATGAAGCCAATCAACTCATGCTGGCTCATTTGTCCCAGCATGGAAGCATGCTGGAGCGATGGCTAGAGGCGGTTGCATCGGTGCATGCGCATGTGCTGCCCGTCATTATCTCCGACACGCTGGCGATGCTGGAGGCGTGGACGGAGAGGCGCTTTGAACCAATCTGTGAGCTCGCACGAGCATGGACACGGTTTGCAGCTCACGAGCTGAAGAAGCAAGGCGTCGAGGTGCCGGAGGCGGGAGCGCCTCCGGCTTCTGCGCAGCCGCAGCCGCGGGTGTCGGCAGGGCTGGCTCCCACCGATATGAAGCCGCAGCCACGGGCACCGGCAGAGCCGCTGCGACCCAATGCGAAGCCGCCGCTAAAGCGTGAGGAGGCGCGGCTACTTTACCGCCTGCAGGCCGTGGAATGGCTGGAGCATGCGGCGGGTGGCATGCTTGCGGCAGCGGCGCAAGCCCGCTTGCGTGCGAAGAATGATCCGATCAGCGAAATTAAGTCGTACATCGAGTCCAATTACGCGCGCCAGTTCACCTTGGGCGAGCTGGCCGCCCATGTGGCAGTCAGCCGTGGGCATATGGCGAAGATGTTTAAAGCGCATACGGGCATGACGATATGGGCGTACTGCATTGCGACTCGGATGCGGGCGGCCAGGGAGCTGCTGCTGTCTACTTCTTTGAAGAGCTATGAGATTGCGCTGCGCGTCGGTTACGGGAACAGCATTCATTTTTCGAGAGTGTTTAAGAAGCACCACGGCATGAATCCGGTCGATTACAGGAGCAAGTTCACGGGCAAGCGGTGATGGGCGGCCATTGGCTGCAACGTGACTGTCAATACGGGCCGAGCTTCGATTGCGGCAGCACCGCAGCCATTGTGCAATTGCATACGATCCATGCAGTAAATCGGTTTTTTGCCACAGTTACTTGTAAGCGATTCCAATCTAACATAAGAGGCAAGAACGGAATAAGGAGGCTAACCGTAATGAAGGCTCGAATTGGAATTGCGAGAAAGAGGTGGCTGGCGGCTCCCCTCGCCCTGGCGCTGCTGCTGCAGTCACCCGTTATGCCCGTGGCGCACGCGGCGACCAGCACGGTGACGGTCTACAAGAGTACGGCGTATCAGTCGATTTGGGGATTCGGGGCGGCGGCGAACCATCCGGTCAACGAATTGAAAACGAATTACAGCGCGGGCGTGCAGGCCGAAATTTTGGATAAGCTGTTCCGAAGCGACGATTCGAACGCCGGCTTGTCGATTGTCCGGCTTGAGATCAATCCGTATACGTCGGCTCAGGATTCGGTCCAGCGAACGTTCATGCCCGCAGATGGCGTCTATGACTGGAATACCGACGGTCATCAGCGATGGTTTGCACAGGAGGCCGAAAACCGCGGCATGAACCAGTTCTACGCCGTGCCGTGGAGCCCGCCCGGCTGGATGAAGGATAACGGCTCGCCGAATAACGGCGGGCATCTGCTTGCCAGCAATTACGATAAGTTCGCTAATTATTTGAAATCGTACGTCGACTACTATCGCAATACGCTAGGCTTCAACATCAAATGGGTTAGCGTCCAGAACGAGCCGGACTTGGCGACGCCATACGCCTCGGCGCAATATACGAATCAGGAAATGAACACGGTACTGGCCAAAGCGGCGGACGCCATTCATAGCCTCAATCAGGGGGTGCTCGTAGGCGCGCCAGAAGGCTCGAACCGAACCGCCTCCAACAATTACATGGTGAATATGAGCGAGGCAACGCGAAGCAAGCTGGATTTCGTAGCCGTTCATGACTATGGCACCTATACGGACGTGAATCATTTTGGCAAGCCCACGTTAAGCACCGAAGCATGCGATTTTCAGAACCCGAACGATCCGACAATTACGGACGGGTTAAAGTGGGCGAACATGATCGCTGCCGATTTGAAGCGGGGCGAGCGGGGGTGGCTGTATTGGTGGGCGGTTAATCCGGCGTCCAATACGACTGGAGAGGGGCTGATCAATCTTCAGCCGAACGACACGTATGCCGTCAATAAGCGGCTCTACGCGTTGGGGCAATTTAGCCGGTATTTGCGCCCGGGCGATACGCGGGTGCTGGCTTCCTCCAGCGACAGCAACCTTGTATCCGTCGCCGGGACGAATGCGACGGGAAGGGCGTCGGTCGTCATCATTAACAACAGCAGCAGCGCGATTACGACAACTTTATCCGGCCTGACGATGTCGAAGCTGTCAGCTAGGCGCACGAGTGCGACGGAAAGCTTGGCGAAGCTGGCGGATTTAGCTGTCACGGGCGGCTCGGTACAGGTTACGCTTCCGGGCAAATCGATTACGAGCTTCTCCGAATTTTAACAGCAATTAACGCAAGCTTGCTGCCCTGAACCGGGCGGCAAGCTTTTTTTAATGTGGTAAATTATTTTTCGAATGAGTAACAATTGTTGATGCCGTCCATAGCCCGGAAAATTATATCATGATGAAAACAAACAGAAAGAGGTGCGAGCGTGGAGGCTGGTGTTGTAGTCGAAAAACCGCAGAAGGCAAGGCGGGCAAAGAACGGCCGGGAAGATCTGGCGGGATGGATATTCGTCGGCCCGATGCTGCTTGGAACATTGTTTATTACGTTGATTCCGATTATCGCTTCGGTGCTGATTAGCTTCACGGACTGGAGCTTTATAAGAGGCGTCGGAGACATCCGGTTTGTCGGGCTTGATAATTTTCAGAAGCTGTCGACCGACGAAACGTTTCTAACGTCGATGAAAAACAATTTTATTCTGATGCTCGCTATTCCGGTGGCGATGGCTGTCTCACTGCTGCTGGCGATTCTAATCAACGGCAAGGTGTACTTCAAGGATTTGTTCAAAATCATCTATTTCATGCCATACATTTCGAGCGTTGTTGGGGTAGCTGTCGTCTTTCAGGTGCTGTTTCACCCTTCGCTTGGTCCCATCAATCAATTTCTGACGATGCTCGGCGTGGATAATCCGCCAAAATGGCTGGCCGATATTCACTTCTCGTTGCCATCCGTCATGCTGATTCTAATCTGGGTCCAGATTGGCTTTAACATGATCATCTACATGGCTGGCTTGCAAAATATCCCGAAGGATCTGTACGAGGCGGCGAGCATTGACGGCGCGACGTCTTGGCAGCAATTCAAGCGCATTACGCTGCCGATGATCTCTTCAACGACATTCTTCCTGCTTGTAACGGGCGTCGTTTACTCGTTTAAAGTGTTCGACCTGATCGCTGTATTGACCAAAGGAGGACCGGCCAACTCCAGCTCGGTTATGGTTTATTACTTATACGAGGTGGCGTTTACAAGCTTGAAGACGGGCTACGCCTCAGCAATCGCAATGGTGCTGTTCGTATGCGTGCTCGCGATTACGCTCATTCAATGGCTCGGCCAACGCAAATGGGTCAACTACTAAGAGGAGGAGTCAAGCGTGAACATTTCTAAAATCATCCTAACGGCCGTTATGCTCGTATTCGGAATTCTCTTCTTCTTGCCGTTTATATGGATGATCAGCACCTCATTCAAATTCGAGCAGGATGTGTTCAAATATCCGATTGAATGGATCCCGAGCCGGTTCAATTTCGCCAATTACAAGGAAGTATGGAGTGGCGATTACCCGTTCTACCTGTATTATTGGAATACGATTAAAGTGACCGTACTGACGACCTTCACTTCGGTTCTCGTGTCCTGCATGGCCGCGTATGGTTTCACGAAAGTCCAGTTCCGCGGCCGCGAGGTGCTGTTCCTGGTCGTGCTGGCAACCTATATGGTGCCGTACCAGAGCATTATCGTGCCGCAGTTTCTGTTGATGAGAGAGCTGCAGCTGTTCGATACTCACTTGGGTTTAATTTTGCTAGGCAGCTTTAGCGTATTAGGCACGTTTATGCTTCGGCAGTTTTTCCTCGGCATTAACAAGGAATTCATGGAGGCGGCCAAAATTGACGGGGCTGGACATGCTAAAATCTTTCTAAATGTCGCGCTGCCGCTGATGCGGCCTGCCATTGCGACCTATGCGATTTTGCGGTTTATCTGGACCTGGAATGATTACCAAAACCCATTAATCTTCCTTCGGTCGGATCGCCTGTATACGTTGCAGCTTGCCATGAACAAGTTTTCTGATATCTACGGCCAGTTCTACTCGCTGACGATGGCAGCTGCCGTATCGGCCATCATCCCGCTGCTCATTATATTCTTGTTCGGCCAGAAGCAGGTTATTGAAGGCATCGCTTTAGGGGGCGTCAAAGGGTAAGTCATTTTTGTTTCAATTAAGTAAGAAAAGTAGATTATAACGCGTCCTGAAAAAAGGCAGAATTGAGAAGGGTCGAACGAATTCAAAACAAAAAGGGGAATGGACATGAGAAAATGGTTAGCGGTGTTAGTGGCGCTTGTTGTCGTCATCGCGGGTTGTTCTTCGAATGGCGGCGACAAAGGCGGCAAGGAGGCGGAACCGGCAAAATCAGGCGATACAGCAACAGCGGATAAGCCGGTTACGATCAATTTCCACAGCTGGCACATTCTTGAGAACGAGAACCTGAAGGGCACGATCGAGCAGTTTGAGAAAACGCATCCTGGCATCAAAATCAATTACGTGCCGCTCGTCGACAACGGCGACGCGACTGAGAGCATCAAGAAGCTGGACTTGCTAGTCTCCTCCGACGAGAATCTGGACATCGTCGTATTCCCGGATACGCCGAAATACAACCAGCATGCGGCCATGGGCATTCTCGCCCCGATGGACGGCCTGCTGAAGGAGCAGAGCATTTCGGTGAAGGATGATTACAAGATTGATCCCTCCTTCAATGGCCATGTGTATGCGCTTCCAGGAAAGTATGTCGAATATATGGTATTGTTGAACAAAAACCATCTCGATGAAGCAGGGCTGCCCGTTCCGACGGACTGGACATGGGACGATTTCATGGCATACGCGAAGAAGCTAACGAAGGGCGAAGGCGCAACGAAGCGTTACGGCGCTTACTTCCATACGTGGCCGGTCTTCTTCCAACAAGCGGTCGTTAACCAGCCGACGGACAATGGTTTCCTTAAGGCGGATGGCAGCTCGAACATGGACAACCCAGGCTTCGCGAAGTCTCTTCAAATTTTGAACCAAACGATGAACGTCGACAAATCGGCTTACTCGTATGCGGATGTAACGTCCCAAAAAATGCATTATCGCAACGTCTATTCGGGCCAAACGGCGAGCATGATTCCGATCGGCAACTGGATGATCGTCGAGGCGGGCGGCAACGACAAATTTGCATACGATCACACGACGGTGTTCGCTCCGTATCCGAAGAACAGCAAGGATGACCCGTCCGGCTATACGAGCGCAAGCGCGGATTACTACGGCATCGCGGCGAACTCGAAGCATAAGAAAGAAGCGTTTACGTTCCTTCGTTGGCTGACGACGGAAGGCATCGTGTACCAAGGCTCGCAATTCCCGTCCTGGACGAAAGCGGACATGAACCAAGTAGTCGAGAATATGCTGAAGTTTGCAAAGCGTCCGGAACTTATCGATAAAACATCGCTGATGTATGTCCTGAACCATTCCAAAGCGGGCGTGCCGAACGTACCGTCGTACCAATCCGAGCTGGAAAATGCGTTCATCAAGGAATCGGAAAAGTATTTGCTGGGTGCGCAGGATCTCGATACAACAATGAAATCGGCTAAAGAAACGATTCAGGGCATCATCGATGCGAATAAGCCCTAAACCGTCTTAATCGCCCATTAGCCATAATTCAGAGGAGAAGGCCTTTAGGTCTTCTCTTTTCTAACCTAACTTAACATAGCGCTCGGAAGGCGGAGTTATCATGATCATCAAGCGGCCCCTAATCAAACCTACCATTCGAACAAAGCTGGTGCTCGCGGCATTGGTATGCATTCTTGTGCCTATGCTGATTACGATGACCTCCTCCGAGCTATTGACCAAGGACATGCTGCGGAAAAATGCGGAGGAGAACGCTAGACAGTCACTTCGCATTGTGAACGAGTCCGTACGAACCATATTCAGCAATATGATGTACGTTGCGAATTTTATTCAATTCGACAGCGAGATGAGCACATTGCTGCGCGAAGAATTGCAAGACGATGGAAAGGCGCAAGCCTATGACCGGTATTTGCGGCAGATTCGCCTGATGCGAACGCTGGATACGCTGTCCTCCTCGGGCGAAAAGCTGTATATCAGCATACTGCTGCCCAACGGCAAAGCCTATAGCAATTACGCTGCCAGTAACGATAAATTGATTGCGATGCAAAGCGAGCCTTGGTTTGGCGGCGTACGGAGCGCACTGGCATCGACGCGGGCGTGGGTCGGCGTGCACGAGAACAGTATGGATAGCCGCTCGAAGTCGCGCTATTTAATTACAACCGTGCGTGCGCTCAAATTAACGACCTCTAGCCCTGCCGCTTACGTTGTCGTGAGCATGGAGGAAACCCGGCTTCACAAGGTGTGGGAGCAGAATGCCGCCGACCAGCAAATTATTTTGACCGACCGGGAAGGGAAGGTCGTCTCCCATCTCGATCCGTCTCAGATTGGCAAGCCCTCGAAAGCTTATGACGGCCAAGCCGATCCATCCGCCACATCACTCGTTCGCTTCGACCGGCAGGATTATCTGGTTACGCGGATGGATATGTCGTTCTATAACTGGAGCCTCACCAGCTTGATGCCGTACAAAGAGATCATCGGCAAATTTACCGACATCAGCCGGAACATTTTGCTTATGCTGATCTTCTTCTTCTCGTTCTTTCTCGTCGTGTTGATCTTGCTCATTCGCCAAGTGACGAAGCCAATCCATTACTTATCGAGCGTCGTTCGGAAAATTAACGGGGGCAATCTGGAGATCCGTTCCAACGTGCGGGGTATGGATGAAATCGGCGCGCTGGGCCGGGCAATCGACCATATGCTGGACCGGATCAAAGAGATGATTCAGAAGATCAAGCTGGAGCAACAGCTTAAACGCAAAGCTGAAATCGCTATGCTGCAAGCACAGATTAATCCGCATTTTCTGTTTAACATTCTCAACTCAATCCGGATGCGCGTTCTACTGAAGGGCGATGAAGAGAACGCGGGCATTATCGAGTCGCTCAGCACGGTGCTGCGGATGACGATCGACCGCAACAACGCGTTCGTTACGCTGCGGGAAGAGGCCGAGGTCGTGCGCCATTATTTGGAGCTGCTCAATTTCCGGCGCAGCCAGCCTATTCGCTTGCTGATCGAGCTTGCGCAGGAGACGCTGCTATGGGAAATTCCTCGGTTGATTATTCAGCCGCTTATCGAGAACGCTTGCCAGCACGGCATCAAGCAGAACAGCGGAACGATTACGATCGTATCGCGCATAGTGGAGGACAAGCTCATTATCGTCGTAACGGATGACGGGGAGGGCATGGACCAAGAGATGCTGGAAGCGCTGAGACGGCGGTTGGACGGGGTTATGCCGAATGTCCGCAAGAACGGCAATAAGCTGAACGGCATCGGCTTAATAAATGTCGCTGAACGCGTTCGCATCATATACGGCGACCGTTCGGGCATCGAAGTGAAGAGCCGTGCCGGCGCGGGAACCGAGATTACGATCACGATTGCGAATTTGGCGGAAGAGGCGATGGACGATGTTTAAGGCGATGCTGGTCGACGACGATGTGCCGGTGCTCAACTATTTGGCTAAGCGGGTAAATTGGAGTGATCTGGGACTCGATTTGACGGGAACATACGAGAAATCCAAGGAGGCGCTGGAGGCTGGGCTCGCGTCGATGCCGGACATTATGATCACGGATATCGGCATGCCGGAGATGAACGGGCTAGAGCTGGTCAAAGCGTTGAAGGCGAAGGCGCCGAACCTGAAGGTGATCGTCATCTCTTGCCATAATGAGTTCGAATACGCCAAACAAGCGCTGCAGCTAGGGGTCAAAGACTACTTGCTGAAGGAGACGCTGAGCGCCGGGGCGCTCAGCGAGATGCTTGAGGCGCTTGTGCAGGAACTGCAGTCACAGCGGACGATGGAGCAAGAGAACGAGCGGCTGAAACGGTTTGAAGGCCGCCACCGCTCCGTTATTAAAGAACGGCTGTTGCGGGAACTGTTGTATCAGCCGATCTGGGATTACCGCGCCTGGGCGCAGCAATGCGGCCAGCAGGGGCTGCATTTTATACAGGAGCCGGTTATTCCTGTTCTATGCCGGGTCGACCGGTGCGAGGAGACGATTCGCCAGCTGCGGTTGGACGATGAGACGTACAAGTTCGCATTCGACAATATCGCGTCCGAGTATTTGCGGGAGCAGGGCGTTGGCATGTTCATGCCGCTAGACAGCCATCGTGCGTTTCTGTTTTTTCCGGCTGCCGCTTCGATTCATGTTAATGCGTTCGATAAGGTGAAGGAGCAGCTGGCCGGCGTCCAGTCGGCAGTAAAGCGGCATTTGAAATCGTCAACGTCGTACTTTATCGGAGGCAAGCAGCCGCTTGCGCAATTGCGGAGCGGGGCTGCCGAGATGCTCTTGCATTTGGATCGGCATTTTTACGAGAAAGAAGGGTCTATTGGGCCGATCAGCAGAGAGCCGTTTGCGGAGGATGATGTTTTTCAGCATTACGCCGAGGCGGAGCAGGAGCTAAAGCGTTCCTTGGTGCAAGATAACATCGAGGAGCTGCAGGAGGTCGTTGCCAAGTGGCTCGCGTTCATCGCAAGCAAAAAATATCCACCGGCCCTCGTGAAAGAGTGGGTGCTCAAGCTAGTGCTGGATTTGCAAATGAAATTGCGATCCTTAAAGCATTTTATGTCCTCCTATTCCGACGAGGTCGTGCATAGCAAAGTTCTGCGCATGGAAACGATCTTTCATCTTGAGGAGTGGCTGCTTGTATATATTGAAAGGCTGACGGCCCCGATGGACCTTGGCCATGTGCAGGATTCGATTATAGTAAAGGCGCAAAACTACGTCGAACAGCATATGAACGAAAAAATTTCGACGGAAATGGCAGCCGCCTATTTGCACTTGAATCCTAGCTATTTTAGCCGCATCTACAAGCAAGGGACGAAGGAAGGGTTCATTAAGTATGTGACCCGGATGAAAATGCAGGAGGCGTGCAAGCTGCTCGATGCGACAAATTTGACGATTGAGGATATTTCCAGCCGGCTTGGTTATGAGCATAAAAGCTATTTTAACAAATGTTTTAAAACCGTGATGTGCGTATCCCCGGTGGAGTATCGCGGGCAGAAGTAAACGTTGTGCACTTATGGATAGACAGGGGAAGTGACGGATGGAGTTAGGCAGCTTTCAAGAAAACGGGTCGCAATACCGCATCGCAACGCCGCGCACGCCGGCCCGATGGTTCAATTATTTATTCAATGATTCCTATTATGTCGAGGTGTCGCAAACCGGCCAGGGCAAAAGCATGGTATTCCAGCCCAAGCATCGGACGTTTAATCGCGAGGGATATAAATATTTTTACTTGCGGGATGGCGACACTGGCGAGGTTTGGTGCCCGGCGTACCAGCCGCTCAAGACGCAGCCGGAGCAGTATGAATGTATTCATGCTTTGGGCTGGAGCGAGATTCGGTCCGTTCACAACGGCATTCGCGTATCGATCAAGGTGTTCGTGCCCGTGGACGAAATGTGCGAGGTGTGGCGCGTTACGGTCACGAACGAGACGGACAGCCGCCGCAGGCTTTCCCTATTCTCCGCCTTTGCACTGGAGAACGGCGGGGTGATGGGCAGCGTATGCGATTTCGATGCGAACGCACAAGTTCTGTCGAGTTATTCGTATCCTTATCATGTGTTCTATGAAGAGAAGGAGAAGTGCGATAACCATTCGAATCGGGTGTACTTATTCGCCGACCGTACGGTGGAGAGCTTCGAATGCAGCGAAAACCGTTTCTTCGGGGGCGATGACACTGGCGAGCTTCCGCCGCAAGTCGCAGCAGGAAAATGTTCGAACGGCAAAGCGGAAGGGGAAAATCCGATCGGCGTGCTGCAGCATGCGCTGAGCATCGCGCCCGGCGGCAGCGAAACGATCAATCTCGTTATGGGCTGCGCGCGGACGCCAGAGGAAGCGGCAGAGACGAGGGTTCGCTTGCTGGAGAGCGGCTTCGATGGGATGCTGGAGGCCATTGATCGCTACTGGAGCACCATTTCCAACACGTTCACGGTGGAGACGCCAGATAGCGATTTGAATGCGTTTATGAATTTTTGGCTGAAAAAGCAAATCGACCTGCAAACGCGCACCAATCGGATGTCCACCTACTGCCCAATCCGCAACCAGCTGCAGGATGCGATGGGCTTCTCAATGATCGATCTCGACGGCGCGCTCGCGGCGATGGAGGTGGTCCTGTCGGGGCAATCGCGCAGCGGATTTATCCAGCAATGGATTATGACAGATGGATCGCCGCCTTCGAAGCTATGCCTGTTGACGCATAAAGACGGTCCAGTTTGGCTGATCATCTGTTTCACGGCGCTGGTTAACCAATCGGGCCGCCCGGGACTGTTGGACCGGCAGGTCGGCTTTAAGGATGGCGGCGAGGCTTCGATTTATGAGCATCTGTTGATGGCTGTTGATTATATGGCGCAGGATACAGGAAGCCACGGCTTGTGCCGAATGGGAGACGGGGATTGGAATGACCCGATCAACGGTCCAGGCAGACGGGGCAAGGGCGAATCGGTGTGGAGCACGATGGCGCTCAAATACGCTATTCTTACGCTCCTGCCGCTATGCCGCTTGCGGGGAGACGAGGCTGCTGCTGTGCACTTGGCTGAAATCGCCGACAGGCTCGACCGTGCGGTCAACTTGGCGGCTTGGGATGGGGCGTGGTATTTGGCGGGATTCGATGACGAGGGCGAAGCGTTCGGAACAGCGAAGGATGCCGAAGGCCAGCTGTTCCTGAACACGCAGACGTGGGCGATTATGAGCCAGTGCGCAAGAGGGGAGCGGTTGGACCAATGCTTGGCGGCCATCGACAGCTTGGACACGCCAGCGGGGCCGCTGCTGCTAAAGCCGGCGTTCAGCGATTGGAATGCCAAGTGGGGCCGAATCAGCGTCAAGCTGGCGGGCACGACGGAGAACGGTTCAGTGTATTGCCATGCTTCGATGTTCAAAGCTTTTGCAGACTGCCAAGCGGGACGGGGCGGCCAGGCGTATGAGACGATCCGCAAGACGCTGCCGACCAATCCGGACAATCCGCCTGCGCGCAATCTGCAGGTTCCGATCTTCATTCCGAACTATTACTTCGGGCTGATCGAATCGCCGAACTTCGGAAAGTCGAGCCATCATAACCAAACGGGAACGGTCGGCTGGATGCTGTGGACCGTCATGGATTATGTGCTGGGTGTGCGGGCGACGGCAGAAGGCTTGGCCATTGCCCCTTGCATACCGGTGGAATGGCCCTTCTACAAAGTGACGAGAACGTTCGGGGGCGCCAACTACGTGATCAGCGTCTTTAATCCCGACCGCTTAGAGACGGGTGAGACGGATATGATCGTCAACGGAAGCGCGCATCGCGGTACGCTGCTGCCATGCGAACCGGGGGCGGCCTATCAGGTGGAGGTAACGCTGCGCAAACGGGGCTGATTGCCTTATAGGGTAACAAGTAGGAGCGCGGCAGCATTGGAGCGTGGGCATGGCTTGGCCTGGTCCCGCACGATGCTGCCGCGCTTCTTGGCGTGCTCCCGCTTTATTTGGCACAGGAAACCATGCGAAGACGAATGCTCAAAATATTTTATATAGTCGTATTGACAATATAGCGATGGAAGCATATACTAAGAAACAAGAAGGAGGTGCTCGGATGACACACGAAGCTCCAAAGTACCGGACGCCAGATGGGCTGCCGGTCGATATTGCAATATTCACCATTACCTCCCATGCGAAGCCTAGCAATTATAAAATGTTGGCGGATAGGCGCTTGGATGTGCTGCTCGTCAAGCGGAGTGCCTCATCAGAAGCGTACCCGGGTTATTGGGCGCTGCCGGGCGGATTCTCAGGCGAGGAAGAGACGCTGCTGGAAGCCGCGTATCGTGAATTGAAAGAAGAGACGAACGTCGACCGCGACGTTATGATCGAGCAGATTAAGACGGTGTACTACCCCGGCCGCGATCCGCGAGGCTGGATGCCATCGGTGCTCTACTGCGCACTGGTGAAGGAAGAGTACCTGCTGGATCTGGCAGCGGACACGGATGCCGACGAGGTTCGGCTGTTCCCAATCGAAGAAGCGCTTCAGCTGCAGCTTGCATTCGACCATAACGATTTGCTCCAAGATGCACTAACCTACGTGAGGGGCAAAATGATGGCGACGACGCTCGCCAAGCAGTTTTTGCCGGTTGAATTCACGATCCGTGAGCTGTACCAAGTCATTCAAACCGTCGTTCCGGCGTTCGAGGAGGACCTCCCGAACTTCAAGCGCAATCTGCTCACAACGAAGACGCGCCAAGGCCTTATCAAGGAAGCGCTCGATAAGGACGGCCAGCCGAAGGCGACAGACCGCAATTCCAATCGTCCAGCACAGCTCTACACTTATACCGATTACGAACCGAATATATCGATATACAACTCCGGGCTTTTCTAATGGGAAGGTTCGGAATCGCTTTTCAAAATTTATACGGTCGAAACGACTTATACTAGCAATATACTGGAGGAATTAACGATGATAAAATCGATCCGCAATAACCCATTGCTTCTGACGGACAGCTACAACCTTTCGCACCCGCGTTTGAAATGCAATATGGATTGGGAGGTTAGCCACCTTTATAACCGTAAGGAAGGCATGATTTTATACGGCTTCCGCGAGATCGTTGGAGACCTGTTATCGATCCAAATTACGGAGGCGCATGTAACGGAAGCAGAGCAGTGCGCGGCGATGCAGGGGCTTACATTTCCAAGCCAGCTGTTCCTTCGCATCGTTCGCGAATGCAACGGTTACGCGCCAATCGCGGTTGAGTCGCTGCCGGAGGGCACATGGTGCCCGGCGGGAACGCCTTTTGCCCAAGTGTTTAACACGGTAGAGGGATTCGGCGAGCTTGTTACATGGTGGGAAGGCATGTTCATGCATGCGTATTTCCCGAGCGGCTGCGCAACGGAGGCGTTCCACCTGCGCCGTTACCTGGACGCGAAGCAGGCGGAGCACGGCCATGATGAGTCGTTCCTATGGAGAATTCACAGCTTCGGGTTCCGGGGACACCGCAGCTTGGAGGATGCTTACTGGGCAGGGACGGCATGGAACCTGTCGCTGCAAGGGACGGATGATTTTCACACGACCCAGCATACGCCGCATGCGGTTATCGGCAGCATCGCAGCGCTTGCGCACAAGGTAACGCAGCAATTCGACGATGAGAAGCAATGCTTCCTGCGTGCAATCGATGAGACGGCAGCCGCCGGCGAGCGGATGGTCGCACTCGTCATTGATACGTATGATGCGAATCGCGTCATTCAGCAGTACTTGCCTGAGCTTGGCCTTCGTGCCCGCGAACGCGGCGTTCGGATTGTCCTTCGCCCAGACAGCGGCGATGTGCTGCAGCAAGCGATCGATATTTATGGGGTAGCGAGCAAGCACGGGCTGCTTGATGCCGTTGGTGTCATTATCGGCGAAGGCATGAATGCGGAGCAAGTGAAGCGTTATGACCTGCGGCTCGAGGCGGAAGGCGTGCCATTGCCGTTCGTGGCGTATGGGGTTGGATCGGGCTTCTATAACCATATTGACCGTGATACGTACGGTTGGGCGATGAAGACGGCTTACAGCAACGGCAAGGACCGGATGAAATTTTCGATGGTTCCGATCAAACGGAGCATTCCCGGCAAGGTGAAGCTGGTCCGTGTTGGCGGCGAGCTCGTCGTAGAAGCGGCGGATGAAACGGATCGCGATGGCGCATACGAGATGGTTTATCGCCATGATGGTATAGGTGAGCCTGCGCTGCTGGCTGCTGGGCCAGCGTTCTGGAACGAGGTGCAGCAGCAGGATGCCACGCAATTGAATATTCAACTGTCGGCGAAAATTCAGTTCAAAATCGACGCATTCGTTGTACAATATTTGTAATAAAGCTGGGCGATTAAGAGGAGGAATCACAATGGGGCAGCCGTTTCGCTTCGGATTTATATTAGGCCGGTTTCAGCCCGTGCATGCCGGGCATGAGCGAATGATCGATGTAGCGCTGGACGTATGCGAGCGGTTGCTCGTTGTGGTTGGCTCGGCACAGCTGAGCGGGACGGAGCGCAATCCGTTCCCTGCCGCCTATCGGATGGAGCTGCTTCGCGCAGTCTATGGCGATCGAATCCAGCTGATGGCGCTGAATGATTATACGCATGAGGGCGATCATAGCCATGCTTGGGGCAACTACCTGCTTGATGCGGTCGAGCGTTTCGGCCGGGGGCAGGATTGGCCAGAGCTGGATCTCATGGTCGCTGGCAGCGATGAGGAGCGGGACCATTGGTTCCCGGCGGAGCGATTGGCGCATGTTGGGCGGCTGGTCATTCCGCGCATGAAGCTGCCAATTAGCGCGACGAAGCTGCGTGAGGCGGTTATCGCGGGTGACGAAGCATTTTGGCAGGCGAATGCGAATCCGGCTATTCATAACGAATACGCCCATATTCGGGAGAAGCTTCTTTCACAATTCCATCACAAAAATAAGCAGGAATAACAGATATAGACAGCGAAATCTATCTGCCAGATAGAAAGCAAGGTGGTGGATAGGATGAGTACAGCTATACTTCCGGCTGTCGCCGCCATCATAATTGTTGGAGCGGCACTGGGCATCAGGAGTTTCATAATGAAGCAATTGCGCCGACGGAGAAGGTACTATTAAATGTCCAATATCGTATGCATGCGTATGTAGGCTTCCATTTAGTGGAGCAGGCATACGCTTTTTTTTGTGTGCGTGCACGCATGAGCGTGGAGATCGTTATATTAATCTAGTAAAATGCTGGATTTCGTGCTACGATCAACCCGCTATTTCTCATTAATTATAGATTGCGAGAGGGGAATTATCTTTTGGATCCCATACAACTGGGCAAAAACAACAATGATAAGCCTGGCACTTTTATGCTGAACTATGATTTACAAGCTGATCAAAATTTATCCAGCGTACCGCAAGGCGCTGAGGCGATCGTGCGCTCTTATGATAGTGCGTCTGTCTTCTTCAGGCGTTGGGCGGCCGTCTTCATCGATAGCTTTCTGATCTGCCTAATATTGTTTGGATTGCTAATGTGGAGCATAGATTTATCTCCGAAGGAGGACAGCCCGTGGCAAATATTCGCCCCATTCATGTGGGTAGGCAGTTATTTGCTTCTGGGCCCGATTTATTATTGGCTGCTAGAAACATTCTTCGGCATGACGGTGGGCAAATGGGCGATGCGCATCCGGGTCGTGAATGCGAACGGGCAATTGCCAGGAATAGGCCAAGCTGCGATTCGAAATTTATTGCGCATCTTGGAGTTCTGCCCGCTTATGTTGAACGGCATTATCGCAGGCATTCTGGTGCTCGCACACCAGAAGAGGCAACGGCTCGGTGACATGGCGGCGAAAACATTCGTCTTAAAGGTGCGCCACTTGGAACCATTGGAGCGGAATAGGTTAGTAGGCATGCGCGTGACCCATATCACGATCATCGTGTTAGCGCTCGCTAGTTTAATTGGGGGAATAAGTTTTGTTGTGAAGGGAATTACAGCGGACCAGATACTAGAGACGAAGGACGGCCGCTACGCATTGACGGTGCCAGGAGGTTGGACTGCTGACGATACGACGGATAGCGAACTCGTAGCCAGCAGTTGGTCATCCGGTTATAACATTATTGTAGGTTCAGTGGATTCAGGCATGCCTGATGGCGAGTTGTCGTTAGGGGATTATCAAATGGCTATGCGATACTCGCTGCCCGCAGCGCTAGATGCCGAGTTGGGGGATGAGGAATCGGAGCAAATCAGCCTCAATGGCATGGAAGCTTATCGCTTTGAGATGAATGGCTATGATGATGAGGGACAGGTACAAGCCTATTCGGTTACGGTAACGGGCGACGAGGGCAACTATTATTACATCGTTGCTTGGCTATCCGAGGAGGGGCAAGTAGGGGAGAACTATCGCAGCTTCCGGGATCGGCATAGCAGCAAACTGGATAAGCTGGAACGTATTGTGGGCACATTTAAACCAGTCGACGGAAGCGTGGCGATTTAAGGATTGCAGGGTAAGCGTCAGGCCGATAACTATAAAAAAGGAGCAATCGCCACTCATAAGAGAGGGGATGCTCCTTTTTTGGCATGCCTGCTTAGCATCGTTACCCGTTCCAATCACGCCGCAGCGTAAACAGCTCCTTCAGCTCGTTCGTAGACAACTCCGTTATCCAGCCTTCTGAGCTTGTAATGACGTTATCGCTGAGCTGCTGCTTGCTCTCTAGCATCTCGTCAATTTTCTCCTCTAGCGTGCCGAGCGCAATGAACTTGTGCACCTGGACATCACGGGTCTGGCCCATGCGATACGCACGGTCTGTCGCCTGGTTCTCCACGGCAGGGTTCCACCACCGGTCAAAATGGAACACATGGTTCGCAGCGGTCAGGTTTAAGCCGACACCGCCTGCCTTGATCGATAGAATGAACACATTCGGCTGCTCCTCGGCGGACAGCGTTTGGGATTGGAATTGCTCAATCATTTGGTCACGCGCCGTCTTGGACGTGCTGCCGTTCAGATAGAGCACCCGTTCCTGCAATTGATGCTGCAGCACCTGCTGCAACATATTCCCCATGCCGATGTATTGGGTGAAAATAAGGCAGCGGTCGCCTTCCTCCCGCAGCTCCTTCACCATCGCAAGCAAGCGTTCCAGCTTGGATGAACGCGAGATGACCATCTCGGCTGCGTCGGAGCTTTCAGGGTTGCTCTCGATTGCCGGGGCCACGGCTGCACCTACAATAGAAGCGGGCAGCTCTGGCATCGGTTCCTTCGTCAGCAGCATCGGATGGTCGCACAGCTGCTTAAGCTGCGTGAGGGCGGACAGGATGGCCCCTTTGCGCTCGATGCCTTCGAGCATTTTCATTTTCTCCATTAATGCATTAACAGTCTGGTCATACAGCGCGCCCTGTTCGGCGGTTAGATGCACGTACGTTTTCATTTCATTTTTGTCCGGCAGATCGAGCTGAATGTTCGGGTCTTTCTTCTTGCGCCGCAGCATGAAGGGCTTCACAAGCCGTTGCAGGTCTTGCGTACGCTGCTCGTCGCGTTCCTTCTCAATCGCATTGGCGAACCGCTGTTGGAAGCCATTCGAGCTGCCTAGATAGCCCGGGTTAATAAAATCGTAGATCGACCAAAGCTCGGACAGCCGATTCTCAATTGGTGTACCGGTCAGCGCAATCCGGTGATCGGCGGAGAAGCTGCGAATCGCGGCCGACTGTTTTGTTTGCGCGTTTTTGATGTTTTGCGCTTCATCTAAGCAAATCGCAGACCAGTTGTAGCCCTGCAGCATTTCTTGGTCGAGCGTCGCAGTCGAGTAGGAGGTCAGAATAACGTCCGCTTGGCTCGCTTGCTCATAGAAAGCTTCGCCGCTTCCGCGCTTGCTGCCATAGTGCAGCATAACGCCAAGCGAAGGGCCAAAGCGGCTTAGTTCCTTCTGCCAGTTGCCGAGTACGGAGGTCGGGCAGATGACGAGCGCCGGCATTCGTCCGGGGGATGATGAAGCGGCCGAAGGCATGGCGGTGCCTATCGTCCCGGCGGATGCAACATCCACGGTGGAATCTGCGGCGGTGTTCCCGGCTTGCTGGCCGTCTGCCGTCTCCTTCACATGCAGCAAGTAAGCGATGAGCTGTACGGTCTTGCCAAGGCCCATATCGTCGGCGAGGCAGGCGCCTAGCCCGAACTGGCGCAGGAAAGCCAGCCAAGCGAAGCCTTCCCGCTGATAGGTGCGAAGCTCTGCGCGAAGCCCGGCAGGCGGGTCAAGCGGCGGCCAGTCGGACTGCTGCCCAAGTTGGTTGATCAAACCGATGAGATGCGAGTTTAATTCAACCTCAAGCTTAATTCGCTCTTCCCGTGAAGCTTTCTCTTCCGGCGAAACAGCACCCGTGGCTGGATCGTCCTGCCCCGCGCCTAGCAGATGCAGCTGGAGCACATCTTGGAAGGTCAGCCCTTGCGACTGGTCCATCCCGTCCATTGCGCGCCGGATTTGCGCGAGCAGATGGGGGTCTAGCGAGATCCATTGGCCGCGGAACCGGACGAGCCGTTCGTTGCGTGCGGCTAGCTCCATGAATTCGGCTTCGGATAAGTCGGTGTCGCCAATGGCAATGCGCCAATCGAAGTTGACGATGGCGTTCAAGCCGAACAGCGATTGGGCAGCGCCCCGTGCGCCTGCTTCGGCGCGAACCTTGGCGCGCAGCCGCGGTTTCTTCCGGCTGGCGGCTTCCCACCACGCGGGGAGGAGCACTTGCCAGCCAGCCTCCAGCAGGCGCTGGCTATCCACGGTCAAGAATTGCCAAGCGGCGCCATCGCTCATTGGTCCGCTCAGGCAATTGTCGCGGCTGCCCATGAAGCGCTCCTGCGGCAAGCAGGCGCGCAGCCGATCAAGCCAGCCGGCAGAGCGCTCGTGGACGACTGGCGACCATGCTGCTGGCCACGAGCCGAACGCTTCGCCATCGGATGCCAATCGAATAGGCACGAGCAGCGTAGGGTCTTGCTTGTCCTGCAGCACAACTTTCATGCGCCAGTCAGGATCGGTCTCATCTGGCTCCAGCAATTGCAGCAGTGGGCGGAAAGGAGCTTCGTCCGCTTTCCAGCCTGTTGCGATAAGCCACGACGGCTCGTCAAGCCCATTAGCTGCGGCTTGGTCTGCGGCGCCGAACAATAACGGAAACTCACGTTTTAGGTCCGCCGCTGCTGCTTCATCGGCATAATGCCGCTCATAGACAGCCGCAGAAAATGCAGCTTGAAGCCCTTCGGCATAGCTGTATTGCGGTGCTGCCAATCGAGCGAGCAAAGCCTGCTCCTCGCCGCTAAGCGCTTCCTCGTCCCATGTCCATTGCAGCGGCTTGCCCGCCTTCAGCGCGGCAAAGCTCGGCTTGAATCGCCGCTGCTCAATGCAATCGGCGAGCAGCGGCGCAAGCTCCACGATCCGCGAAGCATCGCCTTCCCAAACCCACTCGACATGCGACAGCAAGCGCTGCTCGGCGAAGAAAGGAATGACCTGTTCCGCAGGAAGCACGGTGAGTTCGACATCTTGAATCGTTTTGGCTGCAAGCTCGGTGCCATAGAAGGAAGCTTCATGCAAGGCGAACAGCCGCTGCTTGATGAACAGCCCTGACACCATGTAAGAGTCGTTCTCCAACTTGCCGTAAATGAGCGCGTCCCCGTAGCCGGTCAGGCTGATTTGAATATGGATCGTTTCTACAAAATATTGCTTCATCCTAGCAGCTTTCCTTTCCGAAGCTCCTCTTGCAAGGCGCGCAGCCGGCTGTGCCGGTCGGCGAATGCTGTAATGAATTGCTCCCAGCGCGTCTCCTGCTTCAGTTTCTTATATAATTTCGCAAGGCGCTTCATCAGCTTGACCGCTGATTTGTAGCCGTCGCGATTTTTTTGCAGGACATAACGTTCGGCCGCTTGATGATAGAAGGGCAGCAGCGCCTCAGGCGCGTTCTTCTCAATTGGCTGCAGGACAGCCACGCGATACGAAAGCGGATCTTCGCCCATGCTTATTTGGTAATCAATCCATTGCTGCCACTTCCCGCGGGCGAGCATCGCTTCCTCGTAGATCGCTTTGGAGGAGGGGAGCATGCCGATCAACGTCCGCCACATGGCAGGCTCTGCTTCGGGGTTTTGCTCAATGACCGCTTCCCAATGGGCTACATAGGCAGGCAGTTCGCGGCTGCGATGGGTGCTCAGCAAATCGCCAATCGCTTCGAGCCAACGCTGCATGCGCGAACCGTTCTGCTCCTCTGGCGACAAATCTTGCAGGAAGCCCATCAGGTCATGCGGGCGCATGGTGGACGCTTTGTTCGCTTCGCGCAGAAGCGCCAGCGCTTCCTCGTCTTGGGCGAGATAGAAGTGCATCCAGCTCTTCGCCAATTGGCCGGGAAGCCGGGAGCGGGCTGCGTCGGCGGTTGCTTCAGCTTCTTGCAGCTGCTCCAGCTCGTTGAGATAGCGCTGGCGCTCGTTGGAAGCGGGCTTCAGCCAAGTCGCCCATAGCATCAGGTATATGTTCAGAAAAGCGCGCGTGCTGCCGGGCTCGCTTAGCATCTGCTTGCGGACATAGGCGAGCGTGTCTGCCAGGCGCTGCTGAATATCGGGATTGGCCCTAGCTGTGTTAACGGGCGCGGCATTCAGTTGTTCCGAGATTGCCCGTGCTAATGCAGGGATCGTCTCCTGCGATTGATAGCCAGAAGTATAATAGCCGGCAGTCTGCCATTGCTGGTGGCTCGTTGTGAGCAGCTTCTCTAGAGCAAACAGCTGCGCATGCACCTCGAATAGCGCCTCTTGTTCAGGCGGAAGCGAGGGCTTGATGCGTGCAATTGCGGCGAGCACCGCTTGCGGGTTCGCCGCGCTGCGCGCTTCGGGGAGCAGCTTCACGCATTGCTCGAACAATGCGTGCCACTCGGCAATCGGTTGCTCGGCAAGCAGCTTCGCTTGCTGCTGAAGCTGTTCTAGCGGGCCCGTGCGGGAGGAGTGGTTCAGCTGCGAGAGATCGGCGGCTGACTTGGCGTTCACAACCGAAGCGACGGGACGGCCGTGCTGATGCACATATTGAAGCAGCGTGGCGGCGATATGCTTGCAATTGTTGCCAACGGGGCATTCGCAGCGGCTCGAAGCGATCGCTTCCGGATTCAGTTTGACGTTATATAACTCCGTTCCGGATACCAATGCGATGACGAGCTTCTCGTGCAGCTCGGTGTACGATTGCACGCGTTTCTGCTTGTAATATTGAAAGCCGCGCGACAGCGTCACATCGCTGAAGGTTTTGGCGGCATTCACTAATAAGTTGTGCCAACTGTTATCGTCTAGCGTAGGGGATGACGGATTCATCGTTCATTTTCTCCTAAGCGGTCATAGATTGAATATCTTATTTCTATTATACATTATGGCGGGCCAATAAAGCGATCAAGCGTTCGTATGAATGAGGGGGTGCTGGATAAAAAAATAAGCTTGCGAAAAGCTCGGCAAGGAGCGCATTCGCAAGCTTATTTTCTTGTTGGCTGGCGTTTCTACTCGGCGTCCTCAAGCGTCATAGCGCTCAGGTCTGCGCCGCGTTGCAGCTCGCGAATGCTGTAGCCGAACGTCATTTGCAGATGGGGGTAATCTGGGAAGTTGGACCAGTCTCCGCCCCATTCAAAATGCAATGATTTGGCAATTGCAACGACCTCCTGCCAGTCGGATTTTCCGTTGCCGTTCAGGTCGGCGTTCATCTCCCAGCTCGCGCTGCCGTCATCCTTAAGGAGAGCGAAATCCACTGCAAGCCCGAAGTTATGGTACGATTGGCCGCCTTTGGCCTTCGTTACGATCGACCCTTCATCGGAGCGGCCTTTGCGATAGAGTGCGTCTTGTTCAGCTGCGCTTCGAAACCCATCCGTAATCAGGATGCGGATGCCTTGCTGCTGCGTGAGCCGAACAAGTTCATCCGCTTGCTTGCGCACGATCGGGTGGAGCTGGGCGGTCTCGATTTGAAGCTGCTTCGGCTTAGTCATGTCTAACAGCTGCCTGTCGATGATGACAGCGGCAATAATGACGATTAACGTCAGCAGCAAATAGAGCATGAGGCGGCGCCGACGGCGGCTTTTTTTCACGGACAGTCGGGCAGGCGTATGCGGCATGGTGTTATATTGCACGAGTGAAGCTCCTTCCTATACGAAAAAAACAACGCGGAACGGCAAAAAGCGGCGATTCGGTCGCCGCTCTGCCGCAGGCCAGCCGCCCTGTAGGTGGACCGTCCTATTCTTAGATCAGGCCAGCGTGCTTCAGCCCTTGGCGAATGCCGCCTTCATCGACATGCGCGGTCACGTAATCCGCATGCGGAATCAGCTCTGGATGCGAGTTGCCCATCGCGATGCCAAGGCCAACAGCCGCCAGCATTTCCTTGTCGTTGAGGCCATCGCCGAATGCAGCAGCTTCCTCGACTGCGATGCCTAGATGCTGGAGCATTGCTTCGATGCCAAGCGCTTTGGAGCCGCCCTCCGGCAGCACGTCCATGGCTGTTTTGTGCCAACGAACGAGGCGCAAGCCCGGGAGCGATTCCGCATAAAGCTCCTCCTCATGCGCTTCGCAATGGAGGAACGCTTGATAGATATTCGTCTTTTGCCAGTATTCCGGATCATGTCCAGGCAGATCTACTTTCAACGAGTTGACCGACGACAGCATATGCGGATGCGAATCCGTGTCTGCGAAGTACGTTTCGCCGCCTTCAAATACGAGCGGATGGCCATGTTGCCCGGCTTGTGCTACAAGTGCTTCCAAGCGCTCACGCGGAATTGGGCGCTCGAACAGCACGCGGCCTTGGTGGACGACATATGCGCCGTTTAAGCTAACGTACGAGTTAATGCCGAGCTCCTCGGCGATCGATTTGAAGAAGTAAGGGGCACGGCCCGTCGCAATGACGACCTCGACGTCCGTCTTGCTCAGCTCGCGAAGCGCTTCGATCGTGTCCCGTGGAAGTTGTTTCTCTTCGTTTACCAGCGTACCGTCAATGTCGAAAAATACAATTTTATAACCCATCATTGTCGCTCCTATCCTATCCCTCACGGGTCTCTAGTAGATTGCGTTGATTACCGCCTATCATACTATGGACCGGCTGTGTGCGTCGAGGGTAAGAGGGGATAGAAGATAATAGAAGCAGGGGGCTTGTATAGCCCATGAATGATTGCGTCATAGATGAAACGAGTGAGCTTTGAATAAAGATTTTAAAATTAATGATTTGAACAGAAATATCGTTGATTACCTAAAGAAATGCTAAATAATGATTGTTTTCGACTTGATTCGACAAACATAAATTGGATTATCGTATAGTATGGGCTTATTCAATTTGTTCATACAATATTTGGGTGTTTAATGGAGGGTTTGAGTATGGGGAAATTGTCTCTTATTTTGGTGACTCTTGTTGCAGTGCCTATATTTATGATTACGTTATTTGTATTTTTATTGACGCTTCCGGGTGAAGGAGGAGGCTTGCTATCGTTAGGTGACGCAGACACGGCAATGTTGACAGGAATCTGCCTAGCCGTTGAGGTGGTACTCTATTATCTTATCGTAAGAGTTTATCTAGCGAACAAGCGAGAATAAAATTCTGCTCCCTGCTTAGCGTAGCGCAACTTTAGTATCAGCATCCACGTCGAGGAAGAAACAGGTTTTTAGGGGGCTGGGTGTCGATGATAAAGAGAGGGTTTGCAGGTGCTTTGCTGGCTTTCTTGCTTGGGTTAATGGTTCTTGTAACTCCGGCGTATGCGCTGAACTTCGCGATGGTGCCGCTGCCGGAGCTGGCAGATGAGGCGGACGTTATTGTCGTCGGGGTTCCGGAACATAAAGAGGAAACGAAGCATGGGAAAGATCGGTATGACGTTGTGATTCAACAGGTTGTAAAAGGCAATGTGGATGAAGGTGACGAGATCGGCGTTTTGCTGTTGCCGTTTGGTGACGAAGGCGTGATGGAGTTGGATGAACGTTATGTGCTCTTGTTGGATAAACGGGATGGCGACTATCACGTTGCGGGCGTGCATCAAGGCTTTATTCGGCTGGAGGAGGATGGTTCGTTCTACTCGCGTTATTATGCGGCCAGTGATGTTAAGGAATGGATGGAATCAGTCGGCGTGCTTGATGAGTTGACGCCCCAGCGCCCGAATGTTGTCACCGATGTCGGGAGGGATTTTGGCAGTGATGCGGGGTGGGAACCGGATCAGGATCGGCATGGGCATAAACATGGGCGTATGCATGATGATTATCATCGAGGCGTTTCGGGGGACCGTGATGACGGGCATGAGGACGGCCATCTGGATAAGCAAATGCGGTTTATCGTAACCGCCGTTAGCATGGGAGCAGGCTTGTTGTTGGTAGCTGGCATCGTTGGGTTTGCTGGCTCACGCCGCCGGCGAGATTAAGGTGAATAAGGGAGCGCCCCAGGGGACAGTCTATGATTGGACTAGTAAAGGAGGCGAACGACTATGAGCTTTAACAATCTAGACACGGGGCAGTTTGTACAAAAGGTGAACGAGCAGCAAAATAAGCAGCGTTTGAACAAAAACCGGGGCAAAGGCTCGCCGGAGGCGGCGTTGCAGACGAAACAGCATTCGACGAATAAGTAGGAATGTTTAAGGAAAATCAAAGGTGTAACAGCTCTCCAAGGTGAGAGCTGTTTTTTGTTGTTTGTAATTCCAAATAATTGGTATACTGATGTTGCGAACCTGAAGCTCACATGATTTCCCTAGGAGGTTCGCGCAGCCCGCTGTTAATGGGTTTGCGGGGATTGGATTGGAAATCGATGAACTTTTGAAGAGGTTATTTTCGAGGTTCGCGAAATGTACCCTGAAAACCTTGATTTAATAGGGGGTTGGAGAGGGTGCTGTCACTCCCCGTGCGGGAGTGTGGATTGAAACCGCTAAAGGATGATAACGAAGGGAGGCTAAAAAGTCACTCCCCGTGCGGGAGTGTGGATTGAAACGTCGGGTATTGGGGATCGGTCGCATATCCCGCGACGTCACTCCCCGTGCGGGAGTGTGGATTGAAACCTATCTTCGTCGCAATCTTTATGCTAACTAAAAAGTCACTCCCCGTGCGGGAGTGTGGATTGAAACCACAACGTCCGGGTTTTGTTTTACCTGGGCGTCCCGTCACTCCCCGTGCGGGAGTGTGGATTGAAACGCCTCTTGTTTGGTATTCGATAGGTACAGTTGTTGTCACTCCCCGTGCGGGAGTGTGGATTGAAACCATCCGCTTTCCAATCCCGCCTGTGCCAATGTTACGGTCACTCCCCGTGCGGGAGTGTGGATTGAAACCATCAACCGCTGTTACTGTAATAACGAACCATCCGAGTCACTCCCCGTGCGGGAGTGTGGATTGAAACGATCTTGAGCTCAACTTGACTGCGTTCCGATCTGCGTCACTCCCCGTGCGGGAGTGTGGATTGAAACATTTTTATTTGCTCCTTTGAATTTGAATTTGCGCGTCACTCCCCGTGCGGGAGTGTGGATTGAAACCCTATCACGATCGCGCTCTACAACAACGGCGTTTCGTCACTCCCCGTGCGGGAGTGTGGATTGAAACAAAATTGACGTGTGTGTGGCTTGCGGTAAAGAGGCGTCACTCCCTGTGCGGGAGCGTGGATTGAAACATCTCTGGGCGAGAAAATAGTGCGTAGTCACCATGTCGCTCCCCGTGCAGGGGGCATGAGTTGAATCATAATATTGTGCGAAGCGTGGTTATTCTAGATGAGTCGCTCTTTATGGCAAACCGATATAGTTTTGAAACAAATGTGGTGATTTAAATAATCGATCGGAGGGCTGGTGTAATGAATTATATTGCCCATATTCGCAAGAGTGATAGAGTAGCTCAAACGATTGAAGAACATCTGCATAATGTTCGGAAACGGGCAGAGTTCATCGGAAATAAGATCGGGATTACACATATAGCGGGACTAGCAGGTATGTTGCATGACATGGGGAAATACTCGGAGCAGTTTCAAACTTATATTCGTAAAGCTGCTGATAATCCTGACTCCCCTCCGACGAGGGGGAGTGTGGACCATTCCACTGCGGGTGGTAAATTTCTTCATAAGTACGTTCAAAGAATGCCCCGTAATCAACATCTTTATATGCTTTCCGAGATAGTCGGAAACTCTGTGATTTCACACCATTCTTATCTTCATGATTATCTCAGTCTGGATTTAGAGTCGCCCTATCTTAGTCGTGTTCGAGACAAGCCAGTAGATGATTTGGAAGACATATTGGCTCTCTTTTATCAACGGGCTATGACTCAGGTGGAAATAGAGGAATATATCAAGCAAGCTGCTGCTGAACTGGTGACGTACTTAAGAAAAAACTCTATGGAGCATTTGGAAAGTAAACTGCTGTTTTTAACTAAGTATGTATTTAGCGCTTTAGTAGATGCAGATCATACTGATGCACGTTTGTTCGAAGAAAACGAGGAGGATGATACGGAAAGGCAAGAGTCAGTTCAGCTAAATAGATTCCAAACCTATTACGAGAGATTGATTTGTCATATTAATGACTTGCAAGAGAGCCCATATGCCCAAACAGCGATTAATCGGCTTCGAAGAGCCATGTCCGATCAATGCGATCAATTTGCACGCCGGCCATCAGGTATATATACATTGTCAATCCCAACTGGTGGGGGGAAGACGCTAGCCAGCTTACGTTATGCATTAAAGCATGCTCTGGAATTCAAGAAAAAGCACATTATTTATGTTGTGCCATATACAACAATTATTGAACAAAACGCTGATGAGGTTCGACGTATTGTAGAAGATCGATTTAATGTTTTGGAAGACCATTCTAATGTTGTTGATAACACTGATGAAGAAGATGATGAATTCGAGGATGGGATCGTTAACGTCGGCCAGAAATTGCGGTTAGCGAAAGATAACTGGGATGCGCCTATTATTTTTACGACTATGGTTCAGTTTCTCAATATTCTATATGCCAAGGGATACAGGAATGTCCGGAGGCTGCATAATCTTACTGAGGCGGTTATTGTTTTCGACGAAGTGCAAAAGGTGCCGGTGCATTGTATTTCGTTGTTTAACCGTGCACTTAATTTATTAAAAGATTTTGGGTATTCGAGTCTCATATTATGTACAGCCACACAGCCCGCCCTTGGCTTCGTTGATCAACAACTGGATTTATCTGAGGGGTCGGAGATTATTTCCGATTTACACAACATTTCCGATGAGTTCAAAAGGGTAGAGGTTATCGATCTTGCTTCGGAGGAGAGCTATAATACGGTCCGTTTAGCACAGTTCGTTGTTAAGGCTGTGCAAGAGCGAGGCAGTGTATTGGTTGTTCTAAACACCAAAACAGTAGTAAAGCGTCTTTATCAAGAACTTGCTAACCTTCAAGCCGCTGCCGCTGTTTATCACCTAAGCACTGGCATGTGCGCAGCGCATCGAAAAGGCATTCTGGATAAAGTTCGACAGCATCTAGACGATAAAGAGCCAGTTGTTTGTGTTAGCACACAGCTAATTGAGGCTGGGGTTGATATTAGTTTTAACTGCGTCATTCGGTCACTTGCAGGTCTCGATTCCATTGCGCAGGCTGCAGGACGATGTAATCGCCATAGGGAATACAAACTGCAAAATGTCTACATTATTGATCATGCAGAGGAAAAGTTATCTAATTTGCCCGAAATAGCGGAAGGCAAAAAAATAACACTTCGAATGTTAAAGGATCTTAAACGTGAAGCAAATTGTCATGGGGGCCATGTGCTGTCTGTCCAAGCGATGGAACATTATTTCAAAGCGTTCTATACGGCCTTTCAAATCAAGTTAAACTATTTCATTCCAAGTCTTCAGCAGAATATGACGGACCTGTTGTATTCTCCTAGAAAGACAAGGGCGCAAGCATACAAGCATAATCGAGAGGAGCCGTTATCGCTTTTTAACGTCAACAGTTATCGTACAGGAGCGAATAATTTCCGGGTAATTGACAGTCCGACGACTTCGGTGATTGTGCCCTTTGATGAGGAAGGCAAAAAAATAATAGCTTGCTTGAATGGTTCGATTTCAATTTCAAATTTGTCAAAGGCTTTTCGTAAAGCACAGAGGTATACGGTTAACTTGTTCGATCATGAACTGAAACAATTGGAGAAGGATAATGCTCTGATCCCATTGCTGGAAGGGAATGTGTTAGCACTTAAGGAGACGGCTTACAACGAGGATTATGGGGTAAACATTGAAAATAACGGCGAGTGGGGACTATACCTATGGTGAAAAATGAAACCTATCTGATGAAAGATAGGTTTCTCATTTCAGACATTATATGTTTCAATCCACGCTAAGAAGGCAGCGACGGTTAATTATAGCACAAACGTACTTATCGAAGGAATTCATATAATGTCTTAAATGCATATTGACGAAAAGTTCATTTCTTAGTTAAGATACAGATGTTGGAAATTCAGAAAAAAGGAGGTGTTGGTGTGCGAAACGGAATTGAATTTGTTGTTTATGGGGAGTATGCCTTGTTTACAGACCCATTGACTAAGCTTGGAGGGGAAAAACTAAGCTATCAGATTCCTTCCTACCAGGCGCTAAAAGGGATAGTTGAGTCTATATATTGGAAACCGACTCTGCTCATCATTGTGGATGAGGTTAGAGTTATGAATCCAATTCGTATGGAGTCTAAAGGAATCCGACCGTTGGAGTACGGCGGAGGCAATACATTGGCTAACTACACTTATTTAAGATCGCCTCGCTATCAAGTCCGAGCCCATTTCGATTTCAATCTGCATCGACCGGATCTCGCATACGATCGCAACGAAAATAAGCATCACAATATCCTTAAACGTTCACTGCATGCCGGAGGGCGAAGAGATATATACCTTGGAACGCGAGAATGCCAAGCTTATGTAGAGCCGTGTGTTTTTGGCGAGGGTGACGGCTTCTATGACAATTATGGCGAATTGCATTTCGGAAATATGGTACATGGATTAAATTACCCAGATGAAACGGGCCGAAACCAGTTAGAGGTACGGCTGTGGAATCCCGTTATGAGAAACGGCGTTATTCAGTTCGACCGACCTGAAGCTTGCAGTCAAGTACGCGTAGTATCCAAAATGGAGTCCAAGCACTTTGACCAACACTCTGTCACGTCTGCTGATGAATTATTTGCGCAGTTGGAAGCGGAGGGGAGTTCATGAGCTGGTTGCTCAATTTATATAACACCTACAAATCCAATTCGGATCAAGTGGGCGTTATTGAACTCACACGTAACGAAAGGGAATATACCTTGCTTCCGGTTTCACATACGACGCAAAATGCTCATATTGAAGTGCTTATTACTGAGTCGGGCGAGTTTCATTCTGCTACAGTTATTGATAAGAACAATGCGAATACACTGATTCCATGTACGGAAGACTCCGCCAGCCGTGCAGGCTCGAAAATTGCACCTTACCCGCTTCACGACAAGTTAAGCTATGTTGCGGGAGACTATGTTGCATATGGCGGGCAAATTAAAAAAGAAGAGCCTTTCCCCCACTACATCCAACAGCTAGCAGCTTGGGCGGAGTCACCTTACGCGACTCCAAAATTAAAGAGCATCTACGCTTATTTGCGCCAAGGAAGATTAATCGAAGACCTCGTGCAACACCACCCAAGAATCCTCTACATTGACTCCAACAAGAAACTCATAGACAAATGGGACAAGCAAGCCGAACAACATTATGGGGACAAGCCGCCTATCTTCTCGGCAGTTGCCGGGGAACAGACGAGTGCGTTCGTGAGGTTTGATGTGTATTCACCTGACAAAAAAATCCATATTCCAGTCTGGAAAGACCCGGAGATGTATCAATCATTTATATGTTATTACAATGAGCGTTTGGGAGACGAGGATCTCTGTTACGTTACGGGGAAATCACTCCCGGCTACGGAGAAGCATGCCAACAAAATCAGGAATGCGGCTGATAAGGCGAAGCTGATCTCCTCCAATGATACGAGCGGGTTCACGTACCGCGGGCGGTTTGCGGAGAGTGGCGAGGCGGCCAACATTAGCTACGAAGTTTCCCAGAAGGCGCATAATGCGCTTAAATGGCTGATTAACCGCCAAGGTAAAATGATTGACCAGCGTGTTTTTCTAACTTGGGGGAATGAAGAACTGGATCAACTTGATCCGGACGATGGTTTTTTTGACTACGGGGAAGAGGAAGCTGAGGTTAGTAAAGCTATCTCTTATACCAATCCAGAATACGCTAAACAGTTCGCTAAAGCATTGGACGGCTATCGCGGACGGATTGCCAATCCGCATGTGAAAGTTAACATTCTAGTGCTTGATTCCGCTACTACGGGACGGATGGCAGTATTGTACTACCGTAACATGGATAAAGAAATTTATATCAATAGGCTGATAGACTGGCACTCGTCCTGCATGTGGCTGCATCGATATCGAAAAGATGACATAGGGAAGGCTGTGCAATATTATGGGGCGCCGGCTACGAAGGATATAGCTTTTGCCGCATACGGGCCCAAAGCCAGTGAGAAAGTGGTCAAAGGCTTAATGGAACGAATGCTTCCTTGCATTATTGATGGTCGGTCAATACCGCAGGATATCGTCTCGAGTGCGGCACGCCGAGCATCGAACCCGCTTGCAATAGAAAGCTGGGAGTGGGAGAAGACGCTGAGTATTGCGTGTTCATTAATTAATAGACGGGAGAGATTAGATGTGGCGTTAGATGAAAGTATTGATGATCGGAGTTATTTATTCGGCCGTTTATTGGCTGTCGCTGACGTGTTTGAACGTTTTGCTTTGGAAGACGAGAAACGAGCTACCAATGCCATTCGTTATATGAATGCTTTCTCAAGACATCCGGCTCGAACTTGGGAGACGATACAAGCTAGCTTACAGCCTTACCAGGCTAAATTAGGAGTTAGGGCTACCAAATGGGTCAAGTTGATTGACGAGATCGGCTCTCGATTGCCTATCGAAAGCTTTACGAACAAGCCGTTGTCCAATATCTACCTGCTTGGTTATTACAGCCAAAGGCACGCGCTGTATCCACCGAAAGCGGCAGCTCAGCAAACGCAACAATCTGAACTCAGAGGAGAGATTAAAGATGACCACATTGAATCATAAAATTGATTTTGCTGTCGTATTGTCCGTGACTAAGGCTAATCCGAATGGGGACCCGCTGAATGGCAATCGTCCGCGGCAAAACTATGATGGGCATGGGGAAATATCTGATGTTGCACTTAAACGGAAAATTCGCAATCGGCTGCAGGACATGGGAGAATCGATATTTGTCCAGTCCAATGACCGTAAAGTGGATGAGTTCGGCAGCTTAAGAGAACGTGCGGAAGCAAATATTGAACTGGGGAAGATGTTTAAATCCAAGACAGTCTCCAATGATGATTTTGCTCGAATTGCTTGTCAGGAATGGATTGATGTTCGCAGCTTTGGTCAAGTATTCGCGTTTAAGGCGGATAAAGGGTCGGGTGTTTCCGTCGGTGTGCGTGGGCCAGTATCGATTCATACTGCCACTAGTATTGATCCGATTGATATTGCAAGTGTGCAAATCACAAAAAGTGTTAACTCTGAACCGGGACCGAGTAAGGGATCGGATACGATGGGGATGAAGCATCGTGTTGATTCGGGTGTATATATTTTTTATGGCAGTATCAACCCCCAATTAGCAGAAAAGACCGGATTTACGAATGGTGATGCTATTAAGGTGAAAGAAGCGCTTATCTCACTCTTTGAAAATGATGCTTCATCTGCGCGACCGGAAGGCAGTATGGAGATTCATCATGTGTATTGGTGGGAGCATCGTTCTAAACTGGGGCAGTACTCGTCGGCTAAAGTGCACCGATCTTTGCTGGTAGAGCGGTTAGCTGCCGAGCCACGATCCTACACGGATTATCAGTTTGTCATTCAGCCGTTGGAAGGACTGCAGGTTGAGCAGCTTGATGGCAGATAGACACGAAGATGATTATCTGATGCTGTCAGGCATCCAACACTACGCTTTCTGCAAAAGGCAATGGGCACTCATTCATATCGAGCAGTACTGGTCGGACAATGTGCTGACATTCGAAGGCCAGCGGCTGCACGAGAAAGCGGACAACCCCTGCATCGGCGAAAAACGGGGCGATCTCATTATTGCGCGCTCCATGCCGCTTGTTTCTCATCGGCTCGGCGTTTATGGCGTAGCTGATGTAGTGGAGTTTCATCGGTGTACGGGGGAGGAGCCAGGCGCTGCTATTCCGGCGAGGAGAGGACTGTGGCGCCCGTATCCAATCGAGTATAAGCGCGGCAAGCCGAAGAAAGGCGCTCACGATGAATTGCAATTATGCGTACAGACCTTATGTCTGGAAGAGATGTTCGGTGTGCAGATCGAGGAAGGCGCGCTATTTTACGGAGAAATTGAACGGCGCACACGCGTTGATATCGATACATCGCTAAGGAACCAGGCGGAGACGCTGCTGGGGGAGATGCACGATTGGATAGCTTTAGGAAGAACGCCCGTTGCTTCCTATGACAAACGCTGTGAGCGATGCTCGCTTTATGAAGGCTGCCAGCCCAAAATGCTCGGTAAGCGTACCGCCGGGTATCTAGAGAATTATCTGACGTTGGTTGCGGGATCGAAGGAGGATCGCGATGCGTAAGCTGTTGAACACGCTGTATGTAACGAATCCGGATAGCTATTTGGCCCGGGATGGGGAGAATGTGGTTGTGAGAATGGAGGAGCGGCCAGCGTTCCGTATTCCAATCCATAATCTCGAAGCGATCATAACATTCGGGCATGCTGGAGCCAGTCCCGCGCTGATGCATCTGTGTGCGGAGCGTGGAGTAGCGCTGTCTTTTCACAAAGAATCGGGGCAGTTTCTTGCTCGGGTTCAGGGTGCGGTTAAAGGAAATGTGCTATTAAGGCGCAGACAATACAAGATGGCGGATGGAACGGAGGCAGTAGGGCTGGCCCGAGCGTTTATTTTTGCCAAAATAGCTAACTCCCGAGTAGTGCTCAATAGAGGGCTGCGTGATCATGCTGATGAAATCAAATCGGAAACGGTGTCCAGGGAATCAGAGTTTCTGAAGCGGTATCTGGGCAAGATCATGAAGCTTACGACTTTAGATGATGTGCGAGGGCTGGAGGGAGACGCGGCGAGACGTTATTTTTCGGCTTTCGATCAGTTGATTCTTGTGGGCAAAAAGGATTTTTTCTTGCGAGGGCGAAACCGAAGACCGCCGCTTGACCGAATCAATGCGATGTTATCGTATCTGTACGGCGTACTGCGGAACGATGTGACTGCTGCGTTGGAAACTGTCGGACTTGATCCGCAAGTTGGCTTTCTTCATCGGGATCGCCCGGGTCGGCAAAGCCTGTCGCTGGACGTCATGGAGGAACTTCGTGCGTATCTGGTCGATCGACTTGTTCTTAGTTTGGTTAATCGCAAACAAGTCGATGCCAAACAATTTCTCATTAAAGAAAATGGGGCGGTGCTGCTCAAGCCCGAGCTGAAAAAAGAGCTGATCGCTGCATGGCAGAAACGCAAGCAAGAGGAGATTACGCATCCTTTTCTGAAAGAGAAAATTTCGCTCGGGTTGTTGCCGTATGTACAGGCCTTACTGCTCGCCAGATATGTGAGGGGCGATTTGGAAACATACCCGCCGTTCCTGTGGAGATAGGGGGAAGCCGATGCTGGTGCTGGTCACTTATGATGTAGAGACGACAACGGCGGAGGGGAAAAGAAGGCTTCGCGAAGTAGCGAAGCTGTGCCTTGCTTATGGACAACGTGTGCAAAATTCCGTCTTTGAATGTTTAGTAGATCCGTTGCAGTTCAAGCAGTTGAAAGTCAAACTGGAAGACGCGATTGATCCGAAACGTGATAGCTTACGATATTACATGCTCGGGAAAAATTGGCGAAACCGCGTTGAACACGTAGGGGCGAAGCCAGGGTATGATCCTGAAGGGTTATTGTTGCTGGACTAGTCTTGCGCGAACCCTAAGCGCACATAAAATCACTGGGAGGTTCGCGCATCAGTGGGGACAAGGGTTTGAGTGGTTTTTGTATGAAATGAAGTACCCGCCCTTGGGTGATTTGAAGAGGTTCGCGAAAAAGCACGTTTAAAGCCGCGAATATCAAGGCATTTCAAGGGTGGCAGTCACTCCCCGTGCGGGAGTGTGGATTGAAACCTCATATCCAGCCATCTTACGCGTCCCCGAGTATGTCACTCCCCGTGCGGGAGTGTGGATTGAAACGCTGATGACGGTAGACGCTCCAGACAAGTCGCGGACGGTCACTCCCCGTGCGGGAGTGTGGATTGAAACCCCTTTTCGCCGCAAGTCCATATAAAGCGTTGCAGTCACTCCCCGTGCGGGAGTGTGGATTGAAACAACGATTGACTTTAGTATCGACATGCTAAACATGTCACTCCCCGTGCGGGAGTGTGGATTGAAACCTTACAGTAGGCGCAACGCCACATAGCCAACCCACGTCACTCCCCGTGCGGGAGTGTGGATTGAAACAATGGGTTGCGCTGGCGCAATATTTTTGGCTTGGTTGTCACTCCCCGTGCGGGAGTGTGGATTGAAACTTACCGAATACCATTGTGATGAGGATCGTTAGCACGTCACTCCCCGTGCGGGAGTGTGGATTGAAACTCTCGCACAATCTGATAGATTTAAGTCAAGCCAGGTCACTCCCCGTGCGGGAGTGTGGATTGAAACGCTGTCGAGTCTGTATAAGGAATTGAATGAGGACGGTCACTCCCCGTGCGGGAGTGTGGATTGAAACCACGGTCCCGGCTCGGGGATCTCAGGTAACGCATCGTCACTCCCCGTGCGGGAGTGTGGATTGAAACTTTTAGCAATATTAAATAAAAATAAAAAAAGGTGGTCACTCCCCGTGCGGGAGTGTGGATTGAAACATCATCGCCCTTTTTACCATCATCGTCGTCGCCCGTCACTCCCCGTGCGGGAGTGTGGATTGAAACAGTTGGGAGTGTTAGGGCAAGCAGAATGCTCTGGTGTCACTCCCCGTGCGGGAGTGTGGATTGAAACTCGTCTAAATCATCTCATCCAGAAGACGTGGGGCGGTCACTCCCCGTGCGGGAGTGTGGATTGAAACAAATCCTTAACGCGGTTGACGTCACCATCAACAACGTCACTCCCCGTGCGGGAGTGTGGATTGAAACACCATGACTTAAAGGAGGCGCACAATGGAATACTGGTCACTCCCCGTGCGGGAGTGTGGATTGAAACCCACCGGGAAAATATCTAATTACATCCACCATAGTCACTCCCCGTGCGGGAGTGTGGATTGAAACTTAAAGGCTATGTAGCTGCTTAAGGCGCGACGCTCGTCACTCCCCGTGCGGGAGTGTGGATTGAAACAATAGTATACAATAGCAAAAAATCCACCCATGTTGTCACTCCCCGTGCGGGAGTGTGGATTGAAACCACCTAAGCGGATACTGTGTTTGGTCCGGCGTCATAGTCACTCCCCGTGCGGGAGTGTGGATTGAAACTCTGATCGAATATGCTCGTAAGTAGCGTGATTGGATAGCGTCACTCCCCGTGCGGGAGTGTGGATTGAAACCCCAGACTAGATAAAACATAACTACGAGATGTTAGTCACTCCCCGTGCGGGAGTGTGGATTGAAACACCGAAAAACGAATGCGGGTTTGTCGCAAGCCGAGTCACTCCCCGTGCGGGAGTGTGGATTGAAACATCGTATGGCTGCTTGATAGAGCAATCACGAGCAGCGTCACTCCCCGTGCGGGAGTGTGGATTGAAACGTACCTTATACCCGCGAGCGTAGCAGCGTACTGTATGTCACTCCCCGTGCGGGAGTGTGGATTGAAACAACTTATGATCGTAAAGGACATTAAAATGGCTCCCCGTCACTCCCCGTGCGGGAGTGTGGATTGAAACATTGCAACGTAACCACCGTGATACGCATCTAACGTCACTCCCCGTGCGGGAGTGTGGATTGAAACAGGGAACCGCTCACCGTTACCGTGCCGCCAGCGAGTCACTCCCCGTGCGGGAGTGTGGATTGAAACACCGTGTCGATGGGTTTGTCTTGACATACGTCTCCGTCACTCCCCGTGCGGGAGTGTGGATTGAAACATTTTCGACATTGCCAGCTGAACGTTGGATGATGAGTCACTCCCCGTGCGGGAGTGTGGATTGAAACTTCGCGATAGATTCGATAATCGACACCGAGGACTTGTCACTCCCCGTGCGGGAGTGTGGATTGAAACTGCACCAGCAACGGCGGGAAGCATTTGATAATTTGTCACTCCCCGTGCGGGAGTGTGGATTGAAACCGCATCACCTGACCGCAAGTCACGATAAGCGCGAGTCACTCCCCGTGCGGGAGTGTGGATTGAAACATCTCGATAGGAGAGATAGGACAATTTACTCGGGTCACTCCCCGTGCGGGAGTGTGGATTGAAACATGACGATCGATCTCCTTGACGGAATCATAATTGCCCTGTCACTCCCCGTGCGGGAGTGTGGATTGAAACCTCTAATGCGTCCAAATGGAAAGGCGTAACTCTAGTCACTCCCCGTGCGGGAGTGTAGATTGAAACTCGAATTGCTGATATAACCATTATCCGTGAGAAGTCACTCCCCGTGCGGGAGTGTGGATTGAAACTCCGCTTTTATCCGATCCAGCTCGGCATCCTTTAACGTCACTCCCCGTGCGGGAGTGTGGATTGAAACCTCCATCGCCCGTTAGTCGAATCGACTAGCGGGTCACTCCCCGTGCGGGAGTGTGGATTGAAACCGGTACAAGGAAAAGGGAAACTATGACGATGCTGAGTCACTCCCCGTGCGGGAGTGTGGATTGAAACATGACGCGAATATAATCCACCACAAAGTCGTCAATGTCACTCCCCGTGCGGGAGTGTGGATTGAAACTCCTCGCATCATGGACAACACAATACAAGGTCTGTCACTCCCCGTGCGGGAGTGTGGATTGAAACATTGCGCCACGATGCGCATGCTCATGCCCGCATCCGTCACTCCCCGTGCGGGAGTGTGGATTGAAACTCTATTAAGTTGGTAAAACAAAAACGCGCACAAGTCACTCCCCGTGCGGGAGTGTGGATTGAAACATCTCGCAGTTTTTCTCACTGCATTTTATTAATAAGTCACTCTCAGTGCGGGAGTGTGGATTGAAACATGGGTACAAATGATGTGTCACTGGGGCTTACAAGTCACTCCCAGTGCGGGAGTGTGGATTGAAACCTGATTGAACATAAAGGAAAAAAAGTCCAATTCGTGTCACTCCCCGTGCGGGAGTGTGGATTGAAACTTGTCGGAATACGAAGCATTGCCTTTCTACAAGCGGTCACTCCCCATGCGGGAGTGTGGATTGAAACTTACCAGTAACTACTTGAATTCCGAATTCGCCCCTGTCACTCCCCGTGCGGGAGTGTGGATTGAAACTCAAAGGCAGCATAGAATTGGTCCTTATTAATTGGTCACTCCCCATACGGGAGTGTGGATCGAAACCATAAAACATCCTTACATCGAAGCCGAGAGTAACGCTAATATCCATAAAATGGAAATTGTTGATAGGGCAGTCCTTGATTCTCATAATGCTTTGCAATACGTATGTATTACGGGTTAAGAAGTAGGTTTGTATCAGCCGCTCTTATATAAATAGGCACGTTATATATAGATATTTTTTGCAGTGTGTTGTATATATATGTTTTTGGAGGGGGTGTATTTGTGAGATTGATTTTTTCATCAGATCGGTTAAAAGATGTGCTGTGGGGACCGACAACGATGAACATGCTGCAGCGTGTCGCAGAATTTAAAGGAAAGCAGGCATTGTACTTTCAGCAGTCATCAGAAATATTAACAGCCATGAGAAATGTGGCGGTTATTCAAAGTATAGAATCATCTAACCGCATTGAAAAAATCGTAGTAACTAGCAAAAGATTAACTGATATTGTGAACGGTCATGTAGAGCCGGCGGATAGGTCAGAATCGGAGATTGCAGGCTATCGAGATGTTCTGAAAACGATACACGGGTCCTCTGATCATATGCCAATAATATCGAATATTATTTTACAAATGCACCGGTACTTATTGCAGTATGCAACTGGTAGTGGCGGGAAGTATAAAATGAGTGACAATGATATTACGGAAGAGTTGCCAACTGGAGAGAAGATTATCCGTTTTAAGCCAGTGTCGGCCTTTGAAACCAATGAGGCGATGCATAATCTTGTGTTAGGCTTTCGTAAGAGAAGAGAAGAAGGGATTTACCCTGAACTTCTGCTGGTAGCTATATTTGTGTTAGATTTTCTTTCTATTCATCCTTTTTCTGATGGTAATGGACGCATGGCCCGACTCTTAACTCTATTGCTTCTGTATCAAGCGGGTTATGAAGTAGGTCGTTACGTAAGTTTGGAAAAATGCATCGAGGATACAAAAGACCAGTATTATGCTGCGTTGCAAAAATCGTCTGTAGGCTGGCATGAGGAAACTAATGATGTCCGTCCATGGGTTGAATATTTTTTAACTACCCTTATTGAGGCACATCGGCGTTTCGAGCAGCGTATGGGTGGGTTAGATCGAACAAAAGGATGGAAATCCCGGCAAGTTGAAACAGTCATTCAACATCTGATGGGGGACTTTAGCTTAGCGGAATTAATTGATCGTTGTCCCGGCATTACAGGGCCTACGATTCGACAGGTGCTTGACCGTATGTCTAAGAAAGGTTTGATAATGGCTATTACAAAGGGACGGAATGCTCGTTGGCGGAAAATAGAGCAGGAAGAGTTTTAAGCGAATTTGTTCAGTATTAGCGAAGTTTGCCACGTTCATAATAATAAAGAACCGCCTGGCGGCGTTCGCTGCGACCTTTATTAAGGGACGATAAAAAACTATTTTGTAAGCTGATTCTGGTAACGTACAGGTGTCAGCTTTTTAACTTTTTAAGCACGTTGACGGTCAATGTGTCTTTGTGTTTTCTCGATTAATCGAATTACTGTGGATAGAGTGCTTTATCTGCTAATGTAAGAAGAGCCTCTTTCATAATGGCCTGCGACTTTTTTAGAATAGTGATCTCCAAATCATGCCGTTTGATATAGCTGTCCTCATTAACGCACTCTTTCTTTTCCCCGAGTATTTGTAAGAACGAAGTCTCCTGTTTACTTGAGACGGCGCATCCACTCTTTTTCAAAAAGATCGATATCCGCGATGTCTAGTATCTTGGAAACCCAATCCTTCGTAATTCCTTACACTCACCTTTCAATCGCGTATTTCTTTGTTTCGATGCTGTATGTCTTGTGTTTTCGTTTCTTTGTTTCTATTACGAAAAGCAACCCGTATAGATTTCTTGATACGGAGATACTTCACTCTATTTGGGATGAGAGAGCTGTTTGTTTGGGTGTTTTAAATCCCAAATAATTGGTATACTGGTTTTGCGAACCTGGAGCTCACATGATTCTCCTAGGAGGTTCGCGCAGCCCGCCGTTATTGGGTTTGTTAGGAGTTGAAGAGGAAATCGACGGGCGTTTGAAGAGGTTAATGCGAGGTTCGCGAATTTTACTCTGAAAACCTTGATTTAATAGGGGGTTGGAGAGGGTGCTGTCGCTCCCCATGCGGGAGCGTGGATTGAAACAGAGTTCCATCTATTCCGAGGTGTCGCCAAGCAGGTGTCGCTCCCCATGCGGGAGCGTGGATTGAAACTTCGAGTTATGTGGTAGACATTGACGCATCCCGCGTCGCTCCCCATGCGGGAGCGTGGATTGAAACCACATGCAGGATATAACAATATACGGATCAAATATGTCGCTCCCCATGCGGGAGCGTGGATTGAAACTACAGTCAATATGTGGTCACGACGGCGAACGGGTGTCGCTCCCCATGCGGGAGCGTGGATTGAAACCAATCGACCCACGCCTTACCTGTGACGCCGCTGCGTCGCTCCCCATGCGGGAGCGTGGATTGAAACATGGGCAACGATCTGACGGGGTGGGAGTGGGAAGATGACGCTCCCACGCAGAGTGTGAATTAAAACCTGATTGGCCAAAGTATTGATCCACAACAGTTGCGTTACTGCACTAATAACAAATAGATTGTGGGCTTCACTTGCTCCAAAACTATTAGTATAAATAATATAACTGTGATAAAACCACAAGCCCCGCAAGCGACACTCCTTGGAGTATCCGACTTGCGGGGCTTCGTCCCTCTCAGCCTTAACTCCTTGCCCTCACCGCTGCGCTCCCTCCTCCGCTGCCGCAGGCGCTGTCGCCACTTGCTTCGTGCCGGGGCCGATGAACGCGCTCAAATCAATGAACGGGGTGGCGCCGCCCGTGACGTTCGGCAGGTGGCCGTCCCATTTTTCCAACGCTTTCTCCTGTACCTCGATCTGCTTGTATTGCACCAACTCCGCTGTGACCTCTAGCTTCTTCAGCTTGAGCGATTCGGCTTCAGCCTGCGCTTGGGCGATAGTCTGTTTGGCTTCGATCTGTATGCGCTTGAGGTCGTTTTCGGCTTTCAGCGCTTGCTGCTGGGCGACCTGCTTCGCTTCGATGGACTGGTTAAATGCGTCGCTGAATTTGAAATTTACGATGTTAATTTCTTTGACGATTAAATTATATTTGGCTAGACGTGCGGTCAAATGGTCGCTGATTTCGTTCGCAACGATGTCGCGCTTGGCGATGAGGTCCTCTGCCGGATAACGGGCGGTCACTTCCTTGACGATTTCTTGGACAGCCGGATTAATGATGATGTTGTCGTAGTTGCCGCCGACATTGTTCATGAGGGTGAACGCTGCTGATTTTTCGACGGAGTAGTTGACGGCCACGTGGGTGGACACCGGCTGCAAATCCATCGACGAGGCAGAGGAGTCGGTTTCGGCTTTGGCGACTTGTGTGTTCACTTGAATAACGGACTGGAAGAATGGGGCTTTCAGGTGGATGCCGGGTTCGAGCACGTTGCTGTTCAGCTTGCCGAAAGTTTTGTACAGGCCGACATGCCCGTATTGGACGGTAGCATAGCTATTAAAGCCGATAATGATCAGGATCAGAATGCCGATGATGCTCAAAATGATTTTCCAAGGGCTAGTGCCTTTACGGCGAATGTTAGTCACGTTGGGATCTGGCGGGCGCATTGGACGGCCTCCTTCATAGGGGGTTTCTGATTTTCTCCTTCACATGCATTCGGAGTAATCGTATGTGCCAATTCGCGAACTATGCCTCTTATTGCGGTGCAACCTTCCCGCCGCCAGCGCGTCTATATCGCCAGATGAGATGGGAATGGGGCGTGCGAAACAAGGATGAAGAGAGCAGGGGATATGGCGGCTGTGCTGGTGATTGTAATCATAGTGGCGGGGTGGTTCGCGGTAGGGGCTACACGTTCATCATCTTTTCGCAGCCAAAAGCAGCCGATCCGGAGGAGCGATGGATCGGGCTGGAGCGTGACGGTGCCGTCTACCGCATCGGAACGATTGGCGGAGAAGCGTACGAGAGCCAAGTCGAGGCTAGTTCCGTTGCGTTGTTCGGCCAGCCGTACATCTGCTTAGCGGGCTATTGCGGCGCGAACTGCGCCGTCGAGCATTATATTGAAGTGAAGGATGGCATGCCTGTGCCGCTATTATTTCTGAACGCGCCAGCAAGGGTAGCGGATTGGAATGGGGATGGCATGAATGAGCTGCTGTATCAAGAGGGGATGCCGCTGGATGTTGTGCTTATCCAGCGGTGGGGAGGCAAACTTATCTCTGCGAGTGTAGGCGAAGCGCTTCATGCGGCCAAGGGTGTCTCTTATGACGATGCTGCTCGCCGATTCATTCTGTATAACGAGCAAGGCGAGCAGCATTATCGGGTGGCGGCGGATGGGAATTTTTTAGAGCTCGTGTCCAGGTGAACGGCGAGTGGTGCACACAACGGAATGAGGGGAGCGGGCACGAAGGCAACTGGATACCAGACGCGTTCTAGAGGGTAGGTGGGGCTGCGATAACAGGGAGTTTGCCTAACTCCTCTTGTATAAAACGAATCCACGTGCGGGCCGCATAGGAAAGGTAGCGTTCTTTGCTCCATACCATGGCAAGCTGCCAGACCATTCTAGGTTCATCAAGCTCGATAGCTGAAAATCGGGATTGGTCGAGCGAGCGACATACCGATTCTGGCAAAAGGGTGATGCCGAGCTTAGCTGCGACCATCTCGGTCATGAAGTCCCATTGGGAGCTTTCGAATACGACGCGAGGTTCGAAGCCTTCCGTCCGGCAATGCTCGACGACGAGGTGGCGAAGCGTGAAGTCTTCGCGGAACAGCACGAATGGCTCGTCCCGCAGCTCTGATAGCTTTAAATTCGTCCGGTTTGCGAGCGGGTGGCCAAGGTGGACGAGCAGCATGAGCTTCTCCTCCAGCAAGGGGTGAAGATGAAACCGTGCTGCACCTTCCACGGGCAGCAGCACGATGCCGATATCCAGATCGCCGCTGTCGATATCAAGCTCGTTGCGGCGTCCGCCTTGCTCCACGAGATGGAGCTGAACATTTGGGTAACGCGTGCTGAATTGCTCAATAGCCGATGGGAAGAAGCGTCCCCCGATCATCGGCGGAATGCCGATTCGGATCGTGCCGCTCTTGAGTTCGATCAGGTCGTCTAGCTGGGCGGCCATATCGTCCATTGCTTTGGTAACTTGCTGTGCGGAGCGCAAAATCGTTTCGCCGGCATCGGTAAGCCGGATCGTTTTGCCGGAGCGGTCCAGCAGCGTTGCGCCCAGCTCCTCCTCCAACAGCCGAACCATTTTCGATAAGGTGGGCTGTGTCACGTTCAAGTGGCGGGATGCGACAGTAAAGCTGCGGTGCTGCGCAACGGCGATAAAATAAGTAAGATGGCGAATGTCCATGAGCGATGTACTCCTTCTTTTTCCTGGCGGGCAGATCGCGAGCATTGGCTGAATTTATGATAGTGGTTTAATCCAGCGCTGGCGCGGATTGCAGGGATTGTTCGATTTTAAGTATAGACAAATGGAATGAAAACGATTCGAAAAATGTATTTTATCTATACCTTCAACAGGCCTATAGTAAGTAAGATCAATAATAAGGGTGATGAAAGATGAATGCACTAAAACAAGTAAGAAACGAACAACAATCCCGGCCGACGATGGAAGCGAAGCCGGCCGGTGCATCGCGCACGGTAAAATGCTCGCTTGTATTGCCGCCGGATACGAACCATCACGGCACGATTTTTGGTGGCAAGCTGATGGCCTATATTGATGATGTTGCGACGATTGCGGCGACGCGGCATGCACGCCGTCCCGTCGTGACGGCATCGACTGACTCTGTCGATTTTTTGAATCCAGTGCGCAAAGGCGATTCGGTCTGCCTGACCGCATTCGTGACGTGGGCGAACCGGACATCCATGGAAATCTTCGTGCGGGTCGTTACAGAAGACCTTCTGACGGGTGGCCGTACGGTGTGCGCGACATCGTTCCTTACCTTTGTAGCTTTAGGCGAGGATGGCAAGCCGACGGAAGTGCCACCTGTTTTGCCAGAATCTAATGAAGAGGTACAATTATATGATACCGCTCCGCTGCGCAAAGAGGCGCGGAAAGTACGGCGGCAAGAAAGCAAGCATTTTGCGGACATTTTCGGGGAAAGCTATCAATGGAACGAGAACGTTGAATCCTCTCCTGAACAACCGTCAACTGCCGCAATGAAGCCGCAAGAAACGGGGACGGTTTCGGCGGCAAGGGAGCCGCAGCATCGTTCTGCAAGCAAGCACGCTTCGGCTGCACAGGTGCAAGTGCGGAAGCCTCATCTATCCATCGCGAAAGCGGGCAAAGGCGGCATCAATCCCGCGTTGAGCCAGTTTACATCGGTCCCTCGTTTGTTCGGGATTGCTTCGGCGCCACCAACGCAGCTGGCGCCGGCCGGAGAGGATGCTGCTGCTCCTGCGAATGCGTTCGCATGTTGCTGGGAATCGGATTGGGATTGACATTTTGACATAGACGGCGAGGGATATTTGGTAGGTAAGGTAGGCGGGGGATGCAAACTGCATGCTGTAGGGGAAGCTGTGTATTCGAGAGAGATTTATTGGAGTAGCGCATGTTGTTTTGAGAGAAATTTACATTTTAGAGAAACCCACGGTTTTCAAAACGTAGGGTTTTTCTTTTGTTTAGAGGCTCCTTTTAGGAGCCGAAGCCTGAATAGGGCAGAAAAACCTGCCCTAAAGGGCTCGCAGGCGAGCCAAAGCCTCATTTGTTATACATGGCCACCATGCGAAGGGCTTCATCACGCAAGCGGTTCGCCAGCTCTACGGGAGCCAGCACCTCCACATCGGATCCATACGACAGCAGGGAACGGTATAGCATCGGCTCATTCGGATGCTGTGCGTTGACAAGCAAGTAGCCGTCGTCACGCACGGTGATTTGCTCAGGCTTGAAATAATCGAACACGCGGGGGCGGACTGCTGGCGAGAATAAGAACGAAACCGCAATCGGTTCGTAAGCCCGATGTGGCATCTTCAGCCGTAAGTTGCTGGCACGCTCAACTGCATCTTCCCGCCATTCGAATCGTTCGCCATCCAAACGAAGGTCCATGATGCGGGTCAATCGGAATGTGCGGAAATCCTCTCTCATTCGGCAGTAGCCAAAAGCATACCAGACGTATCCTTTTAGCACGACGCTGTATAGTTCGACTTTGCGCTGGGATAGCTGCCCTTGGCCATCGGTGTAGGAAAAGGCGACAATCCGCTGTTCCCGGACCGCTTGCCGGATGAGCGGAAGGCGAGATGGCTCCGAAGGGTCGTTCTGATGCCATGGATTAATATCGATAATGAGCTCCCGCGATCGCTGCTGTGCATAATGCTGTTCCGTATGATTCAGCAGCGCACCTACTTTATCGAGTAGGCCGGCGACATGTGTCTCATCCATTGCTGTGCGAATGCCGCGAAGCGCCGTCATTATCGATTGCAGCTCATCGAGCGACAAATACTGCCGTTCGATGCCATAACGCTCCGTCAATTCATAGCCGCCAGCCATGCCGGCGTAGGACACGACGGGGATGCCTGCCATGTTGAGCGTCTCCAAGTCGCGATAAATCGTGCGCAGTGACACCTCGAATCGCTCAGACAGCTCTTTGGCTGTAATCCGTTTGCGATTGAGCAGCAGCATAGTGATGGCGAGCAGCCGTTCTAACTTCATCGCTGCAGCTCCTTCTGCAAGGCTTCTTCCACGCAGTTGCGGCATATGCAAGCTTTGCCTTTTAGCTCGGGAGGCACAAGCGCAAGCAATGCGGAGGGAATGGAAGTGCGCATACACCAGCATCCTTCGCCATTAGAAGAAGGGATGAGCTGTCCGCAACGGTTGTCTCCTCCACATAGCGGGCAACGGGTTTCATCATAGTCCATCAGATTCGTCTAGCCTCCTGATCATGCGATAGTTGGTAAAATTCATTATAACGGAAATGGGCATGTGAGCACATTGTTGACAGGCCGCAACGGGTTATGAGGGCGTTCGACTATTTCCGAGGAAATAACGGTGAATTCAAAATAAAAAAAAGACATTTTGCGTTTCATATGTCGTTTAACGACATATGTCACCCGGGAAGCGCCATTCTGATTAACGAGTGCATATGAAAGCGCCTTAAATTGATGTTATGTATACTGACATGTCGCATCAAGTGAGAAAATGTAGCTAAATCGTTTGAAATCAGGACACATATTGCTGTTTATTCGCTATTGATTGTGTTGCGCTCGTCGGTTACAGTAGAGTTAGTGTAATATAACCTGACATAAAAAACTGATATGCTTGTTTCTTTTGAATTAGAAATATATCTATGTCACATATCCTTTCACCTGTCTTGAATGAGTAGAGCGGCGAATAGGAACCTGGAGGGGACGGAATGACGAAGCAAAAGCTTATCCTCATCGGTAACGGGATGGCGGGCGTCCGCTGCGTGGAAGAAATATTGCAGTTGCAGCCGGACGCGTTCGACGTGACGATATTCGGCACCGAGCCGCACCCAAACTATAACCGGATCATGCTGTCGAAAGTGCTGCAAGGGGACACACCCATGTCCGAAATTACGATCAATGACTGGCAATGGTACCGTGATCGGGGGATCACGCTCTATACTGGAGAGACTGTGACGCGAATTGATAAGGATCGCCAATTGGTCTATACCGATCAAGGCCGGAAGGCTGCGTACGACAAGCTCATAATTGCAACGGGCTCTTTGCCGTTTATGCTGCCGCTGCCGGGCATCGATAAGCCAGGCGTGACCGCGTTCCGCGATATGAAGGACTGCCAGACGATGATTGAAGCGGGCAAGTCGTTCAAGCGCGCGGCGGTTATCGGCGGCGGCTTGCTCGGGCTGGAAGCGGCGCGGGGGCTGTTGAATCTCGGAATGGAAGACGTTCATGTCATTCATAACTATCGGTATCTGATGAATCGCCAGCTAGATAGGCGCGCAGCCGACATGCTCAAGCGAGAGCTGGAGAGCCAAGGCATGAAGTTCTTGCTGGAAAAGAATACAGAACGAATTACGGGCAAGAAACGAGTGGAAGGGCTACAGTTCACGGACGGCACGAAGCTTGCTGTTGATCTGGTTGTAGTTGCAGTAGGGATTCGTCCAAACGTGCGGTTGGCAATGGATAGCGGCATCGAAGTTAATCGGGCTATCGTCGTCAACGACCGGATGGAAACGAGTGTTCCGAATATATATGCGGTCGGCGAATGCGCAGAGCATCGCGATATCGTGTATGGGCTCGTCGCTCCATTGTATGAGCAAGGGAAGGTGCTTGCCCGTGCAGTATGCGGGGAAGAAACGGAAGGATACACGGGGTCTGTACTGTATTCACAGCTGAAGGTATCGGGCGTGGATGTGTTCTCGGCCGGCGATATTGAGGATGCTGAGCTTCACACGTCCATGATGAACTTCGACGGCATACGCAAAACGTACCGAAAAATCGGCATTCGCAACAATCGCATTGTCGGTGCGGTATTGTTCGGAGACAGTGCGGATGGCAACAAGCTGCTCGGTTATGTGAAACAACGGGCGGATATATCTGTGCTGGAAGCGGAGGCTGCATCCTCCTCAGGCGGTGCTAGCGGAGATGATTATATATGCTCGCTAGCGGATACGGAAACGATCTGTTCCTGTAATGGTGTAACAAAAGGTGCCATCGTCGCGACGATTCGCGAAAAGGGGCTCGATACGTTCGAGCAAGTTCGCGAGTGCACGCGCGCAGCAAGCTCTTGCGGCGGATGCAAGCCGCTCGTCGCCTCGCTATTGAAAGTGACGCTGGAAAGCGGTGACGAGGAAGAGCAGCAAGTGCTGCCGGTATGCGGCTGTACTTCGCTTGGGCGGGAAGAGTTGAAGGCGGCGACGGCGGTTGGGCGCTATGCAAGCGCTGCGGACGCGATGAAGGCGCTCGGCTGGCGCACGCCGGAAGGCTGCGGCATTTGCCGCCCGGCGGTTCAGTACTATGTCGGCGTAACTGCTGCCGAGCCCGATTTCGCAGCAACTGAAACAGCTGCTTCGTATCCGGTGCTCGCAGACGGGACGTATGCGATACAGCCGCGGCTGTATGGCGGCGTCATGACGGCGGAGCAGCTGCGGCGGATTGCGGATGTCATCGAGCGTTACGGCGTGCCGTTGGCGAAAATGAACGGCGATGGCCGGCTTGAGCTGCTCGGCTTGAACGCACAAGCGGCAGCGAACGCTTCAGAAGCGCTCGGCGTGCCAGTTGCACAAGCGGCGCATGGCCGGCCAGTAGCATCCGTCGTCACCTGTGGCGGCTCCTCTTATGAGCGCGGCGCGCTTCGTGACTCCGTCGCGCTCGGCGCAGCACTGGAACGCCGGTTGGAACGGATGCAATTGCCAGCCTCGGTTAGCGCAGGCGTCTCAGCCAGCCCGCTACACCGGGCAGGCACGCTCATTCGCGACGTTGGCCTTGTCGGCGTGCCTGGCGGTTGGGAGCTTTATGCCGGCGGCAGCGCTAGCCCTGAGGTGAAGGAAGCGAAATTGCTCTTCACCGAGCAGGAGGAGGGGGCAGCGCCGGATACGGTAGCGGCGCTGCTGCAGTTGTACAGCGAGGAGGCTTACTTCGGTGAGCCGCTCTGGCAATGGCTAGATCGTACCGGTGCCGTGCAGGTGCGGGAACGGCTGCTTGATCCGCGAAGCCGCCGAGCGTTGCTCGCGCGGGCGGTGGGACCCATACGAGCGAATGGAACGATAGATCATATAACCAATAGCGAAGAGCAGCCGAAGGCTGTTGCGAGGTGACGAGGATGAATACGCAACCCGTAAAAGACGTGCAAGGAGCAAATCAAGGGGCTTCGGCTAGCCCCTTCGTCATGGAGACGCAGTGCCCATTTTGCAGCGTGCAGTGCAAAATGCGGCTGACCGAGTATATGCCTGATGCATCCTCGGCAGCTTTAGGCGGCAGCGTGCCGGCGTTTGGCTATGGCCAGTACGCGCCTGCTGTACAATATTCGGTTGAGGCGAAGCCAAACAAGGCATCCGAAGGGCGTCTATGCGTCAAAGGCATGAACGCTTACCAACACGCCGTTAGCGATGACCGGATTGTGTACCCGATGGCTCGACGGGGCGGCGCGTTCGAGCGAATCTCTTGGGAAGAAGCGAACGCGATGATGGCGGAGCGGATCGAGGCGATCGCAGGCCAGCATGGCAGGGATGCGATTGGCTTGTATGGCGGCGGCTCGTTGACGAATGAGTCCGCTTATCTGCTAGGGAAATTCGCCCGAGTGGCGCTTCGCACCCGCTATATTGATTACAACGGCCGCTTCTGTATGTCCGCGGCTGCCTCAGCTGGCAACAAAACGTTCGGAATTGACCGTGGCTTAACGAATCCGCTCTCTGACATTCCGTTAGCGAAGTGCATTATCCTGACAGGAACGAACATTGCGGAGTGCCAGCCTACGCTGACGCCGTATTTTACGAAAGCCAAAGAAAATGGCTCTTATATTATCGTTATTGACCCGCGTGAGACGGGTACGTCGAAGATGGCAGACCTGCATTTGCGCGTGAAACCGGGCATGGATGCAGCGCTGGCGAATGGCATGCTGCGCACGCTCATCGAGGAAGGGCTAGTAGACGAGAAATTCGTTCGCGCCCGGACCAAAGGCTATGATGCACTGCGTACGCATATTGAAACGCAATCCGTTGAGGAGATCGCGGAGCTATCCGGCGTTCCGGCAGAATCGATTCGTAAGGCAGCAATCGCCTTCGGCAAAGCCGAAACGGGGATGGTATTTACGGCACGCGGCGTCGAGCAGCAGACGGATGGCTTTATGGCCGTTCGCAATTTCTTAAACCTAACCCTGTTGACCGGCAAGATCGGCAAGCCAGGTTGCGGTTATGGCGCGGTAACGGGACAGGGCAACGGCCAAGGCGGGCGCGAGCACGGGCAGAAGGCTGACCAACTGCCGGGCTATCGCTTAATTGAGAACGAGACCCACCGCGAATATATCGCTAGCGTTTGGAACATTGATCCAAGCGAACTTCCCGGCAAAGGCGTCTCTGCCTATGAAATGATGGAAAAAGTTCATGAACGCGAAATTCGGGCGCTTATCGTCATGGGCTCGAATCCAGTCGTATCCAATCCGAATGCGAACCTCGTAGAGGAAGCGATGGAACGGTTGGAGTTTCTCGTCGTGGCTGACATGTTCATGTCAGAGACAGCGCGCTCGGCTGACCTCATCCTGCCAGTAACGTCATATCTCGAGAACGCAGGCACGCTGACGAATTTGGAAGGGCGTGTGCTGCTGCGGGAAGGCGATCGCCCAGCTCCGGGGGAGGCGCGCCATGACTGGCGGATTCTATGTGATCTTGCAGAGCGGCTAGGACGGGGCAAGTACTTTGAATACGCTGATGTTGAAGATATTTTCGAAGAGCTGCGCATTGCGAGCAAAGGCGGGGTGGCGGATTACTACGGCATTACGTATGATCGGCTGCGCCGTGAGGAAGGCGTCTACTGGCCTTGCCCGTCGACTGATCACGTTGGCAATGGACGGCTATTTGAACAATCATTCGCCCATGCAGACGGGTTGGCGGAGCTTGTTCCGGTCGAGAATCACTTCCCGGATGAGCGAACGGATGAAGCCTATCCGATCTATCTGACGACAGGGCGCGTTCTTAGCCATTACTTGACTGGCGTCCAGACGAGGCGCAGCCATACACTCGCTTCGCGCGATTTTGAGTCGTTCGTCGAGCTTCACCCGAATGCGGCAAGGCGGTTTGGCGTTACAGACGGCCAGCTCGTTACGCTAACGTCCCGCCGCGGCGAAATTGTCGTTCGCTGCCGGGTAACGCGCACCATTCGCGAGGATACGGTTTTCGTTCCGATGCATTGGGGCGATGTGCAAAATGTGAACAAAGTGACGAACCAAGCGCTTGATCCTACCTGCCGTATGCCGGGCTTCAAGGTGTGCGCGGTTCATGTTCGGCCGCTAGTTGCCGAGCATTATGCCTAATTCATTTTCATAGCTAAGGGAATATATGGTTAGGGAGGCGCCGAGCGCCTTCCTTTTTTATTTGCTGGATTAGATATCCTTCCTGAAAAAGTGTAAGAATTGCTGTAGAATCCATCCAATTCACTCGATTAGCGCCCTATTTTAGCCGATGAAAAGGATATAGGGCGTCCAGCTTAAACGGGCCAATGCAGCTAAGATCACGGATTCAGCATCTAGAAGGAGACACCATGACGAATCTACTCCCAACTGTTCGAATTAGCAGATTAATAATCGTATTTATATTAGTAGGCCTAGCGGCTTATTTCTCATACGCCTATCCCGTGGAGCTGTTTTTCGGGATAGGCTTTTCGTGCGGCGCGGCGCTTATCCTGTTAACGTCCCAACTGCTCGGGTGGCGGGCAGGCTTGTTAATGCTCGTGCTTGTACATGGGGCTATCCTATGTTTTATGCCGCCTAGTTCGGCCTTTTTGCTCCATACAGGTGAACTCGTTATTGCTATGGCGCTAGTGAGCCGTTGGCCGAGACTTGGGCTAATCGGCGCTAGTGCCCTTTATTGGCTCTGTATCGGCATCCCGATGCAGCTGTTTATCCAGTTTGATGCGGGCCGCCCTACGCAGGAAACATTATTTTTCACCTATGCGGTGATGGCCAGTGGGCTAGGGAATGCGCTCGTGGCTGAATTCGCAGCTGTATATGGGCGGGCTGGCATGCTATTCGGCCATGCTAAGCAAGGGCAGGTTGTTACGCTGCGAATTTCCCGTGCGCTACTGCATCTTACATTAGCTGCAATGTTAGGCTCCTCCATGCTGTTTTTCATTAGCGGCGGACATACCTTCAAGCAGAATATGATGCGGGATTTGAGCCGTCAGGCGAGCCAGTCGGCTTTGACGCTGGAATTGGGGTTCAAAGCGATGTCGAAGGCGGAGCGCCGGGGGCTTCGGCTTAACGGTTACCTTGAGCGGGCGGCCGCACATAATCTGATACGAAACGTGCTATCGTCTGCTCCTTATGAAGCTATATTAACTTCGCATGATGGGCGGCAACTGCTGAATGTGTCGAATGGGACTGCTCCGATGAAGCAGTGGCATAGCCTTATTGCTCGGCAAGAGTACGGTTCGCTGCATGGGCAAACCTGGTCGCCGGAGCCGTCAAGGCCAGAACTGGCAGGTGCCCAATGGACGAAGATGTCGTATATCTATTCCGTTTATATGGACGGCTTTATTCTGCATGTCCGCTTGCCGCTCGATACGTATCGCAATGAGATGTACGGCGTCTATGCTGCGCAGCTAGTGAGCAGTTTATATATTAGTGTCATTTTTGGGCTGTTCGCGTTGTTTATACATCGGTTTCTGGTGCGTGCTGTTCACCGGCTTGCCCTGGTGTCTGGCGGCATTCCGGATAAGGTGAAGGAAGGCGTGGCGCCGATGTGGCCGCAATCCAAGCTGGAGGAAATTAACTGGCTCGTGGGCAATTTTCGCGTTGTGACTGAGAAGCTGAGCTCGATGTTTATGGAGTCAAGAGAGCAGGCTTACTATGATTCGTTGACTGGCTTGCCGAATCGCCTTCACTTTAATGAACATTTGCAAAATGCCGTTGGGCAGGCTAAGCGCCAAGGGCAGGAAGTTTATGTGATGTTCGTCGATTTGGACCGGTTTAAGCATATTAATGACACGCTTGGCCATACTGTCGGCGATTTGCTGCTAGAGCAGGTAGCGGTGCGGCTCTCAAGGGATTTGGATCCGCATATGTTTATGGCCCGCTTAGGGGGCGATGAGTTCGTGCTCGTGCTAATCGCGGAGGAAGAGAAAGCCCGTACGCTGGCGATCGAGCTGCTTGCTGATTTGGAGAATCCATTCCACATTGGTGGAGAGGAGCTATATGTGACGGCAAGCATAGGCATTGGCTCGTCAGCTATTAGCGGCTATGAGGCGGAGACGATTGTCAAAAATGCTGATTTCGCCATGTATGATTCCAAAGCGATCGGAGGCAACGGGTACTGCTTCTTTACCCCGCCAACAACTGACTTGTCGCATCGGATGCGGCTTGAATTTGAGCTGCGCAAGGCAGTGGACCGCCAGCAGCTTATGCTTCATTACATGCCGATCTATGATCGGGAGAGCGAACGGGTTATATCGCTTGAAGCGCTGCTGCGATGGACACATCCTGAGCAGGGCCTGGTTTCTCCGGGGCTGTTCATTCCGATGGCTGAGAGCTGTGGATTGCTGAAGCCGATCGGGGAATGGGTCGCCAGGGAAGCGTGCCGGCAGATCAAGGAATGGCAAAATAACGGGGAGGCGGCCGTTCCGGTGGCGATTAATTTGTCCCCTACCCAAATTCAGCTGTATGGCATCGTGGATTATTTGGAGCAGCTATTGACGGAAACGGGCATCCCGCCTGAATTGCTGGAGGTCGAGATTACGGAGGAAGTATTCGCGAAGCATCCGGAGCGGGTTATAGCTGAGCTACATCGGCTGAAACAGCGCGGCGTGAAGGTGTGGATCGATGATTTTGGCACGGGATATTCCTCGTTAGGTTTATTGAATCGCATGCCAGTCGATGGCTTTAAGATTGATCGGACTTTCGTTCATGGGCTGGAGGAAGACACGGACAAGCTATCGATCATCCATACGATGATGCTGCTCGCCCAAGCGAGGAATTGGCTTGTCGTTGCGGAAGGCGTCGAAACGAATGGCGAAGCGGCGGCATTGAAGGCTGCCGGATGCTGCTTGCAGCAAGGGTACTATTACAGCAAAGCGCTGCCGGCGCAAAAGGTAAGCAAGTGGTTTGGGAGGGAAGGGCGATGAACAAGGGGAAGGGGATGCGAGCGGGAGTTGTGCTGCTGAGCGTGATGTTGCTTATTCAGGGCTGCACGCCGGTGCAGCATGTTTTTCGCGAGGGGCCTGCCGTCCAATCAGCAAAACAAGCAGCGACGGGAGAAGGCCAAACGTTGCACCTATTAACCTCCTATACTTTTGAGGAAGCGGGTTTTGAGCCATTCGAGAAAAGCCATAACGTTAAGATGCAAAGGGAAGGCACGTCGAGCGGCTCTGTCGATGAAATATTGGATGCGCTGGATAGCAGCAACCCGCCAGATTTAATAGAGTTTGAATATGACAGGATGAAAGGCCTCATTAATTTTGATACGTTCGAGGATTTGTCGCAGCCGCCGTACAATGCAGTTGCAGCAGCGAATCGTTACTTTCCTGGCCTTAGCTTGGAGCGGTTCAGCTCGTTAGGGAGCGCGGAGCTTGTATTCATGCCAAGATCGCTGCACGCGGGCGTTACCTTTTACCGGGCAGATGTGCTGAAGGAGAATGGGTTCCCAAGCGACCCAGAAAAGCTTGGCATCTATATGGAAAGTGCTGAACGTTGGCTTCAGATGGTCAGGGTGCTGGCGAAGAAAGGCAAACGTGCAATGCAGCAGCCGACTGATCCTTTTGAGATTTATGGATTGGCGAACGGGTTTTTCCGGTCGAATGGCTCCTTCGTGCGCAACACGAGCGAATATATCGATGCGCTGCGGATCGCGAGAGCTTCCTACCAAGAGCAACTGCCGCTAGGGGCGTCTATCTGGGATACTGCTGGGCAGGAGGCGCTCCGCCAAGGCGAATTGGTCATGTTCGTCAGCGGAGAATGGGCGAAGGACCAATTGTCCGAGTGGACGCCAGATCTAATGGACAAGTGGCAAGTAACCCGGCTTCCGTTTAACCAGTACGGCGTCCTCTCGGGTTGGGTGTACGCGATACCGAAGCAGAGCAAGAACAAGGAAGCTGCGTGGGCGTATATCCAGTACCAGTTGGAGAATGAGCAGCGCTATCGTTCTTCGCTTTACATGTCCCAATGGTATGGCAAGCTCCAGCCTGTCTATACGACTCCATTGGATACGCTGGCGAGCGCAATATGGGAAAAGGAGATCGGCTGGCGCTATACGACCTTGATGGCGCCGGAGCGGGTGATTGAAACGATTGAATCGGCCATTCGAAGCGAACTGTCGGATCAGCTCGGATTAATTGCGCCATACAATGCTAACTATTTTCATTCAGGAGATCAATGATCTTCCATTTACATTCCAATTTTTTCGGTCTAAACTATAACGAGTGACCAAATAGAGAGATTGGATAGGTGATAGGGAGATGAGCAATTCGAAAACCGCAACAATCGAAATTTCGCCGCTTGTAGAGCAACTCGGGCTGAAGCCGCATGTAGAAGGCGGTTGGTACAAAGAATTGTGGAAAGCATCGTTTACAATTCCGCAGGAAACATTGGGCGGGGACTACTCGGGTCCACGTTTCTCAGCCTCGTCGATCTATTTTGTCCTTCATCCGGGAGAGCAATCCGCATGGCACACGGTTCTATCCGATGAGCTGTGGCTCTGGCATTCAGGCAGCCCGCTGCTGTTGACGCTAGGCGGCGACGGCGAATTGCCAGGAGAAGAGACCGACATCATTCTCGGTGCTGATATAGCTGCTGGCCAACATCCGCAAGCGTTAGTGCCTGCCCGTGTATGGCAGAAGGCGCGCCCGCTTGGCGATGAGCCTGTACTCGTATCTTGCGTCGTTGCACCTGGTTTCCATTATGATGATTTCAAATTGATTGGCAGCAAATAACATTCGCATCATGAGTGAGAAGAAGCCGGCCTTTACAAGGGATTGAACCTTAGTGATGGCCGGTTTTTTGTGTGTGCCATGCGAAGCGACGGACAACATTAAATTTGTATAAAAATGCTACTTTCGGCAGGGAAAATATCGAATACTGTCGAATGATAGGAGATGAGATAATATCGGGGTAATTTCTCGCCATTTCTATATTTTGCTCTAATTGGATACTGGGGGCTTATTATGAAAGCGTTCGTTAATCTAATGTTATGGCTAGTGATGATCGTCATAGGGATAGGCTGTATCGCACCTTTTGCTGAAGCTGCAGGCCAGCCTAACGCGGTGGAACGGCCAGCTGTCTCGATCACACATTGGGAGTATAAGTGGCTTTCTGATGCTGAAGCGGCGGAACCGATCAGCCGGGTTGCTGGCGATAAAGGATGGTTGAGGGCGGATGCGCAGCATCCAATGCCTGACAAGCCTGATGGCGTGAGCAATGCATTGGTTCGATTGAAGCTGCCCGAACTCGACTGGGTGACGCCTGCAATCTGGATTAAGGAAATCTACGGCCAGCGCATCTATATTTTCAGGGATGGGCAATCCCAACCTTTCTTTCAAATCGAGCGGCCGACTAATTACGATGAATTTGACACGAATTATATGCTGCTCCCACTGAATAAAACGGATGGCGGCAACTGGCTGACGATCAAACTGAGTACAAGCTACGACCGCCTCTCGCTGAGGTCAGAAGTTCTGGTTGGAAGTTATATACAATTGGAACCCGACTACGCATCCTACAAAATAATAGATTTAGTTTATGGCGGCACCTTTATTTTCATGGCTCTTATTATGATGGTGTGCTTGTTCTTCCTTAAGAGGCAGCAGGTGACGTTATGGTTTTCGTTATGCCTCATCCTCTTATGTATCGGTGTTATGGTCTTAGCTTACTCTGAGTCATTTCAGCACTATGCGCGTGGCGAATTTGGCCAATTAATTTTCAACCTTTTTGTTTATGGCATGTTCATCATCATCCCGACTTTTACGTTATTTTTTGAAGCTGTATTTGGCAGCGGTCGATACGGAATAATCAAGAAGCTGCGTATCGCGCAGGCGGTCGCTTCTGTGATCGGAATTATACTTGCTTCCCTTGAAAGGATCAATGATGATATATTTAGTAGCATCAATCTTGTTCCCATGCTGGGCATTTCTTTTGTCATGCAGTTTATTATTTTGTCCAGCTATTCGATCGCATACACAATAAAACGGAATCGAAACGCATTAACGATTACAATGGGCTTTTCGCTTTTCTCGTGTGCGGGAATGTATGACCTTATTCGATATTACCACGATTACAATTATCATTTAGTGTGGTGGAAATGGGGGCTATTGTGCTTTATTGTCTCCTTAATGGCAGTAATGGGCAGGCAGTTTTCCAGCAATTATGATCGGGTAATCCGTTACTCCAAAGAGCTGGAGGTATTCAATCATGAGCTGCAGCGCTCGGAGAAGATGGAAATCATTAGCCAATTGGCAGCATCGGTTGCGCATGAAGTCCGTAATCCGCTACAAGTGACGCGAGGCTTTCTCCAGTTGATGGGAGATAAGTTTGTACAGGAGAAGGATAAGCGATTTCTGCAAATGGCGATTCAAGAGCTGGATCGGGCATCCAGCATTATTACCGACTTCCTAACGTTTGCCAAGCCTCAGCTGGAAGATGTGACATTGCTCTGTATAACTGATGAGCTAAGCCAGATTGAGGCGATGATGTCGCCGCTTGCGACGATGCAAGGAGCCAAGATTGAACTGGATGTTGAACCTAATCTGTATGCGAATGGCAACACCGCAAAGTTCAAACAGGCGCTTATTAATATGGTGAAGAATAGTTTGGAAGCGACATGCCGGAGTAACGGGTGGATTCGAATTATTGCACGGGTTGAAGGCGACGAAGTCGTCGTATGCATTGCGGATAACGGTGAAGGGATTGAAGAAGACGCGCTGGCGAAGTTAGGCGAGCCTTACTTTACGAACAAATCCAAGGGAACCGGATTGGGGCTAATGGTCACCTTCCGCATTATTGAAGTTATGAATGGGACATTGCGGTTTCGCAGCCAGAAGGGTGTAGGGACAGAGGCAATCATCAGGCTTCCGTCTGCTGCTGCTGAGTATAATCAGGTAGGTTGAGGAAAAAAAGAACTGCTAAGGCATGGTGGCCAGGCAGTTCTTTTCACTATTTGATTAATAGAGCGTTACCATGAAGAGTCCTCAGCAGCGTCAAGATTACTAGACTTCAATTGTGTATTGCTCGGTTTCTGGGGAATCACGAGGTAGAGCTCATTATCGGTTTCTTCAAGTGCTTTCAGCTTCAAGTTAGCCGGTACATCAATGCCAAAGGCGTCCTTCAAAGCTGCGTTCGGGTCAGAGAGCAGTAATTGTTTGAAAGCCTCATCTTCCCATGCCTTTTGAATAAGTTGTTGCTTTAATAGTTCCGCATTCGCCATGTGATCTCCAATCCCTTCGCACGATAGTAGTAGTTCTTTCTTCCTAATAATATCATGCAAAAGAATATAAATCCATCCTAAAAATACCTAATTCGACAAAATATTAAATAATCCGCCATGAATAAATTGTGATTTTTTATTTTCTATTAGTTCCGCTGCATTATTTAATTGTTTAGTTATAGTGCCATGGAATGTATGGAGATGACTCATAGTATGTTCTAACTGATTTTCCATGTTGCAGTCATCTAACAACAGTTGATGATGCTTGGAGGCTATGGCTGCGAATGAACGCAAGCCGCTTTTTAGATATAGCTCATCCTCCAATTGCTCGCGGGTGAGGGGGATTCGAGGCTCGCCTTCGGGCAAGCTTGCGTGATAACGATTGTTCAAGTGAATGATCAACAAGTTGCTGTTGCTGCCATGGTCCCAGTCTTCCTCCCAGTCCTTCCAGTCATCTGCCATCTGCAGCGTAAGAAGAATGCTGTTGATGCTTGCATCGAGCTTCGGAATCCACGATGCCTGTCCAGCGGCTAGCGCGATGCAAGCGGATGCTAGCTTCACGGGCGCGGATTTATGGGTGAAATTGAAGCTGTCCCCGGCTTCTATCGGATCGCTCGGCTTCGGCAGAGAGCGCTGCTGCTCAGTTGCAATAGCGATTGCCCATTCATTCAAGTAACGCCGATACAGCGCCCAGAATGGGGAGGCGGCTGGAAATTCCGCTTGAAACAGCTGCATCATCTCAGCATGGAAGAGGGCGGTCAAGGCGACAGCATAGGCGGGGATGGCGGAACAGGAGCTGCTGCTTTCACTGTCTTCAGGCGCAGGATTTGACGCAAGTTTGCCATCCAACTGGCCGTCAGCTTGATCATCCAGCAGGAAAAAATAAAGCATGGCGAATATGCAGCCAGCCGTTAGCCGCTCGACCTGATCCTCAGGGAGCTTGCATGATTCATTCGTCCATAATGGGAGCAGGTAACAGACATAGTTTTTGGTGCTGCCTTGTTCCAGAGGGTTATAGGCACGCCAATACGCGCCGCCAGCAGTTGCGAGAGGCTCGGGGAAAGCTTGAATGCGTTCAGATACTTGGGTGGCAATAACGGATAATGCCGCTTTATAATCGGTGAACCAATTCATAGGAGAAAAGTCCTTTCCAAGGCATAGTCGCCGCTCTAGTTATACATGATTATACAAGAAAAAGCCGTGCGAGAATGTCGCACGGCTCTTCTTCATTTTAAGCATCCAATCCACGCTGGCGTTGGCGAGTGCCGATCAGGCGTGGCAGAAGCACGATAACAAGCAGATACATAACCTCGACAAGCGCAACGGCACCAATCACATCCCAGAGCACGTGTTGCTTCACGAACAGTGTCGACAGGATGATCGTTGAAGACATCCCATAGATCAGCGTCCGGTTTAGCTTGTTACGTGCTGGGCTGACGGCCAGCAGGCGGATCATCAAGTAGCTGGAGAAGCAATGAATGCTCGGGAAGCAGTTGAATGGGCGGTCCCGTTCATACACGTAACGCATTAGCTGTGAGAACACGTCGTCGCCGATTACTTCGGGACGCGGCACAGTCGTTTGGAACACCGAGTAAATCATATAACATGTCAACGCGCAGAGCGTGTACATGAGCACGCCGCGATAGTACGATGTCCGGTCCTTGAAGAAGAAATAAACTAGGCAGATGTAAATATAAACAATCCATACGCTGTAGGGCAAGACGAATGCCCGAAGAAACGGCGTCGCCTTATCGAATGACGTAACGAGGCTATAGACCTCATGGTCCGGCTGATTAAATACTTTGTACAAGTAACCAAGAACAGGGAAAACGAGCATCAAGAGCAGCGGAGCGAAAAAGGCCAGCCGCTCGCGGCTCAACCACTTTGTCCGGATGGGCATAATGAGTATCAATCTCCTTTATTCTGAGTTGTTGTACGCGTCGCGCCTGAAGGGACATGCCCTTCGGCAGGCGGAAGCGACTTCGCATAGGTATGCGATAATTCGAGCAACTGAAGCGCACGGTCGAATTCCGATTGCGCCGGATAAGGCGCTTCACCGGTATCTCCAGGAAGAGGGTAAACAACGCCATCCTTGAATTGTTCGCCAGGCACGAAAATGCTTTTGTTATTAATAAGAGATCCTGATGGCAAATAATAACGCTCTGGCAACAGGTTGCTCGTATGATTCATTAAATCCTGGCCAAAATAAATCTCATGATCAAGCGGGATGCCCGCTAAGTTGGCAATGGTCGGCATGATATCAATCTGCCCGGCTGTTTGCATGCGCACTTCGGGCTGAAGCGCTCCGGGAGCAGAAATAATCAAAGGGATGTTGAGCATATCCGTATAAGAATACGGCGTGCCAAGGATTGATTGCAGCAGCTCACGGTCGGTATCATTGAGTGAGTAGACTGGCAATCCCATATGGTCGCCATAAATGACGAGCATGGTGTTATCCCAGAGGCCATATTCCTTCAGTTTCGCAATTAGAATGCCAATAGCCTCATCCGCATAATGCTGCGACTGAATGTAATTGCCGGCGAAGGAGCCTTCGAATTGTTCAGGCAATGGCAGTTTTTTCACTGTGTCGGGCAGGAAATTGAACGGGTGATGAGCTGACATCGAGATCAAGTTGGCATATACCCGTTGACCCGATTTGTTAATGTCCGCAATTTCTTGGATGGCTTTCTCATAGAGAATATCGTCGGATGAACCAAATGCGATCGTATCGTCCGTGCCATACCATTCTTTATCATAGTAATAATTGAATCCGAGCGCATTGTAGAGCTTGTCACGGTTCCAGAACTTCACGTCGTTCGTGTGGAATGTCGCGGCAAGATACCCAGCTTTCTCGAACCGCTTAGGCAGAGATGGAATTGCATGGTCGACATAGGCATCCGTTGCAGCGCCGACAGGCGGCACGTACAGCGATGTATTGGTCATAAACTCAGCATCAGACGTGTTGCCTTGCCCTACCATTTGGAACATATGCTTAAAATAAACCGATTCTTCCTTCAGCTTATTCAGATTAGGCGTAACCTCTTGGCCATCTACCTTTAACCCGAGCAAGAAGTTCTGGAAAGCTTCCATCTGGAGGACGATAACGTTGCGCCCTTGCGCAGCAGCCCAATGAGCAGGCTTGTCCCCGCCGGAGACAGGTGCGATGCCCTTCAGCTTCATGATTGCTTCTGGTGTCACTTCCGTAATGGCGACGGTTCTCTCGTCCTTGCCGCTAGTCGCAACCTTGTATAGCTCATAATTGACGATGCCCATCTCTTCAGTCTGGCGAACTTCGTTAATGACATCCTTATGCTGCCATACCGTAATGAGTGCGGCAGCTGCCGCTACGGTTAATAAGGAAGCAGTCACTGGACGCGGCAAACGTGCAGCTGAGATGGCAGCCCAGCTGCGCGCTTTTTTGCTGAAGGTTAGTGTCAGGGCAATAGCGACGATATCAATGAAGATGAGCAGGAAGGAGGGATGCATAAGCTGGAATACGCTCCCTTTGACCTCCCCAACCTGCCCGACTTGTGCAAGCGCATGATACGTGACGATAATGCCGAAATACTTATAGTACATAATGACGGCAAAGTACACGGCTGTTAGCAACAAATTGACGGTCAAATATATGCCAAGCTTGCGCTTGGATGCTAACAGTTCAATGATCGCGAATACGGCCCAAATCGCGGGAAGCTCAGTCAGCAGAGGCTTCCAACTGAAGCCGGTGCCGTAAATGACCTGCCACGACATATAAACCTTAATGATCATTGCAATTGTGAAAATTAAAAAAGGACTGTACAACCACGTTCTCCGATTGTGACTCACAACCAACCCCACCTCGATCTCCCGATCTACTTCGTTGACGTTTGTAAACTAATTAATAATTTTAATGATTTGTGTGGATGAATACAACTCATATTAAATGTCGCCATTGTTAAGTACCGCGCTTGGAAGCATGAAATGGATAAAGCTCCTGCACTTGCCGAATCCCGAGCAGGAGCTGCAGCGTGGTTGCTGATGCAGTTCATCTTCTTCATTCGCAGGAGCAATTCAGAATCGGCCGGCGTGCGGCTAGCGTTTCGTCGAGACGGCTGACGGCTGTTCCCGCTGGCGCTTGCAAAATCTTCTCTGGCGCATGCTCAGCTTCCCAGGCGATCTGGAGCATCGTATCAATGAAACGGTCCAGCGTCTCTTTGCTTTCCGTTTCGGTCGGCTCAATCATCATACTCTCTTCTACGATGAGAGGAAAGTAGACGGTAGGCGGATGGAAGCCGAAGTCGAGCAATCGCTTGGCCATATCGAACGTACGGACGCCGTACGCCTTTTGCCTTGATCCGGATAAGACGAACTCATGCTTGCAGATGCGGGGAAAAGGCATCTCGAAGGCGGCGCTGAGCCTGCTCCTCATATAGTTGGCGTTAAGGACAGCACATTCGGACACACGCCGCAGCCCTTCCGCTCCATAAGAGCGGATATAGGCATAAGCCCGAACGAGTATGCCGAAGTTGCCGTGGTATGGCTTTACGCGGCCGATGGACAATGGGCGATCGTAATCATAGAAATAGGTGCCGTCAGGGCGGCTGGCGATAAGCGGTTTGGGCAAAAAAGGCTCCAAAAACCGTTTGACGCCAACGGGGCCAGCGCCGGGACCGCCGCCGCCATGCGGCGTACTCATCGTTTTGTGCAGGTTGAGATGAACGACGTCGAACCCCATGTCGCCGGGGCGGGTGATGCCCATAATGGCATTCGCATTCGCGCCGTCGTAATAGAGCAGTCCGCCCGCTTGGTGAACGATGTCCGCAATCTCGATGATCTGCTCCTCGAATAGCCCGAGTGTATTCGGGTTTGTCAGCATAAGCGCAGCGGTATCTGGCCCAACCGCTGCGCGAAGCGCATCAAGATCAACGAGCCCGCGTGTGTCGGACTTTAGCGTCACGGCCGTATATCCGGCAGCAGAGGCGCTTGCCGGGTTCGTGCCGTGGGAGGAGTCGGGCACGAGCACTTGCTTGCGCTGCTCGCCGCGGCTTTCATGATAAGCGCGAATCATGCGCAGGCCGGTCCATTCCCCGTGCGCGCCGGCGGCTGGCTGAAGCGAAACCGCGTCCATGCCGGTAATGGCGGCGAGATCGCTTTGCAGCGTGTGGAGCAGTTCCAGCGCCCCCTGTACGGTCGATTCGGGCTGATACGGATGCAGGCTGGCGATTCCCGGCAGCCGGGCGATATCCTCATGCAGTTTCGGGTTGTACTTCATCGTGCACGAGCCGAGCGGATAGAAGCCGTTATCGACACCGAAGTTGCGGCGCGATAATGCGGTGTAGTGCCGGATAACGTCAACCTCATACAGCTCCGGCAGCGCAGCGGGAGCCTTTCGCAGGAGGGAAGGGGGGATACATCCTTCTAGCGGCAGCTCAGGCACGTCGCATGCGGGCAAGGAGCAGGCGATTCGTCCAGTCCGGCTCCTGTCAAAGATGAGCGGTGGCGCGGGTTGTTCTTCTATAGTCATATCAATTCCCCCAATCGTAGGGCTAATCGGTCGATTTCTGCCTTGGTTCGCTTCTCTGTTACGGCGAGCAGCATGCAGCCCGGCAGCTCGGGATAGTCCGCTTCAAGGTTATATCCGCCAAGGATGCCGTCCTTCAGCAAGTGACCGATTGCCGTCGTACACGAGCGGCCCTTTGGCAATTGAATAACGAATTCATTGAACGAAGGGGCGCTGAGCGGCAACTGATAGCCGGGAAGGGCAGCGATAACGGAGGCTGCGTATCTCGCTTTGCGCACGTTGAGTGCAGCAGTTTCCTGCAAACCCGTTCTCCCCATCACCGACAAGTAGACTGCTGCGCCTAAGGCGAGCAGGGCTTGGTTGGAGCATATATTAGATGTCGCCTTCTCGCGCCGAATATGCTGCTCGCGCGCTTGCAGCGTTAGCACGAAGCCGCGTTTGCCCTCGCGGTCAACGGTCTGTCCGACAATTCGTCCGGGCATGCGGCGCATAAGCGGCTCTGCCACTGCGAAGAAGCCGCAGGTGGGCCCTCCGAACGATTGGGGAATGCCCAGCGGCTGGGCATCCCCGACGACGATGTCCGCACCGAGGCTGCCAGGCGGCTCCAGGACGCCGAGCGAGAGCGGGTTTGCACTAACGATGAGAAGCGCGCCGCAATGATGGGCGAGCGGCTCGAGAGAAGCGAGATCTTCAATGCATCCGAGAAAATTCGGCGACTGGATAAGGACTGCTGCGACGGTATCATCAACCGCATTCTCCAGCTTGTTCAGGTCCGTCGTGCCGATGCCGGGCGCAAGGCCGATTTCAACAAGCTCGATCCCGAGCGCTTCGGCTGTCGTGGCGATGATTTGCCGCGCTTCGGGATGGATGCCGCGCGAGATGGCAAGCCGTTTGCGCTTCGTTGCGCCAACTGCAAGCAGCCCGGCTTCGGCAAGCGCCGTAGCGCCATCATACATGCTGGCATTGGCGACAGCCATTCCGGCCAACTCACATATATACGATTGAAATTCGAAAATAGCTTGCAGCGCTCCTTGGCTAATTTCGGGTTGATAAGGCGTATAGGCAGTGTAGAATTCCGAGCGCGACAGCACATGGTTAATAGCGACGGGAATATGGTGATCGTAAATGCCAGCACCCAAGAAGCTGGCCATTCGGGAGGTATCGAGATTGCGGCTGGCTAACTCGCGCATATGTGACCAGAGCGCAAGCTCATCCAGCGGCTCAGAAACGGGCAGCAGGCCCTGATAGCGAACCGAGGCGGGAATATCGCGGAACAGTTCGCTAATTGATGAAACGCCGACGGCCTGCAGCATTTCAGCTTCATCCTGCTCGGTCATGGGAATATAGCGATGGCGATACGATTGCGGATCAGCATGCATAGCGCTCACCTCCCGCCCTGCGCTTGCAATCGCCGGTAGAAGGGAGTAGGCACCACGGTCGCAGGCGATGAAACGCCGCGAACATCTACGAGGAGCCGAGTGCCTATTGATGCGTAATCTGCGTGCACCAGCGCAAGCCCAATGTTTCGCTTAAGCGTCGGGGAATGCGTGCCGGATGTGACATGGCCAACCTGCATGCCATCGGCGTATATGGCGTAGCCCGCTCTTGGAATGCTGCGCTCGCCCAGCTCGATGCCAACCAAGCGGCGAGGCGCTCCTACAGCAAGCTGCTCAAGCAGCACGCTGCGCCCGATAAATTCGCCTTTGCCTGTTTTCACGAAAGCGCGCAATCCAGCTTCGATTGGCGAAACGGAAGCCGACAGCTCATGCCCATATAGTGGGAGGCGAGCTTCTAAACGCAGCGTGTCCCGCGCGCCTAGCCCGGCAGGCACTGCGCCGTAGCGCTCGCCAGCTTGCAAGAGGCCGTTCCAAAGTACCGGCGCATCAACCGCATCCACGTACAGTTCAAAGCCATCTTCACCGGTATATCCAGTGCGAGAGACAAGCGCGGATACGCCGCATACAGCAGCCGATGGGGTGAATTGGAATGGGGCTAAGCGGTTCAATGCAGTGCAAGTCGCAGCGTCACAGGCTTCGCCTAGAATCGCCGCTGCATCCGGTCCTTGCAGCGCAAGCAGAGCGGTCTGCCCGGTTGTATTTTCAACTGTAATATCGCCAATGAGCTGCTCGCGCAGCCATTCTAGCACCTGTGCTGTATTGGAGGCGTTGACGACAAGCATGTATTGGTCCGCAGACAAGCGGTAGATGAGCAGGTCGTCGATGGTGCCACCTTCGCTATTGCACATCAAGGTGTATTGGGCGCGGCCGTCTGTAAGTGCGGATAGGCGGTTAGTCGTAAGCCGCTCCAACAACGTTTCAGTGAATAACCCAGTAACGATCAGCCTGCCCATATGCGAAACATCAAACAATCCAGCTGAGCGCCTGACGGCTTCATGCTCTTTGACAATGCTTGTGAACTGTATGGGCAGTTCCCAACCGCCAAAATCAATGGTGCGGACACCGGGATGCTGGCTATACAAGGAGAATAAGGGCGTACGCCGGAGTGTTTTCATCAGGGATCACCTCTTCGCGAAGGATAGGGCTGCATAAAGAAAAGAATGGGCTATCGCGCGCTTGTTCGTCATAGGAGTGAATAGGGAGCAAAGCACATTAAGCCTGTTGTATTCATGCATACGCGGAAAGGGTGTTGAACATGAGTGAAGTAAGGGCGGGACTGCATTATACAGAGGAGCATGAGTGGGTCGCGTTGCAGGCTGATCGCCGCGTCGTTCGGGTAGGCATTACCGATCACGCGCAGTGTGCGCTTGGGGATATTGTATATGTCGAGCTTCCGTCCATAGGCACGGAGGTGGTGGCGCTGCAGCCGATGGGCACGATTGAGTCAGTGAAGACGGTATCGGACCTGTATAGCCCCGTTAACGGCGTCATTATTCGAGTCAACGAGGCATTGGCTGGCATGCCGGAGGCGGTGAATGAGGACCCGTACGAAGGGGGATGGCTCGTGGACATCCTCGTGCGCAATGATGCCGAGGCTGCTTTAAGCGGGTTGTTGACGGCGGAGCAGTATCAGAAACGGGTCGATTTAGTGCCTTAGGAGAGGGGAATGGGGCAAAAGTAGGGGGGTTACAGGGAAAATAAGCTCCTCCCGATAGAAAATGGCTGTTAGTCTAGCGGATGCGATGTATAATCTTACCTAGGCAAGTATAGGCAACGCCATCATCGGAGGAGAAACAGCATGATTATGTTACAAGGGACGTATAGCCTAGGAATCGTTGCACTTTCGTTTATTATTGCGGCGTTATCTTCCTTTTCTGCGCTTCATACGATCGGACGGGTATTACAAGCGCATGGCCGTTCCAAATTGGGGTGGATGTTTGTAGGCGCCGTCGTTATGGGATGCGGCATATGGTCCATGCATTTTGTCGGAATGATTGCTTTTCATCTCAATGTGAAAGTTACTTATGATGTGTCTGCTACGGCGCTCTCGCTGGTGGCGGCTATTGCGGCTTCATATATAGCGTTTTATTTGACCCAAAGGTCCGAGTCCAGGCGCAGCTTGGTTTTTGTCGGCGGTATCGTAATGGGGCTGGGCATCGCGGGCATGCATTATATTGGGATGTCCGCGCTCCGCCTGCCGGGCGAGATGCGGTATGACTCTTTTTATGTGATGTTATCTGTATTGGTTGCCATCATCGTGTCCTACGCGGCTTTGTTTTTGTTCAGCCGTGTGCGCACCAACATGAACCGTTCCATGCTTCGCAAATGGATTGCAGCTGCGCTGATGGGTTTAGCGGTATGCGGCATGCATTACACAGGCATGCGCTCCGTATCGTTCTGGTGCGGCAGCCCGGAGATGTTCGGCGAGTCGCCGCTCAATTTGTTTTTGGTAAGTGCAGTAACGGCTGCAATGCTGCTGCTGCTCCTCATTTCATGGGGCATAGTTTATATTGATCGGGCGGTACTTATTCGGATGGCATACACCGACCCCTTGACTGGCCTGCCGAATCGGTACGAGCTTCGCCGCCGGTTCGACTTGTTTTTGCAACGCGCTCAACAAGGGGCTGTGCTGTTCGTGGATATTGACCAGTTCAAGACGATTAACGATACGCTGGGGCATGAGGTTGGCGACCTGCTCGTTTTGGATGCAAGCAAACGGCTGGCCCAGCTGTCGGAGTCGTTGCAGGTGTTTCGAATCGGCGGCGATGAATTTTTGTTAATTATCCCGAATGTCGGGCAATCGGAAGCGGAAGAATTGGCAGGCCAGCTGCTTGCCAGCATCCATCGCCCGTTTCAGCTGGAAGGCCATGAGCTATATGTGACATGTAGCGTGGGGATTAGCTTATTCCCTGAGCACGGCCGCGATCAGTCGATGCTGCTGAAGACAGCTGACACGGCAATGTACGACGCGAAGAGCAAAGGCAAAAATCGATTTCAATTGTTCAATCAAGGAATGGAGCAGCGGCTTGTAAGGCGGATGGCATTGGAGAAGGATCTGCGCAGGGCGATGGAACGGGGCGGTGAATTCGTCGTGTATTACCAGCCCAAATGGGATACACGCATCGGCAGGCCTTCTGGCTTCGAGGCGCTTGTTCGCTGGCAGCATCCGGAGCTTGGGCTCGTGCCGCCTTCGGAATTTATTCCGATCGCTGAAGAGACAGGATTGATTGTCGGGCTGTCGCGTTTCGTCCTTCAGCAAGCCTGCCATGATTGCCTTCGCTGGGAGCGGGATGGCTATGGGGAACTGACGGTTGCGGTGAACACCTCTGTGAAGCTGTTTGACAGCCACATTTTGCACGACATGGTGAGTGAATCACTTGAGCTGTGTATGCTGCCGCCTGAACGGCTGGAGCTTGAAATTACCGAATCGATCGTCATTCACGATATGGCCGATGTCATTAGGCAGCTGAATGAAATCCGGTCGCTTGGCGTGAAAGTATCGATGGACGATTTTGGGTCCGGCTATTCCTCGCTGGGGACGCTTGACCGCATTCCGATCGACACGGTGAAGATCGACCGGATGTTCGTTAACGAAAGCCATTTGCCGGCCAAGCAGGCGATTATACGAACGATTGTAACGTTGGCGCAGCAGCTTAACTTAGAGGTTGTGGCTGAGGGCGTGGAAGAGGAGCAGCAGGTTGCGCTGCTTATCGATTCGGGCTGCCCGGTTATTCAAGGCTATTATTTCGGCAAGCCGATGGATGATATCCGTGTGCGTGTTTGGCTAGATGATTTGGCGTATAAGGAAGCTGCATGCGGCGAGGGCTTGTGACGCATACTAGTGGAACATTGGCTGGTTAACCATTTAGAAGAAACGGGTGCATCAGGCGTGATCAAGGAAACAAGGCGGCTGGCAAGCCGCGTGGCGACGGCTCTCGCGTCCCTGCTTCTTGTGCAGGGCATAGGGGCAGGCTTAATTGGCGCAAATGCGGGCGTAAACCCAGTGGGAACGGGCGCGAAGGCGACCGCTGGAACGGTAACTGCAACGGCAACGGAAGCAAAAATGGCTGATCGGTATACGACCGTGAAGCGGAGCGATGGGTTGAATCTCGTTTTTCCGGTCATAAGCGACATTCATATTGGAGCTGGGGACAAGGCCGCTACGAAATTCGCAAACGTTTTGAAGCAAATAAACCGAATTGCGCCGCAGTATGATGCGATGGTAAGCGCAGGCGATTTGACTGATAAAGGGGAAGCTATGCAGTATGAAACGTTTATGGCGATTTACAACGGCCATAAGCAGGCGGCTGCCCGCCATTTGCTAGCGATTGGCAACCATGATTATTATGGCACCTCTAGCGCGGCAAGAGCGCAGAAGCTGTTCATGGACAAGACCGGCATGCCAGGCATTTACTACGACACGTGGATTAATGGCTACCACTTTATCGTCATCGGCAGTGAGAATAAGACGACCAATGGCACGCTTTCCGACCGCCAGCTTGGCTGGCTGAACACAAAGCTTGCGGACCATGCTAGCGTGGACAAGCCGATATTTGTCATTTTTCATCAGCATATTAGCAATACGGTGTATGGCAGCGACGAGTGGGGGCATACGCAAAAGCATAAGCAGCTCTATGCGATACTGGCCCGCTATCCACAAGCTATCACATTCTCTGGCCATTCGCACTATATGCTGGATGACCCGCGAAGCGTACATCAACGGGATTTCACGTCGTTTGGCACATCCGCAATCCGTTACCCAGAGCTTGAATCGGGCATGGTGCAGGGCAATCATCCATCGGATGATATCGCCCAGGGCTATATTGTTCAAGTGAAGGACAAACAAGTAATCGTAAAGCGGCGTGACTTTCATCGAGACGACTGGACCGGTGAGGATTGGATTGTCGATTACCCAGCGCGCAAGCCTGCATTCCGCTATACGGATGGCCGCGATAAGGCCAAGCCGAAATTCGGCCCAACCGCGAAGGCGTCTATTGTGCCAGGCAGCATTCATGGGACCAGAGCGACGATAACGTTCAACCAAGCAACGGATAATTTGCTCGTTCACGCGTATGACATCGATGTGAGCAGGGAAAGCAATGGCAAGCACGCGCTGACGGTTCATGCGTTTTCCGAATTTTATAAACATCCGATGCCGGCAAGCCTGTCGTTCGATCTGAAAGGGCTGACGCCCGATACGGCATACGTTGCGAAGGTCATAGCGATTGACTCGTTCGGCAACCGCAGCGACAAGCCGCTCGCTGTATCGTTCCGAACCGCCGCACTTTCACCGCTTCGGGCGAGCGATGTCACGCATTTGCTCAGCTTATCGATGTACAACATCGTGGGCGAAGCTTCGCGCTTGTTAAATATGCGTGGGGGAAAATAAAATGACGGGACCGCGTAGCGCGGCCCCGTCATTTTTGGTGTCGAGATCGTCTCGACGAACTACGGCTGGCTAACGCACCAAGTCGCGAATAGGACAGAAAAAAGTGCGCTATTGGTCCGTCTAACGTGCTAAAGCGCGAATAGGGCAGAAAAAAGTGCCCTATTGGCCAGGCTAACGTGCCGCATAGTGCGGCTCCATTCTTTTTTAGCGGCTTCCCGATACCGTCTTCGGCTTATTCGCCGGATGCTGGGCTCCTCCAGCCTCAGCTAAGAAACGCGAAATGTCGGTCTTCTGCCCATGGTAAAAGGCGGGCGAACTTACGTATAGCCGCTCGCGGGCTCGCGTTACGGCTACATAGAGCAAACGGCGCTCTTCCTCGATTGCTTCCGCTTTGTCCCGCGCTGCTTCCTCCTGCGATATTGCCTGCTTCGGCTGCTGCGGTTGGGTAGCCGAACGGTGAGGCATAATGTTCTCCGTTACGCCGACGACGAATACTGCTGGGAATTCCAAACCTTTCGACTTATGAATGGTCATCATCTGAACGCTGCCCGGGTCTTGCTCTGCGCCTGCACTGGCAGGCTGGTGGACCTGTTTTTGTTTGTGTCGTGCAGCCTCCTGCCGCTTGGCCATCTCATCGGCGAAAGTAAGGAAGGCTTCCACTGTGTCGAATCTGCCAGCTGATGTCTCCAGCTCGTCCAACAGCTCCTTCATTAACTCCTTATGCGGCGTGCCGCCGCGGTTCGTCTCTGCATACTTATCGAAGAAAGCGTCCCGGATCCGGCGGATGGCAGTTGCAGGGCCAATCGAAGCGATGGCTTTGATCAATCGCAGCCTCTCCAGCACCTGATCTTTCTGGAATTGCTGCAGGCGAGGGAAGTTGGTCAGATGGATGAGCGGCCATTTTTTTGCCCGTTCGTGCTCCTGGGAGTCAATCCATTTCATTCCAGCATCGCGATTAACATATAGTGTAGGCAGCATTTCTTCTATGGCTTGCTTGTCCCGATGGTGAAGCGCTAGCCGCAGATGCGCCATAACCGGACGAATAAGCGATGATTCGTAGAAGGAATGCCCTTCGCCATGTTCTTCGACCGGAATGCCGGCTTGCAGCAAATTCTCAATCGTCGCCCGGCCGCTTCCGGCCGAACGGTAGAGGACGGCAATGTCGCCATAACGATACTGCCCTGATTCCACCAGCTTGCGGACCGACGCTGTGATGAGCGAGGCTTCTTCCTCGCTTGTAGCAGGGCGGGCGAACATCGGCTTGCCGATTGTGCCTAAGCTGGCGCCATCCGGTGCAGCGGCTATTCCAGCAGCAGCAACCTCCGCCGTTGCTGCAATTGCCCCAGCGGGGACGCCGGCTGCCGCTCCAGCGCCCATATTGGACAGCTTTGCTTCATCAGCAGGGTGTGGTTCGCCCCCCGCTGCGGCAGCATCGCCATCTGCCAGGCTGCGGTTTGCGGTTTCTTCGCGTGATGCTGGCACCGTCAGCGTCTTCGGCCGGCGATTGCGATTGCCGCGAATGATTGCGTTGCCGAGGCCGACAATCGCAGCGCTAGAACGATAATTGATGCTAAGCGTAACGATGCGAGCATCGGGATAAATCTTATCAAACGATAGAATCGCGTCGGCGCTCGCGCCATTAAAGGAATAAATCGTCTGGTCATCATCGCCGACCACCATGAGATTGCGCGATTTGCCGGCGATGAGGCGCACGATCTCATATTGGACCGTGTTCGTATCTTGGAACTCGTCCACCATCACGTAACGGAACCGCTCCTGGAGCGTCTCGAGCAGTTGAGCGTCTTCGCTAAGCATGCGATGGGCGAGCAGCAGCACATCGTCGAAGTCGATGGCGCGGCTTTCTGCTTTCCATTGCTCGTATCGGAGCAGAACGCGCTTCATTTCGCGTTCGGCTGTCGAGCTCTCCGGCATGTCGGCTGCGGTCAGCAGCCGGCATTTGTAAGAGGACAGCAGCGCCAGCAGTGTCTCTGGCTCATAGTCAAGCGTCGTGCCAACCTCCCGCAGCAACCGCTTCACGGTCATGCGCTGCTGCCCGGCATCGCCCAGCACGGCAGATTGGTTGCCGCGCCGGCGCAGCAGCTGCAGGCAGAAGGAGTGAAAGGTGCGCGCTTCAATCGATTTGGCGGTGGTTGGCGAAATGCCGGGTAATCCGGCAAGGCGAAGCTTCATCTCATCGGCTGCTTTACGGGAAAATGTCACGAGCAACAGCTGGCGTGCCGGGATACGGCGTACAGCGATGAGGTAAGCTGCTCGGCAGGCAAGCGTCGTCGTCTTGCCGGACCCTGCGCCTGCGATGGTGAGCAGCGGCCCTTCACCATGCCGGACTGCTTGCAATTGCGCGTTGTTGAGCATCACATTGCGCTCATCGAGCGCTTGCAGGAAACCGGCATCCCGTCTGGGATCATATGAAAGAGCGCTCTCGGCGTCCGTAGGGGACGAGGCGCCTGCATCATGGGAGGAGGCTTGCTGATTGGCGAGCCTTCTGATCATGGATGCGGGCTCCACAGGCCGAGAGGCGCCAGTAATCGTGTAACGATATTGCTGCATAGGGGTATTAGTCCTTTCTGCGAGTCCATGCGATTAGAGCATTAGATGCTGATTTTCATTATACCATGCCGGGACAAGCGTGGCGCGATGCATGGCATGAGGCTTGCGGACATTGGCTAGCGCAGCATATTTACATTTTATCTCTAGAAAGAAAACCTTTAACCATTGGCAAACGTTATGTGTATATTTTGTGGGAAAGGAGGAAGAAAATTGAAGAAAATTTTGATTCTATATGCTGTCGTGGCGTCGCTGGCAGCAGGCAGTTCGGCTGTATATGCTCAAGCGAACAACAGTGGAATGGACATTATTATTGGTGTAGAATCTGGGAAATTGCCGCGTTCAGATATTAATAGAGCGAGAGAATTTCTCCTTAATAGAGCAGACATATTTCCAGAGATTATTAAGCGGTATGGCATTTAGATAACATCGATAGCATAAAAAGAAGCCCATTGCTTGGTTAACCCAGCAGTGGGCTTCTTCTCCTTTTGCAACAACGTTAATCGATTAACTCCTCATCCCGCCGCAGTGCGCGCTGCCGATTGACATAAGGCTTGAACGCCTTGGTGCGAATGACGATTGCTCGGCGGTCCCGAAACAGCTGCTGCTCTCGAACCTTCCACGTATGGGACATCCGGTTCGCTCTGCGGATCGCGGCAAAATGGTACCGGGATGACGTACGCACCCGGAAGCCCCTTCGCAGGCAAGTGCGAATAAATTGGACGTCAGAGCCTTGCCTCTTCTTGCCGAACTTAACGCGCTGGAATACACGCTGGTGGAACATGATCGTCGCGCCAGCAATCCGTTTCACGCCAGAGTAAGGGCGAAATGGCTGCCTTCGCAGCAGAAGCGTTTGCCGATGGGGAAAATAGAAGAAGAAGGAGCTTTTGCCCACAAGGTCTGCCTTCGTCACACGAAACGTATTCATCGCTTCTGACAGATAAGCCGGCCCATAGTAGTCATCATCATCGAACTTGGCAATGTATGGGTAACGTGCCTGCGAAGCGGCATAATTCAGGCAATCCCCCAGAGGCCGACGCCCGGGCAACCGCAGGACGCGTACATTTTCATACTGGCTGGCAGCAAGCTTGTAACGTTTCATGCTCATCCCTTTGCGATTGAGGACGATAATAAGCTCCTTGCGAACCCCTTGCTGCCGCGCGTAATTGTCTAGCAGCTGCTTCATTAACTGTGGCCGCATCGTAGGGCTGACGACCGTCACCCCTGCTGCAGCGTGGCGCTCCATTTCCATCTCCATTGCCATCTCCGTCATCTAGAAGCTCCTCCTTCATTGTTCGAACAGCTGGCTTTCTTGCAAAATGGTTGTTCATCCCCCGTCATTGGACGTGTGCACGAAACCTTCTACTTCGTACCTTATTGAGAGAGCGTAAGGAAGAGTAGGTTGGGAGGGTGGCATCATGCTTGACAAGGCTGCTAAGGCGGAAGATAACGGGCCAAGCGGCATTGGCGCAATTGGCGTAATCGGTCTCGGTTATGTCGGCTTGCCGTTTGCTATGGCCTTTGTGCGCCGCGGTTTTTCCGTTATTGGGATTGATGTGGATACTCGGAAACTGGAAATGCTTAAGAGTGGAAAAAGCTACGTTCGCGATGTTGCAGACGCTGAAATTGCAAATGCTCTGGCAGCGGGCAAGCTGGCCGTTTCCTCTCGATTTTCACTGCTAACAGAGGCTTCTAGCATTGTTATATGTGTACCGACGCCACTCACAGCAGAGCAGGCGCCGGACTTAAGCTTTCTGACGAATGCCTGCAGGCAACTGGAGCCGCATCTGCAACAGGGCCAGCTTGTCATCATCGAGAGCACAACGTATCCCGGCACAACGCGTGAGGTCGTCCAGCCGTTGCTGGAGCTTGGCGGGCTGCGGGCAGGGGAGTCTTTTTATTTGGCTTATTCGCCTGAACGAATTGATCCGGGCAACACAGACACACCTGTAGAAGACGTGCCGAAGGTGGTAAGCGGGCTGACTGCGCTGTGTTTAAAACGAGTCGTATCACTCTACAGCACGGTGTTTAGCCAAGTTGTGCCGGTATCGTCAACGGATACGGCTGAGGCTGCCAAGCTGCTCGAGAACAGCTTCCGGCTTGTGAACATTTCATTTATTAATGAATTTGCCAAGCTATGCGACCAGCTCCACCTGGATATATGGGAGGTTATTCGTGCAGCGGGCACGAAGCCGTACGGCTTCATGAGCTTCCATCCTGGACCTGGCATAGGCGGCCATTGTATCCCGGTTGACCCCTTGTATATGCAATGGAAAGCTAGAGGGGCTGGGACGGAAAGCCGATTTATCGAGCTTTCCCGAGATATGAATGAGTCGATTCCTAGCTATATCGTGAGTCGAGTGGAGCAGCTTCTGCTGCCGGAGCGGGCGCTAGCGGGTTCGAACATTCTTATATGCGGCGTTACGTACAAAAGGGACGTTGCCGACCTGCGGGAATCGAGCGCGTTGCTGCTAATGGAGCTGCTGCACCTTGCAGGCGTGGCGGTGGCTTATTATGATCCGTATATCCCAACTGTTCGAATTGGGCAAGCGTCATGGAACAGCATCGCATTAACGGACGCAGCGATTGCGGCGGCGGATTGCGTCCTCATCCATACGGACCATGCAGCGCTTCCGATTGGCCAAATCATGGAACATGCGGCAGCGATCTATGATACACGCAATGTAACGCGTGGCAGGAGCAGCCGAGGCAAGCTTGCGAGATTGGGCGACGGAAGCCAGTTGTAACAGTAACAGCAGCGGTGGTGATGGGATGAGGAGCGTATGTTTTAGTGCTAGTCTATCGGCGCATGTTAAGTTGGTTTGCACTAGCCGCAATGCGGTCGGGCCCTTTTCCGAAGTCGATTGCGACTTTGCCTATTTCATTCGCCATTCGCGGGGCAAGCACGACGGCGTTTACCCCGCAGGAGAGCAGGGCGATATCGTATCTGCGGCGTATAGAGGTGGCTTCCTTCATCGTGCTTTCAATCTGGTCATAATGGGAAAAAGCAATCGTATGAGCGACGTCCAGCTTATATCGGTCGCTTTTTAATAGGGCCTTTAACGGCTCCGGATTTCTTGTCACAAGCAAAATGCGTTGGCGCTTCAGCATTCGCCAGAACTTCTCGCTCCCCGGCATCATTCGATTCACGCATGCGTGGCATCGAAGCGCCGGATTAAGCTGGTAATGCTGGAAGATCTGGTTCGTCAGCTTTCGTTTCAAATAGTCGGGCGCTTTGATTTGATCATCATCCAGCGGAAGCAAACCGACGATCGTAGCTTTGCGAATGGAAAGGATCATCTCATCACGAAGCGCTAAATTCGGCAGCGTGACGCCTTTTTCGCCTTGGTTAGCTTTGATCGCCCAACGTTCGCGAAGCACCTTGCTCATGGGCCATACGGATTGCTGCGCCATGACAATATTTTCGCCATCGCCAATCCGCACGAGAGACAAGGGAGCAACTTCGTATAGCGCGCGCTCGATGGTTTCAAGAACCGCTTTGAAATTCAGATAACTTGCCATAGCATCCCTCATTTCCGCCAGTCATGAGCCGTGCGGGCTCTCTGTTACTATATGTGGGATCTTGGCGACAGGAGGACAATAGAGGCGCCCAATCCTTCACAGCATGGCCGATAGGAGGGGGCGGTTTAGTGATCTTTAACAGGATAGGGGAGGATTGGATAGCGCCATCCTATTTGTGTAAGCGTTACCGAAATCGTTTTAGTTCTTGTTTTCGCTGGCGAGGCTCTTTATAATTAGGGTAGATTGTTTATTGGATAAACTAAGTAATCGTGCTTAAGCCTATTTAAATCCAATCCTTATACATAAAGGAGCCACTCTAACATGAACAGTACGCCTGCATTCCCGTTCCGCAATCCATCGTTGCCGCTTGAGGAGCGAGTCTCGGATCTCGTGTCCCGCCTTACGCTGGAAGAGAAAATTAACAATATGCCGCAATATCAGTCTGCGATTGAACGCCTTGGCATTCAGCCGTATAAGCATGGCACAGAAAGTGCGCACGGCATTGCTTGGCTCGGCGAAGCGACGTCGTTCCCGCAGCCGATTGGGCTGGGGTGCACGTGGGATCAAGAGCTGATGAAGGAAATTGGCGATGTGATTGGCACGGAGGCTCGCGTGTTCTACAAGCGCAATCCCCAAATAAACGGGCTGACGCTATGGGCGCCAACTGTCGATATGGAGCGCGACCCGCGCTGGGGCCGGACGGAGGAGGCCTACGGCGAGGACCCGCATCTGACGGGCGAATTGTCGGCGGCGTTGGTTCAAGGCATTCAAGGCGATCACCCGAAGTATTTGAAAGCTGTTGCTACATTAAAGCATTTTCTAGGCAACAATAATGAGATCAACCGCGGCAGCTGCTCCGCGAGCATCGACCCCCGCAATATGCGGGAGTATTATTTCAAAGCATTCGAGCCAGCCTTCATCAAAAGCAGAGCGCAATCGATGATGACGGCCTACAACTCCGTTAACGGGACGCCAGTTTTGCTGCATGAAACGGTGAATAGCGTCGTGAAGGAGCAATGGATGGATGGCTTCATCGTTAGCGATGCAGGCGATATGATCGGCATCGTGAACGACCATCATTATTATGATTCGTTTGCGCAGGCGGTGGCGCATTCCATTAAAGCAGGCATCGACAGCATTACGGATGAAGCGAAAGCTGTAACGGATGCAATAAGGGAAGCGCTTGCGCAAGGCTTGCTCAGCGAGCCCGATTTGGACAAAGCGCTCTCGAATACGTTTCGCGTGCGGATGCGCCTCGGCGAGTTCGATCCACAGGAGCTGGTCCCGTATGCGGCGATCGACGATTCCTCGCTAATGAAGCCGGAGCATCAGGCGCTTTCATTAAAAGCGGCCCAGAAGAACATCGTCCTGCTCAAAAATAACGGTGCGCTGCCTCTTGATGCAAGTAAGCTGAACAACGTTGCCGTTATCGGACCGCTCGGCGATACGGTCTATCGGGACTGGTATTCCGGCACGTTTCCGTATAAAGTAACCCCGCTGCAGGCGATCCAGCAGAAGCTGGCCGGCAAGCCAGTTGCATTCGCGGACGGCAATGACCGGATCAAGCTTCGCTCCAAGGCGAGCGGGCGATACCTCGCCATTGCAGAAGGAGAGAGCGGACAGCTGGCAGCTGTAGCGGATGCCGCGGGCGCTGAGACATTCCAAGTCGGCGACTGGGGCTGGGGCAGCTTGACGCTGCAAGCGGAGAGCAACGGAAAATTCGTCACGACAGATGAGACGCAAGTTACGGCTTCGGCAACCGAGGCGTTCGGCTGGTTCGTGAAGGAAGTGTTTCATCTCGAGCCGCAAGAAGGCGGAGCGGTTGCGATGGCAACTTGGAATAACAAAACGGTCACAGCTTTGGCAGATCAACCGCTTGTGGTAAACGAAGAGCCGAAGGCGAATGGCGATACGGAAACCTTTGATAAGGAAGTTGTCCATGATGGGCTGCAAGCTGCAATTGAGGCGGCGAGACAATCCGAGGTTGCGATCGTCTTCGTTGGCAATAATCCGCTAGTGAACGGCAAGGAAGAGACCGATCGCCCTGGAATGGAGCTTGCGGAGGCGCAAGAGCGCCTTGTAAAAGCCGTATACGAAGCGAATCCGAACACGATCGTCGTGGTGACAGGAGGGTACCCATTTACGTTGAACTGGATCGAGGCGAATATTCCGGCAGTCATTTACTCCTCACACTCGGGCCAAGAGCACGGCACTGCACTGGCGGATGTTTTGTTCGGCGACTATAATCCAGCGGGACGCTTGAATATGACGTGGTATCGCTCCGCAGAGCAGCTCTCTGACCTAATGGACTACGACATCATGAAGAGCAAGCGGACGTATTTGTATTTTGAAGACAAGCCGCTCTATCCGTTCGGGCATGGGTTGTCGTATGCCTCATTCGCTTACGGCGAACCGCAGCTCGGCGCGGCGGAGATTGGGGCAGAGGATGAGCTTGCCGTATCAGTGCGCGTCCAGAATACGAGCGAAGTAGCGGGTGAAGAAGTCGTACAGTTGTATGTCAAATGCGGCAAGTCGCGTGTCAAACGCCCGCTGAAGAAGCTATATGGCTTCCGACGTATCATGCTGCAGCCTGGCGAAGCTCGGACGGTTACGTTCTTGGTTCCGGCTGCCGAGCTTGCGCTTTGGGATGTTACACGGGATCAATACGCTGTGGAAGCTGGTGAATACACAGTGATGATCGGCAGCACTTCGGACGATATCCGTGCGAGAGTGGCTATGCGGATTCACGGGGAGACGATTCCGCCCCGCAGCTTGCGTGCACAGGTGAAGGCTGAGAATTATGATGATTACGAGGGCGCGTTCCTTGGCGAGAGCAAAGAAGGTTATGCATGCGTTGAGTTGTCAGGCGTTAGTGGGTGGATCGCGTTCCACGATACGGAGCTCGGGGCTGGCGCACAATCCTTCCAAGCGCGAGTGGCAAGCGTGGAGAGAGGCGGGCGCATCGAAGTGCGCCTTGGCTCGGCAGAAGGAACCGTGGTTGGATCGGCGGAAGTGCCAGCGACTGGCGGCGCACAAGCTTGGACGACCGTAACAGCAGCGCTGCAAGGCGCAGTTGGGCGCCAGGACGTGTATATTGTGTTGGCGGGCGATGTACGCTTGAGCTGGGTTCAACTGGCCTAAGCAAACATGAGGAAAAAGCTTTTCCGGTCAAGGATATAAGATCGGAAAAGCTTTTTTGCATAAAAGCGACAAAATAATGAATCCTTTTGGGAGAGTCGCCGTAATACCGGATACGATAGCAAAACAATGCGCAGATATTGAAAATTATGTATATTTCACAAGGGATTTACCGAACCTAAATGTTTGTATAAGCAAGTAGATTTTTGATTCTTACTAGAGTATAGTTGGATTTAGAGACTGGAAATTAAGGGCTTTGGCCCCTCTTATTTCATCAAGTGTTGGAATGGGATTACGCTTGAAGGGAGGTGAACAAGCAATGTCGATCAGTTTGGTAAAGGGTCAGAAAATCGACCTGACAAAAGGCAGATCCGGTTTGGCCAAAGTCATTATCGGCTTGGGTTGGGATCCGGTGGAGGCACGTGGGTTTTTCGGAGTGAAGAAGAAACAGGCCAATATCGATTGTGACGCTTCCGTACTGATGTTGAATGAGCAATCGAAACTTACAAATGAGCATCATGTCATTTGTTTTTATAATAAACAAAGCCCTTGCCAATCGGTTATTCACTCCGGTGACAACCTAACGGGCGAAGGCGACGGAGACGACGAGCAAATTATGATCGATCTGTCGAAGGTGCCGGCGAACGTGAGCAAGATTCTCGCGGTCGTTAATATCTATGACTGCGTTAACCGCAAGCAAGATTTCGGCATGATCAAATCGGCGTACATCCGTGTCATGGATGGTTCGAACAGCAGTGAGTTGGTTCGTTTCAACCTATCCGAGAGCTATGCTGGCAAGACCGCACTAATTTGTGGAGAGCTCTATCGCCATGACGGCGAATGGAAATTCGCAGCAATCGGCGAAGGGACGCACGCAACGCATGTGAATCAAATCGCAGCCGCTCATCAGTAAGAGTTTGGCTAGCACGTATGCCTGATATGGGCAGAAGAGAGGTACTCTTTCATGGCGATTAATTTGACTAAAGGCCAGAAGGTCGATCTGACGAAAACAAACCCGGGCCTCTCCAAGATTACGGTTGGCTTGGGCTGGGATACGAATAAGTATGATGGCGGCAAAGACTTTGACCTTGACGTTTCGTTGTTCTTGACGAACGCAGCTGGCAAAGTTGAAACGGAACGCAATTTTATTTTCTTCAATAACCGCCAGAACGAGAACGGTTCCGTTGTACATACGGGCGACAACCGTACAGGCGAAGGTGAAGGCGACGATGAGCAAATCAACATCGATCTGGCGAATGTGCCAGCGAACGTAGAGAAAATTGCTTTCACAATTACGATCTATGAGGCGAACGAGCGCAACCAAAACTTCGGCCAAGTATCCCGTGCTTATGTACGGATTATGAATGAAGGCAGCAATGCGGAGCTTATCCGCTTTGACCTCGGCGAAGATTTCTCTGTTGAGACAGGCGTAGTTGTTGGCGAACTGTACCGCCACAGCGGCGAATGGAAATTCAGTGCAATCGGCAGCGGCTACAAAGATGGCCTTGCAGGTTTGACGCGCGACTACGGCGTGCAATAAGAATGGCGAATGCCCTTGCGGCAGGCGATCGCTTCGGCGGCTCGCCTGCCGCATGCGGCTTTACACTGAGGACGAGGGGATGAAGGTAAATGAGCATTTCATTATCCAAAGGCCAACGTATCGATCTGACGAAAACGAACCCTGGCTTGACGAAGGTCGTTGTCGGGCTCGGTTGGGATACGAATAAATATAACGGCGGCGCTGATTTTGACTTGGATGCTTCGGCATTCCTGCTGCATGAAGATGGCAAAGCAAAAGGCGCGGACGATTTTGTCTTTTATAACAATGTTTCAGGCGGCAACGGTTCTGTTGTGCATACAGGCGATAACCGGACAGGCGAGGGCGACGGGGACGATGAGCAAATCGATGTCGACCTTAGCAAAGTGCCTGCTAATATTAGCCGTATCGGCATTACGGTTACCATCTACGACTATGAGTCGCGCGGGCAAAATTTTGGACAAGTATCGAACGCTTTCGTACGCGTCGTAGACGCAGCAACGAATCGTGAATTGATGCGTTATGATTTGGGCGAAGACTTCTCGACGGAAACGGCAGTTGTATTCTGCGAGTTTTATCGCCATGGCGAAGAGTGGAAATTCCAAGCGATCGGCAGCGGTTTCTCTGGCGGCTTGACGGCACTTTGCCAGAACTACGGATTGGATGCTAAGTAATAACAAGCAAGGCCAGACGGCCCGTCATGCGGGCCTTCTTGTTCCACTTATCTTACTTAGAGGGTGACCACATATGGCGGTAACAGTAGTCAAAGGACAGAAGGTTGACATTACGAAAACCAATCCTGGCCTCACGCAGTTGAGGGTGGCGATCGGGTGGCAGCCGTCTGTGGCTGTCGAAGTCGATACATCGGCATTTTTGCTTGGCGAGAATGGCATGACATCGGGCGACGAAGATTTAATTTTTTATAATCAGCCCTCCAATGGCTTTATTCGTTACGAGAATGGGCAAGCACCTGACCAGAAACAATTTGTTATTGATTTGCAGCGCATACCGGCGAACATTCACCGTGTTGCATTTAGCCTAACGTTATATGATGAGCAGCAAGGGTTTAAACAAGTGAACGATGCTTATATCCGGTTCATCAATGGAGCCACCGGCCAAGAAGCGGTCCGGTATGACCTTGGAAACAACTTCTCCGTCGAAACCGCAGTTGTCGTCGGAGAGTTCTATCGATATAACGGAGAGTGGAAATTTAATGCGATTGGATCCGGGTTCTCTGGCGGATTAAAGGCGTTATGTAAAAACTTCGGCATTGCCGTACAGCAGGACGAGCCTTCGTTGTCCAAGCCTTCTGTACCAACGCCGCCAGTCCCGACGCCTCCTCCCGCACCAGTTCCTTCGCCGCCTTCTTCTGAAGGGAGCCAAGGAACGCCGGTTAACTTGAATTTGAAGAAGATCGAGTTAAAGAAGAAAGGCGATAAAATTAATCTGACGAAGGGCCCTAAGGGCGTGCTCGGCGAGATCCGGATTAATTTGAATTGGAACAAGCAGCAGGGCAAGGGCGGGCTATTCAGCAAAAGCCGTACGGTCGATCTCGACTTGGCTTGCTTGTATGAGCTTAATGATGGGCGCAAAGGCGTTGTCCAGGCGCTCGGCAATTCGTTCGGTTCGCTGGAGCGGGCTCCATATGTTGCGCTTGATGGGGATGACCGGACAGGTACAGTAGCAACGGGCGAAAACATTCGGATTAATGGCGCTCGCGTTAGCGAGATCAAACGCATTCTTATATTTACGTTTATCTATCAAGGCGCGGCGAACTGGAAGGATGCGGACGGCGTCGTTACGATTGAGCAACAAGGCGGGCCAGACATTGTTGTCCATATGAATGAGCATGATAACCAGAAGGGCATGTGCGCCATTGCGATGATTCATAACGTCGGCAACGAGACATTCAGCATCGAGCGGCTTGTTCAGTTTTATAACGGCCATTCCGAGCTGGACCGCGCTTATGACTGGGGTATGCGCTGGGTAGCAGGCAAGAAGTAACACGAAGGATGTCGGCAGAGATGCCATAACAACAATTTTGCGCAATGGAGGCAGTTTAGATGGGTTGGTTTTCAGATTTTATTAAAAGCATAGGGGAAAGCTACGGGCATTTCTTCTCTTGGAGTGACGTTGCGGCGACATTCTCCGATCCTGTAAGCTGGGGAATTATCGCAAGCTTAATTCTTCTGGAGGGCTTGTTGTCAGCGGATAACGCGCTCGTTCTGGCGGTCATGGTTCGCCACTTGCCGAAGGAGCAGCAGAAGCGTGCATTGTTCTACGGCTTGCTCGGTGCGTACGTGTTCCGTTTCCTAGCGATTGGCTTAGGTACATATCTCGTCAAGATTACATTGGTGAAGGTGCTAGGCGCGGCATATCTGTTATTTATTGCGTATAAAGGGTTGTTCAAAGGTTCAGATGATGGGGAAACGAGTAATAAGAATTATGGTTTCTGGAAAACCGTGCTTATGGTCGAACTTATGGATATCGCCTTCAGTATCGATAGCGTTATCGCAGCATTCGGCGTCAGCGACCAAGTATGGGTACTGTTCGTCGGCGGCATTCTCGGCGTCCTGATGATGCGTGGTGTTGCACAAGTGTTCCTGAAGCTGATCGACCGCTTCCCAGAGCTGGAGCAAGCGGCATTCATTCTCATCGCGGTTATCGCAGTGAAAATGCTTGCAGGCGCATTCGGCTATCATGTATCCCACTACCTGTTCTTTGCAGCGATGATTCTCGTATTCGGCGGCACGATGGTGCTCAGCGCGATGCGCAGCAAGAACAAATCAAACAAAGAAGCATAATACTGCGACTAAACATTAGCTGCGGCACGAATCCCTCCCTTCTCGGAGGGATTCGTTGGTATTAGGCGAAAGAAAGGAGCGTATATCGCGATGCGCTATTTTAATGAATTGTCTGAGGACGAGCTACAGGCAGTGTTCTATTCGCCCCCCGGTTCATTTACGAATCGGTCTCCGCAGGAGCTGTTAGCCTACGCAGTAGGCGCTGCTCTATATATGCCAGCAACACGAACGACTATCGCGAGCGATATTACGACGGGGAAGCTGGAGAGCTTAGTGACAGCTGTTATTGATTTGGAAGATGCGGTCGGCGACAACGAGGTTGAGGCAGCAGAGCGCTCTGCGGTCCAACAGCTTAGCCGGATCGCATTTGCGATCGAGAGCGGCATGATGCCGCTCGAGCGGCTTCCGCTTCTTTTTGTTCGCGTCCGTTCGGCCGATCAGCTAGAGAGATTCATAGAGGAGCTTGGGCATTCGGCCCATGTGCTTACGGGTTTTGTTTTTCCAAAGTTTACGGTGGCTAATGGCGAGCGTTACTTCCGGCTTCTGGAGCGATATAACTGTGCCAGAACGGCGGGGGAGCCGCCGTTATATGGCATGCCAGTGCTCGAAAGCGCGTCGATCATTTACAAGGAGTCGCGTTTGGAGTCATTGCTTGGCATCAAGCGTTTGCTCGACTACTACAGGCCATACGTGTTGAACGTGCGGATCGGGGCGACTGATTTCTCTAGCTTGTTCGGATTGCGCAGAAGCCCAGATTCGACGGTGTATGATATTGCTGCGATTCGCGACTGTATTGGCGATATTATTAATGTTTTCGGGCGGGCGGAGGATGGCTACGTCATCTCAGGCCCGGTGTGGGAATATTTCGCTTCGTCTCCTAACCGTCTGCCGTTAGCATCTTTAAGAGATTCGAGATTGCGAGAGGCGCTATTGCCTGAGCTGGAGCTATCGCCTGCCTTGTTGCAAGGGCGGCGAGAGGCGAGCGGTAATGGCCAGTTTGAGCGGGAAATTATGTTGGACAAAGAGAACGGAATCATCGGCAAGACCGTGATTCATCCTTCGCATATAAGAGCAGTTCAAGCGATCTACGCGGTTACGCATGAGGAATATACGGATGCTTATGCCATTATTGCTGGCAGCGATGGCAGCCTGGGCGTAATGAAGAGCGAGTATTCAAACAAGATGAATGAGATGAAACCGCATTATAACTGGGCACGGCGCATCATAGCCCGAGCCAAAATCTATGGGGTGCTGCATGAACAACAACGCTACTCGGCCTTATTCCGAGAACAAGACTACGCACGTTTATAACATCGCCGGCAGCTTGAAGGTAACGGTCACTGAAGCGGATAATCCGTTTGGCCTCCCGATTGCGCAGCTGTTCAGCATGGCGGCCCGGAACAATCCGAAGCGGTCGTTTCTGTTCGTGAGCAAGCTGTTAGGCAAACATATTCCGATTAACCCGCACACCTCCCTGCTTGGCGGTTACGCGCTCGCTGCGCTGCTGTGCCGGCATTTGCAGCCGGAGCGGGAAGGCGAACTGGCACCGGTGCTGCAAGCGACGATGGAGGGCTTAACGGACCCATCGCGCGCAGCGGAGGTATACAGGCAGCTAATCGCTAAGCGGCTGCGGCAGCCGATGCCGGTGAAGCTGCTTGGGTTCGCGGAGACGGCGACTGCGCTTGGCCATGCGATGTTTGATGCGCTGGAGGAGCAGGCGGCCTACTTGCATACGACACGGGAGCTGCTGCTGGACCGGGAATCCGTGCTCCAATTCGATGAGGAGCATTCCCATGCGGTAGCGCACCGTTGTTATGCAGAGCAGCAGGATTTTCTGGCCGATGATGAGGTCGTTGTGTTCGTCGATGACGAGATGACAACGGGCAAGACGACGCTCAATTTAATTCGTGATATGCAAGGCAAATATTCGCGCAAGCGATATGTCGTTGCAGCGCTGCTGGATTGGCGAAGCGCGGCGGATGAAGCTGCTTTTGCCGCGATGGAGCAGGAGTTCGGCATCTCAATCGAGACGATCTGCTTGTATCGGGGCACGATCGAGGTGGAGGGCGCCGCTTTCCCCGATGGCGCGCCGCAAGGGCTAGTCCAAGTGTTCGAAGGTGGCGAAGCGCTGGCTGACGGGGCTGCTGGAAGCGTTGCAAGGAAGCCGCTTATTGAGCCGTTCGTGCAGATGCATCAACTGAACGGCATTTTCGAAGAGGTTCTGACTGTTTCGGCTGACTTGGCCAATCAGCGCAACGATACGCCTTATATACGGGAAACTGGGCGGTTCGGCATTAGCGCCAGCGACCGTGTGAAGTCCGAGCCGGCTATTCTAGCTGCTGCCGAGCGGCTGCGAGCGATCCGCCAGCAGCGTGTGGAAGCGAGTGGCGCCCAACTGGGCTCAGCAGCAGAATCTGTTGGCGAACAGGCAACTAGCGGCAAAACGCTTGTCGTCGGTACGGGGGAGTTCATGTACGTGCCGATGCGCATTGCAGCTGAACTAGGCGAAGGCGTTTATTACCAGTCGACGACGCGGAGCCCGATCCATCCGCTTCAACATGCCGATTATGCGGTACGTGACGGCGTTTCCTTCCCTTCGCCTGACGATGGGCAGGTGAAGCATTTTATATATAATCTGCGTGCCCACACCTATGATGATGTTTTTATCGTGCTGGAGCGGGAGGCAACGGCGGAGCGGCTTGCGCCGATGCTGGCCGCTTTCCGGACGTTGCCTTGCAGAGCGATCCATGTCGTAAGCTGTGCGAGCCGGCGATTTGATCGAGTGGAGGCTATTGCGTATGAGTAGCACGGATTATCCGGCATTTTCATCTGGCGGCATGGGAAGCGCTGGTCCGGATCGTGCGTCGAGCCGGTTATTTGAACGGATCATCGCGCCGCCTATGCCACTTGGCAGCTACGCCTCATCGGATGTCACTTTTCTGCTTAAAGATTTAAGAGGCGCTCAATTGGAGATGCCAACCGAGGACCGGGAAGAGGCGATTCAGTCTGGCGTGCATTATTCGGAAATGCTGCCAGCCGAGTACGAGCCATCGGAACGGTATTTGCAATTGTTCCATGATTCGCTCGATGCAACGCAGGAGCTAGTGGCAGAGGGCGTTGCGGCTGTTGCCGAGCTAATCGTCCGCAAGCGCGGCCTTGATTGCGTGCTCGTCTCGCTAGCGCGGGCAGGCACGCCGATTGGCGTATTAATAAAACGGTATATTGAGCAGCAGTATGGCGTTGCATTGCCGCATTATAGCATTTCCATTATTCGCGGCAAGGGCATCGATGAGAACGCACTTCTCTATATGCTTCAGCAGCATGGCGCGGATGCCAAGTTGCAATTCGTGGATGGCTGGACGGGCAAAGGGGCCATTCGAAAGACGCTCATTCAAGCATGCAAACAGTTTGAAGGCAAATACGGCATAGCGCTGAATGACGATTTGGCCGTGTTGGCTGATCCTGGGCATTGCTCGGAAACATTCGGGACAAGGGAAGATTATCTCATCCCGAGCGCTTGTTTGAATGCAACCGTATCTGGCTTGATGAGCCGAACGGTGCTGAAGGAAGGGTTGATTGGGCCGGATGATTTTCACGGCTCCAAGTATTATGGCCATTGGCGGGATATCGATGTCTCGGCTTTGTTTATCGAGAAGATTGCCGCACATTACGATAGGGTTGCCACGCGGGCAAAGGCTTTCGCGGAGGAGCAGCTGCGCGTGCCACCAACCGTGACGTGGCGGGGGCTTGCTGATATTAAGCAGGTGCAAGCTGCGTATGGCATTACAGATATGAATCTGGTTAAGCCGGGTGTAGGCGAGACGAGCCGAGTACTGCTGCGGCGCGTGCCTTGGAAAATTCTTGTTGACCGGGCAGATAATCCGCATTTGAAGCATATAACGTTGCTCGCGGAGGAGCGAGGCGTCCCGGTCGAAGTATTTCCGGGACTTGCTTATTCTTGCTGCGGCATTATTAAACCGCTCAATGGAGGAACACCATGATATATGCAAGCGATCTAGATATGACGTTAATTTACTCGCATCGTGCAATGCTCGTGCCACCAGATACGCAGGGCATAAGCGTAGTGGAGACTTACGGCGGCAAGTCGGGAGCGTTCATGTCTGACGTTGCGATGGCAGAGCTAAAGGCGCTAGCAGAGCGGGTTATATTCGTGCCGGTAACGACGCGAACGATGGCGCAATACCAGCGGATTGAAGTGTTCCAGCAGCATATTGTCCCGGCTTATGCGATTACGAGCAATGGCGGCAACATTTTGCATAATGGGCAAGTGGATACGCAATGGCAGCGCCTTGTTCAACAGCGGCTGCGAAAAGAAGCATGCTCGCCCGAAGAGGCGTTTCGCACGTTTGCGCCGATCGTAAGCGAAGATTGGGTGCTGGAAAGCCGGCTTTGCGACGAGCTGTTCTACGTCTATCTGATGGACCGCGAACGGATGCCGGCGGAGGCTGTCCAGGAGCGGGCTCAGGCGCTTGCCGAGCTTGGATGGGAGCTGTCCGTACAAGGGCGCAAGGTTTACATCGTGCCGTCTGTAGTTAATAAGCGTGATGCAGCAGCATACATTCGCCAGCGTCACCCGGAGTTGCCTCTGGCAGCGTCAGGCGATTCCTTGTTAGATCGCAGCTTGCTGGAATCCGCGGATTATGCCATCGCGCCGGCTCACGGCGAGCTTTATCGGATTTATCAAGAGACAGGCATAAAGGGAAGCTGGAGGTTTACGCAGCAGTCTGGATTGTTCGCAGCCGAAGAAATTGTTTCGTATGTGGCGTCGCAGGCAGTGGGTTATGCAAGAGTGGGCAAGGCAGTCGAGTGAATAGGGGGAAGTTCAACATGAGCAAAAAAGAGCTTCGCGTATATTTTAACCGTTGGTTTTCCGTCGCTTACCATTATATGAACAGCATTCGCCACAATGAGGACGGCGTTGCGTTTAAGCTATACGGCACGCATCCTGATCCCGGCCATATGGCGCTGCAGGGTGCAGATTATGCGACGGTCGAGCCTGTGCTAGGCGGATTGGATTATGTTCAGTTTTGCGTTGACTTCTGCCGAAAGCATGAAATTGATGTCTTTATCCCCAGGCTGCATATGCTCGATATCGCCCGCCACGTTGCACTGTTCGATGAAATCGGAACGCAAGTAACAGTATGCCGTGACGTGGAGTTGCTCGAGAAGTTGACGATTAAGGACAAGTTTTACGAAGAGGTTCGAACGACGGGGATTATGGAGGTTCCGGCTTACGAGGTTGTCCGAGATGCGGAAGGCTTCAAGCAAGCGTATGCGCGGTTAGCCGCTGCGGGGCACCGTGTCTGCTTCAAGCCGACCGATTCTGAGGGAGGGCTTGGGTTCCGTATCGTGAACGATAATCGCGATGCGTTGAAAGATCTGTTCGGATATGTGACTAACGAGTTGACATTCGATGAGGCATACGGCATTTTATCCCGAGTGGAAACGTTCCCTGAGATGATGGTGATGGAGCTGCTGGATGGCCCGGAGTACAGCATCGATTGCTTAGCTGACCGGGACGGGAAGCTGCTGGCAGCCGTGCCGCGCCGCAAAGCGGATGGGAGGCTGCGCGTGCTGGAGAATAATGCTGAGCTGATCGCCATTGCCCATCGCGTAGCAGAGACGTATCGGATTCCATACAACTTTAATATCCAAATGCGTTGTAACGGCGGCGTGCCGAAGCTTCTGGAAATTAATCCGCGGATGTCCGGCGGGCTGCATGCAACCTGCTTAGCAGGCATTAACTTCCCTTATTTGGGTGTTAAAGCAGCGCTGGGGCAGCCGATTGAGCCGCTGGCGCCGGAGTTCGGCATTACAACGAGCCATATTGAGCTGTCGATGCGCATGCAGACTTTTGCAGAAAGTTTGCAGCGAGTGCAGGCATAATGGGTGAAACGGCGCTGCCCCGCCCTGCGGCGGGGGGCTCCATGCTTCCCCGGCTCCATTGACAGCGTTAACGAGGGTTTCTACAATAGTGGGAGAGACTAACGTGTCTAGGTGGAGGGAATTGCCCGTGAGGAAAAATGTACTGGTCGGCGGTGCTATTGGATATGTTGCTGCAGTTGTATTAAGCTTTATGTTGCCCGAGATTTTGACGCTGTTCATTCCAGCGATAGGCGCTATATTCGGCAGCCTGCTTCCAGCCCGGAACCGTGTTCCAGCTCCAAGCTTGGACGTGTCCGGCCATCCGGCAGGGCCATTGCCAGACCGTTTGCAGCCTAATCAACAGCAGCAACCGCAGCTTCAAGGTGCGGGAGGGCGGCAGCCACAAGCTGCACCAGTGCCAGCTCCAACGCAATCCGCAGCGGCATCAGCGGCGGTGTTGCCAGAAGGCTTTGGCCCGGTAGTTGAGTATTTGCAGGTGCTTGAAGATATGATTATTTCCGAGGGGCAGAAGCATAATCTCGATAGCGAAATCGTTGAGAAGTCGCTTTCCTTGTTCTCTCGTGTACAACGGATTATTCCGCTGCTTGAGCAGCTTGGGGACAGCAACACGAATCATACGATTCGCAGGCTGATTCTCAAAGACCTTAATGGGGTAATCAACCCGTTCCTGCGCTTAAGCGGCGAGATGAAGAGCAAAAACCGCCGAATGCTGCTTAACGGCTTGAAGGATGTTGATTCCAAAATTTCAGCGATCGCATCTACGATTGAACATAAGGATTTGCTGGAATTGCAGACCAAAGCAGAACTGATTCACCAGCGGTATAATCAATCAGAGCTATAACGATAGGGAGGCCTGTTAGATGTCGACGCAATTGGTGCAGTTGAAGCAAGAGGATGAACAGAAGGTCGTTCAAGAAGCGTCCCGGCTGATCGGACAAGTCGCGCAGACGGATTCGGTTCAGCTCGATACCTTGATGGACGAAATCGGGAAGCTCGGCATTAAAACACAGGAAAAAGCGGGCCAGACGTTGAAGCTGCTCGACCGTCCGGTTAACGACCTGATGAACGGCGGCCGCACGGAAGTGTCCAACATGATTTTGAAGTTGCGCAGCGAGTGCGAATCGCTCCAGCAGAGCAAGAATGTCGGATTCCTTGGCAAAATGCTTCGTAAAAGCCCGTTGAAAAACTACGTGTACAAGTACCAGACGGTCAAAACGAACGTGGACGCCATCATTAACGGCTTGCGTGACGGCAAGGATACGCTGGAGGAAAGCATCGTCAATATGCGCCAACTCAAGCGCAGTTCCCTAGAAGAGATCTATTCCCTTCAAACGAAGATTACGTTCGGGGACAAGCTTAAGGAGCTATTTGAGTCGGAGATTGCGAACCCTGACAATGCGGGCCGCAAGGCACAGCTGGAACGCGGGCTCCGCAAGGTAGTTACGCGGATTCAGTCGATGACCGAGATGATTATGCTTTACAATCAGGCGATTGCGGCAACGGACATCATTAATGACAATAATGATAAGCTGATCGATTCCGTTAACAATGCGATCGATAAGACGTCGAATCTCATTACCGTATCCGCGATGATCGCGCTTGCGCTGAACGACCAAGAGAAAGTCATTAGCGCTGTAGATGCGACGAACAAGACGATTGAAAACCAGTTCCAAGAAAATGCGCGCCTGCTGCGCCAGACGACCGAGAAAACGAACGAGCTGCTGGCCAAGCCGTCGATGTCGATGGAAGCGGTCAATCGTGCCATTGGCGATTTGATGGCAGCAATCGACCTGTCGGAGCAGTCGAACAGGCGCATCATCGATAGCTGCAACGATTATACGAACAAAATGACGTCGATTAATACGCAGCTTGCGAACCGATTGGGCCACGGTGCAGATGCATCGGCTCCAGCATTGAAGTCCGCTGTGCCGGCTGAGAATGAGATCAGCTCCTTGTTAAGCTAGGAAACAACTGGCATATTCCAGCTTTCCCCTGCATAGATTGGCATAAAAGCCGTCTGCGCATGGAGGGAGGCTGATTGATCGGATGCTTTCCGTCATATTGGGCTGTGTCATTGCCGTCTTGATTGTCATTACAAGCAGCGAGCGGGCAGAAGCCATCGCGGAATTAAATGACCCACAAGGTTTTTATTACAACAACGACAGCAAGAAGGGCTGATCCGTTACGCGCTTAAGGCGCGTGGCGGGCCGGCCTTTCTTGCTGTCAGGGCGTGGCCAAAGGCTGGGGTGAAGCAACGTTAGGAAGCCGAAGCAAGTGGGTATTAATTAGGAGTTAGGGCGAAAGAAGGCAAGCAGAAGGACGAGGTTGATGAGAAGGAGAATGCCGAGCCATAGGTTCATTTTGTTTTCCCGTATAAATTTCATGGAGCGACACTCCGTTCATTAGGCGTATGTAGCAGTACCTTCTACTTTACCGTAAATCTTTAAGCGGCGTAAAGTCCAGCCAGCCGCAATGTGGTATAATTTATAAAATATACAGAAGATCATTCCGGGAGGGAGTAAAGACATGCTAGATTTCTCGTTCGAGATTATCGATGAGACACGGATTAATATGCAATATCGTTATGGCAGCGCGATGTTTACTTTCAATCTGTATTACCAGCAGAATAATTGGACGCTTCATCCGTTCGATGGCATGCTGCTCCAGAATCGGGAAATGTGCAGGTTAGTCGTCGCCGAGCTGCTCCAGCACAAAGATTTTCATGTCATGCTTGCCCGGGAAAATATTACATTGTCTGCGCTCCGCACCTCGATTGATCTTCAGCCACAAGATAGCCCTGCGCGGGATGTAGACTCGAGTGGAGAACAGGAGCGATTCGGATCGCGAAGCCGCTCAAGGCGCAATCATTTAGAGGACGGTCCAGACCTGCTGGATACGTTTATCGAGGAAAACACCTTCGAGGACATTGTTCAAATGGAGCGGGAGCGGATGGAGAAGCGAATGGGCTTCTTCCGGCGCATCATTGAGAAGATGTTTATGGAAGGCTATGGGCCAGAGGATGAAGAGTTTCGTAATGTGCAAGCCATTATTCGAATTTATAAAGATGCATACGATCAATTGTCGGACCTTGGCAACTTTGATATACGGCCGGATGACCGGAAGAGATGGTGATTTAAGCAAAGACGGATACCTTGAGGAGCGAGAAGCTCCCTGGCATCCGTCTTTTTTGTCATTGGTTTAAGCGAAAAATTGCGGCAAGTAAGCGCGGTTCGCTTCCAGCATCTCATCGAGCAGTGCCACGGCCGTGTCAACGGATGGGACGAGCGGATGATGGGCCATCGCTTGGAGCGCTAAGCCGCGGTCTCCTGTCACAGCCGCGCGGATTGCGAGCTGCTCATACGTTTTGACAGCGTGGATGAGGCCTTTCGCTTGCGCGGGCACGTTCGTGACGGGCAACGGCAGCGGGCCGCTTTTGGTCACAATACAGTTGACTTCAATTGAAGCATCGTCCGGCAGGAAGTCGAGAACGCCTTGGTTTGCAACGTTGAGCGCCTGAATGTCGTTCGTCCCGTTGTAGAGCGAGCGCATTAAGTTGACCGCTGCTTCGGAATAGTATGCGCCGCCGCGCTGCTCCAGCTGCTTCGGCTTCTCCGTTAGCGCTGGGTCGGCGTATAGCTTGAACAGCTCGTCTTCGACGCGCTTGACGACTTCAGCACGGATGCCATCCTGCTGTAGCGCCTTCTGTTGTTCGGCTAGCATTTTGTCCGTCATATAGAAATATTTCAAATAATACGAAGGCAATGCGCCGAGCGAACGGAGGAACGCCGGATTCCAGCCTTGCTGCGGCACATTCTTCGCGCTGTAATCTTCTTGGTTGTTCAGCAGCTCCGTTAGCTTATCGACGCCATCCACTTCGACGCGCGATACCCAGTGCAGATGGTTGAGGCCGACGAACTCGGTGTAAATGCGGTCAGCAGGCACGCTATATTTGCCGGATAGCCACTTCCGCAGGCCAATCGGTGCGTTGCAAAGCCCGATACTGCGCACTTTAGCATGCTGGAGAATGGCTTCGGTAACCATGCCAGCAGGGTTGGTGAAGTTGAGCAGCCAAGCGTTCGGGGCAAGCTCCTCAATGTCGCGGCAAATGTCGAGCAGCACCGGGATCGTCCGCAGCGCCTTCATCATGCCGCCGGGACCGGTCGTTTCTTGGCCGATGACGCCATAGCGAAGCGGAATTGTCTCATCGCGGCCGCGTGCAGCCAGCATGCCGACGCGCATCTGCGTGCTAACGAAGTCAGCACCTTCGATTGCCCGGCGGCGGTCGGTCGTCAGATGCACTTGCATGGGCAGTCCGGATTGCTCCACCATGCGCTGCGCGAGCTGGCCGACAATGTTGAGCTTGTGCAGGCCTTCTTCGATATCGACGAGCCAGAGCTCGCGAACGGGCAGTTGCTCATAATTTTGGATAAAACCTTCTACAAGCTCAGGGGTATAGGAGGAGCCGCCGCCGATTACTGCGATTTTTAGTCCGTTTGCCATGATTGTCAGATCCCTTCTGGTAGTTGATTAAATTCGCTATAGGCACTCATCTTGCGATGGACATCGGGGGATACGGGCTGTCCAGCCGTCTCCATTGCGCGCCATACGGCGCCGACGACCGGCTCGGTTGCTAGCGTTACAACTTGTGCATGAGGGGCGGCTGCCAAGGTTGCTTGCTCGATTGGGCCGCGAATCCAGCCGCCAGTGTCGCCACGCGTCACTAAGCTTCCTGCAAGCACGACGTCGAACGTATCGCCGCTCATGCCGAGCTTGTGTACGACCGCGCTTATCGATTTGCCCAGCTCAACGCCTTGCCGGTTTAGAATCGCGATTGCAACGGCATCGTTCTGTGCAGCTGCTTGGAACAGAAGCTTCGCCGCATCCAGAGGAACGGCTTTGTCATGGTCTAGATAGTCGTTATACATCGCCTCAACATCGGGATAACCGAGCAGCTCAAGCAGCAGCGGCGTAAGCGCGGTTGGCTGCTCGCGCCCATCCCATGCACGGATGACGGAGCGGAAAGCTTCGACATTGAGTGCGCCGCCGCCGCCAAAATCGCCATACATATAGTTGAAGCCGCCGCATTGGAACGGAGTGCCCGCGGGGTTAATGCCGACGCAGTTTGTGCCCGTGCCGCAAATAATGCCAATGCCATATGGGCGCGTTGTTCCGGCACGAAGCCCGATTAAGGTGTCACACTCAATGGACCATCGAGGAAAATCGATCGACGCGACGAGCGGGCGAAGAATTTGGTAGTCGGTTTCACGATCGGCACCTGCGAGGCCGAAGCAGGCGTGGGTGACGTCTTCTTTGGTGAGCCCAGCTTGCTCCAGGGCCTGCGCCGTTGCGGCTCGAATGCTGAATTCGGCTTCATCTCTCCCATTCTGGTGGTTGCCACGGCCGCCTTTGCCTTTGCCGATAATGTTGCCTTGCGCATCCGTCAGCAGGGCGTACGTTTTGCTGCCTCCGCTGTCGATTCCTAAATATACGGTCATGTTGGTGTCCCCTTTCGCGGCTGATCTGTCGTGTCGCGTACGATTAATGTTGGCTGTAGCTTCTGCTGCATGCTGCGCTGTGCTCCGCCAATTCGGGAAAGCAGCATGTGGGCGGCAGAGTGGGCGATGCCATCGGCTGGCTGGCGAATCGTCGTCAGGTGCGGCCGCAGCTTAGAGGCGAGCGTTTGGTCGTCATAGCCGATGACAGAAACGTCATCGGGCACGCGCAGGCCTGCTTCGGACAGTGCGTTGATCACGCCGAGTGCAATATGGTCGTCGCCAGCGAATACGGCAGTAGGCAGGCGGTTTTCCTCGATCCACCCTCGTGCCGTCTCATAGCCGAACTCCACATCATATTCACCCAGCACGAGCTCGAACGGTTCGATGCCCGCACGCTGAAGCTCGTCGAGAAAGCCGGTTCGGCGCTCACGCGTGCTTCGGAACCGCTCGCTCCCGCATAGATGGGCGATCGACGTGTGCCCGAGCTCCAGCAGATGGCGTGCCGCTGTTTGCCCGCCGGTATAATTGTCAATCGTGACGGACCACGCATCATTGTCCGGCTTCTGGTTATCAATAAGCACATAAGGGATGCCGCGCCGCTTCATCTCCACGATAAAAGCATCTTCCTCGACTGGAGAAAGGAGCACGAGCCCGTCAACCCGATCCTCTTGGATCAAATAATGGCTGTCATCCTCTGACATATTGCCGACGACCGCTACGGCAAGGAAGTAGCCTTGCATGGCAAGCTCTTCATTGAGCCGTTGTACGACGGTGTCAAACATCGAGTCCTGCAGCGTCGTCAGAATGACGCCGATAATGCCAGTGCGGCCGCTCGATAATGACCGCGCCGCTGCGTTGGGGCGGTAGCCGAGCTCTTTTACAGCATCAAGCACCTTCTGCCGGTTATGCTCGCGGACGGACGGTGAGCCGTTTAGCACGCGGGAGACCGTGACGACGGAAAGGCCGGATTTTTTGGCGACGTCATGGATGTTGATTTTCATGGATAGCATTCCTCCGGAAGCAATAAAGTTAAAACGGTTTAACTTTTTGGGCGAACGAGATGTGATGAATAGCAAGCAATGAATCGTATGTTGAATGGATGTATTCATGATGTAAGTTCATGCTGCACAAGCAACGGTTAGACCGGTGATAATGAATGAATCAATAATTAAAAGTTAAACCGATTAAACTTTTATTAATATTAACTATAACGGAATAAGGCGAAACCCGCAACTGGTGTATAGCGGAAAGCGGTTAGTATCCGTTGCTTTAAGGCAAGGGGAGACCGGTGAGGGCAGAGGAAAGGGAGCCGTGCTGTTTTCGTTGCCAGAATTGTATTTGGTGCAATGGCAACAGCAATTAATTGGCATAAATACGCTGCCGTTGCAGTTTGTGCAATGCAAAATATGTTTTGGGAATTTAATTTGCCTGATTGGCGGGCAATCGCGATGCGCCATTGTACAGACTGCATTGGCGCATGAATTTGGCTGGCCATACGTGTCTGCTCATTGTATAGAATGCAACGGCGCTTCATGCTGGGCGAGGCTCACAGAAATAAATGTGCCCAAATGAAATAAGAAAAGGCGATGCAGTTGCTACGAACGCTCTGCACCGCCTTGGATCGATCCGCCTCTAATGATCAGCAATGATCAGCCAACATTAGCAGCTCAGCAAGCTAGCCATTAACGATTTCGCCGCCATTGAGGTGAATCATCTGGCCTGTCATATACGAGGAGTCATCGCAGGCGAGGAACACATATGCTGCCGCCATCTCATATGGCTGGCCGGGACGCTTCAGCGGCGTGTCGGAGCCGAACTCCGATACGAGCTGGGCGTCGAACGACGCAGGAATAAGTGGAGTCCAGACCGGGCCTGGCGCGACGCCGTTCACGCGGATGCCGCGATCCGCAAGTTGGACAGCGAGCGCACGGGTAAACGAGACGACGGCGCCCTTCGTCGAGGAATAGTCGACGAGCAGTGGGTTGCCTTTGTACGCAGTGACTGATGCAGTATTAATGATCGAGGTTCCAGCCTTAAGCAGTGGAAGGGCAGCCTTCGTCAGATAGAACATGCCGAAAACGTTCGTGCGGAATGTTCGTTCTAGCTGCTGCGCGGTCAACTGCTCGAACTGCTGGACGACATGCTGCTCTGCTGCATTGTTGACGAGCACATCAACGCCGCCCAGCGCCTGCTTCGCCTGATCGACTGCTTGTTGGCAGAACGCCTCATCGCCTATATCGCCGGCAATGAGCAAGCAGCGGCGGCCATGCGACTCGATGATTGCCTTGGTCGCCTGCGCATCGCCATGCTCATCCAAGTAGATGATTGCAACGTCGGCGCCTTCCTTAGCGAAGGCGACCGATGCTGCGCGGCCGATGCCGCTGTCGCCGCCGGTAATAAGCACGGCCTTGCCCTGCAGCTTGCCGGCTGCTTTATAAGAAGGCGATTCGAATGCAGGCAGCGGATTCATTTCGGATTCGATGCCGGGTTGGCGGTTTTGATGCTGCGGCGGCAAGACTTGATGCTTCTGTGGCTGTGGGCTCATCGTAGGAAGCCTCCTTATGTGCGATGGCACATTTTGCGAATTAGAATGTGTTGCGAACTTAACCCGTCCTTATTATGGATGAAGCGGGTGTTTCTATTCACATGCCGTACAAGAGGCTTCCTGGCTCGCTTCCTTGGATGAATCCTTACTTGGGGTCAAGCGCGATAGTTAACGAAGCATGCACAGTTTTGCTTGGCTCTACCATTACGAGCTCCTGCTGCACATTTAGCTCGGTTGTTTTTGCCATCCATGGCTCTACGCAGAAGAACGGCTTGCCATCGACCGACCAGAGCACGACGTAGCGGAAGTTATCGCTGTAGGACAGGCGTACTGTACGGCCGCCAGCAACTGGGAAAGCAATCGTTGGTTTCACAGGATCAAGCAGCGTTACCGATTCGACCATGCCGGACAGGTCGAGGGAGCCTTCGAACGGCTTTTCTGCCATATCGTTATAGTCGAGGTAAACTGTCGCATCGGTTTCGTACGCGATGTTTTTTGTTTCCGTATTGAAATAAGGGTGGAAGCCGGCGTACATGGGCATCGTCTCTGAACCGTTATTCCGGTATTGCTGATCCAGCAGAAGTTGGCCGTCTTTTAGCGTGTAGGTGAAGAGCAGCTCGAAATCGAAAGGGTACGATTGCAGCGTAGTGGCATTGCTGGCCAAGCGCAGCGTGACGGAAGCTTGTTCCTCGTCAGATTGGCTGACAACCTCCCAAGCTGACGTGCGGGCTACGCCATGATTGCGCATTGGATAGGTGGTGCCGTTCCAGTTGTATTCTGCATTTTCTAACTGGCCACAGATTGGGAACAAGATAGGATTGCCACCGCGAATGTTTGCATTCGGATCAATGAAGGTGGATTCGTCCAAATAGAACAGCTCTAGATCGTTCAGCTTGCAACTGATCGCAATGCCGCCACGTTCGGGGCAAAGGGTTACGCTAGAGGAGGTAGAAGCCTCGGACAGCTCAATCATCGTGTAATGCTCATGGTACGTACGGACTGCATAAGGTGCGCTCATCTTAATTTCCTCCAAATATGACGAATTAGCAACAACACCAAAAAGGTGTAACTTTATTTAGCATACCACAACGGCCGTTGTCAATCTAAACCTTACGTCCTATGTAACCGATATAAAGTCCCATATAGCAGCCATTTATGGGGGGACTCCGAATGAACAATCACATGATGGGCCAGACAACGGCGTCTGGCCGCCTCGGCATCCATTTAACAGGTGCACGGCTTCAACAAGTTACATTTACGGGGATAACAGAAGAAGATTTGAAGCTTCTTCATTCACAAGAAGCGCTGTTTCAAACCATCACGAACTTGGTCGTAGACGAGCTGTATGACCGTCTGCTGCAGGAGCCAGAGCTGGCCGAAATCATTAACAAACATAGCACGCTCGATCGGTTGAAAGGAACGCAGCGCTGGTATTTCCAATCGTTGACGGACGGCTTAATCGACGAGCCGTTCTTCGAGCGCCGGCTCCATATTGGACGCATTCATTCGCGAATCGGGCTTACGACGAACTGGTATTTGGGCACGTATATGCTCTATCTCCAGATTGCGACGCAGCAGTTGAAGCGCGCGCTGCCGGACCAATGGGCAACCATTGTCATGTCCTTAAGCAAGCTGTTTAATCTTGATTCCCAGATTGTACTGGAAGCTTATGAGGAAGATGAGAAGGATAAAATTCAAAGGATGGTCGAAGAGAAGCAGCACTTGCTCCTCCGCGTTAATGCAGCCGTCCAAGAGCTGACGTCCATGATCGCAGAACTCAACGAGAGCAGCCGCAAAATGGCCGCTTCCGCGGAAAATACAGCTGAGCTTCAACGAAGCTCAAACGAGCAAGTGAAGGAGCTTCACCGCCAAGTTGAGGACATCGGTTCGCTGGGCACGACAATGAAGGAAGTGTCTGACCAGACGCATCTGATCGGTTTGAACGCTTCAATTGAAGCAGCGCGGGCGGGAGACGAGGGGCGCGGCTTTGCCGTTGTCGCGAATGAAATCCGCAAGCTTGCGGCTAACTCGAAACAATCGCTCGGGCTGATCCAAGAGAAGTTGGGCAGCATCTACACGGCGTTGAACCAAGTGCAGCGTGGCAGTGACCAGACGGTACTCCTCGCAGAGGGACAGGCGGCAAGCTCGCAGGAACTCTCGGCATTTGTCCAAATGATCGAATCCGTTGCCATGGAGCTCGAAGCGCTGCAGGAGCAATAATAAAAGAGCAACAACCGAAACAACCCGCATTGGACCAGAAGCGCATTAGACGACTTCCGTTTCGTTTGCGGGTTGTTTGCATCCTGTTGAACTTGCGCCTGCGCCTGGTCACTTCAACTCCGTGAGAGGCGAGTCATCTCCGCTCGGGCCTTCGAGGCTTGATAGAAGTTCAGGCGTTTGATCCTTGCCGTTATTCAGTTCGCCGCGGCCTTCTTCGACGAGCCGCTGCATGAGCATGCCAGTAGTGGAGTCGTTCGTGCCGGTGACGAATTCGCGCAAGTAGTACATGACATATTCGCCATAACGGCTGCCTTCCGCCTCTGCCAAGCGATGTACCCAATGAACGCCAGGGGATACATCATCAAGGATAAGGACGGATGCGGCTGCATATACGCCGCTTGCAACTTGCAGGTACGTAGCATTCGTCTTGAATTCAGCATAGGCGTCTTCATTCGTTACGGAGTTGTACATGTAACGCTCATGATCGTCATAGACAAGCAGGACGCCGATGAGATCGGAGCCAATGAGTTTGCCATCATCAGGGTGAAGCAGTTTCTGGTCGAATTCCCAGAGCCGGTCAGGGTCATCCAAATTCGATTGGATTTGACTTGTCGTGTAATCATTCACACGATAGATAAAAGCGGACTCGACTTGATAGTCCTCAGCCAATGCAATCGTCTCCTCATGAGCCATTAGACAGCCAGAGAACGTTACATCGCCCATTCGAACTTCGTATTCGCGATCGTAGACATTGCCATAAATCATATACGTCGTCTTGCCGATGGAATAGACCGGGAAGTTGGATACAGCTTCTTCAAGGAAGCATTCCGGCGACCACGTCACATAGACGGTATTAGGCTTAGCAAGCGAGGGATCTGCATAGAACGTATCGTCTTTCTCGACAACATAAATAGCACGGGGTTTCTTGTCTGGGCTTTCGTTCATCAGCTTTACGGCCATCCACTGCACAACACCGGGGTTCATGCCGGAGCAAACGATAGCTTTTACGCGCTTATAAGTGCTTTCCACAGCATCGAACCGATCGATTCGTTCGAGCAAGCTTGTCGACTCCAATTCAGGTTCCTCGTCGACCTCCTCGTCCTCCAGCGCAGTGTTGACGTAGCTAATGCCGAGCTCGTCACAGCAGGCAATCATGCTCCGCGTGTCAGCCCAAGACAGGTCAATGACCATCCGGGTGTTCGTGCGGACGCAGTGCTCTTTTAACGACTCGGCATCCGTTAGGTCTAACTGATGAAGCTTAAGGCGGGAGGACAGTTCAGGAGCAAAGCTTCGATAATAGCTTCGTGGTTTTTGCTCCCGGTCGATGCCGTGAATGCGGCTGTTGGCCAAGCAGGCATGCAGGGGGGAATGCTCGTCCAGAAGGGAGTGCTCGAACAGCGTAAGAAGGGCCCGGGCGACGCCTCCCGAGCTTCCAAGTACGGTTATAGCGAAAGGGATGTCCATCCTTTCGCCTCCTCTCAATAGTAATGGTTCGGACGGTGCAGAGCGGCATGCTGCCTTTAAGAGGCAACGTGCTACTCGTCCTTTTCTTCATCCTATTCGAGAGGTTAATAGAACGATTGATACAGGAGCGGACAGGCAAATGGAGGTTTTGAAGGAATAATGGAAAAATTACTCTTTACGCCGCGCTGGATGTCCGGTATAAATCAAGATAGATGCGTATATTGGAATGCCAATATCTTAGATGAGTCGTAGTTACAGATGGGAGGTACCAGCGGTTGCGTAAAAAAGCAAGCTCTCGTTACATGCTCGCTGTCGTCATGCTGTTGCCATTGCTCGTGTATGCGATGCTGCGAAGTTTTGATTCGCTTGATCGAACAGTAGCTGCGCCGACCGGGCATTTTTATTTGGTCAGCATCGTCTCTGCCTTAGCTATGGCCATGGCCATTATTGTTGGGGTCGCAGGAGTGCGCCTGCGAAACGTGAAAGTGACGTTCGCAGCACTCGCTTACATATCGCTTGCGGAGGTATTCCTGCTGCATGGGCTTGCAACGCCGGGATTTCTTATGCATGCATCGAACCTGCCGACATTGGCGGCCCAAATTAGCATTGTGCTCGCAGTAACCTGGCTTTGGTTGTCTTCGCTGTCCAGTGACCAGGTGGTCATCCGGGTGCTTTCACAGCATAATAAGAGGCTCGTGCCAATCTGGACGTTGCTTCTAGGCGTTGCTTGCATGCTGTTATTTCATAATCATCACTTCATGAACATGGAGATTCTAACAGGAAATGGGTTTAAGTGGAGTGCGACTGGCTTCACATTCGTGTTAGCCGGATGGGCGATGCGCCGTTACTGGCAGGCCTATCATGCTTGGCGCTCCCCTATGCAGATCGCAATGGTGTATAGTGCGGGGCTTCTCATCGTATCGCAATTTATTATGGTGACAGGTGAAGTGTGGCGTTTAAGCTGGTGGATTTATCATATAACATTGCTAATTTCAGTTATGTTTACGCTAGTAGGCATTCGTTACCAATATGCCGCTCGGGATACGTTTGGGGAGTCATTGCTGCACTTGTTTCGGGCGAATCCACGGGAGTGGATTCAAACCTGTTTATCGCCGAGCGTACGTTCACTCATTATGACGACGGAGACGCGGGACCCGTATACAGCTGGCCATAACTACCGTGTTGCTTTGTATGCGCTCCGGCTTGGCGAACGCATGGGCTTGAATACGGAGGAACTGCGGGCAATTGCGCTGGGCGGCATCGTCCATGACGTTGGCAAGCTGCAGGTGCCAGATGCCATTCTGAATAAACCAGGCCGGTTGACGGCGCTTGAACGCAGCATTATTGAAGAGCATCCCACATCTGGCTATAACTTATGCAAACGGATCGGGTTCATGACCGAGGAATTGACAGTTATTCGTTCCCATCATGAGCGCTGGGATGGGACGGGATATCCAGATCGGCTGAAGCAGGACAAAATTCCGCTGCTCGCACGCATTACGGCGGTTGCAGACGTATATGATGCGTTAACCTCGTCGCGATCCTATCGGAAAGCGATGTCGCATGAGGAGGCGCTAGCGATTATCGAAGCGGAACGCGGTGTTCACTTTGACCCGTCATGCGTAGATGCATGGCTTCAGCTAGCGAAGGAAGATGCCGAATTTTTCGGCCAAATGTCCGGCAGCGACCGGGAACTTCAGCTTATTAAGGGGCAGTAACAGCTAGTGATTGCCAGTATGTTCAAGTGAAATGCCATGTGCGGTTATGAAACAATTCTCTCGCCTATGTCGTCTAGTAAACAGCATCTTGTTCATAGACAACTTAGAAATCGAGGGATCCCACATGAAAAAAATGATCGCAGTAACGTTTGCAGTCGCTATTATTCTAGCGGGTACGATGTACACGGAAGTAGTCGGCAAAGGGACAAAGAATGCCGGACAAACGCAAGAGGCGCAATCTGAGGCTGGAACAGCGCCAACGGCTCCTTCAGGGACGGACAAGCCAGTTCAGCCTGAGGTTCCGCGGGGGACAGGGGGGGAGCCGGATGGCAAATCGGATAACGAAGGCGATGGCAAGACAGGTGGCAAAGCCGACGGCCAGGCTGGAAGCGGTTCGGATAGCCAAACAGGCACTAAGCCAACAAGCACCAAGCCGCCAAGCGGTGGCACAGCTAGCAACCCATCAGGCAGTAATGCTTCGGTTGTAACGGCTGCTGATCCTAAAGCAATTGGCGTATTGGTCAACAAAACACATCGCTTGCCGGCTGGCTATGTACCAAGCGACCTCGTGTATCCGGATGTTCCATTTATTTTCAGTGAAAAGGTTGATAAGCGCAAAATGCGCAAGGAAGCCGCTGATGCGCTGAAAGAGCTGTTCGACGGAGCTTCTAAGGATGGCATCTCGCTTGCTGGCGTATCGGGCTACCGCTCGGAATCGCGCCAGAAGACGTTGTTTAACAACTACGTGAAGCGTGACGGGGAAGCGGCTGCTGCACGATACAGTGCGCGTCCTGGTTTTAGCGAGCATCAGACAGGTTTAGCAATGGATGTGTCTGGGTCGAATGGAATATGCGCAGCGGAGGATTGCTTCGGGGAAACGGACGAGGCGAAGTGGCTGGCGGATCATTCCTATGAATACGGCTTTATCATTCGTTACCCTGAGAATAAAGAGAAAGTGACTGGTTACAAGCATGAATCCTGGCATCTTCGGTACGTTGGCGTAGATATGGCTGTTGCTATGCACACGAGCGGATTGACGTTGGAGGAATATACGGAAGAGCATTAATATATTAAACTAATCAGATAGCGCCGCAGCTAGGCCACACCGACCATAAGCCTGAGAGATTCAGGCGGTTGAGGCCTATAGCTGCGGCTTTTTTTATCCATTGGAGTGGCAGATTCATTGTCTATAGGAAAAATATAAAAAATAATCAGGAATAAAGTAGGAATTAGTCGATTGATGTCGAAAAGAAAAGGGCAGTAAGTGTTGTTTGTTGCCCTAGTCAGCATCACCTATCGAACTAGTTCGTTAGACTGCAGTATTCGGAAATTAAATCTTTGTAGCCGCCAGAAAGGAATTTTCGCTATGTCAAAAGCTTTGAGATCGTTGGAATATGAGGATCTGTTTCACCATTACCAGCCGATCGTGGACGGGCAGTCCGACGTAGTCTATGGGTATGAAGCGCTGATTAGAAGCCGAGCAGGGATTGGTCCAGGGGAACTCTTCCAGAACGCCAGGCAGTGCGGGGAACTATATCGTTTGGATACGTTATCGTTTGAGATGGCTATCGCGTTTTATTTTGGCGGGGACCGCTCGCCGGACGACCGAACGATTTTATTTGTCAACCTTCTTCCATCGACGCTGGCACATCCTTCGTTCCCGTCATTTATGTCACGAATGGAGGGACATTATGTACGTTTCTTCGATCGGGTCGTTGTTGAATTAAACGAATCTACCGAGGAAGCACAAATTTGGAGTACACCAAGCTTTGCTGAAGGTACCGGCATTTTGCGGGCATGCGGCATACGGCTAGCGTTGGATGATACCGGAGAGGGAGCATCTTCCCTTCGGAAGTTCGTAGAGCTGTCTCCGGACATTGTCAAGCTCGACCGTTATTTCGCGCAAGGATTGACGGAATCAGGCCAGAAGCAGCGTGTCGTTAATTTAATGGCCGAGCTGTGCCGCCACGATTCCTTGCTTATTCTCGAGGGCGTGGAGACTGAGCAGGATTGGGAGATGGCGCGAAGCCTGGGGGTATCGCTAGGTCAAGGGTATTGGCTGGGAAGGCCGGGCCAGTTGCCGTTTTAACAGCGTTGTTATCAGTGGAATGCAATAAAAAAGCAGCCAAGCACCTATTCGGAGGGGCTTGGCTGTTTATAATGTTTACGATGAAACTAGAGAGTGGATGGACCGATTGATGCGGATGGATGGTTTAGAAATTTGGGTTTAGAAGTTTGGCGTATCTACGATGAGGCCAATCACTTTTGGAACGCCGCTCGTATCGCGAATCTCAATGCCGTTCTCGATCTGCTGTGTGAAGGAACTGTAACTTGATCCCGAAGCAGATGCGGATTCGAAGTTGAACGGGCCGATGCCAAAGCTGGCGCTGGCGGACCATTGCGTCTTGGTCGTCGTATTGTTCCAGTCTTTGGAGGTGAAGCGCATGTACGGCGCATAGCCGAGCACAACCCCTTTGACCACGACATTCATCAGGCCGTTAGGTCCCCAGATTTGCTTGCCGATAAAGCCGGTCCCTGGCATCCAGTTGTTAAAATTCGCGTACGTGTGCAGCAGCCCTTCAAAATACCAGTCGCCGGGATTAATGTTCACCGTAATGATGTCTTGGTAGGTGATCAGCATGTCATACGAATAGTTTTCTTGATATTGGCTGCTGCTGGAGTCGCTCGTCTTGCCGCCGAGCCAGAACCAGTCGATTGGGATGCCGACGTTTGCACTGAATTTCCATGAGCTGTCCTTCTCCGTCACTTGCTGGTCATTGAGCGTAATTTGCACTTTCGCTTTGTCGGCGAAGAGCGGGGAGCCATTGGCGGATACGGCGTCCTGCTGCTTGCGGAGCCAGTCGCGAACATTTTGCAACTCACTCGTTTTGAACCTTGGCACCGAAGCGGTCGTGTCATTCTCTTTGATGGTCATCTGGAATTGTGATGTTTTCTGCAGTTCGTCCGTCGTGTGCGGTTCGAATGGATCGGCGAGCGCGACCGCTTCGGATGCATCGGCAAGCTCTTGGTAATCGGGACCGAACTTTTGCAGCAAAAGGGCGTTGAGCTGTGTCGTTAGGCCGCCGAGCAAGGCGCCAAAGGTGCTTTCGAGCGCTTCGACCTTCGCTTTATAATTATCCGTCGTCAATTGGTCCGTCCGATAGGAGCTCCAAGTAGGGTCTGGCGGCGTGGACATGTAGATTTTGCATGTTTTTCCAGAATCGTCGAGCTCGGCGCACACCTCATTCAGCCAATCCTCATAAAACCCTTGATAGATCAAGGAGACATCGTTGCTGAGTGTCGCGATTTTGCTGCGCAGTGCATCGATCTGGGTATCGAGGTCGCTATCCGAGCCACCAGCCGAGCTGCCGCCAGAAGAGCTGTCCGAGCCGCCAGTTGGAACAAGATCGCGAACCCATTGCTGGTACGTATCGAACAAACGGGTGTTGAAAGCGCCGTTCCACGTTAAGCCCCAGTCTGGTATCGTATTGCCGAGGTTGTAAGCATCGGTCAATGCAACGACTTCACTCTCACTCGCGAGGTTGGAGTTGATGGCCCCTGCTGCGGAGATGAAATTTTTCGGATCGGTGCCGGGAAGTTGCCCAGCGATTGTGGTTACGAATAATTGCCAGAATGCGGCTTGATCCTGCGTGACTGCATTGTTAGACATGGTTTGTAGCCTCCTATATTGTTGTTGGGATTACAACTCTTTGAATAGATCAGACAGGCCTTCGAACTCGCCTTCGCTCTCGCCACTGTAAGCGTCCTCGTCTTGCACGGAATCATCCTGCTCATTCACGTTATCTTCGTTTTGCTCGATTTCGCCATTTTCATTGATGTTATCCAGCCCTTGCTCCATCGCTTGCACATCGTCGGCACGCGGCAGCTGTTCGTCGCTAATGCCATCGAGCCCTTGGGCGTTATCGTAGTTCTCAGGCTGTGCGCCATCTACGTTCGAGTCAAATGAGCCATTCTCATTAAGCGATTGCTCATCGCTGGAAATTTCGATCATTTCAAACGAATCATCAAGCTCTTCTTCCATGTTGGGCTTCTTATCGTCAGTGACAGTCGATTTTACTTTTTCTACGAACTCCGAAATCGCTTTGAACCGCTTCGGCACCGAAGCTATGAAGTCCACGATAAAGACGGCAGCCATGAAATAGCCGATATATTTCATCGCTTTGTCGACTTCGCTCAGCTTAACGGAAGGAGGCGTAGGGCACTTCTTGCGGTCGCCGCCGCTGCCGCCCGAGCCGCTATTGTCTACGGGAGGCTTGCCAATTCGGCCGAAAATATTTTTCTTCGTCTCGGTTCCATTCTCGAAATACGTAATCGTTCCGAAAAACTCGTTGCCGACATAGCCGGTCTTATCATCTTGCGCCGCACGCGTCACTTGGCTAAACGTCAGTTGCCCGGAGTGGCTAATCGTGAAATCATCCTTCGTCCAGCTCAGCACGCCTTTGTCATAGGTTACTTTATTTAATTCTTTGTCCAGCATGTCGCTGCCAATTGAGATGCCGTCCGTGCTGGAGTAGATGAGCACGGTTGGACCGGTCTCTGATTTGCCGTCTTGCGTCGTGATGACGGTGTTGCCATAAACGCCAGTCCAGAACTTCAGGTCAACATTGCGCATCGATTTGAAGGAGGCTGCCACTTGTTGGGCGGAGCAAACGTAGCCATTGCTCTTCAAGTATTGGTCAGGCGCGGTTGAATCGGAGTCGTGTGCCGTCTGCATTGCTTTCTGCCAGCCGGCGAGCAAGGCAGGCTTCGCCAAAATGTCTTGGACGAAACGGTCGGACTCGTCGTTTGGCTCGCTTTCTTTCAGGTGATCGGTATAGAAGTCGGTTTTGGTCAGCTCAAGCACGAAGACGGCTGCGGTTTGATACCCTTTTTGCGCCAAGAAATTGTTAATGATCTTAATTTTCTCTTTGTAGACGGCGTCTGTGTCGCCTGCTGGAGGCGGATTGCTGTCGAGCTTCGCTTTCATGTTCGCCAGCAGCGACGTCCATTGCTGTTTGAGCGTCTGGTTCACCTGCAGATCGGATACGAACATCATCGCGTCCGCTTGCCACTTTAGTTGGTCGGGATCGTTCGTGTTTACATCGAAGACGCTGGAGCCATCGTTTGTTGCTGTTGCCTGCACTTTTGCCATTGTAATTCCTCCTTAGAAATGGGTTTGTATTTGAGTTGCTGGTTGCTTGTTGGTTACGTCCTCATCATAAGCGGAGCGGCTGGGCGGGATAAGTGACTGGGGTAAGGAGAATGTCATATGACGTGGGGTGACTGGGGTAATGGAGATGTGGACAGGTGAGTCAGGGAGGGCGTTTGGGGCGCGGCCACTGCGCATGGCGAATGGTTCCTTCCGTTCGCTGTGTCCCCGGATGCGTTGGATTGTATAAGACCGTTAGGCGGTCTGAATCTGAGGACAAAGGCGAACGCTTAAAAGCTTTCCGTAGGAAAGCTGCATCGGAAGCATAAGCTGCTTCTACAGGAGCATTCGCCATGCTGCGATGCTTCTGAGGATGGCAAATTACTCCTTCATCATCCCAGAGTGGGGTGGGAAGGGGGAAGGGGGAAGTCAAAAGGTCACACAGGTTATGGGTGCCCTATGTGGCTTTACATCCGGAGGAGAGTGTCTCTGGTGCGGTTACTGCGGAGCGAATAGGGCAGAAAAAACTGCCCTAATGGGGCGAAAGCGGGGCAACCGAGCGAATAGGGTAGCCAACGGTAATTCTGCCCTATACGCAAAAAGGCCACACAGGTTTGGGGGCCTGTGTGGCCTTAATCCAAGGCTAGCCGTGCTCCAGCATGCCTTTGAGCCTTGCGATGACTTTGGCGCGGTCGTTCATGCCGACTTTTTCGTAGATGACGCTAATGTAGTTTTTGACGGTGCCTTCGGTAATGTGCAGCGCCTCTGCGATTTCGCGATTGTTTTTGTAGGCGATGAGCAGTTGGGCGATTTCGACCTCCCGCGGTGTCAGGGCAAAGTCTGCGCCTGCGAATGTTGGGCTCGTGACCGAACGAAGCCGCATGGCAAGTTTGGCCGCGAGGGAGGCTGGCAGAAGGAGCTCGCCCCGCATCGCCTCGCGGAGCGCTCCAGTTAGCTTGGTTGCTGTGAAGTCTTTTAGCAGAATGCCGCTTGCGCCGCCTGCCAGGCCTTCTACTACATAATGTTCATCGGAGAAGGTGGTTAGCAGCAGGATGATGGTGTTGGGATAGTCTTCTTTAATGCGCTGCGTGCTCATGATGCCGTTCATGACAGGCATCTCGATGTCCATCAGGACGATATCCGGGCGGAGGCGGCTGACTAGCTCATAGCCTTCTTTCCCATTATTCGCAGTTCCGATGACCTTCATATCAGGCTGTAGATTTAAGATAATCTCGATGCCATCCCGTACCAGCGTCTGATCCTCTACGATCACGATGGTAATGTTAGGGTCAGGCAAGCTTATCACTCCTTTGGAGAGGGAAAATAATTTCGAGCAGGCAGCCTTGGCCCTCGACAGCGCCGATGTGGAATTGGCCGCCCCAGTGCTCTGCCGCTTCCTTCATCGTCGCAAGGCCAAAGCCGAGCATCGAAGAAGAATAAGGCACACCGCTGTTAAGCAGCTTTACGATTAACGCATGGTCGCGCTCAACCAGCTCGAATTGAAAATACCGGCTATCGCCGTGGCGAATGCCGTTCGTAATGCCTTCTTGCAGGACGCGATACACGAGCTTCTCCTGTTCGGGATGAAGCTGCGTAGACAATGGTTCTATCCGGTGCTCAATCGTAATGCCGGCATACCGGGTTGCTTCTGCAATAAACTTCTCTAGCGAAGCTTCGAGCCGGACTGTGTCCTCCGTCGTATCTGTAAGCATCCGAACGGAACGGCGCATCTCTTGCAGCCCGCGGCGCATCAGGTCCGCTGCGAGCGTTAACCGTTCTGCGGCAAGTTCGGCATCATGCTCGAATAACGCCAGTCCGGCTTCCAACTGGACGATGCTGGCGGTGAGCATATGGCCGACATGGTCGTGGATGTCACGGGCAATCCGATTGCGCTCCTCTAGCACGGACAAGTTCGACATGGCTTGGGCGCGCTGTTCCATGGTTTGCTCCAGCGCAAGCATTCGAACGGCGATCTCTTGCTCTAAGGAAGCGTTCCAGCGGGCAATGCGCAGGTGCAGGGCAAGCCTAGCGAGCAGTTCCTGCTTGCCGATCGGCTTGATCATATAGTCGTTGGCACCCTGGCGGTACGCTGTGAGCAGGTCATTCGTTTGGTTGACGGCAGTCAGGAAAAGCACTGGGAGTTCTCCAGAGTTATATAACTGCCGGATTTCGTTGCAAATTTGGAAACCGGACACGATCGGCATCATCACATCGAGCAGCGCAATTTCAGGCTTATAGCCAGCTTGAATCCAGCCGATCGCTTCGTGCCCACTGCTCGTCATGCGGATATCGTAGCCATTGCCGAGGTATTGCGCCAGCACGGAGAGGTTGACCGGATCGTCATCGACGATCAACACGGAAGGGCGTGCCTCACTCGCCTTCTTCGAATCCATCTGCAACGGTCCATCCGCGTGAGGCTCCGTGATTGCAACAGGCGCATGGCTGTCCTCCGAGAGAATGGCCAATGGCTGGAACAGGGAAGTTCTGTCTGCTTGGTCCCGCTCCGCATGCAAGCTTATTCGTGCAATCGAGCCTTTGAATGCGGTCGATCCATCCTCTTCCTCATTCGGTCCGGGAAGGATGAACGAGAAGGCGGAGCCGATTCCCGGTGTGGACTCAACCCGGACTTCCCCTCCGTGCAGCTCGACGAGCTTCTTCGTAATCGAGAGGCCAATGCCTGTCCCACCGCCGCGTTCGTTTGCCCCATCCAGTTGCTCGAATGATTCGAAAATGGCCTCAAGGCTTTCTGGCGGGATGCCAATTCCGGTGTCTTTGATGCAAATAGCGATGTGCCGTCCCTGCTTGCGGGCAGAAACAGTGACATGCCCCTGCATAGTGAATTTGGTCGCATTGCCAACGAGATTATGCAGGATTTGATGGAGCCGGTTCTCATCCGCGCGCACCTGCAGGGCAGCAGGAACCTCGTTAATGAGCAGCAGCCCTTTGCCTTCGGCTAGCGGCCTGAGCAGGTGAAGAACGAGCTCTACGACCTGATGGACATTGACCGTCACCGGATGGATTTGAATTTCGTGATTTCGCAGCTTAGAGAAATCCAATATATCGTTTACCAGGTGAGAGAGCCGCTGCCCACTGGATCGAATGAGCTGAAGATGCCCGTTTTCAGCAGCGGAAAGCCGGCTGCCAGCGGGTCCGTCCAGCAGCGATTCGGCCAAGCCGATAATGCCGTGCAGTGGCGTTCGAAGCTCATGCGAGGTTCGGGCGAGAAACTCATCCTTGAGCTTGTCTAGAGACATGAGCCGTTCAGAGAGCTGTTCGACCTGCCGGAACGCTCTGGAAAATTTCATCGATAATAATAAGGATTGCAAAAATGCGAACAGAAGCACGCCCGTCGATAGCAAAGCGGGAAAATGGCCGCCCTTGCGCACCAGCGCGTCGCTAAGGCCTGTGGCGAATATAACTAGGAAGCCTCCGATGAGCAGCAAGCTGCCCGATTGTCGCTGCTTGGCGGCCCGAACAGCTACGAAAGCGGCATAGAGCACTGCAGCTGCTGTAAGGATTTCGAACGGGATCAACAGCCGGTCATACCCTTTGACATCCAGAATAAGCACGGCGCCGATGAGCAGCAGCGAGAACAGCCCGTAGCCTTTTCGAATAAAGGAAGAAAAGAGAGACGGGAACAGGCCATGCACATAAGCCACTAAGAAGTAGAAACCGGCATAAACCGTCAAATAAGAGAGCTTCGCGAACCATTCGAATGACATGTCCGGGAACACTTCAAGAATATAACGCGAATTGACGAGCAAAGCGCGTACGGCCATGCATAAGCAAAAAATCGCGAAGTTAAGCGTTGTCCGATCATTGCGCCGCAGCGCAAACAAGAACAGGTGATACACCGCCATCATGCCAAGTGCGCCGAATTGGATAAAGTCCTGTACAATCTCGCTCGATCGCGAGGCGATCAATTGTTCGGCCGTGCCAAGCAACAGCCCATTATTGATGCCCCCTCGGGGATACGTGAAATTGGCGGTTTGGATAATAAGGTCAAGCGTGCCGTCCAGCCCGCCAATCGGAATGACAACCGAAGGGGTGTACCGCGCCTCCGTAGACTGCGCATCGGTTCCTGGCCGCCCAGCGGAATAAACAAGCTTGCCATTGGCCCATACCGCACTAGAGGAGTACATATTGCGTAACTTGATCGCGAGCGGCTCCTCGCTGTGAATGGATGAGATATGGAGCCGATACGTGGCATAGCCGTTGGCGGAGCGGTTAGGCTCGCCCTCGACGCGGTCGTTCCAATAGCCAGGCACATTTATATAGCGTTCGCCTGCAGGAGCGCTGGCCACTGACCAGTCCGAAGGGACCAGCAGTTGTTCCCAGTAAAAGGACCAGCGGCCATCCAGCTTGACCGGTCCATCCTCAGAAGCATCCCAGTCGGCTAAGTCAATACTGCCATTATGTATTGCTGGCGAGCCATCAACAGGCTGCGCTGCTGCTGCATCGCTGGGCGCAGGCGTTAGTCCGCCTACGCCCAGAGTCAACAGGAGAAAGAGGGAAACGGCGATACGAATCATGAGACCGGAATCGAAGAAATATCGATCAGCAATTCTTCACCCAACTGTGCATCCAACAGAAGCGGAAGATGATGGCTCGGCGTGAAGCTGGCTGGTTCGTAGCTGTTTGGAACCGGGTGGCTAGGCAGTAGGCCAAGCTGGATATACGTCTCAGCTAACAGCTTGCTGCAGAAAAAATCTTTAAACGACGACTGAATGCCGAGCTTTCCTTCCAGCACCTCGAAATACATGCGCAAATGGCTTGGGAACGATGCGTCATAAACCTGTGCGATGAAGGCGTTGAGCTTCTCTAACATCTGGGGCGTACGTTCTACATACAGGCGGCGGATGGCAAACTTCCCATCGTACTTAGAGCTGACGTCGGTCGAGAGCCGATCAACAAGCCGGACTAGCTGAGGCCCGGGTTTTTGGTCATGGAAACGCACATCCTCAAGGTTGTCGAGCGAAGTGGACTCCCACAGCAGCAGTTGATCATCCGGCGTGCGCAGGATCATGGCCACATGCGACCATTCACAATGCTCAAGCTTCTCGATGCGTTGGCTTCCTGCACCGATGCCGCTTGCAAAGAAAATATCCCCGGTTTGCAGCTCATCCTTTAATTGATCGAAAGTAACGGTTTTTGCCGACATTAAAACCCCTCCATGAATGCTGGTATAAGCATATTTTGTCAATTATGATACTGGATCAAATAGGGAGGTCTGTCAAGATGGTATGTTGCGTTACACATTACATTATAAAAAGGCCAAACCCAGTTCTTTTGGGCTAGGCCTTTCTGGTGCTTAGGAATTACTGATTACAGCAGTGCAATGACGAGCAATTCGAACAGGACGAGTGGCAATATGGCATTGTAAGGCATGAAGCCGCGCGGATCTTGCCATGCGCATTGCAGATAGAGGCAGCGCTCGTCAACGTGGACGATAACACCTGTATATTTGTGGCCATCTACTGTCTCAACACAAACGTGGCGATGCATGTAGCTGCCGCAGACCGGATTGATTTTGCTTCGAATGTCCCGTACATGCTTAGCGTGGTTCACATCTGCCTTGTAGATGACCTTCTGGTGATCATGAATGGCGACTTGCTTAGGGTATGTTTCGAGTTTTTCGTATTTGTCGGACTTCTCGATTTTCTCGAGTTTTTCGAGCTTCGTATGTTTATCATGCTTATCTAGCTTTTCCATGGGCAATCTCCTCCCCGTGTGCTGTTGCCTTATCGTATGCGGGCGATAGCCCGGCGGTGATTCGATTCCTTGGATCGTGTACAATAAGGACTAGAGGGGGAGCAGAATGGCATTTTCTAAAGTGTTCTTCATTAACTTGAGCGTACTCATTACAATCGCTTACCTGTTCAATATTGGTTACAAATATTTGTTCCCAAACGTGTCGGATCGGCTCAAATATGCGATCTCCATGCTCGTATTCGTTCTAGCGGGCTGGGTGACGATGCTGTTCGGCTTGCGTGTCGGCGACACGCAGCTGTTCGATCTACGGTTCGTGCCGCTCATTATGGCGATTCTCGTCTTCGCCCGTCCGGGTGCGTTTCTGGTGATCGGTGCAGGAATAGGGGCGGGACGGTTATTTTATGGCGTGAATGAAGCCTCCTGGGCAGGCTGTATGAATATGGCGCTGCTTGGCGTGTTTGCGGCGTTGATTAACTGGTATTTGCAGCGCGTCGAATGGCGGTTTTTCTGGAAAGCATGCACGGCTGTCGTTGCGATTAACGTACTTAACGCATTTGATATCGCCGTTATGGGGGTTATTCCATTTCGGGTGTATTGGCTGGAGGTTGCGCCGATTACACTGCCATTAGCGACGCTGCTCAGCGGTTTTTTCGTATTTATGATCCGGGACTTTCACAAGGAACAGCTGAGGATCGGCGAACTGCGCGGCATGAATATTATTTTAAGGCGGCAGACCAAGGAACTGCGTGAGGCAAAGCGTGATTTGGAAGAGAAGGCGCGCCAGCTGATGCTGGCCTCAAAGTACAAGTCTGAATTTCTAGCGAACATGTCGCATGAGCTCAAGACGCCGCTGAACAGCATTCTGCTCATTTCACAGCTGATCCGGGACAATGATGATGAGCGTTATGGGATGGATGAAGTCCGTTATGGCGAAATCATTCATTCGGCAGGCAATGATTTGCTGCAGCTCATTAACGATATTCTTGACCTATCGAAGGTCGAAGCGGGCAAAATGGACATTGTCATCGAGCCGATCTCGCCGCTGGATCTCGTCCAAATGATGCAGGCGATGTTCCAGCCGATGGCGGACCAGAAGTCAGTCGATTTTCTTGTGGAATACGCGGAGGATGTGCCAGATACGCTCTATACCGACGCGCTGCGGGTTAATCAGATTATGCGCAATTTGCTGTTCAACGCTTTCAAATTTACCGAGACTGGCTCTGTAACGCTCCATGTTGGCGTCGAATTGGCGCCTGAGAATACGGTTGGCAAACGTCGGCTTCGGGATTGGACGAGCGTGCTGTACCGCGGCAGGACCGGAGCGGGGGGCGGATTAGGGGCCCGCAGCAGCGAGTCAACGACCGACCGCATTCGCAAAACCGTCTTCGCCGCCTTTCCGACGACGGGGCTTGCCCGTACGGGGCAGAAGCGCCCGGATTCGGCAGGTCCCGAGGCGGCAACGCCTATGGGGGCAAACGTTCAGCCAACCGAAGCTGCTGGCACGCTGGCAGCCACGAAATCGCTTGATGTGTTGTCGGCCGAGCAAGGTGAATTATCCAGAAGGCTGCCGCGCAAGCAAGAGGCGGTGATGGAGCAGTGGCTGACGCTTGCCGTCGAGGACACGGGCATTGGCATCGACGATGAGAAGCAACAGCTGATTTTTGAAGCGTTCCAACAGGAGGACGGAGCTATTAACCGCAAATACGGCGGCACAGGGCTCGGCTTATCCATTAGCTTGCAACTGGCGCGGCTGCTCGGAGGGTCATTGGCGCTGCGTAGCGAGAAGGGCAAGGGAAGCGTCTTTACGCTGCGTCTGCCGCTCAAATCCGAGCCGCCTGAGGCATCTGAACCAGTCGAAGGGTGATTCGGCTTTTTTGCGCAAAATCTGTTGACTTTCATTTGCCTGCGAGGTATATTATAAAAGTCGTCGATGAGACAAACTCTTCGTAACGGCAAGCATGCTGATGTAGCTCAGCTGGTAGAGCAACGCATTCGTAATGCGTAGGTCGGGGGTTCGAGTCCCTTCATCAGCACCACTTTTAAATCGTAGACGCGGTCCCATTGGGAACCGCGTTTTTTTGTTATATTTGTTTAGATGCGCCCAATAATATCCCCCCCGAACAAGGCTTGCAATGAGGGGAGGGAGCGCAACGCTTGCTCGGTCTCCGGACTGAGCTTTTTTCGTTCCTCCGTCGCTGTATTAGCTGCCTCGCTTTGCATACAATTAGCGTAACAGTGTTACGTTACGACGCCTGGAGCCGTCAATCGAAATGAGGGGATGGCCATGGAACAAGAGCTTGTTTCTAAAAAAGAGCTGCTTGAGCGCACAGGAATCTCATATGGCCAATTATACAGGTGGAAGCGAAAGAAGCTCATTCCAGAGGAATGGATCATTCGCAAAGCGACTTTACGGGGCAGGAGACGTTTTTCCCGAGCCAACTTATATTAAGCCGCATCGATCGTATCGTGTAGTTTAAGGAGACCCTTTCGCTGGACCAATTGGCTGGTCGCTTATCTCCACTGCAAGCTGCAAGCCGATATTCGCATCCGGGAAAGGATCGATAAGGTGGAATATGCCAATAAGCTAGTTGCCCATGAAACAGCAGTCGTAAAGGAACGGATAAAGGTGTAAGCGCCGAGCTCTTGATGGGCTAACGGCTAAAGTGAAGGCTAAGGGAGGAGACGAAAAGGATGGAGCAAGCCTATCAAGGCAATATGAGCATTGTGGGGAATGGTTCGATTGCGAGCGGGGCGTATGATCGGGTCAGAATCGTTGGCGAATGCGAGGTGTTAGGCCCTCTTCATTGCGAATCATTCACCTGTACGGGCACATGCGCCGTTTTGGGTCCCGTTCAAGCTGGCTTTTTTAAACTGCAAGGTGAAGTGAAGGTTAAGGGTGGCTGGAGCGGCGCCGAGCTAAAAGTTCTGGGCCAATTGGCCGTTGATGGGCCTGTCCGCGGGAGAACGATTAACGTGCTCGGGCAACTGACGGCAGTTGAAAGTGTCGAGGCGGAGAGGCTGACCGTCAAAGGGGCGTTAACGCTCGATGGGCTCATGAATGCTGAGCAAGTGGAGTTGCGCCTTTATGGCCCCAGCCAAGTGAAGGAGATCGGCGGGGGGCGCATCGATGTCAGGCGCAGCCGCTGGACAGCGATTAAGGGATGGATTGTGCCGCAGAAGCATACTGAATTATCGGTATCGGCCATAGAGGGCGACGAAATCCATTTGGAGCATACCCGTGCCGATGTTGTTCGGGGCAACCGAATTTATATTGGAACAGGATGCCGCATCGGCCGCGTCGAATATACCCAATCGCTCCACGTGGCTCGCCACGCGGCCGTCGATTCAGAAATTCAATTGTAGATTCGGGGAGGAGTTTGGATCATGTCAGCCACTCAAAGCAATCGGCTCGGATTCGTCGTAGCAGGCTTGCTGCTCGGCATATTCGTCGCGGCGATTGACAATACGATTGTTGCTACAGCGATGGCTACGATCGTATCAGATTTAGGAGGAATGGAAAAGTTCGTCTGGGTAACTTCTGCTTACTTAGTGACGGAAATGGCGGCGATGCCGATCTTCGGCAAGCTGTCGGATATGTATGGACGGAAACGGTTTTTCATGCTCGGAATCGGTTTGTTCCTATTAGGCTCTATCTTGTGCGGCACTGCGCATAGCATTGTTGAGCTTAGCATTTATCGCGCGATTCAAGGCATTGGCGGCGGTGCGCTCGTTCCAATTGCGTTCACGATTGTATTCGACGTGTTTCCGCCAGAGAAACGGGGCAAAATGGGTGGCTTGTTCGGCGCTGTATTCGGCACCTCAAGCTTGTTCGGGCCGTTGCTTGGCGCTTATTTGACCGACCATATCCATTGGCGCTGGATTTTCTACATCAACCTGCCACTTGGCCTTATTGCATTAGCGCTGGTATATCTGTTCTATCGGGAATCGATGGAGCATTCCAAACAGCAGATCGATTGGTGGGGCGCGGCGACGCTTGTCGGATCGATCGTTAGCCTGATGTTTGCGCTGGAGCTAGGCGGGCAAGAGTACGCTTGGGATTCGGCAGCCATTATTGGCTTGTTCTCGATTTCAGCGGTTCTGATGGCGGTATTCCTCTATGTTGAGACGAAAGCCAAGGAGCCGATTATCTCATACGACATGTTCCGCAAGCGGCTGTTTGCTGCAAGTACGGTCATCGGCTTGTTATATGGAGCGGGATTCATTACGTTCGCTATGTATATTCCAATCTATATTCAAGGCGTGACGGGTGGAACAGCGACGCAATCCGGGTTGTTCCTGCTGCCGATGACGCTCGGTTCTGTCGTTGCGGCGCAGTTGGGCGGCATGTCGGTAGGGAAAACCTCTTACCGGAATGTCATGCTGTTCTCAGCGGTTATCTTCGTGATCGGAGCCCTGCTGCTAGGGACCATTACGCCAGACACCTCAAGCTTCCTGCTGTCGATCTATTTGATTATCGTAGGGCTTGGCGTCGGATTCTCGTTCTCCGTCCTTAGCATGTCAGCGATTCATCACTTCGATGTGCGGCAGCGCGGCTCCGCAAACTCGACGATGGCATTTCTTCGTTCGCTGGGGATGACAGTAGGCCTCACTGTATTCGGCATTTTGCAGCGCAATTTGTTGAAGGATGACTTAAGCAGCACCTTCGGCGGGGGAGGCGCGCCGGGAGCTGGTGGCGAGCAGTTCGGCGATGTGCGCCAATTGCTGTCTCCTGAGAACCGGGCACAAATTCCGACGGATGTCATGGACAAAATCGTCGATGCTCTTTCATCGTCGATCTCGACCACGTTCCTCTGGGCGGCAATACCGGCGGGGCTGTCGCTAGCAGCGGTATTCTACATGGGCAATGACCGTCTGGTTATTCCTAACCGCGGCAACGCGGGCAAGCCCCAGACAGAAGCGTCGGTCAGCTCGAATAAGCATTAGCGTTCGAAGAATGGTTTCGAAGAATAAGGGACAATCAGCCGTTAGGGTTGGTTGTCCCTTTCGTCATTTGTACCGGGCGGCAACTGCCATAGCGAGCTTGTACGCCTTGCTTCCATGCATGTCCGATAATATGCGAATGACGGATAGTTCTTGTCCATACCTTTTGGCTGCCCCGTCATATCTTATGGTGAGCATGTTTGAAGGGAGGAATAAAGAATGACGTTTAAATCAGCAGGAATTCGCATCAATCGAGTACGGGTGACAAGTGCGGCCCAGCGCCGTACGCGCACATCATCTTCTTGTGGCTGTGAGCATACAAGCGGCAATCGCAGCTGCGGGGATAAAGTAGACCCTGCCGTCGATGCCATTCAAGAAGCTGGGGACGAAATTAGCTGCATTTTTGGCCAACTGAAAAACAGATGGGTCGCTAACGAGCTGGCAATGGCAATTCGCAGGCGTGACGGCCAACAAGTGCAACGCATCCTGAAGCGATGCGGCTGTGACTGCAAAGTGGTTGCATTCTTCTGCACGCATGACTCGGATTGCGTTCGCGTGTGCTGCCAATTCGGCAAATGGAATGAAGTAAAAGTGACGTTCGACATCTGTATCAACAAGATTAAAAACCACTGTTAATTATCGTTCATCGGCAAATCGGCATGGATCGACGGCTCCCGCTGGGGGCCGTTTTCCATTGGATGCGGAACAGGGGAAGCGCCGCCTGCATAAACTATGGCTAACGACTATAGGCCAACGTAGGGGTGACTTATGCCAACGATACCGAATTTCCCGCCGCAGCTGCTGGAGGAGCATCGCATCTGGCATCATACGAATCATGTGCAAAGCAACTTTGTTCCCTTCGGTTGGGGGGAGCGGTTTCTTCGGTTTCATCGGCAGTTCATTCGCAAGGCATTGAATTGGTATGGGCAGCAAGGGCTTGATAACCGGTTCGTTGCGCCGTGGCAGCAAGTGCCTGAGGCCGTTCGCAATGCACCTTGCTATAACCGTTCTGCGGAATTCCGAATTGTGTCGCAGCCCCAATCTTTCGCAACGCTAGATGAGCTAGGAAGATTTCTGGAGTCGAGCCAAATTCACGGCTGTATTCATGAGACAGCAGCAAGAATTTATCGCGAGCCTGAAATTAATGATTTTGACCTTGCGCCGCGCAACACGGTGTTTTATAGCATTCATGGCTTAATTGACCAGTGGTACGCGAATTGGGAAGCAGCGACAGGGCAGCGCGGGGCAGGGCGGCGGCCATTCCTTCAACGGGATGAGCGCACGTAACAAACGACAAGCCTGGCTAGTGCTTCCGCATAGGGAGCGCCAGCCAGGCTTGTTGTTTTGTTATCGATTATGATTATGTAAGGGATCGAAGCTTGTTGAAAATATCGATGTAATACTGCGAATCCCGCGGTACGAATTGCGTAGCCGTAACCGTTCGAACAGTTGGCATGAGGTGGCCCGCTGCATCAAGTTCGGCGCCAGCCGCTTCAATTTCCGCTAGCTTGCCTTCGAACAAATCGGCCATCTCCTCCAGCTTTGCTTCATAGATGCCGGACACCTCCTCAGCTTGCAGCTTGAATGAGGTGAGCGGCAAATCGCATACCAAGCCAAACACATGGCTTAGCTCCCGGTCGATGAAAGGCTGGCCATTGACCTCGCCTTCTGCTTGTTCACGCCATTGCATAAGCGGATGAAGGGAGGTGAAGGGCACAATGACGCCTAGCTCCTCTTCGAGCTCGCGGACGGCATGCGCAAGCGTCTCGCCAGCAGACAGATGCCCGGCTGCCGTAATATCGTAATGGCCGGGATTCGTATCTTTCGTTAGCTGGCGCAGTTGGAAACGAACAAACCGGTCATCTCCTTGGCGATGCGTCAGCCAGCAGTGAAAGGTTTGATGCCAATGTCCTAGCGCATGCGTCTGCGCACGAGTAGCTTGTCCGAGCAGTTGCATATCCTCATCGTAGATGTCAAACCATTCTTCGCTCACAACCGATTCTCTCCCATCCCAACGCGTGATAGCAAGCTAGCTTTGTGCAGATTGCGCCTGTTCCAGATGCGAGGTGCAGTGCTTGCAGCGCGTTGCGCGAATCGGAACGAGGGACAAGCAGTGCGGGCATTCCTTCTCGGTCGGCACAGCAGGCTTTTCTTCGGCTGGTTTTCGCTGCAGTTTGTTGATCCCCTTGACCATGAAGAAAATACAGAGTGCAACGATCAAGAAATCAAGCACGACGTTAATGAACTGGCCATAGGCAATGACGGGGATGCCGTTCTGCTGGGCTTGGGCAAGCGACAACGAGGATATAGGCGTTTTGCCGTCAGGAAGCGTGCCGCTTTTGGTCAAATTGTCCAAGTTGATGTAGAGATCTTTGAAAGTCTTATTGCCGAGTATCATGCCGATAGGCGGCATAATGATATCGTTAACGATCGATGTGACGATTTTGCCGAATGCTCCGCCGATAATGACACCGACAGCGAGATCGATCACGTTGCCTTTCATAGCAAATGTTTTAAATTCTTTTAGTATAGAACCCAAGTTCATGCCTCCTTGGAAGGAACGAACCTCCCGTAATTTACAGTACATTATACCCGCAATAGACAGGTTTCGAACAGGTCTATGAGGCAAAATGCGCATAACAATGCGGTTTTTGGAACAAATAGGACTAAAGAACTAAGTATATAAAAAAGGATTTTATGGAAAATTGTCGAAAATAAACCGACGATAAAGATACGAAACAAAGAGGGTCTGGCCGGATCATGAATGAATATATCGATACGAATATGAGGACGGAACTGCTTGTTTTTTTGGTCCTTGCGTTTGTCATTATCGTCTTTTCATCCTTTACGATGTTTACGCTCATTACCCATCTCAAACGGGAACTATCCCGGAGGCGCCATGTATGGTTGCTAGGCGGTTCAGCTGTTTATGGCATTGGCCTTTGGTCCATGCATTTTCTTGCATTGCTGTCGACCAACCACTACTCCTTTATTAACGTTCCAATGCTGCTTTCGTTGTTCGTTTCTTCGGGGTTAGCCTACTTGTCGTTCTTAATGCTTGGAAGCGAGCGGATGGGGGCGTTCTCCGCCCGATTAGGGCTAGCGGCCCTGCTGTTAGGTACGGGAAGCGCACTTCTGCACTACTTGAACCGAATGTTTGGTCCTGTCGAAGCCTTCCATTTTGATCCTGTTATGTTCGGATTATCGATTGCCATCATCTTGCTTGGTTCCGCTATAGCGCTGCTGCTGCATGAGATGAATCCCGAATCTACCGTATGGCCCGCAAGCATCGTTCTGGGCAGCTCGTGCATGATGATGCATATGCTTGGGATGAGGGGGCTGTCAATCGAATACAGCGAGGTCATGACGGCTGAGAGGCTCAATGAGTATTATATGGTGCTCGCGATTATGTTGGGTCTTGCTACACTCACGATTCTAGGCATTAGCTTGATGACAAGGATGTCTGATCGCCGTTATCGCCAAGCGGACCAGCGGTATAAGCAGCTTGTCGAGAACTCCATCGATATGATCGCAGTGCTGGACGGCAATCATTGGGAGTATATCAATCGATCAGGCCTTAGGCTGTTCCATGCGTCCGAGAGGGACGAGATGGTCGGCAAGTCGATTTACCTATTCCTGCATCCGAAGCATCATGCTGATACTGCTCACCGCATTGGGACGTTCGAACCGGGAAAGACGTTTCCGCCGGAAGAGCTGGAATGGTTCACGGTCAGCGGCAAGAAGCTGTATACCGAGGTTGTAATCGCGTCGACTACCCTTCGTGGCCGCCCTGCGTTCCAACTCATCGTTCGTGACATCTCGGAGCGCAAGAAGAACGAGGAGCTGCTCATTAACTCCGAGAAGCTATACGTTGCGGGACAGCTGGCAGCTGGCATTGCCCATGAAATCCGTAATCCGCTGACGTCGCTGAAAGGCTTTTTACAATTGATTTCAACGGGCAGAAGCAATGGGCGCAACTATTTTGATATTATGAAATCAGAACTGAACCGAATTGAATCGATCGTGAGCGAACTGCTCATGCTCTCGAAGCCGCAGGTGTACGAGCTTGCCTACCTTGATATGCGCCAAGTATTGGATGATACTGTAATGTTGCTGGAGGCGCAGGCATCGTTGCACAATACGGAAGTTGCCGTAGAAACGGATTCCGCCCCATTGTGGGTGTTCGGGGTTGAGAATCAAATTAAGCAGGCGTTCATAAATGTAATTAAGAATGCGATTGAAGCGATGGAAGACGGCGGCATGATCGCCATATCGAGCAAGCTAGAAGATGGCAACGTCGTTACACGGATTATTGACCAAGGCCCGGGCATTCCGAAGGAGCAGCTTGCAAAGATGGGGCAGCCGTTCTATACGACTAAGGATAGGGGAACGGGGCTTGGGCTCATGGTTACGTTCAAAATCGTCGATAATCATCAGGGGAGGATTCAAGCGCATAGCGAGATGGGAGAAGGGGCGACATTCGTCATTTCGTTCCCATATGCGACTCCGCCGCTGACAGGCGAGCAAGCTGGCCAGGCGCCAGGAACCGTCGTGGCATCAGGAAAGGGGACTGTCCTGCGCACGTTGAATGGCTCGCTGGATGAAACGAATTTGCGTGAATGCCGAAAGCCATAATTTTACGAAACCGCTCCTTATCTGATTCGTATCTATGACATATCTAAGCGAAGCCTTCGCGGCTTAACACACAACTATGGGAGGGATTTATCAATGTTTAATCGTTTCTTGGCTAGTATTGGGATCGGTAATGCAAAGATTGATACGGTTTTGGAAAAATCACGTTATGCACCAGGCGAAGAGGTACGGGGCGTTGTTCGAATGCAAGGGGGTTCAGTTGACCAGCGGGTCGAGACGGTGCAACTGTCTGTCATGACGGAATATATTCGCGAAACGGATGACCACAAACACCGCCATCATGCTGAGATCGCGCGTTTTCATGTGACGAAGCCGTTCACGCTTCAGCCCAATGAGCGCCAGGAAGTTCCGTTCTCCTTCCTGCTGCCTAATGAAACGCCGCTGACGATTGGCCGTGCGCCAGTATGGATCAAGACAGAGCTTGACGTTCGGGGTGCGGTTGACCCAGGCGATTCGGATCGGATCGAAGTTCAGCCTTCGCAAGGGCAACATGTCGTGCTGGAAGCACTCTCGCGCATTGGATTCCGCCTGCGGGAGGCGGAATGCCAGTATGCAGCTCGTCTCGGCGGCCGGTTGCCATTCGTTCAGGAGTTCGAATTCGTGCCAACGACGCAATTCCGTGGCCAGCTCGACGAGTTGGAGGTTACATTTTTCAATCGTGGGCATGAGCTGGAGCTGCTTCTGCAGATCGACCGCAAAGCGCGTGGCTTAGGCGGCTGGCTGTCGGAGGCGATGGACATGGATGAGACGTTCGTTCGCGTGACATTCTCAGACGGCCAGCTCCAACAAGGGCCGGATGCGATCGCCCATCAGTTGGCTGACATCATTCAGCGTTATGTGTAATTGAAAAGGCAGCATACGCTGCATAAGAGCCCGGGGCATGCCATAAGGCAAGCTTCGGGCTTTGCCATGTGCTTTTCTTTGCACAGGGAACGATTGTTCGGTATAATCGAAAGCACATCGCATGTTTGGAACAGATACAGGGGGAACGCAAACGATGGCTGAGCCATTAAAATTAATGTATAACGCGCCATTTGCGCATAACTTCGGCTCGCTCGTGCAAGCAGCATGGCCGCCCTTTGACCTGCAGCGCTTCGTTGCGCTGGTGGAAGGTGATGGCTGGGAAGGGCTGGAGCTAAAGGGGCGCATGCGGCGAATAACGGTTACGCTTGGCGAGCTGCTCCCGCCGGATTATGAGGAAGCGGTTCGCATCCTATGCCTGATCGATGAGCAGTGCACCGGGTTTCCATATTTGATTTTTCCTGAATTCATTGAAATCTATGGCGGGTCAGAGGAGCATTGGGAGCTGTCGATGGCGATGCTGGAGAGGTTTACGAAGCGCTCGTCATCGGAGTTTGCAATCCGGCCATTCATTCTGGCTAATCCAGAGCGTGCGTTAGCGCGGATGTTGGAGTGGTCAGCCAGTGAGGATGAGCATGTGAGGCGGCTAGCGAGCGAAGGCTGCCGGCCGAGGCTGCCTTGGGCGCCTGCGCTTCCGATGCTTAAGGCCGATCCGTCGCCGGCAATTCCGATATTGGAACGGCTGAGGGCAGACGAATCGCTTTATGTTCGCAAGAGCGTAGCGAATCATCTCAATGACATAAGCAAGGACAATCCTGCAGTTGTGGCCGAGCTTGCGCAGCGCTGGTACGGCCAGCATCCGCTAACCGATTGGATTGTAAGGAAGGGCTGCAGAACGCTGGTCAAGCAGGCGGAGCCAGCGATTATGGCGTTATTCGGTTACGGGGCAGAAGCATTGCTGGCGACCGTTGCCGGCGGGGAGGCAGAGCCGGCTGCAACTGGCCATGCGCTTCTGCAGGAGCCGGCTGCGATCAGCGTGGATCGGACGGACGTCCACATCGGGGAAGCGTCGATGCTGCGTTATGGCGTGCAGCTGTCGCCGGAGGCTGAAGGCCGCATAAGGCTGGAATACGGCGTTGATTATGTCCGGTTGAACGGCAAGCGGTCACATAAGCGTTTCTTAATCGCGGACAAGCCAATTACGGGCGAGACGAGGCGGTTGTCCGGCGAGAAAAAGATAACATGGCAGGAGCTGTCGACGCGCAAGCTATGGCCTGGCGAGCATCGGATTTCGCTTTGGGTTAATGGCAAGGAGCAACAGTCGACGAGCATTATGCTGCACGTTGATGGGAAGGCGGAGCCGCAATGACGATCGGCGCACGCGTCCTAAAGACCGGAATGGCGGTCGCACTCGCGATTTACATAAGCGGGCTGCTTGGATTTCCATCGCCGCTGATTGCGGCGGTCGCTTCGATTTTTACCATTCAGCCATCGATTTACCGTTCTTGGCAGCAGATTAGCGACCAGTTGCAGACGAATGTGCTTGGCGCGATTGTTGCGCTTGCCGCGCTGCGGCTGTTTGGCCATACGCCGATTGCTGTAGGGTTGGTCTGTATTCTCGTCATTCTGATCAGTATCAAGCTGAAGATGGAGAGCACCATTGGCTTGACGCTCGTGACGGTCGTCGCGATTATGGAAGCGCATGATGCGGGCTACGATGCGGCGATAAGCCGATTTTTGATGGTATTGACTGGCATGGGGGCGGCATTCCTTGTTAATGTTGCGATCTTCCCTCCGCGGCCGCGCAAGCAGTTTTCCCAGCAGGTGCATCAAGCGTTTGATCAGCTGTCGCTGCTGCTGCGTACAGCGATCTCCAACGAGATGAAGGAGCAAGTGTTTAACGCAGAGAAGGAACGGCTTCACAGCACGCTGCGCAAGCTGGATGAGCGGTTCTCCGTCTTCGAGGAGGAGCGGGCGATTCGTGCGGTAAGCAAGGCAGCGCGTGCGCGCCAGCTGCTCGTTTCGAAGGGAATGATTAAGGCGCTTCAGAAAGGCTGCGATTTGCTGGAAATCGTGGAGGAGCATTATTTTGCTGCTCCGGGGGCTGGCGAATGGGCACATCAGTTCGATCGGCATATTGAGGAGCTGACGAAGTACCACGAGCATATTTTGCTGAAGTCTGAAGGAAAGATGAAAGCGAACGCGCATATTGAGCCGGAGGAAGAACGGGAGGCGAAGCTGGCTGCTCAGCTTACAGTTTATCTTGGAGAAGCGGACGAGGACCGGAAGCGGCTCGTATTCGTGGCGTCGGCGATGTTCGAATATGCGTATCATTTACGCCGGCTAGAGAAGTTAATTGATCAAGTGCAGCAACGCGATAGCTAGGCTTGGAATATCAAAAGCCGCACACCGCTTAAGCCTGTAGAGGCAAAGTGGGCTGTGCGGCTTTTTTCACGTAAGGCGAATGAGGGCGAGTAGCCGGCCATTCGTTATTTTTCAGTTCGCGTATCCTTCGGGTGGCGCCTTGGATGCTGCATGTGCGCCTCGGGATTGTCATCATCATCTTTAGGCACTAATCGAGGATCGGTATGGCCTTTGTGATGGTTGTCAAAATCAAGCTCCACTAGCTCCCATTCCGTGTTTCCGAGTATCGGATCGGATGGGAACAGCTCTCCGCGCTCCATTTTCTCCTCGCGGCCCCATTCGTTTTTGTACACGCCTTCTACTTCGACCTGTTCGCCGGATATCGGATCCATCTTGTTATAGCCGTTGTTTTTATTGTGTTCGGACAAGCGAAACTCCCTCCTTATCATGCGGTCATTCACTCGTATATAGCCTTGTCAGCAAGCGAAGAACGACCTTCCATGCGTAGCTCACAGGCCGTGCTTCGTTACCGCCGAGTGATCGGCGCTGGACTGCAGCTCGCTTGCAGCAGCTTTGCTTGCTTGTCCTTGATCGGCAAGCGATTGCTTCTTGCTCGCTGCCTTTTGCTTCTCGGATGGCAATTTGCCGGACATGGTGCAACAGCCTCCTTCCATCGTGGCATAGCCGGACCTTCCGGCATTAACGTAAGCTGCCTTAACAGTGTGCCACGGGAAGCGGGATCTTATGAGCGGGAGGGATGAATGTAAAATTACAGTAATCGAAGGCCGCACGAAGGGCAGTCACGATGCTGCTCGGTGACTGTTTCGCCGCAGGCGGGGCAAGGCTCAGCGAATGCTTCAACAGCCGCTGCCGATTGCGCAGCAGCTTCTTTGTTGGCGTCATCCTGCGAAGCGGCATTGCCCGTACGAAGATGGGCAGGCGTACCGAAGATCGTTTCCACCATTTCCTTGAGGTCCTTATATTTGTCCGAATCATCGTTGGACAGCTTGATCAGCAGAAACATCGTTCCTACCAAGGCCAAAGCGAGAAAGAGAACGAAGGCGGTTGCGCCTGCGGAGTACCAATTGATGCTCATGGCCATGTCGCCTTGGCCTCCTGTTATTTGACTTGATAACGCGCTTCGAGCTTTTTGCCGCCGAACCACATGACCAAGAGGACGGCAATGAGGACAGCAATGCGCCAAGGCTCTCGCGTAAAGTTAGAGATGTCGGCGCTCACAAGGGAAATGCTAAAGATCATGACGGCCTTGCCGAGCAGCGTCGCGAAGAGAAACGTTCGGAAGGGCAAGGCGCTAAAGCCTGCAACTACGTTAATAAGCGCAGAAGGGGCAAAAGGGAAGCATGCGAATAAAAATAAGGGCGTAAAGCCTTTGCGTTCGATCCAATGGAAAAACTTTTGCGTCTTCGGGAAACGCCTTTGAAACCATGCGCCTAAACGATTGCCGAGTGTTCGGGCGAGCCAGAAGACGAGGGATGCCCCTAAGGTTACGCCGATCCAAGAGAGCAGGAAGCCGTACCACAGACCGTATATATTTGCATTGGCTGCCACAATGACGACCAGAGGAAGCGCTGGAATCAGCGCCTCCACGACCGGCATAAGCACCCCGGGCAAGGGCCCGTATGCGGAATAGCTTTGGAGCGTTCGTTCAATATGCTGTAGATCGAGTGTTTTCAAATGATGGATCCATTCTTGCCATTGGCTCATGCTTGCACGGTCACCTTAGCCTTTCGTATGGGAATTGCCCCCGGAGCGGGGTGGCTCCGTATGCTCCGCAAAGCTGCGGAAAGGGAACCAGAGATAGAACAGCCCGATCAGGCCGAATAGGACGGCGCTGTACCAGACGACGGAAGGAACCCCGATTCGGGAAGCGATAACGCCGCCGACGATCGGGCCAATCATAACCCCAATGCCTTCTACTGTTGAAAATAGCCCCCAGCCAAGCCCTTGCTGCTTCGGCGGAACGTAAGAGGCGAGCAGCGCGTTCCACGCAGGCAGCACCGCAGCATAGGAAAGGCCAAGCGCGCCTGCAAGGAGCAGGCATTTGCCGAACGATGGAGCCCAAGCAAGTGAGTAAAGCGTCAAGGCGAAGCAGGCGAAGCCGATGACAAGAAACCACTTCTTCCCGCCAATGCGGTCCGATAGCCGCCCAAGCGGCATTAAGCCGCCAACGGTGCAAGCGCCTCCTACGACAAACAACAGCGAGTATTGGGCGCCTGTCAAGCCAAGTTGATCGCTAGCGAAGCTGGGCAGGATCGGGACGAGCATGCTGGCACCCGTCGTTTGAAGGATCATGCCGGGCAGCAGCAGGCGCATTTGGCGCAGCTTATCGCGCAGGATGGCCAGTTGCTGGCCCAGCGGTATTTGGGATACGCCATGGGCGCGCCCTGCACGCATGAGCAGCGATAAGGCAAGCGCGGCAACAGACATCGTAAGCAGCAGCATGAAGGTCCACTTGCGGCTGTAGTCCAGCAGCAGATTCGCTGCAATGGGCCCAGCCCCAAGCCCGACGAACCAAATCGTATACAAGTAGCCCATCTGTGTGGCCCGCCGGTCCTCTGATACCCGTGTGAGACAAACGATCCAGATCGGCGAAATGCCGATGCCAAATAACGCAGAGGCCATGATGAATAGCCAAGCGGACGTCGCATACGGCAGAAGGGCGATGCCAATGGTCGTCAACAGCAAGCCACCTTGCACGACGAATCGTGCTGACATGCGGTCTAGCAAATAGCCGATGACGAGCTTTAATGCCGTATCCGTTATGTAATGCGCGGTCACGGCTACCCCAATAATGTCGAGGGAGAGGCCAAGCGTTTTCTCGCCGTATACCGGCAAGAAGCTGATCACGCCTGCCCCTCGAATGAACTCAACGAGAAACAAGATGGCGGAGAATAGAATCATCTCCGCACCGAACCATCGATTGGCTGTTGCGGTACCGGTCACGGCATTTTTAGCTCCTTACATTTACAAAATGGAGGATGCCTCTTCCATTATAGGGCAATGGAACAAAATATCCAAAGCGATCCTATTCGCTGCGTTTGGCTGCCCTAAAGCATGGGAAGCGGCGCGGCTTTGAAGCAGGGCTTGCGGGTTAGAAAGGAGGGCGGCTGCTGCGCGGCGCAGCTCGGCAGGCGTGTTGGCGATGGTGGCTGCACCCTTGGCTTGCAGATACAAGGCGTTGTTTTTCTCTTGGCCCGGAACTGGGCGATATAGCAAAAGCGGCAATCCTGCTGCCAGCCCTTCCGCAAGCGTAATGCCGCCTGGCTTCGTAATGAGGCAATCCGCGAGCTGCATGAGCTCATGGATAGTGTCGACATAATCGAAAATATGAATGCGGCTTTTTGCGCCACTCAGGTTCAGGGCGTGTTTAGGCATTAAATCGTTGGAAATGGAAGCTTCTTGGTATTGCGAGCGCATCGATTCTGCCAGTTGTGCATTGCGCCCGCATACGAGCACGAGTGTTAGATTAGGCTCTTGCAGCAATGCATCGCAAAGCGCAGGAATGTCGGGCATCACGCCATGGGCACCGGCCATGAGCAGGACGATCGGGCGATTGGATGGGATGTTATAGCGGCGATAAAGGGCAGGCCGGTCTTGGGTGAATTCATGTTTGCGCTCGAAATCATGTTTACGTTCGAAATGGCCGGGGGTTCCGTTTTCAGCGAAGCCCTGTTTGATCGGAATGCCGCTTGCCATAATGCGCTGCTCCGCTATGCCGAGCGAAATTAGCTCTTGTTTGAGTTCTTCCGTCGCAACATAATAACGGTCGACGCAAGGATGGGCCCAGCGGCGGTGGAGGTCAAAATCGGTAACGATGGCGGACGTTGGCACACGGACAGGATAACCGCGCCGATTGGCTGGCGCAGCGAACATTGGGAAGGTATAAACGATAGCATCCGGCTGCTCTGCCGCGAGGATGCGGCGAAGCTTATCGCGGCCGAAGGAGTGAAGCCAACCGCCGAGCAGCGAGTTATGCTTCATGGGGCGGGTGCGGTCATAAACCCAGCCGTATAAGGCAGGCATGTGCGTGTAGCTATTTTGGTAGAATCGGCGGGATATTTGGTTTATGAACGGATTCGATTCTGCTAGCAAATCAACTAGTTTAATGCTGCTGCCTGCGATGCCTTGCCGTTCTAATGCTTCCTCAATAGCGCGAGCAGCTTGCAGATGGCCTTCCCCATACGAGGCGTAAACGATGAGAAGCTTTGGATTACGGGGAAGAGTGGACGGGGAAAAAGGCGCATTTGGCCAAGCAGATGTCGGTTTTGCATCCATGCAACACACCTCCTAGTGGAAGTGTAGAATGCATTTGTAATCGGGGAATAAACGGGGCGTGAAGTAACTGTGTTTAGCCAGTCGGGTGGCAGGGGGCGGCGAGCGCCTGGCGTTCCTTTTTGCGCTAACGGACCGGAGAGCCGTTATTTGATGCGAAATCGCAACTTTTAGAATCTAACGGACTCCATGGCCTTTATTCATCGTTTTTCCCTGTTTTATGTGCCAATTGCGAGTAAATAAGGACCTTCTGGTCCGTTAGATTTCCATCTCGCTGTTATTGCATCAAATAACGGCTCTGGAGTCCGTTAGCCGTGCTACATTTTAGGGAAAATGCACTGTGCAAATGTCGGCGCTTGAGTGAGCGTCCATAAGAGCTTGTGTCCGCTAATGGGTCGGGGAACCGTTGTTCGATGCGAAAACGCAACTTTAGTTTCTAGCGGACCACAGTCCGGCGCACGCGCAAAAAGAGCCAATAGGGCATAGAATCCTCTGCCCTATTGGCTCTTTTAATCGTCCAAGCCCATCGCCGATTGCTGAGCAATGCTATTAAGCGCGAACCGGCTCGCCGCTCAAACGCTCGGCCAAATCCGTAAACGTACGCAAAGCCAAGTGAATGCGGTCGAAGAGCGGATTGCTTTGCTCATAATCGCTGGATGCTTGCATTAATGTGCTGTGCTGGCCGTAACCGATGGAGATCCATTCCGGACTGTTCACGCCATGCAGGTTGCGAACGATCGCTTGCAGCTGCAGGAGTGAGCTAGTGCCAATCGGGCCGCCGGCCGAGCTGGCGGAGAGCACGGTTTTGCCGTTGAAATGCGTTTGCCCAAGGAAATCTAGCGCATTTTTCAACACGCCCGAAATGCTGCCGTGATACTCAGGCGTTGCTAGAATAACGCCATCAGCTTCGAGCATTGCTTGCTGAAGCGCAGCTACTGCGCCGTCCGGTTCGGGCGTAAGATCCGGAGAGTAGAAGGGAAGCGGCTGCTTGTGAAGATCGAACAGCTGGACGAGATGCCCTTGCTTGGATAGCAGCTTGCTCGCATATTCGGCTAATTTGGTGCTCGTCGCATCCTTGCGGTTAGAGCCAGCGATAATGACAATGTTCATCGTAATTTCCTCCTCCGGTTCAAACGGGGTTTTTATAATTCTCATCTTACTGGAACGCGAAGATGAAATCGTCATTGCTAAGTATGATTTTTCCAATTGTTTCACTTCTACTTTGGTTGCATTTTTTCTAAGACTTAAGTCTGAGTTCAGCAGAAACGGGCGGATGTGGGCGCAGTCGCAAAAAAAAACCGGCACGCTTCAATCGTGCCGGGGTTCCCTCATTAAGCCTCGCATTAGCCTCTGTTCAAGCCTCTCGTTACGTGCGGTCAATCCCTTGTTTCACGGCGAAAATCGCCGCTTGCGTGCGATCGGAAAACCCTAGCTTTTCGAGCACATGGCTGACATGGGTTTTAACCGTTTTCTCCGTAATGGAGAGCGAATCGCCAATTTCCTTGTTGCTCATGCCCGTTGCGATCAATCGGAGCACCTCGTGCTCGCGCTTGGTCAGCTCCGAGAGCCTCAACGCAGCTTCATCGGGGTCGTCCTTGTTAGATGCTGGCTCTGCCAAAATGTTCATCAGCCGCGATGCGGCATCAGGATGCAGCTCGACCTGCCCTTGCCATACGCGGCGTATAGCTCTGACGAGTTCGTCGGGCTCAATGTCCTTGAGCAAGTAGCCTTTCGCTCCCGCTCGAATAGCTGGAAGAACATGCGCTTCGTCCGAAAAGGAAGTGAGTACGATGACTTTCACATGCGGGTGCGATTGCTTCAGCCGCTTAGTCACTTCAATGCCGTCCAGAATGGGCATGTTCAAATCCATGAGGATCATATCTGGCGCTAGCTCGGCCGCGCGTTCGATCGTTTCCTGCCCGTTCGACGCTTCGCCTATGACTTGCAGATCGGATTGCATGGAGAGAAACATTTGCAGCCCTTTGCGCACCATTGCATGATCGTCGGCGAGCAGCAGCTTAATCGTCATCGGTTAATCGCCTCCAGGCCTTTCAATTGATAGGGGAGAAAGTGGCACGCGAACTTCCACCAGCGTTCCGCCGCCGCTAGGACGAGTTAGCGAGAACTGTCCGCCAAGCGCTTCGGCGCGCTCTCGCATCGTGGATAAGCCAATGGAGTTAACAGAAGCATCTCCCTCAACGATCGCTCCCTCATCCAACCCGTTTCCGTTATCTTGAATCGAAAGCTTCGCCTGATCGCTCGTGAGGAGAAGGGAGAGATAAGCGAGATTCGTGCCAGCATGCTTGCTTACATTATTGAGTGCTTCCTGCCCGATGCGCCATAGCGCTTCCTCCACCATGCGGGGCAGTTCACGCACGCCTTCGAGCTGCGTATGGACGTGAAGCCCGAGCCGCTGCCCGTATTCTTGCAGGCCCGTAACGAGGCCGGCTTGAAGTTCGGCGGGACGAAGCTGAAGGATGAGCGCGCGCATTTCCTTCAAAGCGCTTTGTGACAACGATTGCATGTCACGTACGGCAGAGACAGCGGCATTCGTGTCCGGCGATGGGCTCGTGAGCAGGCTCTCTACGCCTCGCGACGTAATGGAAAGCGAGAAGAGAAGCTGGCTGACAGAGTCATGCAAATCGCGCGCGAGCCGGTTGCGCTCGTCCCAGCGGGCGAGTTCATGGCGCTGCTCGGCTAAGCGTGAGTTTTGCAGCTTAAGGGCAATATGCTCGGCTAATGCTTCAAGGATAGGGCGGTCGGCCAGCATGAATTCGCCTTGCCGGTGGCTGCCTAATACAAGCACGCCGTCTCCGGCACTGCCGAATGGCAATGGAATAGCGGCCGCTGCGACGGGCTTGTTCGCCGAACGGTAAGGCTCGCGGGTGCAAGAAGCGAGCGAGGCTGCTTCCTCGCGTGATGCGATCGCTAGCTGGCGGTTTAATGCAGACTCATGCAGCCATCCAGTCGAAGGGAGGGGCATTCGGCTGAGCCAGCGGTTGGTAGACCCGTTAACGAAGGCGGCGCGCTGGATGAGCTCGTCGCCAGACAGCTCGTATAGCGCGGCTATCGGCCATTGGAATTGTTCGCCGATCAGTTGGATCGCATACTCCGCCAACAGCGCCGGATGTGTGCATGTTTGGAGAGGGGAGCCTAGCGCGCGGCTGAACTCATCAAGTTTGGCGAACCGCGCAGCGCGCTGCTGCTCGGCTGCATACAGCCGAATGCGGTCAATTGCTCCGCCGATCTGGAAGGCGACGGATTGGAGCAACGCCAGCTCCTCATCGCTGAATCGCTCCTTGCCAGGTGCGGCGACATTAAGCAGCCCGACAAGCCGCTTGCCTGCACGAAGAGGCACGGTTGCGTGATGCGTGATGCCGTTCGTATCGCCCCACTGGAATGTTGCGGCATCCTCAATTCGTTTACAGTTCAAAATATTAACGGCATTTTTCAGCTTGCCGCCCCAGTAGCGGTCCAAGCACCAGCATGAACCGTTGTTCATGCGCTGGCCCTCCTCGTCGTTCAGGGCGGAAGGGAGATTCTGCTCCGCTGCACAATGATAATCCATATATTCATCGGATAAAAAAATCCAGCCGGTCGTTAATCCCGTTAATTCCAGCAGCTTTTCCAACACGGAGTGAAGCATTCCCGAGAGCTCGTTAGCTTGATTAAGCGTCTCAGCAATGATTTTGAGCAGAACCAGCTCATGGACGCGATGCTCAGGCAGCTTGAGAGGGGAGCTGGCGATGACGAGGGAGCCTGAATCAGCAGCGCCAGGGTCCAAATGAGCAGCGCCACAGCACTCCGCTGCATCCGCAGCATCGCTGCATTCCGCCACATCAGCAGCACAAGTGTCCAAGTCCGTCGCAGCTTGCGTGCAGCAGCCGCTATCAGTGCCTGCTAGCGCTTCACCGTCCACGCTGTTGTCCCCGTATTTCCTCGCCTCGCCGCCATCTCCGTCGCACCCGTTATGGGATGAAACGTTCATAGAATTCATTTGGCCGCCTCCTCAAGATCAGATGAGCAGATTGAACAAAAGCGGATCCTTGTTCAGTTCATAGAACGTCAGTCCCTTAGCGTACATCCGCTCAATGAGCGGGGCGTAATCTTCCCGATGCTTCAGTTCTATGCCGACCAGCGCTGGCCCATTGTCTTTGTTATGCTGCTTCGTATATTGAAACCGCGTGATGTCGTCGTTTGGCCCGAGCACATCATCGAGAAATTCGCGAAGCGCCCCAGCCCGTTGAGGGAAGTTGACCGTAAAGTAATGCTTCAGCCCTTCATAAATGAGCGAACGTTCCTTGATCTCCTGCATCCGGTCGACATCGTTGTTGCCGCCGCTAATCACACAGACGACCGTTTTTCCCTTGATTTGCTCACGGTAAAGGTCAAGTGCAGCGATCGGCAGCGCGCCAGCCGGTTCCGCTACAATCGCATTCTCATTGTAGAGATCGAGCAGCGTCGTACATACTTTGCCTTCCGGCACGAGCAGGACATCATCCAGCAGCTCACGGCACACCTCGAAAGTGAGGTCCCCAATGCGTTTGACAGCAGCGCCGTCTACGAATTTATCGATCTCATCGAGCGGAACAACCTCGCCCGCATCAAGCGAACGTTGCAGGGAAGGGGCGCCCTTCGGCTCAATGCCGATGATTCGCGTGCTTGGCGATACGGCTTTGACGTAGGAAGAAACGCCAGCTGCTAACCCGCCGCCGCCGACGGTGAGAAAGATATAATCAGGCGAGCCTTCGGAAGCTTCCAGGATCTCTTGCCCAATCGTTCCGTTGCCGGCGATGATTTTCTCGTCGTCGAAGGGGTGGATGAACGCCATTCCAGTCCGTTCGCTCTCGGCAACGGCTTGCGCATAAGCGTCATCGAACGTGTCGCCGACGAGGACGACTTCCACTTGCGAGCCGCCGAAGAAGGACACCTGCTTTACTTTCTGGCGCGGCGTCGTGCTTGGCATATAGATTTTTCCGGGAATGCCTAGTGCATGGCACGAGTAAGCAACGCCTTGCGCATGATTACCGGCACTCGCGCAGATAACGCCGTGCGCGGTTAACTCGGAAGGCAACGAGCGAATTTTATGGTAAGCGCCGCGTATTTTGAACGATCGGACGATTTGCAAATCCTCTCGCTTGAGCCATACCTCGCATTCGAACCGTTCGGATAGAACGCGGCTATGCTGCAAAGGCGTACGCGTGACGACTTCCTTCAGGTGCAATTGGGCCAACATGATTTCTTCTAATGTGACGCGGCGCGATTCATTCCGGTTAGTTGTAGCCATGAGCGGACATCCTTTCCATCGGCAAATATAGATATAAGCATTGTACACAAAAAAATCCCGTCCCTCATAGGGACGAGATTAGACTCGCGATACCACCCTCGTTCTATCGAATGGCCGGCAGCGGAAGTGCATCCGGACCGTCCGCATCAGTGCGGTGTACGGCGTTGCCAGCTAGACGATAGCGCTTTGTCGCGTACGTGTTCATACGCGTTCCCGGTAACGGGGGACGGCCGTCTGCGCTTATGGCTTGCTGTTATAAAGCAGCAAGATTCGGCGCGGCTTCTCGGGGAGGATGCTTCATCCGTTCGCAAACATCGGCTTGCAGCGTCTGCCGACTCTCTGTGGGATGCGGTGCGAAGAGCGTGTTCCCTTCATGGAATGTAACGATTTGGTATTGTTATACGCCTGAACGGGCCTTTTGTCAAGCGGCGATTGCCCAGATGAGGCATTATCCTGCGATGCTGCCGCCTTTTTTTGCTTGCTTATCCTGTTGGCCAAGCAGATGCGCTTGGCTATTGCGCGCGCCTGCAATGAACCCTAACCAGGCAATGGGCAGCCCAATGAGGCCAAACAGCAGTAAACCTATCCAGCGGGCATCGGACACGCCGCTAGTCCGCAGGCTGTCGGGCAATACGTATTCGATCAGGTACAGGGGACCGAAATAAACGCCAATTATGACGGGAAGCACCAGTAACCCAATGGAAGGAACATATTGAATGAAGCAGAACAGGCTAATGATTACGGTGTACAAGAAGAATGCAAGACAGAGATACGCAAGGGCTTCCCATGCCGATGAATTGCTGATGTGTACCGGTGGATTAACAGCGTATCGTACAGCTGCGCCAAAAGCGATGGCGAGCAAGGCGCCGGTGAGCCATGCGAACATTGAAACCCATGTTGCAAGCGTCCTAACTAACATTAGTTTGACTCGGGAGTAAGGAAAGCTGAACAGCCATTCGATTCGGCGACTGGACATGTCCATCGTGTTTTGGGTCGTCAGTACGGTGTTAGCTGCGATGCCTGCGAAGATGAACAGAAATTTAACCATTTGGACCAAATTATTGTCTGGTAAAGCAAAATAACCCCCTACCGCCAAAATAAGCAGCAGCGATACATAAACGATGCGAACCCAAGTTATCGTTGCGGCGAACTTAAATTTGGAGCGTTCCAGCTCGTAGAAGCTGCGAATGCCGACGCCGGCAAAGCGGCGCTTGCCAGCCCGTGCAGCGGCAGCCGATGCTTGCGCAGGCTGCTTCGATGCATCCTTGTAGCGGTTTTGGGCTGTAATGGCCCAAAGCAGGCCATGCTTGGCAACAAGGCTAATCGCAAGCCGGTAGGCGAGCCATCCAATAGCTAGCGTGCCAGCGCCATATAGGAATGCCATAGGAGCATCAAGCCAATCATTCGCCCATGCATCAAGCCCTTCCATTCCTCCGATGAAGCTAAAGGGAACGCTCCACAAAATCAAAACAAGCAATAGCAGCAGTTGCCGCCAGCCCTGCATAAGCGTAGCAACGAGCATGCCTAACGAGGTGAGCAGCAGCGTGACGCCTGCATAAACGGCTGCATAAGCAATTGCTGCGATCAAGATATCTCCCGGCGATGAATAGAAAGGGGATTCCGTCCAAGCAGCGGATAAGAGGGCATGGAAGGTAACGACAAGCCATACTGCTCCACTGATTAATCCGTTTAGAGACAATACCGCGACTATCCTTGCCCTTGCAATCGCTGTGCGTGGCTGGGGCAGGGTTAGGGCCCATTCACGGAACGGGTTCGTTGATTGCATGGCCGTACGCATCACTGCGAAAGTAAGAGAGACGAACCATGACAGCATGGCACCCAGCACATAGATGGATGTGGGAGGGTAATGGTCCTTGAAAGCAAGCTGGCATGCAGCCAATGCGATCAACATGCCAGCGAGCCAGCGGGCAGCCATTAGAAGCGAGGTTGGAAAATAACGGGTGAAGCCGCTCATTTCCAACCTAAGCAGCGGGCTCAATCGGTTTGAACCAGTTGATGATGGGCGAATCATGCGAACACATCCCTATAGCAGGATTCCACGGACTTCCCGTTTGCGCGCAGCAGCTCGGTATCGAACACGCCCTTCACTGTCCCGTCCCCGATAAGCACGATACGGTCAAACAGCGGCTCCATCTCGCGAATATCATGCGTGGCAATGAGGAATGTCCGATCGCCTGTGGATGTTTCGTCCGCGATGGCGGACGAAATGCTCTCGCGGGAAAGCAGGTCAACGCCGGTGAACGGCTCGTCGAGAATGACGAGTGGCGCGCGCCTGGACAAGCAGGTCAACAGCTGCAAGCGCGCTTCTTGCCCGCGGGACATCGTTGCGATGCGGAGGCTCCGGCCCATCTCCAGCTTGCGAATCCAGTCGCGCTCCCGTGCCCGATCCCAATCCGGGTAGATGCCAGCAGCATAGCTAAGCCATTGCTCTGCGGTTAACCAGTTCGGCAACTGGCCGCGATCCGGCAGGAAAGCCAGTTGCGCCAGGGTTTGTACGCTCGGCTTGCTCCCGAGCACCTCGACGGTGCCTGCACTGGGCTCAAGCAAGCCGGTCAAAATCCGCATGAGCGTCGATTTGCCAGCGCCGTTCGGGCCAAGCAGGCCGACGATGGAGCCTTGCTCCGCTTCAAAGGTGACGTTATGCAGCACGGCTTTTTTCTTATACGATTTGCTTATGTGATCGCAGCGGATGATTGGATGGCTATCAGGCAGAATCGATGGGAATGACATATAAATTACTCCTCCTCTTGTGCTAATGCGATCAATTCGTTAAGTGTGAGCCCGATCGAGGCGGCGAGCTCTTCCGCGCTTCTCACAGCTGCTCTTGCCAACTCGCGGCGGGAACGTTGAATGGCGTCCGGCGCATCGGTGACGAAGGTGCCTTGCCCGCGAAAGGTGACCAGTAGCGATAAGCGCTCCAGCTCCTGATAGGCTTTCATGACAGTCGTCGGATTCACGCGCAAGGAAGCCGCTGTATCTCTCACAGAAGGCAGCCTGGTGCCAGGCGGGAGCTGCCCCTTCGCGATCATAGCGCGAATCTGCTCCACGAATTGTTCGTATAGCGGACGGGAGGGATCGATCTGAAAATCATGCAATTGCCATGTGATGTCGGGTGGCATCGCATCACCTCGTCCTTCATAGTAATTGAAGTGTGTGGCTATGGACCATACACCTCTTGTTAAAAGGAGTGTACCACGTGTAGTCATACACTTCAAGCAGTTTTATCCAAAATAGGAAGTGGGATGACGTTGCGGCTGTTGGGAACTGTCCTTAATTTAATAAATCTAATAATGACGCTCTTAGCGCAGATATGATAAAATCTCTCATAGATGGAAGCGCCGATTGGCGCGGGGGAGAGGGATTAGTCACTTGTTTCGCGGTATTCGTTTGAATCGCACTTGGCTCGAAGTTTCTGATTTAGAACCGTCCACTATTCTTAATATGCACAGCTCAGCGATTGACGGCGATTTTATACCTGATCCTACTGGCAAGGGCAACCACTCGGGTGCTTATGCTGATAAGCCTAGATTTGATGAAGCATTAGCTAGAAGCGAGAAGCATATCCAATTGTTTCTGGAAGAGATTAAGTCAGTTGAAGGGACGATATCTTACCCGTATTTGTTTCTATGGAACAGCCCGGAAGGCATTCTCCTTCACAGCTCGTGTCCGCCATCGATGACAGAGATTCCAAGGCAGGCGGGGCTTGTGCCCGGATTGTTAATGGACAAGCATGTGCTTGGGCTAAACGCGATTTCTTTGGCGATGGAAACGGGGCGGACGGTCGTCGTTCGAGGCGATGAGCACACGGTTAACTTATTCGTGTTATGGAATTGCGTATGTTGCCCGGTACGGGCAGGAGAAGCTGGCGAAATTGTTGGCTATTTGGATATCTCGTTTGACTTTATGTATGATCCAGGATTTGTCGTTCCATTGCTCAGCCATCTTGCCATTCGCATTGGCGAGGCAATCGACGCATTAGGAACATAACCGAAGCAGTGCGCCAGATGGCGGATCTGCTATGCGAATAGGATAATTGAAGCTATTCCTTATTATGGTGCCGTTTAGGCATGGAAATGGGGGATAGCTTTTTTGTATATGAATTGGAAATAGTGGTTGACAATGCGACTGATAATCGTTATCATTCAATGTATTGGGATAATGATAATCATTATCAAGAACTCTAAACAACCTATCGTGCCGGTCTTTTGATGAAACGAATCGGCCTACACCTATAGCAATGAAGAAGAAACGTTCGAAGCAAAGGGGGCTTTCATGTAATGGGCTTGTTATACGATTTAATTGTAAGCCAGTCGGGAGCGGCGAATCAGGATGGGCATGCTGCCGAAGGGAATGAGCGGAGCGCAGCTGAAGGCTTCTCAACGGCTGTCGGATCAGCGCTTGCTTATCATCAACAAACGCGGGAGCTGCTGCAAGCGGACCGTAATGGAAGGAGACCGTTAGCATGAAGGGCGGAGAAGCGGTCAGCAAGCAGAAGCCGTGGAACTGGATGCTCTTTCCGTTCTCTGCGGTCAAGACGGATGGCGATAATGTATATGCGGCGTCTCCCGGCAATGGAATTTACCATAGCAGCTCAGTGAGCGATTGGACGCTAATTAGCGAGGAATTGCCGCCTGAGCTCGTCGTTAATCGTTTGCAGCTTGCACAAGGAAAGCTCTATGCATGTACGAACGAAGGGCTGTTCACGTACGAGGAAGGGCAATGGCATCATCCGGGAAGCTCAATTCCCTGTTATCAGTACAAAGCCGCAGGCCAATGCGGATGGGCGGCTACGGAATATGGGCTATGGCATCGGTGCGGCGGCGCTTGGGAGAAGGTCGCATGCCCGGATAATAAGGTGTATGACTTTTTGAACCTGCCGCAATTTCTCATTGTTGGGCATGAGGAAGGCATCGCGATATACGACCGATTCGTGGATGAGTGGAGCCAGTTCCATCTGCAAGTTGAGGTGACGTCCTTGGCGGTCTTTCACGGGCATCTGCTCGGGGCAGGCGCTGGCGGTGAGCTGATTGTTGGCAACAAACGCGGCGGATTCGATGTTGTGCGCTTCGACAATCGGATCATATTCACGCTAGTGAAGAAAGCTGGCCATGTGTATGCCTGCACGGACAAAGGCTTGTACCGCATCGGCTACTTGAGAGGGCAGATTACGCTATTCGCAGTTAAACTTGGTTTTCCTGTTACTGATGTGGACTCAGACGGCAAGCACTTGATGATGGCCACGCTGTTCGAAGGGATTCAGGCGATGCCGCTCGCTGGAGAGCAAGAGGAGGAATCGTAAAGGATGGCTAAGGTCATTATCGTATTCGCCAGCATGTCGGGCAACACAGAGGAACTGTCGGATGCCATTGCGGAAGGCGTGAAAGCGGCGGGCTTGGAGCCTGTTGTGAAAAATGTGATGGACACCGAAGCGTCGCAGCTGGAACAGTATGACGCGATTATTATAGGGGCATATACGTGGGGCGATGGGGAACTGCCCGACGAAATGCTTGATTACTATGAAGCAATGGATGGGCTCGACCTGAATGGCAAGCAAGCAGCGGTCTTCGGCTCAGGCGACTCAGCATATGATATTTTCTGCGGGGCAGTCGATACGCTGGAGCAGAAGCTGAAGGACCGCGGAGCGGCCATTGCAGCTGACAGCATTAAGGTGGAGCTGAATCCGACCAATGAAGAGACAGAGCAATGCCGAGCGCTAGGCCGCAGGCTTGCAGAGCTCGCCGCAGCTAGCGTATAGGGGCGAGGCAGGCTAAAGCTTAGTGGACGCATGGAGGTGACGGGGCGATGGCAGAACAACGGCCAGGCAAAGCGATGCTTGAGGATTACCGCTTGGAGGACTGGCTGCGCTGTCCGTATCGATATGCACGAAAACGTGCATCTGACCGCCGAGCCGATCGCCTGCATTGGCGCCAATTGGCACAATATGCGATCAGCCATGCCGTTGATGGCTTTTACCAACTGCCGCCGCAATCCCGAAAGCGCGAAGCGCTTGATCAGCTGTTGGATAGCCGCTGGACGAATAAGGTGAACCGCTTCGAATCGGCATCCCAGTATGAGCATGTGAAAGCTTTGCTGAAGGTGCGCCTGTACGATTTGCTGCTCGAAAACGGCAATCATAATGGGATCAATGGCGATCCAATTATAGCGTTTGAGCGATTCGAGACTTATGTGCAGCCGCTAGGGACGACGTTGTCCGTTATTTTTCATACGGTATTCGGAGACACGTGCGGACGTGAGCTTGTCATACGCAAATATACGGTCAATGAGGACCGTGACATTAGCGAAGCGTTTCGCCATCTCGTAACCGTGTTTTGTTATTATGCGTTTGGCCAGGTGCCATCGCGAATTGAAGTGCATGCCATGCTGGACGGAACCGTCCAGAGCTGGCAGCCCGACGCCGCAGGCGTGTGTGCGTCGGTCGATTACTTGCGCTTGCTGCTCTCATTCGAAATGGATGAGGGCGGCATACGCAAATCGGGCGATGTGGCCGAATGCCGCACCTGCCCCCTCAGAGGCGACTGCCTGGCTTGAAGGAGCGCGTGCCGTTAAGGTTATTCCACCAACGTGTTTGCCAGGCTGTGACATGTGAATGGCTTAATTGCCGATGAGCGGATCTAGGCAGAATCGCTAATCTCTCACTTTTCAGGCATCATCGTGATTTCGCATTACTGCTACACCCCCTTCCTTGAGTAGGCTGCGGCGTTTATGTGCCGCGACGCGGCCTCGCCTGCCGGTTTATGCTGGCAGGTTCTTTTTTTTGTCTAACTCAGGGGAGGCATGTTTAGGCGGTTAATAGATCTGTCCTTTCCATCGATCGATTTTGCAAGATTATCACCTTTACAACCTTTTTTAATTTGATAGAATGATAATAAAATAGTAATTATTTCATCCTATATTTTGCATATTTACACACAGCGAAGGAGATTGCTCCGACATGACGAACCAGCAGCTGCTCACCTTTCGTTCACCGCCGCTTCCATATTTCATTGAATCGAATCGCGTGACCTATTCGGTGGGAGAGGAGCATCCGAACCGCTCGAATATCGGCGTATTCGATATGCTGTTCCTGCATGAGGGGACGCTCTACATTGGGGAAGAAGATAAGCAATGGTCGCTTGGCCCTGGCCAAATTTTAATTCTTCGGCCGGATCGGTGGCATTACTCCGTAAAGCCGTGCGAGCAAGAGACCGTCTTCGACTGGATCCACTTCCAAGCGCCAGGCGAGTGGGAGGAGACGGATAGCTCCCAGCCGGGGACGCTGCGGGGCGATTACTATACCTATGCAATACGGCTGCCTAAGCATATGACGCTATCCTATCCAGAGGAAGCACGCGAGATGTTTGCCGGCTTGCATGAAGCGGCAAGCGGTTCCTCCCATGCGGCGTTCTGGGATCGGCAGCAGCGGTTTCTTCATCTGTTGCAAATGCTCGATGAGGGCTGGCGCTCGGATGAAGCAAAGGCTGCGGTATCGGTCGCGGAGCGGACAGCAGCCTATTTGAAGCTGCATTACCGGACACCGATCAGCAATCGAATGCTTAGCGAAGCGCTGCGGCTTCATTCGAACTATATTGCGCGTTGCATGACGGAAGTGTTTGGTTGTACGCCACAGCAATTTTTGCTCTATTATCGGCTAGACCAAGCAAAGCTGCTGCTTATTAAGACGGACTGGCCGATTGCCCGAGTGGCGGAGGAGACGGGATTCCAGCAAACGCCGCATTTTTCCCGCTTGTTCGCGGAGCATACAGGGTTATCGCCGCTGCGATTCCGCAAGCGTTTTACAGGCTAACTAAGAATGCTGCACCTGATTTGCATAAATTCCCTTTCGATGCCAGATACTACCGTATCTCGATTGGAAGGCAGGCGTATGAGGGTGGAGCGATTCGCGTTAAAGTCAGATATTCATGATGTGGTTGGCCAATTTAAGGTGTGGAATGTGAGAAGCTGCTTAGCGAATCGATTTAATATTGCGCCGACGCAGCGCGTGTCGATCGTTATGAATGACCGCCATCGTTATCGGATGGTCGATGAGGCGCGTTGGGGGCTGTTTCCATTCTGGGCGAAGGATTCTATTAATGCAGACGGGGAACGGATCGGCTCCAAGAGCCATTTTTATCGGATGCTCAAAAGCCGCCGTTGTATCGTGCCAAGCACTGGATTTTACGGCTGGAAGCAGGAGGGGCTTGAGCGTGATCCGCGCGCGATGCATATCATCGTAGAGCGGCGGCCATTGTTCGGCATGGCGGGCATCTATGATAGCTGGATTAATCCGCAGGGCAAAGAGGAGCGGGCGTTCACCATATTAACGGTCCCTTCCTCTGGCCCAATGGCCGCGTGGCAGCAGCGCCTGCCCGTTGTCCTTGATGAGGAAGGCATCGAGCGTTGGATGAATCCGGAGGTAACGGATTTTGCAGAATTGCGTACATACATTCAGCCGCTGGAGCCTTTCCAGCTGCGTTCGTTCCCTGTTACAAATGCAGTTAGCGACGTCAAGTACGAGCAGCCGGATTGTGTGATGGAGCTGAAGTTCGGCTCGGTGTAGGCATAGCATTTCTATCGGCCCCGGGCGAAGCTTTGCTCGGGGCTTTGCTGTGCTGTGGGGCGCTGAAACGCTGAGCTGTTCTGCGATGCTATTGTATTTCGTACAATGGCAACTAAGTTTAATGCGCTGTAAGCTGCTCCTACTGCATTTCGTACAATGGGAAAGTTCGAATCTAAGCGAAATTTGCTTTAAACATGCTTATGGGACTTATCTCATTGCATGAACTACAATGATAAGATGTTTCTGAGAGGGTTGAACGAGTTCCCATTGTACGAAATGCAATGGGATTGTGAGGATGCAGTTGCGTGCGTAGGTGATGGTGGTGTGAACGCCAATGCGCCGGGAGGACTGGAGGTTAAGAGGGCGGATAACTAGGCCATAATGTAAAGAAGCCGATCATTGTATTCCGGGATCGGCTAGAAAGCAGGTAGGTTTATGAGGGTAATCATTCCACTTTTATGGTGTGCTGTCCTATTCGTCTGCACCTGTACGATGAGCTTTAAGCTGCTGTTGCAGCATTTTATCATTGAATTTCGTTGGGACTCGAACCCAAACCTTGGCGACTTGTTCCGAATGAACGATGTATGGCTGACTAGCAAGCTTTATTTGCTGCAAAAAATCGGCCATTTTTCAGGCTTCTTCGTTCTCACTATGCTGATCATATCGGCTGGAGGCCGCCAACTGCATACTATTCGCAGGGGCGTCCTTCTAGCTGCTGGATATGCAGTGCTGACGGAAGTGCTTCAGCTGTACTTCGGGCGCGACGGCCGGATGATTGATATGTTTATCGACGGTGCAGGCATTGCGCTCGCCGCGAGGATCATGTACACATCCATGAAGGGCAATCAGGCCAAGAGAGGCAGAGTGCTAAAGCTTAACTAGTTGCTGGACATAATGGCTGGGCGCTACGCCGACCACTTTTTTGAACATGCGGGAAAACAGCAGCGCATCCTTGTAGCCGACGGAACGGGCTGTCTCTGTAACCGATAACGCGGTGCTGCGCAGCAGCTCCTTGGCCTTGTTCATGCGATAGTGGAGCAAATATTGCTGCGGCGGCATGCCGAGCGCTTCGCGGAAGAGCGTGGCGACATATTTGCGGTCCAGCCCGAGATAGTCGGACAATTGGCGAATCGTCACCTCTTCGTCGTAGTGGCGATGGATGAAGTCAGCGGCTTGCCGTACATATTCCTCACGTGGCCTGCGCGCGTCGGGCTCCTGTTGGGTAGCTGGTGCAATACGGATGAGGGTTGCAAGCAGCTCATACAAGGTTGCCTGCTGCAGCAAGTCGCCTCCAGGGCGCTCGCTTGTTTCCGCTAATCGGGCAAACCAGCTATTATCCATCTCCGCAGGCTGGTCAAATACCGGCTGGGCTGTTAAGGTTGTGCGCTCCAGCACCAAATCTGCCTGGTCGCCGACAAAGGCGATACAGTTATAATTCCACGGGTCATCCATGTCTGCTGCATAAGAATAGACCTCGTTAGGCGGCGCATAAAACCCTTGTCCGCTATGGACCGAATAGGTTTGTCCACGATAAGTAAGGCTGCCTTTGCCTGACCGGGCAAAATAAAGCTTATGGTGATCCTTGACCCCAGGTCCCCAGCTTTGGCCGGGCGTGTTGGCTTGCGCCCCCCAATAAATCATTTGCAAATCATGGGCGGCAGCGGGTGCGGCAGGCTTATTTCGGATGCTGCCGTTGGTTCGTTTTGTGCTCAATTGCTTCACCTGCTTCTATTTTTCGAAGAATACGCGCTTTCAAATATTCTGACATTATACCATATAGTGCAGTCATTCTGTCATTGGGAATACATGACTTGCAGTGCTACAATGAGTCCATCACGGACAAGGAGCTGAACATTTTGGCATATACAGCTAATGAGAAACGCTATGACTCTATGACATATAACCGCAGCGGCCGCAGCGGCCTGTTGCTGCCCGCACTATCGCTGGGCCTGTGGCACAATTTTGGAGGCGTGGACAAGTACGAGAATGGCCGTGCCATGGTTCGCCATGCATTCGATTTGGGCATTACGCACTTCGACCTTGCGAACAACTACGGTCCGCCTCCGGGCTCCGCAGAGGAAAATTTTGGGCGCATCATGTCGCAAGACATGGCAGCATACCGCGATGAGATGATCATTTCGACGAAAGCGGGCTATTATATGTGGCAAGGCCCTTACGGCGAATGGGGCTCGCGCAAATATTTGGTTTCAAGCCTCGACCAAAGCTTGAAGCGGATGGGGCTCGACTACGTCGATATTTTCTACCACCACCGTCCAGATCCGAACACGCCGCTTGAAGAAACGATGGGCGCTTTGGATGCGATCATTCGCTCCGGCAAAGCATTGTATGTCGGCATTTCGAATTACTCTGCGGAGCAAACGGCTGAAGCATCGGCGATTTTGAAACGCCTTGGCACGCCTTGCCTCATCCATCAGCCATCCTATTCGATGCTCAACCGTTGGATCGAGGACGGGCTGCAAGATGTGCTCGATCAAGAGGGCATCGGCTCGATCGTCTTCTCGCCATTGGCGGGTGGCGTCTTGACGGACCGTTACCTCGGCGGCGTGCCGGCTGACTCCCGTGCGGGAGGGGCAAGCGTGTTCTTGCAATCGAACGACCTGACCGAGGCCAAAATGGCGAAGGTTCGCAAGCTGAACGAGTTCGCCCAAGAGCGCGGCCAGACACTCGCACAGATGGCGCTCGCTTGGGTGCTGCGCGGCGGACGCGTAACGTCGGCGCTGATCGGCGCAAGCCGCGTCTCGCAAATCGACGATAACGTAGCAGCGCTGAACAACCTGGCGTTTACGGAAGAAGAGCTGCGCCGCATCGAAGACGTGCTTGCGCTGCCGAACTAATCGGAATAAGCCATATGTATAACGGGGCTGCCCCTTCGTCGTAGATGGACGATAGGGACAGCCCTGTTCGTTGTTTGGCAAGGGTTTGCCGTTAACGGCAAGATGGGAATGCCAAAATATCTGCAACTTGAATAAGCGGATAATGGAACGTTGCGAATTGCGAGTGGTACAAGTATTGAAGCAGGAAGATCTCGCCATTCTGGACGGCGCATAGCACGCCAGTCACGCCGTTGCCGTTGCGCATGGACACGCCGACAGGGCGGCCGATGAGAAGGCTTGCTTTTTGCTCCAAGGAAGTAGTGTCGGGCATCCCGCCAGGGGAAGGCATAAACATAGCTGCACCTCATCTATAGGGTAGAGTCTGCACCTATCCTATGCGTCTGCCCTCCCTAAGGTGAAAGGCAGGTTATTTGAGGAAACGAATCGTAAGCGGGTAACGGTAATGGCTGCCGTCATTGGCTCGAATAGCGCCGATAATCGTGAGGATGATCCAAGCGATGCCGAGCAGAATGGACGTGAGAATGCCAATTACGATCGTGATGAGGATGGCGGATATGATGCCATAGATCGCCATGCTGATTTGAAAATTGAGCGATTCCTTGCCTTGTGCGTCTACATAAGGGGAATCATCCTTCTTAATGAGCCAGATAACAAGCGGTCCAAGAATCGAACCGAGCGGGATGATAATGCCAACCAAAGCGAGCAAATGGCACAGCATGCCGTACAACCGGTCGTCTCTGGACAGTTGGCCAGGATACATGACTTATCCTCTCCTTTTTATGATGGACATGAGTGATAGCCTATCGTTGAACGATATGCAGCAAGGAGCGCAGCTATTCAAGCAAATGCATATATTTACAAGCCGCGTGAGCCTCCTTATAATGGCATGAAAAAACACTGCTCACCCGCCACAGCTGTTTTTCGCTGGTGGCGAAGGGCAGTGCTTTTTTTGATTTAGCATGTAAATGATTCGTGCAATTAATAGATGGTATGAATGATATCTTCAAAATTCGGCTCGTCCATATGGACATCCTCGATCTCGCCGTATTGCTCCAGCAAACGGAGTGCATCCATGGCGCTGAGCTCGTCGCGATTGCAGGCTATAGTCACTGTACGGCCTTCGAAGGCGAGAAGCTGCAGTGCGCTGGCTTCGGCATAAGGGGCTGCAGATGCAGCGGGATGGGGTGGAGATGCCGATTGGGCCTGAGAGCCGGGAGGATTGCCATGCATGCTCATGCAATTGGCAGTTAGCGACTCGGGCAGTGACGGCTTCTGCTGGTAGGTGAGGCGTATGATGGTCGGCAAGCCGATCCGGCGGCGCAGCTCGTCAATCGTCCCATCAAAGCCGAGCGTCCCTTGGTTAATGACGATTACTCGGCTGCAGAGCTGTTCAATATCATCCATGTCATGCGTCGTAAGCAGAATGGTTTTGCCCATTGTGGCATTAATATCGCGCAAATGCTCGCGAATGCTTCGCTTGGCGATCACATCAAGCCCAATTGTTGGTTCGTCGAGAAACAAAATATCGGGATCATGCAGCAGGGCTGCTGCGAGATCCGCACGCATGCGCTGGCCCAGCGATAGCTTGCGGACGGGCGTATCCATAAATTCGTCCAGCTGCAGCAGCTTCGCCAGCTCTTGCATCCGGCTAGCTTTGGCAGTAGGCGTTAGCCCGTACATCGCGGCTAGAATGTCGTAGGAATCGCGAACGGGCAAGTCCCACCATAGCTGGGAGCGCTGGCCGAACAACACACCTAAGCGCTTTGCAACACGCCGCCTGTCGCGGTGCGGGTTGAGCCCGTCGATGCGAACTTCGCCGGAGGTCGGGTGCAGGATGCCGGATAACATTTTGATTGTCGTCGATTTTCCTGCGCCATTGGGACCGATATAGCCGACGAATTCGCCGGATTCAATCGTAAAGTTAACGCCGCTAACTGCATGCTTCATCGCGTATTGGCGTGATAGAAGCGAGCGAAAGCCGCGGAACGGACCCTCCGGCGCCACGACGGGAAGGCGAAAGCTTTTATGTAAATTAGAAACGGTGATCACGGGATGGGAAACCTCCTAACGATTTTGTGCAGCAAAAACACATCGAAAGCATACGCTAAAGTTTTTGTACAGCAAAAACACATCGAAAGCATACGCTTATTCGATTAGCTGCCTGTGCTTTGATAACGGCTTAAGCCCAGCCGCCAGAACAATAGCGATAGTCCGAGCAAAACGCCTGCAATAGCAGCGGCAAGCGGCAGCATCCACCAGCCCGTTTCCCCTCGCAGCACGAACAAGCCCGGCATATAGTTGGCGAAACCGACCGGAATGACGCCGAGCAGCAGCCCTTGCAGCCACTTTGGATAAATCGACATCGGATATTGTGCGGCAGTCCTCGCAGCATCCTCGGTAATGTTTTGCAGCTCCGTAATCCGGGTGAGCCAGAAGCCAACGGTTGCAGTGAGCAACCCAATTGCGAAGAGCAGTACGGCGCCGGAGAGGATGACGATGACCGATAATGGAATCGCAATCCAGCCGAGCTGGCCTTCCTGCAGCAGCGAGGAGAGGGAGAGCGATAGGATCGCAATGCCTTGAATGAGTTCGCCTGCGCGAATCGATATATTTCGCGACATAAGTGCAACGAGCACTGGCACGGGGCGAAGCAGCAGGGAGTCGAGTTCGCCGCTCACCAGATAGCTCTCGATGTTGTGCACATCAGAGGCGACGGTGCGGTATAACGCTTTGGACAAGGTTAATACGGCATAGAGCCAGCCGGCTTCAGATAGGCTCCAGCCTTGAATGTGGCCGAATTTTAGCAAAATAACAGCGAGCATGAGAAACTCAACGGCATTAATTAAAGCAGACATTGCTGTCGAGAACCAGAAGTTAAACCGATACTGCATTCGGCTGCGAAAGCTTGCAGCGACAAGCAATCCGTACATGCGAAGCCCGTTCATCCGCCTTGCACCTCCACTTTTCGCCGCATGACATTGGTTATCGCCAAGCAAACAACCGTAAGTGCAGCCGCCCAGAGCAGTGAACCGATGAGCTCATTGCGTGGAGCCATGTCCAGATAAATGCGAACAGGAACGTAGTGCAGATAAGGGTAAAAAGAATAACGTGCGATCGTTGCGAGCGGCTCGGGCAGCCATTCGAGCGGAATCATAAAGCCGGATAGCAGCATGCTGAGCGCATAGTTGACCCAGTATAGCCAGCGCGATTCCGTCGACCAGAGGGCGAAAGCGCCGATCAAGTAATTTAGGCAGATGGAGATGTAGGCGGCAATCAGCAAAGCGATCGCGGTCCAAACGTAGGTCGGCCATAATCGCGGCTGATAGAGGGGCAGAATGAGCGCGTACAAGGCGTAAAGAGGGATGAATTTGTACACGAATTGATAGGCGACTTGCCCCCATTCCTTGCTCATCAGTTGGTAGAACAAATTAGCCGGGCGCATGAGTTCCAAGGCAATTTGCCCGGTCCGAACGGATTGCTCAATGCCAAGCCCGTTCGTTAGGAAGGCGGCGACCCATAAGGAACATTGGTTAAATGCGACGTAGCTGACGATGCCAGCAGTGCCGTAATCGCCAAGCGGCTGGCCAGCGGCAATTGCCGTCCAGATTGAGATGTAGATGAAACCGAATAATGCACTTGCGATGTTGTGGATCAGATGCGCGCCGCGGTATTGCCGATTGCGGGCGTAGTTTTTGCGGGCCAAAACGTAGAAAAGCATGTAACACCTCCGACCAAACATTTCATTAGGTGAAAGTGCGTAGAGCGCGGAAGAAGATCATAGCAGAGCTGGGTGAGGGAATGCAAGCGTTTTTTCGGGGGAAGAGAGTAGGTGGATGAAAGCGGGCAGGCATGGGGGATAGGGAAGAGAAACCTGTTCTATTGGTGGGATAGAGGGAGGGCACAGGGGGAGCAGTAAAAAGGCGTTGCAGATGAAACTCTGCAACGCTTTTTTGTACTTATTTTGTTTAAGTGAAGGTGCGATCCCAGAAGTTTAGAGCTTGGTTCTAAGCTGCTTTAGCTTGCCCCATTGCCCAGCGATCTCCTGAATTCCGCCGTAAGCAGCGGTATGATTTCGAATAGGTCGCCGACGATGCCATAGTCGGCTATGCCGAAGATTGGCGCTTCGGCGTCTTTGTTAACCGCGACGATAACGCGCGAGCTGCTCATGCCGGCGAGATGCTGGATTGCGCCGCTGATGCCGCATGCGATATAGAGCTGCGGGGTTACGACTTTGCCGGTTTGCCCGATCTGCAGCGCATAGTCGCAGTAGCCCGCGTCGCATGCGCCGCGGGATGCGCCAACTGCGCCTCCAAGCAGGGAGGCAAGCGCCTGCAGCGGCGCGAAGCCTTCGGCGCTGCGGACGCCCCGGCCGCCGGAGACGATGACGTCGGCCTCGGCAAGATCGACGCCGCCGCTCGCCTTGCGAACGACGGAGCGGACGACCGTCCACAGCGTCGGCGGCCGGTAGGCAAGCGGCGCCACGCTGCCTTGCGGAACGCCGGGCGGAAGAACTTCCGCCGGCGGAAGATTGTTCGGGCGCACCGACAGCACCGCTGGTGCGCCCGGCATGATGCGCAGCCGCTCGACGGCTTTTCCGGCGTAGAGCGGCCGCACGAATACGGCGTCACCGCCATCGCCATTATGCTCGATGGCGGTGACGTCGGCAATATGGGCCGCGCCGATGGCAGCGGCCACGCGGGGCGCGACCTCGCGCCCCAAGGCGGTGTGGCCGAGCAGCACTGCGCTCGGCTGCACCGCCTCTATGGCGGCGGCGATCACAGCCTGCACCGCCTCGGGCGCGCTGCCATGCAGCGTGGGGTCGTCGGCAATGTGGACGACGGCCGCGCCGCGCGCAGCCAGCTCCGCGGCAGCCTCGGCGAGCGCTGCGCTATCGGTGCCGGCGATGACGGCGTGCACCGTGCCGCCGTCGCCGGCAAGCAGCCTGGCTGCGCCAAGCGCCTCCAGCGTTACGCGGCGAAGCCGGCCGTCTTTGCTTTCGGCGTAGACCAAGCAGGTTAGGCTCATAGGGGGTGTATCCTCCTTTTGTAGAAGAGATTCTGAAGCACTAAGCCTCGAAGGGCAGCCATCCCAGGCAGCAGCACGGTAAGTTCCTCGTCCGCATCCCTAAAGCACTTTAGCTTCGCTATGGAGCAGCTTGGCGAGCTCCGCCGCTTGCGTCCCCGGGTCGCCTGCAATCCGCTTGCCCGGAGCACGCGCTGCAGCCGCATCGACTGCCATTCGCACAGCTTTGGGCGAAGTGGCATCCGCGTTTAAGCCTAGCTCGCTGCGGCTGACGACGCGAAGCGGCTTGCGTTTTGCTTTCATAATGCCGGGCAGTGAAGGGTAACGCGGTTCGTTCAGCCCTTGCTGCGCGGTGGCCAAGGCGGGGAGGGGAACCTCTGCCGTTACGGCATCCCCTTCAACGTCTCGCTCGGCGATGAGGGTTCCTCCGGCAATGTCGAGTTTTACCGCTGCGGAGACGTGGGGCAAACCGAGCCGCTGCGCCACCTGAAGGGCGACGCTGCCAGACCCGGTGTCAACAGCGAATAAGCCTGCAAGCACCAGGTCCGGCGCCAGTGGCTGGACAACGGCGGCGATTGCCGCGGCGACGGTCCCGCTATCGTCACCAGCGGCAGCTTCGATCCGAATCGCCTCGTCCGCGCCCATCGCAAGGGCGGTGCGCAGTGCTTCGGCGCTTTGCTCAGGCCCGCATGCAATGGCTGTGACGCTGCCGCCCAAACGCTCGCGTATGCGCAGCGCTTCCTCCAGCGCATATTCGTCGTAAGGATTCACAATGTGCTTCACGCCCTCGGCAGAAACTTGCCCCCCGCGCACGACGATTTTTTCCTCCGTGTCGAACGTCTGCTTAACCAGCACAACGATGTTCATAACGTTTTTCGCCTCCTCGGCTCAGTGCGAATAATGCCAGCAATCATTCACTTTCTTTCCATAATGGCGCGTGTCCGTCAGTGCTACGATATGAGCTTTTTCCCGTGATTAGACTACCGCCTGGCCTTACAAAGGCTTGATCGGCATGTGCTTGCCTATCATTTCTGCTCGGGTCTTATTCCCGAAAATCCACTGCTTAGCGGTGCTTAGCCGCGCCGTCTCCTAGGCGGCATGTTCGCGTAGGGGGCCTCATATACTGGGAACAACGCGCAGTTGTGAAAGCGCTTCAACAACTTGTCCCATCTGGGGACATGAGCAAAGGGGCGGTGCTGCGTTGACAGAGGAATGGGCAGTTAAGGCGGTCAAATGGCTATTGTTTGCATGCGTAACAGGCATAGGGCTGGGATGGTTTGTGCAGGCGGTCTTCAGCCGGGTTGCGTATATGCGGCTCGGCAAAGGCACTTTCCGTCCGCCGCCAGCCCTTCAACCCGCCAATGGGGAAAAGCCAACGCCAGAAGCGCCGCCAAAGCTGGCAAAGCGTGCGCTTGTAAAGGAAGCCGGAGACGTTGGCGCGCAAGTATTCGGCCATCGCAAGCTGCTGCGCGATGTGCGAAGCGGCGTCATGCATTTGCTCGTTTTTTACGGTTTTATTGTGTTGCAGTTCGGCGCGTTGGATTTGATCTGGAAAGGCTTGACGGGCCACGCGCTTCCTTATGCCCGTAACGGCTGGTTCCCCTTCGTACAGGAAATGACGGTGTTCATCGTGTTCATTGCCGTGCTCTATGGCGTGTACCGCAGGTATGGGGAGCGGGTCGAGCGGCTGAAGCGCGGCTGGAAGCCGGCGATTGTGTCCTTGTTCATCGGAGGCATTTGCGCAACGGTGCTGCTGACGCTCTCTTTTGAACGCATTGCGCAACCGGAAGCTGCACATGCGGCAGCGCATGCGCCAATATCAGCGGCATTCGCTTCACTCTTAACCGCAATTGGCGTCACGCCAACGGCGGCAGCGTCTGGCTACGAATCATCTTGGTGGCTGCATCTGTTTGTGCTGCTTGGATTTCTGGTCTATGTGCCGCAGTCCAAACACTTTCACTTGCTGACGGCACCTGCCAACCTTTGGCTGCGGCGTGGGGCAAAACCGGGCAGGCTGGAGCCTATTAATCTGGAGGACGAGGAAGCGGAGTCGTTCGGCGTAGGGCGTGTTGAAGATTTTCGGCGCAAGCAGCTGCTTGATCTGTATGCCTGCGTGGAGTGCGGCAGATGTACCAATGTATGCCCAGCCTCTAACACCGGCAAGCTGCTGTCGCCTATGCATTTGATCGTGAAGCTGCGGGACCATCTTACGGAGAAGGGGGCGGTTGTCACGAAACAACGGCCAAATGCGCCAGCATGGCTGTGGGGCAAAGAAGGGGAAACGGGTGGAGGCGCGCATGCGATGGGGGCATCGGTTCCGGTATGGAACGGTGGGAGAAGCGCGGCGGATACATCGATTGCCCCGACGATGGAGGCGCAGGCGGAGGCCTGGCAAAGGGCTTTGCCTGAGGATGGGGGCTCGGCCGCAGAGGAGACGCCGCTTATCGGGGGCGTCATGACGGAGGCAGAGCTATGGTCTTGCACAACCTGTCGCAATTGTGAGGACCAATGCCCCGTCGGCAATGAGCATGTGGACAAAATCATCGATATGCGCCGCCATCTCGTGCTCATGGAGGGACGGATGCCAGCGGAGGGCCAGCGCGCGATGCAAAATATCGAGCGGCAGGGCAATCCGTGGGGCCTGCCGCGTGCAGAACGAGTTGCTTGGATCGAAGCGTGCGAGCAGCAAACTGGCATAGCGGTGGAGTCTGTTCAGGACATGGCGCTTCGTGGCCAGCGGCCGGAATGGGTCGTGTGGGCAGGTTCGATGGGCGCTTACGATACGCGCAGCCGCAAGGTGCTGTTCGCGCTCGTTCGGCTGCTTCATGCAGCGGGCGTGCAGTTCGCAGCGCTCGGCGCGGAGGAGCGGAATTCTGGCGATACGCCTCGCAGGCTTGGCAACGAGCTGTTGTTCCAAGAGTTGTGCGCGGACAACATTGCAACGCTTACGCGGTATGGCATCCGGCGGATCGTGACCGCATGCCCGCATACGTTCCATGCGATGCGCAATGAGTATCCTGATTTTGGGCTGTCGCCCGAAACGGAAGTTGTCCACCATACGGAGCTGCTTGCCCGGCTGTTAGATGAAGGGCGGTTAACGCCGGTTCACCCTGTGCAAGAAAAGGTTGCTTATCACGACTCCTGTTACATGGGGCGTTATAACGGCGCTTACGAGGCTCCGCGGCGCATATTGCGGGCTATTCCGGCTTTGCAGCTTGCTGAAATGGAACGCTCGGGGCGCAATGCCATGTGCTGCGGCGCAGGCGGCGGGCTGATGTGGATGGAGGAGCGGGCGGGGGCACGCGTGAACGTGGCGAGAGTGACGCAGGCTTTAGCGGAGGAGCCAACGGTTATCGGTTCTGGCTGCCCGTACTGCTTGACGATGATGGAGGATGGCTTGCGCCATTTGGAACAAGAAAACACGTCGGCACGCGATGTCGCGGAGCTGCTTGCTGTTTCGGTGTTTGGATGAAGCGAGCGTGTATCACTATCTAGCACTATGGAGGAGGGATTCGTGTGGGTCAATCCCATCGACCGGTCCGCCAAGCGGCGGTTATCGGGTCTGGCGTCATGGGCGCCGCGATCGCCGGGCATTTGGCTAATGCAGGCATACGGGTTACGTTGCTCGACATCGCGCCTAGCCAATTAACGGCTGAGGAGGAGAAGGCAGGTTTAACGCTGGACCGCCCAGAAGTGAGGCGCAGGCTGGCGGCTGCTGCAATTAAGAAATTCAAATCGTCGAAGCCAGCGCCGCTTTACGATCCGTCATTTGCTAGCCGCATAACGCCAGGCTGCCTCACTGACGATGCACATAAGCTGGGGGAAGCCGAGTGGATTGTGGAGGCGGTGACCGAACGGCCGGATGTGAAGAAGTCCGTGCTGGATCTGGTCGAGCAGCATCGTGCGCCGGATTCCATCGTTAGCACGAATACGTCAGGGCTATCCGTTGTTGCACTTGCTGAGGGGCGAAGCGAGAGCTTTCGAAAGCATTTTCTGGCTGCGCATTTCTTTAATCCGCCTCGCTATATGAAGCTGGTTGAGCTCGTAGCATCGCCGGACACGGATGCAGCTGCACTGGGCAGGTTGTCCGAGGTGTGCGAGCGGCAGTTGGGCAAAGGCGTCGTCATTGCCAAAGACACGCCGAATTTCATCGCTAACCGTGTCGGTACGTACGGCATGCTCGTCACGCTTGAGGAGATGTCACGGTTCGGCTTATCGGTGGAGGAAGTGGATGCCCTGACTGGACCGTCGCTAGGAAGGCCGAAGACGGCGACGTTTCGCATGCTTGACCTCGTTGGCTTAGATACGCTGCTGCATGTGGTCGACAACGTTCGTGAGCGGAGCGATGATCCTGAGGACGCTAGCGTTTTCGCACGTCCAGCCGTTTTGGAGCAGTTGGTGGCGGAAGGGCGTTTGGGCGAAAAAAGCGGCCAAGGCTTTTACCGCAAGCGCAAGCCAGCAGGCGGCCAGGGCCGCAGCGAAATAGAAGCGCTATCGCTCGTAACGAATGACTATGCGCCAGCAACGAAAGTGTCTTCGCCCATCATCGATGGGGCGAAGGCGGCCAAAGGCGCCGCGGCCAAGGCGCAAGCGCTGTTGGCCGGCGTCTGGCAAGCGCCGCTCACCGCCAGCGCCCAAGCTGCGCCGCGAAGCGGCGACCGCGAGCGCTCGGGCGCTGGCGGCTCCGCCACGCTGCACGCGGCAGGCGCTTCCGCCAGCGCAGCGCAGCCCGCGGCCGCGCCGTCGCGCAGCGACGCAACGGCTGGCGATGCTGCGGCCCCG
>NZ_WSTC01000069.1 GCF_009789195.1 Paenibacillus sp. MMS18-CY102 | reverse complement strand
TGAAGGAACGGCGGTTCTCTACAACACGATCGCCAATCAGCTGGAGCGCGGCGGCATTGAGGATAGAACGGAGTACGAGGCGTTAATTATCGATTGCGGAGGCGGGACGACGGATGTGTCTTCCTGTATATTTAAGGTCGAAGACAGTACCGTCGCTTACAAAATCGATATTTGTACCTCTTACGAGAATGGCGATACGAACTTCGGGGGAAGCAACCTCACCTATCGCATTATGCAATATATGAAAATCGTCTTCGCCGACTATTACCGCCAGAGTTATGGCCATAACCGGCAGAGAATCGATATCGATAAAATGATCGATATTCCGGCAACGGACTTGTTCCGGCATGTCGACGAGCATGGCGTAGGTGATGTGTATGAGACGCTGGAGCAGCGCTACGCGGAAGCGGAAAGCGTGATTCCGACGCGGTTTAAGGAATATGAAACGCGGATGCGGGACGATTACCGCCGCGTGCGCGGCAATTATCACTTCCTGTGGGATTTGGCGGAGCGGCTGAAGACGGAGTTTTTCCGCCGGACGGCGATGCTTCGCGGGGGGTTCAGCACCGGCGTGAGCAGTGAATGGGAGGAAGGCGAGCTCCGAATATCGGCTGTTGAACGCTGGTCATTGGCCGTTCGCGAGCAAGAGCGTCTCGTCGAACGGGAGGAATGTCCCCCCATCGTGTTTACGATTCGGGAGATTACCCAGCTAGTGCGGGCAGACATATATGATGTTGTTCGGCAGTTCCTCGACGAGCTGTACCAAGATGGGCGGTTGCAGCGCTACTCCATTATTAAGCTGACGGGCCAATCCTGCCGGATTGACGTGTTCCGTGAAGCGCTCAAGGAATTCGTGCCGGGCAAAAGCATTGAATTCCGCCAGAAAACAGAGGAATCCGGGCGTGTGCCCGAGCTGAAGTTGGCATGCCTGCGCGGGGCAATCCGTTATTTGACCGCCTCCAAGGCGGGGTATATCGAAGCGTCAGTCACGAACGAGGCTGCTGCAGTCCCATATGCGGTGACGGCCTTCACCCATAGCGGACGTGAACGTACGCTGATGTCCAGCCTAGAGCGAACGGGCGGTACGCATGGCACGATTTCGCGGCCAATCGGCGCAACCGAAGTTGAGTTCCACTTGAAAGGGCTGGATGGCGCACAGCGCCATACCTATGTGTACCAGAACAGGGAAGAGTCGTTCAAGCCGGTGCTCTATGAGGAGATTGCAGCCTCTTACGGCGCAATAATCCCGCAGGATGAGACGGACTCCATCGCCAACGGCGAAGCGAAGTTTTTCGTATCCGCAGGCAATAGCCGCTGGGGCTTCGAGGTCGTGCCAGTTGCACGGATCGGCAGCCAGCTGCAGCTCGGGAAGAAACGGTTCTTTGCTTTCGAGAAGGACGCTTCGGAGCTGGATTTCTTTGATGGGATGAAATAGGGTGTAAGAAATAAATGGATTATTGAGGTGGTTGACATGCTAGCGGTTCGTTTCGCGATGAAACATACATTTGGTGCCACATTCAAGCCTGCGAAGCGCAATAAGAATGGGCTGTTGGAATTCAAAATGATGGGATTGGTTCGAGTCCTGCTGTATTGCAGTTTTATGTGTGCCATTACTGCAATAGTCATATTTCTACTGCCTGGGATGAGTGAGGGGGAGGACACAGCATCATTTATGCAGGTAATGATCCCTTCTGCGGTATTTCTTGGCCTGATGTCATTGATCCTAGGCAGGTACAAAATGCTGGTCAGCGAGCATGAAATTACGGTGCAAACCTGGCTCGGTCGCAAGTCGATCACATTCAACGAGATAGAGGGCGTTAAGTTTTCCCCGGTTCTTGGCGGACGCTTTATGCTGCAAGGGGCGGGTCGCGTTGTTGCTATCCAAGTCGAGACGGTTGGCTCAGCCGAACTTGTAGAGCTGTTGTGCAGCAAAGTCGGTGCGGAACGTTGCCATGAGGCTACAGAATTTATACGCAAGCGGACGCTTCAGCTAGCGAAATACAGCTAATGGACAAGACAAGCATTGGAGAGGAGGGATTGGCATGTTTACGGATCGTTATCCGAACTTCCATCGTGGGCGTATTCTGAAAACCGAAATGCTAGAAAGCTTGCGAGACTACCCGCGCAGCTTGGCGGGGCTGCTCTGGACTGAATATTCGGATGGCATTGTTGTCGGAGCGGAAATTCGGACCGACGGGGATGTACTCGTCGTTTCACGCGGCATCGTGAAGTGGGGAGACCGCCTCTATACGCTGGAAGAGGATATAAGAGTGCCGTACGAGGCGAATGGCCGGGAAACGGCGGTCAAGCTCCGGTTCCATGAGCCGGTTACGCGAAGCGATATCGTCTACTGCGAGACGCAGATTGTAGCCGACCCGGACGTAGCGATCCGGCGGGATGAGCTGGAGCTTGCGCGCTTTAAGCTGAAGGAAGGGGCGCGGCTGCGGCTCGACTATACAAGCTTTGAAGATATGACAACCGAGTATAACACGTTGAACCTGATCCATCGGCAGCATATCGGGCGCAAGCGGCATACGCTCTCACCGGCGGTAACGCGATATTTTGCAACGGAGCTGTTGAAGTCGGGCACCACCGATCCGTACGATGTCTCCTTCGCCATGCAGTGCTTGAACGGATCAACCGTTGATCGTGAGCTCATCGAGCTATACGCAGCCAACCGGCTGCGATCCGACCGCAAGCCGTACGACAATGCGCAGCTGCATCGGATGCTCGGGCGAATACTGGATGAGGCGGGAGCGGGCGTCCGCACGCGGCCAGATATGCGCCTGGGCGGAGCGCGGCGGGTGTTGGTGGATTAAAGATAAAGGGGACTATAGAGTACATAGTCCTTGTGCTTGCTGTTGTCTGAATTTTTCGAGAATGAAGGAGATGGTGAGATGGCAATATCGGCAGTTAGCTATGACCAATTGAGGGTTCTACCGTTTAATGTTAGTTTGCACCATGTAAAGCTAACGAAAAAAGTGAATGACCACGCCAGATTATTAATTACTGGAATCCTCCCAGAAGCAAAGGAAAATGATTACGCACGTTTGGCCGATGAGCAAACGTATATTGAGCTTGTATATAAAGATAACAACGGAAAGCAACAGCGATTGTTTCATGGCGATATCCTTCGGTTTCATGTAAGAGTCGAGAATCAAGTAAGTTGGCTGGAAGTAGAAGCGATCTCCCATACACACGCAATGGACCTCAAGCATGAAACACATTCCTTTCAGAACAAGTCTCTGCCTATCCCCGATTTAATGCAGAAAATCAGTGACAGCTATTCTAAAGGCGAAGTATTCAATACGTTCGATGAGAACAAGCGGCTAGACTCTTATATCCTGCAATATCAAGAGACAGACTGGCAGTTTCTGAAGCGTCTTGCCTCTCATTACCACACCGTACTCGTTCCAGTCTCGACAGAAGATAGCGTTCGTGTGTATTTAGGCATTCCTGACCATCGTGATGCAGGCAAGCTTGAGGCTACGCATTACCGGATGTATAAGGACATGCTCGCTTACCAGAAAGAAACGGCAAATGAGAAGAGTGGGCTTAGCGAACAAGACTTTATATGTTATGAAGTGAAATCGAATGACCGGGTGCTTGAGTTAGGCGACAAAGTCACCTTTAAAGGGCATAAGCTTCATGTCTTTGAGGTACTCACTGAAATGAAGCAAGGCCTGCTAACACATCAATATACGCTCTGTAATGCCAAGGCTGCTTATAGAAGAAAAAGATACAATTCTGCGTTAATTGGAGCATCGATTTCTGGGAAAGTAATGGAGGTCGTCCGAGACGAGGTCAAAGTACAGCTTGAATTTGATCAAGACTGGAGTCTAGCGAAAGCTATTCTTTTCCCCTATTCAACGATGTATGCATCAGACGACCAGACCGGCTGGTACTGTATGCCAGAGAAAGGGGACAGTGTCCGCATCTATTTTCCGAATGCGAAGGAAGCAGAAGGGATCGCCCTTAGTTCGGTACGGAAAAGGCTGCCTAACGAGGCTATGGCAAGCAGCTCGGGAGGGCATGGACAGAATAGCAAGACAACGGTCGTTCAACAAGAACAGTTACAGCCTATTATCAATTATGACAAAGATTTAAAAGACGACCTGATGGCTAATCCAAACACGAAGTTTTTGCTTACTCCGACAGGGCAGAAGATTACTTTCGAGGAAGATAAAATCACAATTACAGGAGCAACTGGTGGGGCAACCATCACACTCACAAGTGAAGGCACCATTATTCTGAATTGCGAGAAAAAAATTATGCTGCAAGCGAGCAAACAAATTGAAATGGTCTCTGAATCTATTATGATGGTCGCCAATCAAATTGAAATGTCCACGAAGGAAGGCAAAG
>NZ_WSTC01000068.1 GCF_009789195.1 Paenibacillus sp. MMS18-CY102 | reverse complement strand
ACCGTATGCACCACTTGGAGATATGGCATCAATTTATAGAGACAGATGCCATACCGCTTCGGAATGAGCATATTAAAGCACTGCATCAATATTATACTCGGCAAAAAAAGCAGATAGCAGATGAGCTTATCGCGTTAGCAGACCAGTTCCTGCTTCATGTGCTTGATCAACAGCAGCAAGGCCAATTAAAGGAATGCTCGATGATTCAATTCTCTTTTATGCGGACGAGTTGGAATGAAGGCAAGCCTGTTTTTATGTTGGAAGCAGCGGATAGGGAAACGATGGACAAGGTTCAACTGACCGACTTTGCATATGATGCAGGATGGATTTATGGGTTCGTTGACGCGTGGGATAGCGCATGCGAGGAAAGGCGAAAGCGCTATATGAACCGCATTGACCGGCATACATTCGAAGTGTGGAAGACAGAGCAGCTGTACCCGTTCAATAGCTATATGGTGCATGCTGTGCGCTACGCGATGGATACCATGACGCAGCTCCCTTCTTTCCAAAGCTTAGTAAAAGATAGCTATTTTGAAGTGCGTGTTAGTGAGTATAGGGATCAAGAAGCAGGTGAATCGGTGTACCGCATCAATAATCGGCAACGTACCTCCATTACTTGCAGGGGGTGGCTGGAAAGCCGTTTCGATCAGGAATACATCTATGAGCATCTGGCCAAGGTTGATCTTTCCAACGGCCAATTCGAAGGCATCGATTTGAATTATGCAAGATTGGAAGAGGTAACGCTCACAGGGAGTAAGCTGGGTGGCAGCAAGTTGCTTGGTACCCGATTCGAAAACTGTGTATGTGATCAGGTGGATTTTAAACAATGTCTATTAATCGATGCAGACTTTCGAAATTGTGATCTTGTTGATGCCAGATTCGATGGGGCATGGGCAATCAGGGATATGGCAGTGGAGGAACATGGCCTTGTATTCGGCATGAACGGTGTACAGTTCCAACGGGCTAACTTGAAGGGTGCCAGCTTTCGGCATGCCCGAATTGCAGCAGATTTTACAGGGGCGGACCTGGAAGGCGCAGATTTTACGGGAGCGGACCTCTCAGGAAGCCGCATGCTGGAGCAAGACATATTCCGAGTCATGATGACGGAAGAGCAACGCCGGATGGTGACTTGGGTGAAAGATGAGGATGCCGCTTATGCGTAGCATGAAATATTTTGTGCTAGAGCATGACAGGCGCTCCCCGGCGAATGGGGCGAATATCAACTTTCCGGCTCGGATGCTGCAAGGCTACCACTATGCAGAGGAGCAAGAAATTGTTTACGCCAAGCAAGGCTGCCAGATTTCTCCGAGCTCTCTCATCGAACACCCCATTCTATTAATTAGTGATCCATTAAGAAAAACAATAGCCCGGTTCATACCGGATGTTGGCTATAAGAGCATCGTGGTGATGGATTTGGGCCAGCAGAGCCAATTTTATTATTCATGGATGGATTTTGTGGAGATCCCTTGCCTGATGCCGGAACGCATGGAAGCGGAGAACGGGCGTATTAGCAAAATGCATGTGGAAGATGTGAGCGAAGATGCGGCAATCTTCCAAATTTCGCATTACCGGAGCCGTGTGCTTGTTGCACGTGTCGATGTTGCCGAGTGCCTCCTTCGTACAGGCTTATACGGTTTGAAGGTTAGGCCAATCCAGTTAATGAGAGGCGATGGTTAAGATGGGCGTTCAAGATACGTTGTTGCAGAAAGGAACACGTGAGAGTTTGCAGCAATCCCCTTGGCGAAGCGAGGACACTTATGTAACAGCAGGGGCCTTTATGTGCTGTTCGATGGGAACGCATGAGGAAGTCTTAAACAAGCTAGACCCGAATGGCATTTACATCAATGGAAGCCCCATGCTTACCGTCAATGATTGTGCGGTTTCGAGTTCTGAGGCAGGCGTGATCAAGCAGAATTTTGCGGAAACGACCTTTCCAGTTAATCGAATGGGACAAGAGATCGATGGAAATTTTTATTCTTTCGGATTTTGCCGAAGCGTGGTGCATCCGATGAAGATGGCTGAGGGTGCGTATCCGGGGATGGCAGCTGATTCTTCGTATATATTCGATCCCGATCAATCCGAGCCGACTTTTAGCAAGTTTATTTATCCATGTGCCCCTAAGCTGCTGCCTACTGTATCGCCCTCAGCGCCCTCCGGCGCTCCATTTAAGAAAGCCGACACATCGAATGGACCGTTTGGACTCCCTTCCTTGAGTTTCAGTGATGTGCTTGCGAATTTTAATTTGCCACAAACGCAGTGGACGAATGGCAGTCCCAGCGTGTCTATTCAAGGGGTGCCCGCATTAACCAGCAAGTCCTGCTTATTCTGCCAGTATGGAGGGAAGATCCAATTGCTTACGAATGGGATGGACCCAGCCCCTCCTGAATTTTCCGCAAGATAGGAAAGCGAGGTGAAGGCATGGAAGCGATATATGCAGGGGACGGCTATGAACTGCTATGGCCGTATCCTTTGAAAGCGGTCCGTAACTTTCGAATAGAGCGTAAATTTAATGCGCATACCCGTTGTACGTTCACGGCAGAAATGTCAGAGAAAGATGCAGAAGCCTGTATGCGCAATAGCAGTTTTGAAGATAGCGTGATGATTCGAAATGCAATGAAGTCTAAAGTGCAGAATTGGTTTGCAGGCGGCATAACGAAGGTAGATATTCAGATGGAAGACGGCATTCCCCATGTGCAAATCGAGGCACTGTCCCGAACATATGCCATGGATAGGAATGCAAAGAAGCGATCCTACCAGAACAAATTTCAAACGTATACGGATGTAATCCAGCGGTTAGTAGAGGGTTATCCGCGTGGGGATGCGCAAAACATGGCGACGAGCGACCGGGCAACGATCGGAGCTCTAATGGTGCAATATGAAGAAACCGACTGGGCATTCATGAAACGTTTAGCTGCACGAGTGGGGACTGTCATATTGCCTGATGTGCAGATGGATGCGCCTCGCGTATGCTTTGGCGTGCCAGACACCTCATGGGGAATGAAGCTGAATTCGAAGCGGTATACCCTAATGAAGGACCGGGCTGCCTATGAGATGTTGAAAGCACATGAGGAGGGCAACGAAGAGCAAAATCTTCACGAAGAAGATTTTATCTATTACCGGGTGAGCAGCGGGCAGTATTGCCAAGTTGGTGATGACGTTGAATTCAAGAACCAAGTGTGGGTTGTATCAGAATCGGCCATATCATATGCATCGGGACTTCTTCATCACGAATACGTCCTTGTAAAGCGCCAGGCGCTGAGGCGGAAATCGAAGCGCAACGAACGCATACAAGGCACTTCGCTCGAAGGCCGTGTAGTGAAACGAGCCAACAATATGGTAAAGGTTCACTTGGACATCGATGAAGGGCATGATGAACAAGGGAATTGGTGGTTCCCCTACTCAGGAGAAGGGAACAATCTATTTCACTGTTTGCCAGATGAAGGGGCGCGCATCAAGGTATATTTTCCGAGCGGGATAGAGAAGCAAGCGGTTGCGATAAACTCGGTTCGTGGCGGCAGCGATGAGATGAAAAGCAGGACCGTGTTTCAGAAGCCTTCGACCAAAGTGTTCGAGATACCTGGCGATGCCAAGATGCAGCTTGGAGACGATGGGGTTTTATTCAAGAAAGGAACAGTTACCCTACATCTAGATGGCGGAAATATATCGGTAGATGCAGGCGAGGATGTCTTATTAGTTGCGGGCAGCCAGCTGGAATTAGGCAGCGGGAGCGGATCTGGTGTATTAGAATCGATCCGAATGCGTGCTAGCCAATCCATAGCCATGCAAACGAACTCGGAGCATTATGTATTCATCAGTGGAGATCGAGTTGGGATCAAGAGCAGTAAGCTGGATCTTCAGAAGATCAACGTGGACTTCATGGAGCTCTTGACGGATGAAGAACTCAAACAGATGTATATGGACGAGCTCGCACAACAGCAAATCTCCATGGCAGCATTGAACACAAGCCTTGATATAGGTGCTGCAATCGATATACCGGATAGCCAAAAAGCACAAATTCGAGCCGATGTGGAAGCACAGGTGAATAGCGACCCGAAAGGGGCCGATGCTGCCCGGAGCTGGATGGGCGGGAAATCGGAATCCGACCAACAAGAGCTATACCAGAAGAAATACGCGCGGCAAGAGCGTGGATCGGAAGAACAACAGCCAGACATGGAGCAACAACAGAAGACATATGACCAGATGGACAAGGACCGAACGGCCGTCCATAATTGGAATAAAGATGTACAAGGCATCATCGAGAAGGGCAAAAGCGAAGGGAAGTCCCAAGCGGACATTCGGGCTTCGATTCCAGCTCCGCCTGTATTGGCTTCCCAAGAAAAGCAGCCAAGCGGAAATCCAAGTATATTTCAAGAGATGCTGGACCATACCGGAATTGGAAACTTCCTCGAACGTATGGCTCCGGCATTAGAAGCTTATGCATTGGCGAATATCGTTCCGCAGAAGCCCGACTATCTTAGCAAGAAAACGGACAAGGTTGTATACTTTTCTCGGTATACGTATGAGGTATTGATTATTCAGCCACAAGTGATAATGGCGGAATTAAACATCATGTTTGGAATCATAGCAGTTATAACTGCCATACCTACAGCGGGAGAGTCGCTATATCTTTTAGCGGCAGCAGACGCTGCAATAGGGGCGGCGACGATCGTAGTAAGTGCTGAGAAATTGAAGGATCTTAAAAATGGAATTGCGGATTCAGATCCAACGTTCCTAGGATTAGATCAGGCGATGCTGGATAAGCTCGGGATTGGCTTAGCTGTTGTAAGTCTGGCGAGCTTGATGAAACATGGGTTGTTCAAAGCGGCTGATAAGCTAGCGAATGGCAAGAATATAGCTGCGTTGGATGAGGCGTGGAGTGCTTGGAAGAATAGACTGGATGATTTTGAGGGAGACGATTTAGATCTAGCAGTATGGGATACAAAAAGAGTAAGTGGAAATGTCTTCAAGATTGACAAGTATGGTAATAGAAAAATGCGGGCATCAGACTTTAAAAAGTTCAAAAATGATATGGAGAAAGCTGGAGTTAAAGTTGTAATCGACAAAGTAAAGGTACCTAAAGGTAAAGCTGGAGGTTTTGATCCTGAAACAGGTATCATGTATTTTAGAGGGACGCCCTCTCAGATTGCAGCTTTTCATGAGAGTGTGCATGCAAAGCAATGGTTAGAATTGGGGAAAGAAAAGTATTTAGCCCAGAGTATTTTAGAAAGAGAAGAATATGTTTACAGAGCAATAATGGAGAATAAACAGAATTTCACAAGAGCAGAGTTGATTGCTACAGAACGATATATTTATTTATTGAGGTATAATAAAAAAGCGCCATATGGATGGCCGCCCGCAGATTCTGAAATATTTAGGGGATGCTTAGATGAGTAATCGGAAACTTAATGCAGTACAGGTGCTAAATATTGCACAAGATTATATTCAAGAACGTAACACTCGAATTAAGGAATATAACAAAAGCTACATTCCTTCAACAATTAACAGTGATATAAATAAATCAGTTCAATATTATGAAAACTTTTTTTCATTAGCCGGTGGTGCATGGGTCGTTGAGATAGATTATAGGGATTTTGAAGAATTTTTAGTTATTTCTGATGAAGAAAAGGTTATTTCATTTTGGATAATTGGTGTAAAAAGAAATGAAATTTCTAGCTTAAATCCTAAATTAAGCACAGATAGAGTGTTCCAAATTTCTCAGAATTATAACGACGAGTATCAATTGGAGGGAGTAGTAAATCCTACACTAGGTGAGTCAATAACATTTTATGAGAAATTTGAAGGTGTTGAAGGATACTCTTGGATAATTGATATTAAAGTACCACCATCCCAGTTTGGTGGAGGGGATACGATAAGTCTTGTTCTTGCAGATGAAAAAGAGTGTGTAGAATATATGTTTGATCCGTCTGGCTACCCGGTAACCCCTCATTTAGAAGATGAAGATGAAGATGAATAAATAATATTGAAAACGAATAGGAGCTTGAGTATTTAAGAGGATTAATCAGAATTTGCATTACTAGGTATAGGGAAGAATGGATATTAAAAATACCCTAATTTTTACCTGCTGAAAACTAAAGGGATACATTTCGTTTCTATTAAATAAGGTTCAGAAAATGTTATTAAACAAAAAAAATAATGGAGGATAATAAAGTAAAATTCTATTTTACGAGCTGGCTTCGGTACCTGACCGAAGCCAGCTCATTTAATTTTCTTTAGGTCGACAATGTATATATCCTAACAATGTGATTGCAGATTCAGATCCTACGTTCCTAGGATTAGATCAGGCGATGCTGTATAAGCATGGGATGTCTGGAAAGGTAGACTGAAACAGTTAGGACAGAACTCTGAAGACTGGTTTTCCAATCCGCAGCTTGCTGTAAATAACGATTTAAACACCGGGAGGTATGATTTAGGAGATGCAGAGAAAGAGAAGAATCTAAGTCCCTAGAGACAAAAGCAAGTTCAATAATTAGAAAATGTATATAATCGGGCGTGTGGTTTTCCAGGCAAGGGGACAAGTAAAGGTGGTTCGGGTAGAAATGAGCCTGGTAGTCCGTAAAAAATGGATTAGGGGAGATAAGAGTTGTTGTTACACCAAAATAATGCATGTACAAAGGGTGGTTTCTTTGGAAGAAATAATGATGCATATAAGATTTCAAAATCCTGTAATGAACTTAGAAGAATATTTACAATTCAGTAAGAAAATATTGATTGGGTTAGGTGATTTTCATGAAGGTGTGACCTTGCCCTGAAAAAGTAGACACGTAGAAACCCTCAATGATTTTTGTATTTGCTTTCTCGCAAGTCTTTGAAAAATAAACATATTGACCCTGCCCCGAATAGATAGACACATAGAAAACCTCTATAATAAAAGTGGAGGGATTTACTATGGGGCAACGGAAGCAATTTGATAAAGCATTGAAAGAACAGGCGGTATCGCGAATTTTAGCCGGAGAAGCAACGATGGCGGATACGGCGAAGGATCTGAATGTTCATTACACCACAGTTCGAGACTGGGTGAAAACTTATAAGCTTGATGGAGAAAGTGCGTTTCCAG
>NZ_WSTC01000067.1 GCF_009789195.1 Paenibacillus sp. MMS18-CY102 | reverse complement strand
GCTCCACCAGGATGCCTACAGGCTGATCCGGCTGTACACCTTCTGCACGCAACCTCCGCGCAAGCCGGTTCGCCTTTTCGTTCAGCTCACCGTATGTCAACTGGCTTCCTTCATATACAACCGCAACCTGCTCCGGCATATGTTTCACCTGCTCTTCAAACAACTGGTGAATCGTCTTGTCTCGCGGATAGTCTGTAACCGTGTCGTTGAATACCTCCAGAATCTGCGTTTTTTCAACTTCGGTTACCAGTTCCAGATCATTCACGCAAATGTTAGGATTGTTCACTATCTGTTCAAGTACATGAATCAGATGGCCTTGTATCCGCTCAACACTCGTCTGGTCATACACAAGTGCATTGTATTTGTAGCAAAGGTGAAGCTCTTCTCCAGGCAGGACAATCAGGTTAAAGTCATAGTTCGTTTGTTCATTCATTTCTACGTTCGCAATGGTGAAGCTTGCCTGGTCATGGCTTCCCAGTTGCTCTACCTTCTGCTGAACAGGATAGTTCTCAAATACCATAATATGATTGATCAAGCCTTGCTTTTGCTCAGTCAGGTTCTGAATGTCGTAAAGCGGATACGTGTCGTAGGCACGCGTTGCCGTCGCTTGTTCCTGATTCCATCGCATTGCTTCCGCAAAGGTGGCACCTGGTTCCGTGCGTATACGCACCGGAACCGTATTGATGAACAGGCCGATCATGCTCTCAATACCGGGAATTTCAGCCGGTCTGCCCGAAACCACGCTTCCGAACACAACATCCTGATTTCCATTGTATTTTTGCAACACGATGCCCCATGCCGATTGCAACAGTGTATACAACGTCACCTGATGCTGCCTTGCTACCTTTCTCATTTGGTCAGTCAGTTCCCGACCGGCGGAGCAAATCAGTTCTTCAGCAAGATAACCCTCCACCTTGTTCTGCCGATTTGCTGTTGGCAGTAACGTTTGTTGTTCATATCCGGCTACATATTCACCCCAATACCTGGATGCTTCTTCGTTGTCTTGTTGTTCCAGCCACTCAATATAACGGCTGTACGGAGTTACCGGGGCTAGCTTCGGCTCTCTTTGCCCAACAAGGGCAAAATACGTATAGAACACTTCCTGTGTTAAAAGCGACAAGCACCAGCCATCCATTAAAATATGGTGAAAGCTCCAGATGAAGTGATACGTTTCTTCTCCAGTACGCAAAATCGATACGCGCATCAGTTCCCCTTGAGCAAGATCAAATCCCCTGGCCTTGTCTTCTCTCGTAAACTTGTTGATATACTCCTTACGCTGCGCTTCATTCATTTGACGCAGATCTTCGACGTAGAAGCCAGCCTTCTTGTTTCGGAATATGATTTGCAGCGGTTCTTCCCGACCACTGATAAAATTTGTTCTGAATACCTGGTATCTCTTTACCAGTACTTTCAAACTTTCCCCAAATAGTTCTTCATCAAATGTCCCTACAAGGTCAAATGTGGCGTTTTCAAAGTAAACTCCTGATTGTGGATCGAGCAAATTGTGGAACATCATACCCTTTTGCATCGGCGTTAACGCGCAGATGTTCTCAATTTCGCCCAAATGACAGGTTTGCGCGATGATTTGTTCCAATTCCTCGATCGTTAATCCTTTACGTAAAAGATCGCTTGGTGTCGGCTCTGGCCTCTCTTTAGTCATACAATGCGCAATCACTTCTTGCAGACTGGTCTTGAACAGCTCCGTGAACCGTTCCATCGTTTCCCTGCGATACGCATGAGCGCTGTAATCAATCGTTAGCGACAACGAACCTTGCGAAATCATTCCATTTATATCTAAAGCATATTTTATCGCCGTGTTTTCGTTTACGGCTACACCGCTGGAATAACGCGATAGCTCTATTGCATGCTGATTGAGGTCTTGGTCAAACTGACCCAAATAGTTGAAGCTGATCTCCGGCTCCGCTTTCCAATCGATGCCTTCCCCGAACGCTGACATGTATTTCAGGATTCCGTAACCGATTCCCTTTTGTGGAATTTGGCGCAGCGCTTCTTTCGTTTGCTTAATCCGTTGTGATACATCTTGATCCTGGCCTATTGTCAGCATCACCGGATACTGGCTGGTAAACCAACCGACGGTTCGCGTGATGTCGATATCCGGCAGAATGGACTCTCGACCGTGTCCTTCCAGATTGACCAGCACTTGCTCAATGCCACTCCAGATGTGGATAGCCGCACCCAACGCCGTTAGCAGCAGGTCGGTCACTTCCGTGTTGTAGGCACGGTGCGCCTGTTTCAGAAGCAGATCGGTTTCCTGTTCTGTCCACTGTACCGTAACGGTTTCACTATCCCGAAGCAAGGTTTTCTTCTGTTCATCGTCATCTTTAGGAAGCGGCGTACCGCCGGCTTGTTCGATGCTCTGCCAAAACACGCTTTCATGTTCTATCTCCGTATGGTTGGCATACAAAGCTAGATGTTCCGCCCACGTCTGGAAGGAATCCGTCTTTTGCGGAAGCTGGATCGGTCGCCCCATTTCCGCTTGTTTATAGCCTGTGGAGATATCCTCCAGCAAAATCCGCCATGACACTCCGTCTACCACCAAATGATGGATTGCAATAAGCAAATGGTCGCCGTCGGCGCAGCGGAACAACCCCACCTTCACCAAAGGCCCTTCACTCAAATCGATGCTCGCTTGAATATCGTTGGCCTTCGTTTCAATCATCCGGGCAGTATCTACCTCATCACGCCTACAATCCACCACTTCCAGACTGTACAGTTCTCCTTCGTTCACTCCGCGATTCCGAGCTTCATATCCACGTTCTCCCTTGTGAAACACCATGCGAAGGGCATCATGATGCTCCGTTACCCTTGTCATCGTCTCGCGAAGGGCTATCTCATCAAAACCTTGCTCCCGATACAGCAGGATTGCTTGGTTAAAGTGATGCAGATCGGTCAGTTGATTCTCGAAGAACCAATGTTGAATCGGTGTCAGACCGGCAGCACCTTTTATCTCTCCTTGTTCCGCTACTCTGTTGGACAATTGGACATGCGGGCTCAAGGATGCTACGGTCGGATAGATAAACATATCCTTCATCTCGATCTTGTAGCCTGCTTGAAGCATCCGTGAAGATACTTGAATCGACTTGATGGAATCGCCGCCAAGATCGAAAAACTTATCCATGATGCCAACCGATTTGACACCAAGAACGGCTTGCCAGATTGAAACCAATGTACGCTCTACCTCTGTACGTGGGGCTACATACTCTGTCCCCGTAAAGCTGCTTCCTTCTGATGCAGGCAATGCCTTGCGGTCGATTTTGCCATTTGGGCTAAGCGGCATCTTGTCCATCTGTATGAAGTAGGATGGCACCATATAGCTAGGCAATTTCTCGGACAGCAAAGTTCGTAAGTCCCTTACCGCCAGTTCCTCTTCCGCTACAAAATAGGCGCACAAGTGTTTTTGTCCCGTTTCATCTTCTCGTGCAGTGACGACGGCCTCCTGTACGGCTTCTAGCTTCATCAATTGGGTTTCAATTTCACCCAGCTCGATTCGGTAGCCACGGATTTTTACTTGATGGTCGATTCGGCCTTTGTATTCCAAAGTACCGTCTGAGCGCCACCTTGCCAAATCTCCCGTCCGGTAGATGCGTTCTCTTGGCCGGAACGGGTTTGGGATAAACTTCTCTTCCGTTAACTCTGGCTTGTTTAAGTATCCTCTGGTTACCCCATCTCCACCGACAATCAGTTCGCCCCAGGCCCCAATTGGCGCCAGATTCATGAACGGATCCACGACATACGCTGTGGAGTTGTGAATAGGACGGCCAATCGGCACGGTCGCTGTCTGTTCTTCCTTAATCTCATGCGTAGTAGAGTTTGTAGCGTTTTCGGTCGGCCCATAAGCGTTGATGATGCGAAGTCCCGGGTGATGCTGGAGCACGCGATTGACATGGGGCACGGATAGGACGTCTCCCCCAATGATCAACGTTTGTACGCCTTCGAACAGCTTGCTGTCCTGTTGGGAAAGCTGATTGAACAGAGGCGTGACCAGTTGCAGGGTGGTAATGCCGTGCTGCTGGATCGTTTTCTTTAGCTTCATGGCATCCAAAATCACGTCTTTAGGTTCCAGATACAGCCGTCCGCCGTTTAACAGCGCCCCCCAAATTTCAAACGTCGAAGCGTCAAACACGATCGACCCCGCCTGCAAGATGCGGGTATGTTCGTTCAGTTCGGCATAGTTGGTGCTTTTCACCAGACGTACGACGTTTCGATGTTCGACCATCACTCCTTTTGGCTTGCCTGTTGATCCTGACGTGTAGAACAGATTAGCCAGGTGACGGGGGCCTGTGAGGGTCGCCAGATTCGAGCCGTCTTCCTTATCGAACAACGCGTCATCCAAAACGAGGGTTGTACCCGTGAAGGCAACGCTTTCCTTGAAGCGACTTTGTACCAACAATTGCTTCGCCCCGGAATCCTCCAGTATGTAGCGAATCCGTTCCTCCGGATATACCGGGGTAATCGGTACATAGGCGCCGCCTGCTTTCAAAATTCCCAATAGGCCGACCATCATCTCCAGAGAACGCTCCACCAAGATGCCTATAGGCTGATCCGGCTGTATCCCTTCTGCACGCAACGTACGCGCAAGTCGGTTCGCCTTTTCGTTCAGCTCACGATACGTTAGTTGACTTCCTTCATATACAACCGCAACCTGCTCCGGCGTACGCTCCACCTGCTCTTCAAACAACTGGTGAATCGTCTTGTCTCGCGGATAGTCTGTAGCCGTGTCGTTGAATACCTCCAGAATCTGCGTTTTCTCATCCGGAGTAATCATCTCAATCGCTGAAAGTTTCGTTTGTGGGTCTTTCACAATGACATCGATCAACTGCTTGAAGTGCTGGGCCATTCGCTCTACCGTTTCTCGCTTGTACAACGAGCTGGCGTATTCGATGCTGCATACGATGCCTTCTGCTTCTTCCACCAGGTTGAAGGTAAGGTCAAACTTGGCAACATGATGCTCGAGCGGATAAGGGATACATTTCAAATCCCCAATGCTCAGTTCGCTTTGCTCGGTGTTTTGCAGGATGAACATCGTATCGAACAACGGATTGCGGCTTACATCTCTGGCCACATCGAGCTTGTTGACCAGTTCTTCAAACGGATAGTCTTGATTTTCATAGGCTCTCAGCGCATTTTCTTTCACTTCCTGGACGTACGCATGGAACAGCTTTTCCCCCGACGGAGCGTTGCGCATCGCCAGCGTATTCACAAACATTCCCAGTGTCTGCTGCAAATCCGCATGTGCTCTGCCGGCAATTGGCGTACCTACGATAATATCTTCTTGTCCGCTGTACTTGGAAAGCAACGTTGTATAGGCTGAAAGTAGAACCATGTACAACGTCGTTCCGGTTTGCGTTGCAAGCTGTCGCAGTCCTTCGCTGCGTTGCTTGTCGATCACAAATTCGAACGTATTTCCCTCAAAGCTTTTGACTGGCGGCCTTGCGTAATCGGTTGGCAGATCGAGCACGGGAATCTCTCCGCTGCATACCTCCAGCCAATACGCCTCCTGCTGCTTCATCCGTTCGCTCTGCACCTCTGCCTGCTGCCATGCCGCATAATCCTTGTACTGAATCCGCAGCGGCGTAAGCTCCACACCATGGTACAACTGAACAAATTCCTGCACCATAATACCAACGGACGTTCCGTCGGAAATGATATGATGCATGTCAATGAGCAATACATGGCGATCCGGCTTGCATTCGATCAGCCCGACCCGCAAGAGCGGCGCATGGCTAAGATCAAAAACACGCACAAATTGGCGATAGAGCCCTTCCACCTCTTCTTCGCTCGCCTGCGTGTACGCCACGGCAAATTCCACATCCTCGTGTACGCGCTGGACAGGTTCACCGTTGACCAACTCTATGCCGGTTCGCAACGCCTCGTGGCGACGGATTAAGTTGCGGAATGCTTCCTCCAGCCTTTCTCGATCGATTGGCCCGTCCACCGTAAAGATACCCGGCATATTGTAGCTAAGCTCTCCGCCTTCCAGTTGACTCAAAATGTACATTCGTTTTTGGGCGGAAGAGACAGGATAATAGGTACTTTCTTCAATGACTGGAATGGAACCATACGTATGTTGTTCCTTGCCAGAGATGACTTCTGCCATTTGCTCGATGGTCGAGTATTGGAACACTTCCCGCAGCGGCATCTCGATCCCCATCGCTTTGTGCATCTTCGCCACCAGCGTTGTCGCTCGCAAAGAATGCCCGCCAACGTCGAAGAAGTTGTCCTTCATGCCGATGCGCTCAAGTCCGAGCACCTCTTGCCAGATTTGCGCGAGTTGAGCTTCCATCGGGGTGCGCGGAGCCACGTATTCTGTCCCCGTTTGCATGCTTCCCTCTGGCGCTGGCAGCGCTTTGCGGTCCACTTTTCCGTTCACGTTCAACGGGATTTGCTCCATAGGCACAAAGAAGGACGGGATCATATAACTAGGCAATTCCTCAGACAGCAAAGTTCGTAAGTCGCTTACCGTCAGTTCCTCTTCCGCTACAAAATAAGCGCACAAGTGTTTTTGTCCCGTTTCATCTTCTCGTGCAATGACGACGGCCTCTTGTATGGCTTCTAGCTTCATCAATTGGGTTTCGATTTCACCCAGCTCGATTCGGTAGCCGCGGATTTTGACCTGTTCGTCGATTCGGCCTTTGTATTCCAACGTACCGTCTGCGCGCCACCTTGCCAAATCTCCCGTCCGGTAGCTGCGTTCTCCTGGCCGGAACGGGTTTGGGATAAACTTCTCGTCTGTTAATTCTGGCTTGTTTACATATCCTCTGGCTACCCCATCTCCACCCACAATCAGTTCACCCCAGGCACCAATTGGCACCAGATTCATGAATGGATCCACGACATAAGCTGTCGAATTATGAATAGGACGGCCTATCGGCACTGCCCCTGTCTGTTCTTCCTTAATCTCATGCGTGGTAGAGAATGTTGTGTTCTCGGTCGGCCCATATCCGTTGATGATGCGAAGCCCCGGGTGATGCTGGAGTACGCGATTGATATGGGGCACGGATAGTACGTCTCCCCCAACGATCAACGTTTGTACGCCTGCGAACAGCTTGCTGTCCTGTTGGGAAAGCTGATTGAACAGAGGCGAAGTCAGCCACATGGTGGTAATGCCGTACTGCTGGATCGTTTTCTTTAGCTTCGTGGCATCCAAAATCACATCGTTCGGCTCCAGATACAGACGTCCACCGTTTAATAGCGCTCCCCAAATTTCAAACGTCGAAGCGTCAAACACGATCGCCCCCGTCTGCAGGATGCGGGTATGTTCGTTCAGTTCGGCATAGTTGGTGTTTTTCACCAGACGTACG
>NZ_WSTC01000066.1 GCF_009789195.1 Paenibacillus sp. MMS18-CY102 | reverse complement strand
AGCTGAGGCTAAGAAGGCAGTATTTGAATACATCGAGCTTTTCTACAACCGTCGGAGAACGCATTCCTCCAACAATTATGTCCCGCCATTCCTGGTCGGAGCAGAGATGTAACTATTAGACTAATTGGTGTCATTGAGGGTTTCTGCGTGTCTACTTTTTCAGGGCAAGGTCACTCTTTGAAAATTTTGGTGAAAATAACAACAAAATTACGAACGAGAAATTAAGAATACTAGATACAATTCAATATAATCTTGAATCAAGACCAGTCGATGAAGTTCAGATCATCGCACGATTTATACAAGATGTCTTTAGAGTATTTGATTCAAAGAAATAAGATTAATACTTACAGAAGCCCTTAAGAAGGGCTTCTGTAAGTTAGCTTCTTTTTTGATTTGGACAATAAATTTGATCATACCGAATTGATTGTTTACTATTCGTCCAAAAATGAAACTCGAGTAATTTTTCTTCATCTTCTTCATTAGGAAGTTTAACCAGAAAAAAGGGTAGGTTCTCATACTTGAAAGGTTGGTACGTAGCGACGAATTGTAGCTTGTCATAAATTTCTTCTATGCTTTTGTTTCTAATCTCTTGTTCAGCAAAACGAATCCAGTTTCGAAAATGATTTATTGAGAGATGTGCAACAATCTTATTTACAATCCAGTTTGTTCCGCAAAGATGTTTATATTTTCTTATTCTTTTACCGTTATTCCATACTCTGATAATCTGCTGCAACTCATTTTCATCATGCTTTAATCCTATTCTCGGTAAGTGACTTCGCTTTGCTCCTTTTGGATGCTCCCCTTTATCAATGCCCCAATAAGTTTTAAAGTTCTCATTAGTTTTTCTCCAGAAAATATAAGCATATGCAAAGGGGCAGTATGGTTCATCTCTATGGCCGAAATGTTTAATACAATGTAAATGATCCTTCAAGATTGTATTTCTTAATCGACTTACGATGCTTTTATTTGACTCTATCGTGCTCCAATAAATCTGATCGTGAATTCTATTTTTAAAATGACTAAGTGAATTATCATTTGGGATCGAGAAATCTTCATCTAGTGCTGCCTCAAGTTCTAAATATCTCTTATGATAATCACCATAACGAAGAACATTTTTTGTTGATCTGATGACGACATGGTTCTTGGCGTAATCATTATCTAATATCACTGATAATAAATTGCTCAGCATATCTGGGTACAGATCAGGAAGAATCCCTTCAAATAGTATAATCTTATTAAGAGTCGACCGTTGTTCTTCGGATAAATTTAACCACGTATACACATCTCTAGAACAGATTTTAAAATTCACATTAGTCCATTTTTCAAAAGGAATATCTGAGTCTAAAAAATACCATCCACATTTGCATCTAAATGGTTCCGAAAAAAAATCATCATTCAAGGTATATGGAATCTGACGGCGACACCCAGGACAATTGTGCGTTAGAGGGATATTATGAAAGGGGCAACTTTGTAAAAGCTTAAACTGATGAAGCATACTGTGGTATCCGCTATGTAGGCATTTGATGCAGAAACATAAATGTTCCCTTAAATATAAATGGGACTCACCTTGTAAAGTGCTTATAACTTTAGAATATAATTGTTTGTTTTCCTCAAAAATATCATAGCCGAATCCTGATTGTAAGAGAGATTTATCGAATCCAGACAAATAATACAAATTTGAATACCGTTTGGAACAGCTAATTATCTTATTTTTCTTAACTTGTTCATTACCAAATAAAGCAAGAAGATCTTTTGCTTTAATCAAGTTGGCATATTTAAACTTTTCAAATATGCTCCATGGTGATTCATAATCGCGAATCCAATCAGTACTCCAACAGTAATTGCATGTTTGATTCACTTTAGGAGGTGTAGGTATCAAAATTTTTCTACTCATTTTACAACTCCCTATTTCTTGGTAACCGATTCATGTAATAGTTCTGCTGTAATATACCCGGATGATTCAATTGCCATTTTCCATTGAGCATTAGTCGGCCAATAGTTATTAGCACCTGAGGCTCCAAATCGTTTACAAGCATATTCTATTGTTAGCATGAGATATTGCATCGGAATATCAACTTTTCGTATTCCTGCGAAAGTAGTACATTCCATAAACATTTCAAATATAGTACCCGCAACCTTCTCAAAACGTTGTCCATCCTTGAAAGCATCCGGAAAGTAGTATTGTGTAAAACTCCATCCTGAACCATTAGGGTATTCTGATTCTTGATCAAACCCAGTTAAACAATACTTTAGATCTTCGGGATTTTGTATTCCGGTAAACTCGTGATCTTGGGACATGAATCTACCAACGATTTGAGTTTTTTTCGTCCGTATAAAAGCTGACCTTTGATGGAGTAACTCAGGTTGACCTACAAGTATGACTGTAAGCTGAATGCCTACCTTGTCTAAGTCATTATATACATCCATCAAACAATTATATTGCAGTTCACTCAATCTTTGAGCATCATCCATAAAAAACACAATTCTACGATTATCCAATCGGATTCCATGCTCGATTAAATAGCGAACAAGACGTACTCGCTTTTCAGAAGTCGATCCTTTAAAGACTAAATCATGTCCAACCCCAGACAGAATATCCTCGTAAAATGATTTCTCAGATGGTGCTTTATTTTGATAACTACTGAGATCGAATATACTAAGACGATTATTATAATCAGCGGGCAAAATATGCATTAAGTATGATATTGCACGACTTTTTCCAAGGCGAGGGCGTCCACTTACTATTCCTCCTGGAACGCGATTCTCTATCCACTGCGTCACTACTTCATATAACCTATTTATTTCTTCCGTACCTATTAAGTATCGACCGGTTTCAATAGGGTGACTCCCTACTGGAACAAAGGGCCGGTTGATTTCACTTGTATTATTTGGTGAGTCTTTGATCATTAAGAACTCCCCTTATTTAGTATAGTATAGTTTTTCTTAATTTATTGATCGGCTCTTTTTTATCCAGTCGCACTTCAATATTTACATCTTTATCCTTTACGTCTTGGAATTTTCTTTCATTTCCAATCGGATCATGGGCAACAAAGATTGTATTTTGGTGTACTTCTTCGAAGCTCTTCTGATGCTTCTGTGCAGCAGCTAACTTGTTTCTATCTTTTTTGTTAACAATAGCTTTTTCAGATAAGTAGCTCAAAAATATTTGAACTGGGTCGTCATTGAAACCAAATTGCAAAATACGATCATTTTTGAGTTTATTAATTTGTTTACGCATTTGTAGTGAATGAGGAGTTAACCCCCATTTTCCCATTGCTGACAAAATACCGAATTCGCTTCCATCATTCAAATAGGCCTTTACATATCTTAAATCATTAATATTTACAACTATATACAGATGCTCACCGGTCAGGTCAAACATCCGGGCTAGAACTTCATTAGTATACTCCGCACCTTCATAATTGATATAAGGTCGTCGTCCATGTTTAATACTACCGTTTATTTTTCGAGTTACATTTAAGGATGCGAAAGTATACTCATCTCGATATTCTTCCTTTAGATAACGAACAGGTATCCCCTTTTCTAAACGTTGTTGCATTGCTTCTAACGGAGATAATCCATATAGAGAATCATGCGGAGTATTATTGTAGCCTGCAATAATTACTTCTGTTATCTCCTCAAGATCTTTTACAGTAATATCGAATCTTCTGGCATTTTTCTCTGGATCTTGTCTGCGAGGATCCTCAGGATTACTTCCAGTTGTATTTGGTAATCGATGGAATCCATTCTCCTCTAATTTTTTGAAAAACCGTTCGATAATACCGCGTTTCTCTGGCATCTCTACTGGTCCGGGATTTAAATGGGCCCCTACTTTTTCAGTCACAGTCTTTTTTACAATCGATGCTAAATTCGCCTTGCCATTGTCGACTGAAAACTCATCCCAAACCGCCCATTCTGCTTGTTGAATCAACCCAGATGGAAAACCGGCTCCTTGCGGATAAGCTATCCCTGGAATTGTAAATTTAACAGGTTTCCAAGGAATAATTGCACTTTCTATGCATTTAATTACGTCATAACTGTTATATTCTGCTCCATAGCATATTTGATAACCTAAAATAGCTCGAGTAGCCTCATCAATAATAGCAAGCAGCCACAATCGATTCATAACTTCTGATATTTGATCTCCTAATGGTGTGGTGAAGTGGATTACGAACATGGCATCTATGCGGTGACCATCAAATTGAACTCTATGATAGGGGCGGCTAATCTGAGGTATAGTAGTATTTCTTTTACTGGGGTCTGACTTTATTTTTCTTGTACTTTCATTACCATAACGTTTAGACGATTGGTAAAAGTTTTTTAATTCAAGAGATTTTAAGTAACGGTATAAGGACTGTCTTGCAATGGTTTTAGTATTCATCGGATATTCTGAAACATGTATATTAGATTCTCTACACATCCTGACAAAATCAGCATGAATATCTTTTAAACCTTTAATGGGCTGCAGATTTTTTCTTTTCCGATTGAGAAACCAATCTTCTATATACTTTCGAATAGTAGGATTATGAGATAAAAAGGCTTGAAACTTCCCAGACTCTATATCTTGGCCAACTCTTTTACGCGGAATTAATGCACGATAACCCCATTCCGTACCGTTAGGATCTAAAGAAATGCAACGCTCTAGAAAGCGATACAGTTCAGATCGCACTACTCCTGTTTCTTCTTTGATTTCATTTAAACTTTTCTCAGCAAAGTAAAGGTCTAATGCCTTCTTTCTTTTAAGAAACAATTCTCTTTCATCAGGTGACAATGCATCTTCCAACACTGTCGCCCACTTATTTGGGTCAACCTCACGGGAATTACTAAATTGTTCAACTTTCCTTCTGCTCATAACACTCAACCTCCGTCAGATCTGTTAGAGGGGCTATTCTTAACTCTGCGTTCCATAGACCGGCATATATCAAATGATATATTGAACTAGTGACCCATTGCTGATTGCATAATGAATCCTTAACTCTCCGAATAGTCGATTTTTTATTATTTAAAGCATTTTGAAGTCGTTTATATTTCAGTTCATCAGGGAATTTGTTGTCTCGGATGTGAGCAAGGATAATCTTCATATTTTCTATAAAATATGGACTCTCGTATAAGAATTCTTCAGTATGAACGAGGTGCTCAAATCCATTCTCCTCACACCATTGTTGTTGGCAGAGAATCTGTTTTCGTACTTTTTCATTCTTTGGATTGCTAAAATCTAAATCTCTAGCATATTTGACTTCAATAAACGCTTCAGTTCCATCTTTTCGTAAAATCCACATATCGATAATGGATGTTTTAGGTTTACCATCAATGATCGAAAATGCCTTTGCTGGTTGTTCGCAAAATGAAATTATCTCAGGATTCGTTTCAACAAATATCCAATTTGCATACTCTAAGTCACTGTATAGATTGACATTTCGATTTAGTTTAGGACTAAATCCAATCCAATGGTTGCTACCGTACCTTGTTTGCTTAAACTCTACTTGTGGAGTGTACTTCCTCACATCTTACCCTCCAATCTCTTTATATGATATTTTATTCCAATTGTATGATATCTCGTAGAAGTCAGCAACTACATGATATAAAACGAGAAAGTTCGTATAATCTAGTTACCACTGGTAACTAGATTATACGAACTTTTTAAGTGATTCTCGTTGATATCATTGGTATTAACTGAACCAAATAGTTTGGAGTATTATGTTATTGGACAGCCGGTAAATAAAAAAGCCCGCATTTTATGCGGACTTCATTCGGACAATGTTCTTGTCACCCGACACGACTGCAACCGGTTCTCCCAACCGAGTTGCAGTCGTTGTATAATGGTGCCTACTTATAACGTTTTATCTGTAAAAATAGTTCAATTCTGCATAATCGTATATATTTTTTACGATACGTTGAAGGACTTTAGCATTTTCCTCGACAAAACCAGGAGAAAGTATCTCCAGATGCTCTCCAATCACCTTATGCTCTGCATAGGTTTTGTGTGTTGCTTGTTTCCATAACAAAACATCATCATGTGTACTGTGTTCGTCTGCTGTACCCACCGCAACCAAACCGTGGATGCTGGCGTGGATGACTCCTGCATTTACAAGTTGATTCCAGTACTTATGGTACGCATGCGTTTTCTGTCTTACTTTTTCCCTTGTTACCGGAGCAGTAAGAACTTGTTTATACGGCTCAGGGATAATCTCGAATATTTGAGTGAGATGATTATCCACTTCCTCCGGTTGGATCTCTATCTGACCATGCTTTCTGAAGGAGTCAACCATAATGATATCCGAGACTTCATAGCCTCTCTTTTCCATCACTTTGGCAACTTCAAACGCCAGATTACCTCCCGCGGAATAACCTAAGAATATATAAGGTGCTTTGTCTTGAACACTTACAATGGAATCCACATATTGTTCCAGCATTTCTTCGCGATCATCGGTACCTTCTATAAATTCAATCGCATGGACAACACAGTGGTGTTCAAGATGCTTTGCCATTTCAGCAAACACAATACCGTATCCCAAGATCGGAGGAAAGCAGAAAACATTTATCAACCCATGTTCATTTAATTTAATGATGTTGTTCCCTTTCTTCTGCTCAAACGTGTAAAATTGGCGCTTCAAAAGTTCATTTGCCATTTCTTCGATGGAAGGCATTTCAAACACGACGTGAAGAGGAATGTCGATCCCCAGCTCTGTATGAATCTTCTGCGTCAATTGCAGCACCTTTAATGAATGCCCGCCAACATCGAAGAAATTGTCCTTTATGCCGATGCGCTCAAGTCCGAGCACCTCTTGCCAGATTTGCGCTAGTTGAGCTTCAATCGAGGTGCGCGGAGCCACGTGTTCTGTCCCCGTTTGCATGCCTCGCTCTGGCGCTGGCAGCGCTTTTCGGTCTATTTTGCCATTCGGGCTAAACGGTATCTTGTCCATCTGTATGAAGTAGGACGGCACCATGTAGCTTGGCAGTTCTACGGACAGCGAAACTCGCAAGTCACTTACCATCAGTTCCTCTTCTGATACAAAATAGGCACACAGTTGTTTTTGTCCGCTTTCATCTTCTCGTGCAGTGACGACGGCCTCCTGCACGGCTTCTAGCTTCATCAATTGGGTTTCGATTTCACCCAGCTCGATTCGGTAACCGCGGATTTTCACCTGATGGTCGATTCGGCCCAGATATTCGATGTTTCCGTCTGGCATCCAGCAAGTCAAATCCCCTGTTCGATACATCCGTTCATCCGGAACAAACGGATCTTCCACAAACTTCTCCGCATTCAACTCAGGGCGGTTCAGATATCCCCTCGCCACACCAACTCCGGCGATGCACAACTCGCCTGCCACACCGATTGGCTGCAACTGGACGGTTCCTTCTTGAAAAATATACAAGCGAATATTATGGATCGGTTTTCCGATTGGAATAACGTGATTCTCCTGATCTGGTTCGCAATCGAAGTAGGACACGTCCACTGTTGCTTCGGTTGGCCCATACAGGTTGATTAGCTTCGCATGGTTAACCGTCGAAACAGCTTGTTGGAACCTTGCCACGTGCTGAGGTGACAGAGCTTCTCCGCTGGCGAATATTTGACGCAAGGACTTCAGCTTTTCAGTACTTTCTTTGCTTTGCTCCACAACCTCAAGGAAGGCATGCAGCATGGCTGGAACAAAGTGCATCGTAGTAATCTGGTAACGTTCGATCGTCTCCACGATCGTTGCAGGGTTTTTCTCCCCACCGACTGACAGAAGGCATACTTTGGCGCCAACCATTGCCCACCAGAACAGCTCCCATACGGATACGTCGAACGTGAACGCTGTTTTTTGCAAAATGGTGTCTTGCTCGCCAATCGGATACCGCTCGTGCATCCACAGGATTCGGTTGAGGACGGAGTGGTGTTCAATCATGACACCCTTGGGTTTTCCTGTTGATCCGGACGTATAGATCACATAAGCAATGTTGTTCGGCCCTGCCATCGGTTCCAGGTTTTGACCATCTTCTGTGTACACCTTAGGATCATCCAGATTCAGAATCGTTTCGGCAAAGGAAACATGATTGAGAAGGTGTTCCCTCGTCAGCAGCAGCTTGGCGCCGGAGTCTTCCAGAATAAAGCGAATCCGTTCATCCGGATAGTCCGGGTCAATTGGCACATAGACACCGCCTGCCTTTAAGATGGCATAGATGCCGACCATCATCTCCAGAGAACGCTCCACCAGGATGCCTATTGGCTGATCCGGCTGTACACCTTCTGCACGCAACCTACGCGCAAGCCGGTTCGCCTTTTCGTTCAGCTCACCGTATGTCAACTGGCTTCCTTCATAAACAACCGCAACCTGATCCGGCGTACGCTCCACCTGCTCTTCAAACAACTGGTGAATCGTCTTGTCTCGCGGATAGTCTGCAACCGTGCCGTTGAATACCTCCAGAATCTGCCTTTTCTCATCCGGGGTAATCATCTCAATCGCTGAAAGTTTCGTTTGCGGGTCTTTCACAATGACGTCGATCAACTGCTTGAAGTGCTGTGCCATTCGCTCTACCGTTTCTCGTTTGTACAACGAGCTGGCGTATTCGATGCTGCATGTGATTCCTTCTGCTTCCTCTACCAAGATAAAGGTAAGATCAAATTTGGCCACATGATGTTCGAGCGGATAAGGGATACATTTCAAATCCCCCATGCTCAGTTCGCTTTGCTCGGTGTTTTGCAGGATGAACATCGTATCGAACAACGGATTGCGACTTACATCTCTGGCCACATCTAGCTTGTTGACCAATTCTTCAAACTGATAGTCCTGGTTTTCGTAGGCTCTCAGTGCATTTTCTTTCACTTCCTGGACGTACGCATGGAACGATTTTTCTCCCGACGGAGCGTTGCGCATCGCCAGCGTATTTACAAACATCCCCAGCATCTG
>NZ_WSTC01000065.1 GCF_009789195.1 Paenibacillus sp. MMS18-CY102 | reverse complement strand
TGAAGGAACGGCGGTTCTCTACAACACGATCGCCAATCAGCTGGAGCGCGGCGGCATTGAGGATAGAACGGAGTACGAGGCGTTAATTATCGATTGCGGAGGCGGGACGACGGATGTGTCTTCCTGTGTATTTAAGGTCGAAGACAGTACCGTCGCTTACAAAATCGATATTTGTACCTCTTACGAAAATGGCGATACGAACTTCGGGGGAAGCAACCTCACCTATCGCATTATGCAATATATGAAAATCGTCTTCGCCGACTATTACCGCCAGAGCTATGGCCATAACCGGCAGAGAATCGATATCGATAAAATGATCGATATTCCGGCAACGGATTTGTTCCGGCATGTCGACGAGCATGGCGTGGGCGATGTGTATGAGACGCTGGAGCAGCGCTACGCGGAAGCCGAAGGCGTGATTCCGACGCGGTTTAAGGAATATGAAACGCGGATGCGGGACGATTACCGCCGCGTGCGCGGCAATTATCATTTCTTGTGGGACTTGGCGGAGCGGCTGAAGACGGAGTTTTTCCGCCGGACGGCGATGCTTCGCGGGGGGTTCAGCACCGGCGTGAGCAGTGAATGGGAGGAAGGCGAGCTCCGAATATCGGCTGTTGAACGTTGGTCATTGGTTGTTCGCGAGCAAGAGCGACTCGCTGAACGGGAGGAATGTCCTCCAATCGTGTTTACGATTCGGGAGATTACCCAGTTCGTGCGGGCAGACATATATGATGTCGTTCGGCAGTTCCTCGACGAGCTGTACCAGGATGGACGGTTGCAGCGCTATTCCATTATTAAGCTAACGGGCCAATCCTGCCGGATTGACGTGTTCCGTGAAGCGCTGAAGGAATTCGTGCCGGGCAAAAGCATTGAATTCCGCCAGAAAACAGAGGAATCCGGGCGTGTGCCCGAGCTGAAGCTGGCATGCCTGCGCTGCGCGATCCGTTATTTGACCGCCTCCAAGGCGGGGTATATCGAAGCGTCGGTCACGAACGAGGCTGCTGCAGTCCCGTATGCGGTGACGGCCTTCACCCATAGCGGACGTGAACGTACGCTGATGTCCAACTTAGAGCGAACGGGCGGTACGCATGGCACGATTTCGCGGCCAATCGGCGCAACCGAAGTCGAGTTCCACTTGAAAGGGCTGGATGGCGCACAGCGCCATACCTATGTGTATCAGAACAAGGAAGAGTCGTTCAAGCCGGTGCTCTATGAGGAAATTGCAGCCTCTTACGGCGCAATTATTCCACAGGATGAGACGGACTCCATCGCCAACGGCGAAGCGAAGTTTTTCGTATCCGCAGGCAACAGCCGCTGGGGCTTCGAGGTCGTGCCAGTCGCACGGATCGGCAGCCAGCTGCAGCTTGGGAAGAAACGGTTCTTTGCTTTTGAGAAGGATGCTTCGGAGCTGGATTTCTTTGATGGGATGAAATAGTGACAGTTAGCGAAATAGAGCTAACGCACAAGAGCCATCCACTTGATTTTCCATGACTCGCTCTATTGGTATTATCTAGTGAGTTTAGTTTCTCCAATACTAGATTTGATGCTAATGAAGTGTGGGAGCCAATCCAAGCTGAAGATACATTAATATTTTTCGGGGATTCAGATATCGCTTGGTACTGTTATAATATGACAAAAGAGAGTTTTGTGGAGCTGGATAAGCCATCAGGTGAGCAGATGGAAGCTTTTTGCGATTTCGACGCTATGATAGAATCTGCTTTCGCTATAGCGCTTAGTTAGATGTAGAAGTGTATCTGATGCATGATGCGGGCTTTGGTCAGTGCACTAGATGCGTTGTAAAATAAAGCAAGCAAAGGGGACATCATCATGTCAGAAAAGCACTTGTTCTTATTTGGCGGAGGAGCACCATTCAATGATAGCTTAGGAAAAAAGTTCGCTGGCTTATCCTCGCATAACGCAAACAAGGTAGCGATATTATTTGTTGAACAAGATGGCTGGAAGGCGTATATGTCGAGATATACAGATTTACTGGAACGGAATGGTGTTAGCGATTTTGTCTATATCTCATTGTGCGCATCACCATCAATAGAAGTAATACAAGAACTTCGTTCAGCTACTGGAGTCATTATTTGTGGCGGCGAAACAGAGCTTTATAGAGATTGCATCGTTGATACGGAGCTTGGCGATGTGGTGAAGGAATTGTATGTGCAAGGCGTGCCTATTGCAGGTTTCTCCGCAGGGGCATTAATAAGCCCTAGTGTTTGTGTGATTCCTCCGATTGACAATAGAAAAAACGAACACCTTTTCTTAAAAGGTCTTGGGCTGGTTAATAATTGTGTCGTTAGTGCACATTTTACGAAGTGGAATGAAGAAGAGAATTTGATGGCTGCGCTTTCGAAAACAAATCTCGCTGTAGGTTACGGGATCGATGACGAATCTGGCATATACTTGATGAATGAGAAGCTAGCGCAGTCTGCTGGGCAAGTCTTTTATTATCACGTTTGAACAATCTTAAGAAATAGTAGGGAGAGACAAATGTGTTCATTCGGCATATGGGACGGAAAAAGTATGAGTTAGGAAATCACATGTTTTCGCTCGCATGCCTCCGTTTGCTGTGCTCTGCTTTCCTCCCCCAAGGGGATTTTTCTCTTACAAGCAGAAGGAAATAATAGAATATTATCCATTGATATTCAAGTGACTGGATTCTATATTATTTATTGAGGATAATTTGAAATCGATTTCAAATTTAGTTTTATTGTAAGCGGTTTCGTTCCCCGAATTGTTTAGTTTCGCACTCAATCCCAAAGGAGGTGATGCACGACCACGACCCAATCTGGCATATTGGCATGGCAGATTCACAAATGCGTTTAACCCAAAGGAGGAGAAGGAATGAAACGGTCAAAACTGCTGGCGCTAGTGCTCATGGCAAGCATGGTATTTGGCTTAATTGGCGCAGTCAATGTAGGCAAAGCAAGCGCAGCCCCAATCGGTCCAAGCGATTTTCTGAAAACAAACGGGAAACTGATCAAAAACAACTATGGCTCCGGCAGTACGGTAAGCCTGCATGGCACGAATCTGGGCGGCTGGCTCATGGAGGAGAATTGGATGTCTCCTCTAGGGGGCAAGGACGAGTGGACCGTTCGCGGCACGCTGCTCAGCCGGTTCGGCGCTGGCACGACGGACAGCATCAAGTCTGCCTACCAAGATGTGTGGATTCAAGCTAGCGACTTGGATACGATCAAAAATATGGGCTTGAACTTCGTACGCGTGCCGATCTATTGGGAGAATATGATGAACCGCGATGGCACGATGAAATCCGATTCGTATTCCTTTGCGAAGCTCGACTGGCTTGTCGCCAATGCCCAATCCCGGGGACTCTATGTGCTGCTTGATTTGCATGGCACGCCTGGCAACCTGAACGGCTGGCAGAGCAGCGGGCGCGAAGGCGTCAACGAGCTGTGGTCGAACACGACGTACCAGAACTGGACCGTACAGATTTGGCAGCGACTTGCAAACCATTTTAAGGGTAATCCGACGATCGCCGGCTACGACCTATTGAATGAGCCGGTCAGCAACAATAGCAGCCTTTCCATCAGCCAAATGTACGATCGTCTCTACAACGCTGTGCGTGCAATCGATCCGGACCATATGATTTATGTGGAAGCATTTGGTTATTGGAATAACATCGTATCGCCTTCAACATACGGTTGGACGAACGTCGTTTATGAAGTGCATAGCTACGATTGGAACGATACGAACTACAATAGCCAGTCGAACAGCATTAACCAATGGTTCACGGACATGATCTGGCATCAGAACAATTGGAACGTGCCGGTGTTCACGGGTGAGTTTACACTGTTCACGCACAATGACCTGTGGGAAAAATGGCTCTCCGGCCTAGACGCGCTCGACGTGTCTTGGACCAACTGGAGCTACAAAGTAACGAGCGGCGGCAACTGGGGCTTATACCAAAACAATACGAATCCGTATCCGGACATCAACAACGATAGCGTGGCGACGATCCAATCGAAGCTGACGAAGTTCTCGACAAACTACTTCCAGCCTAACACGGCACTCATTAACATTGTTAAAGCTTACGCCAAGCTGAATGTGCCGTCCAGCCTGCAGGCGAAAGCGAATAATCAATATGTAACCGCAGAAAATAACGGCGCGGCTCCGCTTGTTGCGAACCGTACGGCAGTCGGGACATGGGAGAAATTCGTCATCGTAACGAATGCAGACGGCACGGTATCTTTCCTATCACTTGCGAATAACAAATATGTAAGCGCTGACCTTAATAACAACGGCAGATTAATAGCGCAAGCACAAGGCATCGCAGCATGGGAGAAATTTAGAAAAATAACGAACGCGGACGGCACGTGGTCATTCCAATCGGTAGCGAACAATATGTACGTAAGCGCTGATCTGAATGTCAATATGCTCATTGCGAACCGCACGAGCATCAGCGGTTGGGAAGCATTCGTCGTGAGCTCTGCACCGTAAATTGATCCTATAACGTGAATGCGAAGGCTGCTTGTGTCATATGAGCAGCCTTCCTTTCTTTGTTTGGAAGAGAATGGAATCGGTTAAGGGGATACAGAGCAACTGCTTAAGATTTGATTGCATAAAGGAGCTTATCATCACGCATGCCCTACAAAATTGTTTTTTTGATGTCGACGGAACGCTCACGCATGATGCAGATGGGTCAATATCGGAAAGTACCAGAGAAGCGATAGGAACGTTAATTAGCAAGGGAATTAGAGTTGTTGCCGCGACCGGCCGTCCCTTCTCGATGTGTGAGGTGCTCCAAGAGCTTGGTATCGAGACATTCATTACGGCGAATGGCGCCTACGTCATGCACAATAATGAAGTGATACATAAAGTGGCGATGGATCCCCATACCGTTCGCGAGATTACAGCGTTCGCCCAAACGAATCGTCATGGCCTTTCTTTTTATACCGATAGCTATTGGACGAATGGTGTGCAGGATGAGATGATGGGGCAAGCGCTGCAAGAAACGTTGTCTATTCATGCCGCTCCTGCCGTACATGAAGATATTTGCTCACAAGAAATCTATCTTCTGTGCTTATTCGCTACGGACGAGGTGGCAGAGCGATACTTAACCGCTTTTCCACACCTTATATTTAGGCGCTGGCATCCCTATGTGCTTAGTGTCTTGCAAGAAGAGGTTAGCAAATCGTTGGCGATCAGCGAAGTGCTTCGCTATTTCGGGATAGACCGATCAGAGGCGATTGCGTTTGGCGACGGCGATAATGATATCGATATGCTAGAGTTAGCAGGCCTTGGCATCGCGATGGGGAATGGCAGCGAGAAGGCCAAACGGGCAGCTGATTTTATTACAAAAAAATCAAGCGAAGACGGAATTGCATATGCTTTGCACAAATATGGTGTGATCTAAAAGGCCGCGACCGCGTAATCGCGGTCTTTTTATTTGTCCGAAGAGTAAGCGTATGAATCTGCTAATGCTGCAAAATAGGAGATTGCAAAATCGCGAAACTGAGCCGCTGCTTGCGTAAGATAACGGTCTTTGGGCCAATATAGCGAAATGGCACGCTCGCAGAAGCTCTCTTCCAGCGGAATTGTCACGACATCAGGCCCTGTTGATCCTCCCCAGGTGATGGATGGCAGGAAGGCAACGCCTTGGCCGACTCGGATGAGCCCGCGGACGGTAGCAGGATCGTCGCTCTCGAAGCGGATGCGCGGCGCAAAACCGGCAAGCCGGCAGAAAGCATCGGTCATCTCGCGAAGCGCTTTGCCTGGCGGCAAACAGATGAAATTCTCATCTTGGAGCTCACGTAAGCTGATGAGATCGGAAGAGGCGAGACGGTGCGCTGCGGGTACCGCCACGACAATTTTCTCGCGTAAAAGAGAATAAGATTCCGTGCCCGCTGGCGGGTTAGCTCCATCGGAGAGGCATAGGTCGAATGACGGCGTGCTCTCATATTGTGGCACATGCTGAATAAGATGGAACTGCGTGTCCGGCCATTGCTTGCAATATTCGGCTAGCAGCGCGGGCAACAGATGCGAGGATACGCGCACATCAAGTGCAATGGCTGCGACGGCCGTCCCATTGCCATCTTGGAGTTGGCGGATACCGTCTTCTATGGCCTGCAGGGCAAGGTCTATTTTTTGCAGAAAAAGCCGCCCTTGTTCATTTAATCGTATTGTTTTGTGGTTGCGATCAAACAGCTTGGCGCCAAGCTCTGCTTCTAGCGCTGTGATCATCTTGCTAAGCGCCGGCTGCGAAATATGCAAAGACTGAGCGGCTTTCGTCATATGCTCAATTCGGGCGGCAGCCTGAAAATATTTGAGCTGCAATAACTCCATATCTCGCCAACTTTCTAAGATTAATAACTTATAGGTTATAACGATAATGTATAAATATATATTAGAGCTTATAGCAGAAGAAAGCTATAATGATCGCAAACAGAGAGATAGGAGACGCCAACATGATCGTTCATACAGCATCAGGCAGCGTAGAAGGCGTACAGTTGGATGGCGCCTATGTTTTTCGGGGGATTCCATATGCGGCGCTGCCGATCGGACCGCTCAGATTCCAGCCTCCGGCACCACCTGAGCCGTGGGAGGGCATACGGACATGCGATCAATTCGGCCCAATCGCTTGCCAACGGCATGATCCGAATGGCTTCATGCCCGAGCTACCCCAATCGGAAGATTGTTTAAACTTGAATGTTTGGACATCAAGCGTTGTCGCAGAGCCGAAGCCTGTCATGGTGTATATTCATGGCGGTGGCTTCGTAGGGGGCAAGGGAGCGGAATGCGATGGCCTACGGTATGCGGCGGAAAATGGCATCGTATATGTATCGATTAATTACCGGTTAGGCGCGTTAGGTTTTTTATATTTAGGCGAGCTGCTCGGTGCAGGCTACGAAACGTCGGGCAATAACGGCATGCTCGATATTGCAGCTGCGCTTCGCTGGGTACAGGCGAATATTGCTGGTTTTGGCGGTGATCCTGCCCAGGTGACTGTTATCGGCAACTCGGCAGGGGCCAAATGTACAGCCACTCTCTTTACGATGGAGTGCGCGCGAGGGCTTTACCACAGGGCAATCGCCCAAAGTGGGGCGACGCAATCGATCCGGGACCGGCGGACGGCTATGGTTACGACGGCTCAGCTGCTTCATGAGCTGGGGATTCAACCTGTGAATGCGGCCCGGTTGCTCGACTTGCCAGCCGATCAGCTCATTGAAGCGCAAGGGCGAGTCGGATGGGATACTTCACGCAGTTTACATATGTTCGGTCCTGTAGCAGATGGGATCACCATTCCGCTCGATCCTTTTGAGGCGCTCAAGAGGAATACGAACCACCCGCCACTGATGATCGGAACGAACGACGATGAATCGGCTATGTTTATTCATTATGACCTGGAGCTACGGGAGCCTTGCCATAAGACGGTTGACCGCTTGTTTGGGCAAAATGCGCCGTGCGTATGGGCCTCGTTCGAGCATTATGCTTCCGTAATGGCGGAGAATCGAGCGTGGGAACGAACGTTAACGGAGCATTTGTATACGATTGGCGCGATACAGCTCGCGAACACGCTTGCTTCTTCGGGCTCAGCGGTTTGGATGTACAGGCTTGCTTATGGCGGCTCTTTAGGGGCAACACATGGTTATGAGAATAGTTTGATTCAATATGCATCGGAGGCAGTTGCTGAACAAGGCGATGTAGCGGAATATGCGAATGATATGAATTACGTTAGCGTTCAAGGGGCTGAATTGGCTGAAGCGATGCGAACTGCATGGATCTCATTTATCTGTACAGGAAATCCGAACCCGAGACCGAGCCTGAATGCGAATGGTTCTTCGATTCCGGAGTGGCCTGCTTATGGGGCAACTCCGAATACGATGGTTCTTGATATGCGAAGTGAGGTGCGCAATGATCTGCCGAAACCTTTTGGAGCGGGATGTGCCCATCAGGTATGGAGAGCTGAGCCATGATGCTGCTTGAGATTGCTTTGGCGATGACTGGGCTCGGGCTTATTCTCGGATTCGTCGGAGCGGGCGGCTCTGGCTTTATTATTGCGATACTAACCATCGTGTTCGGCTATCCGATTCATGTCGCACTTGGAACTGCACTAGCGGGCATGTTCTTCTCATCCTTATCGGGGTCTGCGAGCCACTATAGGGAAGGGAATATGATACTTAAGGCGGGGGCTGTTGTTGGATTATCAGGAGCTGCCGGGGCATGGGTTAGCTCAAATTGGTCGACGGTTATTCCGGCGGACAAGCTCGGTTATATGACCTCAGGCATGCTTTTTGCATCGGGGCTCGCGTTATGGTTCAAAATGGTGTTCGCATCACGCAAGCTTGAGCAGCATGAAGCGCCTGTGCAAGTTGGTTTAGGATGGCGTTATTGGCTGTATGCGATTCTCATCGGCGTTGTAACGGGTGCATTATCCGGTTTGTTTGGAATCGGATCGACACCATTTATTCAGCTTGGCCTAATGCTCGTCCTGCGGATGCCCATGCGTTACGCGGCAGGAACGACGATGTTCGTTATCATTCCAATCGCCCTAGCAGGCGGAGTTGGTTATTATACGTTGGGCTATCTGGACATTCAGTTGCTTGCTGCCGTTGTAGCAGGAACGATGCTAGGCTCATATGTCGGGGCCAAGTTTACAAAGCGGGTGCCGGAGGCGCTGTTGAAAAGTTTTATGGTGCTGACTCCGATGACAGGGGCGGCTATACTGTTGCTGTGAAGATGCATGGCAAACGCTATACATGACTAATTAGGCGTGCCAGAGGGCACGTCTTTTTGAATGGCGGAGGTAAATGTAGATTGTTGTCGAATTAATAATCCATTTATCATTTGGGAAAGGCTGGGTTATATGATTGACCAACAGTACTATCTGGATTTGTGTATAGATGCTCAACAAAATTATGAAAAGTATAAAAAAATATAGAGGATCAAATTGTAAAAATACAGTATACAACGATAAAGCGATATTCACTCATTCCTTATTGGTTTGAACGCAATAGCGAACAGCGAGGCCGCACTTCCAAAAAAGAAACAGAAGTTTACTATTGCTTTGTTGCGAAGAGGAGGCTTAACAAGCTTTCAATTCTAAGCTTCATCGAGTTGTTCCGCTTGGCGTGCCCTTTATTTTTTGCTACAGTAGTTAAGTATCCTTAGTAGATGTGAAAGAATTATTTAGGAGAGATCATAATGAGCGATCAACATTCAAATGACAATACTCTCCACTCCCACGGACCATGCACGTCAGCCTTGAGCGCAGAGGAGAATGCAGCAGAGATGTTAGCTGCCATGACGCGCAACGGCTTGCGCATTACCGACCAACGGCGATCGATGGTAACTATTTTCTCGGATCATGATGGCTATCTATCGCCGAAGGATGTTTATGATTCGATGGTGCGCACTTATCCGAGCGTTAGTTTTGATACCGTGTATCGTAATTTGCGTATGATGAGTGAAATGGGAGTGTTGGAGCAGTTTTATTTTATGGATGGCGGGTTGAAATTCAAATCGAATTGCCTGTCACATCATCATCATCATTTGATTTGCGTTAACTGTGAGAAGACGGTGACCTTTGATTATTGCCCAATGGACCAGCAAATGAACTTGCCAGGAGGCTACAAAATATTGAATCATCGATTTGAGATTTACGGAGTATGTGACTCCTGCCAATAGCTTTCGTTATTGCGCAGGAGAACACTTTAATGTAGAAACACGATATACTCTGATGATTTCAAAAAAGATTACAAAAAACAGTTGCAATTCACACGCGATACATGATATATTCTAATTCCGGTCAAGAGAACGAAGCCGGCAAGCGAAAATGATTTATCAACACAGTACACATACTGAAATGAAGATCAAAAACAAAAGCTTGACCAACTAAACATCATCTGATATGATGTAAAAGTTGTCGAAATTGTTCTTTGAAAACTGAACAACGAGCGAAACTGTCAGAATAAATGTTTCAAAATGAGCTACAAATGCTCT
>NZ_WSTC01000064.1 GCF_009789195.1 Paenibacillus sp. MMS18-CY102 | reverse complement strand
CGGCTAAAATTCGCGATACCGCCTGTTCTTTAAATGCTTTATCAAATTGCTTCCGTTGCCCCATAGTAAATCCCTCCACTTTTATTATAGAGGTTTTCTATGTGTCTATCTATTCGGGGCAGGGTCAGAGTTTCGATGGTTCAATTTTTAATGCTTCTGAGATCTTTTCGATCGTTTCAAGTGATATATTCTTGGAACCTCGTTCTATATTACCAATGTAAGACTGTGGAATCTCAACTTTCTCTCCTAATTCCTCTTGAGTTAATCCTCTATTCTTTCGAAAAAACCTTATTTTTTCTCCAACATGGGCTGAAAGCCTACTCATCATAACCACCTCATTACCAGATTAGGTAACAAGGATGCAGAGTTGAATGCACCTATAGCATATAAAACCAATTGAAATATATATGTTAAAACATATATTATAAAGATAAGCTAAGTTTATCAAAGTTAATTTAAAGGAGAACAGCGACAGCATGACGACACTACCATCACCAATCGTAATAGAAAATGTTCTTCAAAGTAAATTGCGTGGCAAAGTGGTTTATCAAAGTTTCTTTTCGGCAAACATCGGCCTAGGTCTAATATACGTTAAACCATTTGATCACCCATCAGGGAAAGGATATCAGCGACCGGTTGATAAGAAACGATGCGATGATTTTTGTAAATATCTATCACAAGGTGAAGAGGCTCAGTTCACTCCAATCTTATTAAATGCATCAGGTAACTGGGAATTTTCGTCTTATGATCTCAACCGTCAAAATATTGGAAGGCTTATTTGTAAGGGGAAAGCTTCGTTAATGGATGGACAGCATCGGATGGGGGGGACCGAACAATATATTCAACAGACTAACTCGGAAATAAACATCCCTTTTCTTTGTTATCATTATCTTGATGAGGATGAAGAGATAAAATTATTTGATACCATTAATACAAAAGCAAAAGGAATTGGATCTTCGCTAAGTAGATTTTTAAGAAGAGATTCAGATGATATCAGCTGGGTTGCTACAGAAATGATGATTAGGCCAACGAGTCCATTTAATTTAATAGGAAGTATTATAGGAAAAAGATCAAAAGGACGTCACGTGACTCTGCAGAATTTGTACCGCACGTTACACCTTCTCACTTCTGATAATCGGCTTGCCGCGCTTTCTAAAGATGAAAAATTGGATTTTGCAATAAGATATTATTCTGAGATTCAACAAACGTGTTCTGAGCAATGGAACGACTACAAAGGTTACCGAATTAGCCATATTGTGTGTCTTGATGCGCTGTCCATGGCAGGAAAAAACGTTTGGCTCAGTTGCTTCAAAGAGAATAAGAGAAATATAGATTATGAACGGTTACAAAAAAGTATTAAAAAACTTGCAAAAGTGGATTGGTCAATTAATGGTCCTTTAAAATATATTAAGGGTCTCAGCGGTTCAAAGTCACTTGCAACAGATTTGATTGAATTAATGGTTGCAAAGTAAATAAACAAAAGTAAGTTTCATCTTATAACTACGAGCAGCCGATCCATTTAGGCTGCTTTTTCGTTTAATAGACCAAGAAAAGTGATAAGAATTTTTTTTGAAAATATTTAGATGAAGTCAGAAGTGATGTAATCAAATTTAGATATATGGTAAGATATTGTAGAAGACCGAACATATGTGTCCATGTTGTGCATTTCAATTTATTTTAGATGAGGTGATGGGATATAAATAAATTAACTGCTGAAAGGATAATGACCCCGATTTTTGACTTTATGGATAAGATTGAGGAAGGACAGCTTGGATTGACATATCGAGAAGGGCAAGCAAATATGGCTTTGGATATTGCAGAAGCATTTTGTAAGAAACAACACCTTATGATTGAAGCTAGTGTGGGAATTGGTAAGTCTTTTGGATATCTAATTCCTGCATTGATAATAAATAAGCTTTATAATAAACCAATTATTATCGCTACTTCATCTATTCATCTATCAGAGCAACTCCTTGGAGACACAAATTTCATAGCAGATAAACTGCTCGGAAGGCCAGTTCGTACAATCGTAGGTAAAGGGAAAGAACACTATACATGTTTTAATCGTGCTATTTATGTGAAAAATTCCGAGAGGGATCCTAATCTAAATAGATTAATTCATTCGGTTTTTGAAAATCGTGCAGGTGAACGTAGTAAGTTTGATTTTGATGTAAGTGATTCAAATTGGTCTAAAATTAATGTCGATCGATGTCTGTATGAACGATGTGATCATCGATCGGAATGTCAATTTTATAATATGAGAACGGGGATTTCTGATTATAGTGATCGTGATATTATTATTGTAAATCAAGATTTACTTATTGCTGATTTGATTCTAAAACAAAGAGACATTCAACGCCCCCTACTAAATACTCAATCCCCTTTGATAATAATTGATGAAGCTCACAATCTAGAAACTAAAATTCGAAGCGCACTTACGATAACTTGGAGTGAAAAAACGTTCAGCATTTTGATAAAACAATTATTTAAGACACTGAATGTACTTCCTACCTTCTATGAAATAAAAAAGACTTTGAATCGATTAAACATTGAAATGCTGAAAATAGTAAAAGATATTCAGAATCAATTAGAATTAAAGAAGAGAGACCCCCAGTTCCGAGATACTGAACGTTTTGCAATTACCTTTCCTAGTTCCGCAAATCAGAAGGTATGGAAGTACTGTATTAATGAATTATCTGTTGCACTTACATCATTAGATAGCAAATTCTCGGGATATGGTAATGGCAATAGAGTAGTCGATGGTCTAACAGAAGAACTGGATCAGTTGTTTGAGTTTATTATAGAATTTCCTAAAGCAGATCTTTCTGCAAACCTGTTTTGGGCAACAACTGATAGCATCAACATAGAAATTCATATGTGTCCCAAGAATTCAAACGAGTTTTTAAAGAAAACTCTTTTTACAAAACAGTCCCGAGTGATCTTGACATCAGCTACAATTTGTCAACCTGGGCGTGGTTTTGATAATAAATATAAGTATATGGCAAACTCTATAGGGTTTAATGGAAGTTTTGCAGAACCCCAATATGCTGATTATAATTATAAAGAGAATTGCAGGTTATATATTGCTAATGATTTGCCTGCGCCTCAAACTACTTGTGAAGAAACAAAAACAAGATATTATACGGCAATATCTGAACGAATAAGAGTCCTTGCAGACATCACGGATGGAAGAACGTTAGTTTTGTTTACCTCGAAGGAAGATATGCGTCAAATTCATCGAATATTAGAAAGCGATTCGCCAATTTGGCCTGTTATGATTCAAAAAGAAGGGCCAGGTCAAAATAAAGTGCTTCGTGAATTTAGGGAAAAGCAAGGAGTATTACTTGGTACAGGTGTTTTTTGGGAAGGTCTTGATATCAAAGGAGATGACTTATCGCAAGTCATCATAGTTAGGTTGCCATTCCCAGTACCTGATCCTATATTAGATTACAAAATTACAACAGTTGAAAAACGAAATGATGTCTTAATTCCCGAGATGCTAACTCGATTGAGACAAGGTGCAGGTAGGTTAATTCGCTCGGAGACCGATAAAGGAGTCTTAAGTATTCTTGATTCCCGATTATCATCGCTTTCAGATAAGGATTACAGAGAGATGGTGCTTGAAGCTTTACCTATTAGACAGCGAACTGAAAATATAGAAGATATCAAATCATTTGTTCAAAGTAATATTGTTTCATCGAAAAGATTATTAACTCAAACCACTTAGCATTTTTGGTAACAGCTTTCGTGCTATTCTACAAGGTCAACCAGAGATTTCTGGTTGGCCTATTTTTAGACATATTTAATTGAGTACCTTATATTTTGTTGCTTTTTCACAAAACTTGTAGTCTGAGCAATAATGTATTAAACTCGGGCGCATAAATCGGCTGCATCTACTACTGCCATCTGCTTCGCGAATCCTCAGCTCGAGCTACCGGTTCGGACGGACGTTCTACCCTCAGCGATCGGTGACCGGTACTGCGGTTGGGTTCTAGAACTTCAGCTCGTGTTCCTAGTTCTGACCGGACATGCCGTCACGGTGATTTTCAGCTAGCTACGACGACTAAATTCCTAGGCGACACTTCAAAGCAAGCGTTACTGGATGTCGTGGGACAGCCCAGATGCTGCGACCAACAGTCGGCAACACCGGCCAGTTGATTTGTAGTCAAATTACTATGGCTCAAAACCTAATGTAATCCAAACCCAATAGGCCTAGTCGGTTGGGATTAGAGTCATCGCCTACAGCGGCGATCTGTTACTACAATTCCACCTAATAAATAGTGAAAGTTAAAGAGGCGTGAAGAAACAGTCGGTCGAGTGTAGTGTTATGTATGTGACACAAAACATAGATGTAGATCTTTCAAAGTCAGCTTTCAGGTTTATTGATTTTATGGCTCTTTCTTTATTTCATATAATGTAAAGGTTTCATCAATTATGATGATATAAATAAACAGATATAGGAAGGATGATAGTTTTTGAAAGGGAATTATTTTCATCCACATAGGATAACCGATGGTGACTCTTCATTGTTAATGGATAGCAATAAGTATGCAGCAGTAGTATATTTTTTAGAACAAATCGAAAAATTAGCTCCTGAAGCAGTAAGCGATCTTGTGTTACTTCATGATACTTATTCTGAGGCTGATCATTGGTTTCGAAATAATAGGATTGGAAGCCAAGAATGGCCAAGTGAATGGAGTATTGTTTCTCAAGCAGAGACAAATCATTATTCGACCTATCTTAAACTGAAAAGATCCATTGAAGTTTGGATAAACAAATTTAAACTCAAAAGTAAGGACGATTTTTATCATAAGGTCGCACTTACAGCTCTTTCATTCTATTACGACGATTGTAAAGAGTCGAATAGAATAAAACGACTTGCAGAGTATAAGGTTTTAGCTAAACGTCATAAGGTATCACTTGAGGTTTTACGCAATTCAGAAAGGTTTAGCAAAGAATGGCCATATAACGAGCTATTATCGTTATCAAGGAGCGTATTTTTCGAAGATGAATCAGATGATATTGAGTTGAACAAAAGCATTGGTCGAACCGATGGATACCGCGATAATTTTTTTGAATACGAGTACCCATTTATATTTACTCCGAGTAGCTTCAGCTTTCTCGATGAAGAGGAAGGAAGTGCCGGAACATTTGAATGGATGAGCACTTTCTATTCAATTCTCAATAAAAAGGGGAATTATGACTCGAATGATAAATCACATCTTACATACTTTGGAACAGCATGGGATCCTCGAAAAGAGTCTTGGGAGAATTTTGAAAGCAAAATAGACGTCTTATTCAAACAGTATAAAGAGTTGTACCGTGAGAGGTCTGAAGCATTTCTAGCGGAAAGGGGCTACGTTAAAGAACGCACAAAAAGGAATTTAGAACATTTCAAATGGTTGGTTCACTATCAAGTACAGGGATGGAGCCTACGCAAGATTTCAGACCATTACAGTGAGATTACTGGTGAGGTAATTAGTGAAGACACTATTTTTCATGGAATCAAAAAGACAGCAGATTTAGTATTGCTAGAATTTATACAGAAAAGAACCCGTTAATTTCCTCATGCTACCGACCTTTAGTAACATTGGAAACGACATGTCACCAAAGGTCGGTAGTAGCGGATCTAAAGCTGTTCGATAAAATATTCCCTATGTCAAACGTAACACCATATAGTTGAATATGCCTTGAAACAATAATAAAACGGCAGTCGATAGGCCGCCGTTTTGAAAGTTCTTAATTTTTTTGGTGTTGGGATTGGCACCTTTGGTTTTCCCCATGCTTCTCAATGAAGATGCAGTAAAAAATGTAATCCGAATTTTCGTAGCAAGTTTCTCTCTTTCACCCAAGCGAGTATCGTCAAAAGCGCCTTTGTCGCCAGCATCGACAATCCAGACGCCTGTAAACCTGTAACTGATCAGTTTCATAGACAAAGGGGGTTCTAGTAACGTCAGGAAACTCGTTAGTGAGATGACCTTGTTATTTGTAGTTACCATGGTAACTATTGCCAAAAGTAGATGAGAATCGATATAATTCTTTTATCTGAACGTAACGACTCTAATATACATACTGGAGTTAGTAGTCTTGTACTACGAAACAAATGTAATTGAGGTTTTTCATTGCAAACCCTTCTGGCAATTATGACTCATGGATGATCTTAGTATCAAGTACATCAGAAGGATCCAATTCTGAAATATATTGGGAGGATCTTGAAAGTTCGGATTTGAATGTGATCTTGACTATGAGGTTAATCATCACATAATTTCATGAATCAACCGTGCACTTATAACTTCAAAGAAGAATTAAGTCTAAAAAAGGAGATGTAGTTTATTGTTTGGGACTATTATCATGGATGCTTACAGTAAAGAAGAAATTAATCAGATTTCATTTGCTCTTGATGATTTATGTGCTGCAACAGATAGTTATGGTTGGGCATCTTCAGGGATATATTGTTTCTGGGATTACTACACCAATGAAGTATTATATATCGGTTTAGCAGTAGACTTAACAGAACGATTCAAACAACATAATGGGTTACTTTCTATTGATCCCGCAAGCTGTAAGTTCGAAAATATATTGGAATATTTTCGGGCCAATGAAAAACTTGGTTTCACTATTTTTGTTCAATCGCCATTAAGTCAAGCCGTAACTAGGAATAATATATATAAGTGGTTTGGATACGATCCAGATCAATTTCAAATCAAAGACTTTACAAAGGATGGTTCTAGAGACCAGCTAAAAGTAATAGAAGGTATATTAATTGAGACATATAGATTGAATAATGGGAAACTCCCTCCTTGGAATGCTGTTTCTGGTAATGTTTTCGGTCAAAGAAGCGCAAGAAAGGAGAATTATGAGATAGTCAAATGTTTTACATCAATCGAACCATCACCTCTTACCTCTAGATATTCGTTAAGAGAGTTATCAGATAATCCGGTTCATGAAGGGTATGAAAATTTTCTACACGGAGCAAGAATCTTAATGTTGAGATTGAGTATTACTTATCAAGAAGCTTTAAACATCATCCGTAAAAAGGATTCTCTAGGGATCTATAACCAGTTGCTTGCTTCAAAATACTTCTCAAAAAAGCTTACTATCTAATCAAAACTTTTTTCAGAAACGGTAATATTAAGTGATTTCCTAGACTAATGAAGTTGGGCGAAAGAAACATTATCTAATTTAAGTCTGCTATTGGTTACGACAATGACGACTTGTGGTGGAAGGCAAGTAAGGGCTTAAAGCTGTGGTTGTTAAGGGGGGCTAGTTATGGACATCGCACAATACGAAGGAAATGTATTGAACATTACAGTTGAGCTGAGTAAAGTTAGCGACATCTCAAGAGGGAGAGCCATCGAGAAATATAAGCGCATTGCTGAAAAAGGTGCTATGTCTTGTCCATTTTGTGGAGGAAAACTCTCCTTACGGGCAGGCAGTATTCGAGAGATTCACTTTGCTCATTTAAAAGGGAAGACTTGTCAGGATGCAGACGCCTACGATACCTATCAAACTCAATCTAGACGAGAAAATGTAAAACATTCCGTCATAAAAGAGGCTATCTATACCGAATTGAAGAGCCAAGAAGTCATTAAGTCAAACCTTAAGGTTGAGTATGGCTTTAAAGAGAAGGCAACGGAAAGATGGCGGCATTACCCAGACATTTACATAAAAAAGGGTGAACGTGAGTTTGCTATTTCTGTTATTACGAATGTTCTCAAATCTGGTGATGAAAAACTTGTTCGTGAGATTAATAGACGAAATAAGTATTTCCTAGAAAAAGGACTTGAGACTATCTGGTTCGTAGAAGATAGAGAACTTGCTGATGATTTTGATAAACGTGTCATGCATTTGTGGGAGGCAGAATACGGACTTGCGATTAAAACGGCAGCAGACCGTACTTGGGAGATATTTTTAAAAGATCTTATTAAGGACATTTCTAACTTTAATATTTTTGACTTACTCGGTTATCGTTCACACGCACCTATGAAGCTCGATGTCAGGAGCCTTTACTATGTTCATTCAACTGATGATGAGATTATGTTTTCTGTCTATCGGATGATATTGGATGAGAAGAGACAGCCTTTTCGTGCCTTTGCATTAACCTCTGGCTACCGAATGCATATGTCTAGTGCGCTAATTATTCGCGATGAATTCTTGTTGAGCAATGAAGAGAAGGAGGAGCAGGCTCGTATAGAGTTTACAAATGCAGTTACTAAACGGCTGGAGCAGATTCGCATTGAGGCACTTGCTAAGGAAGATACACTTCTAGCGGAGCATGTCGGCAGCCAGATAGCTGCCGCATCAGCAGAAGCTTTACATGAGCATGATATTGATGTTCTAACCTATTTAGAAAGATTAAAAGCTGCAACAATTACAGAAAAAGAAGCTAAAGCGTTCTTTCGTTACTTGGTGCGGTACAGAAATGATTTGATAGATTATGGGTTGACCTTTTCAGAAATAAAGCGTCTAACTCGTCTTATGTTAGGTAAAATAAACGATGCTGCAATCCGTTATTGGCTTGTAGAAATAGAGGGCCTTAGTTAAAGGCATAATTATTTTACATTAAGAAAGCGATTTATAAGGGGATAGTTATGAACTAATTTCGTGCGAACGTTGAAATCTGACATAATATATATTCTAAGAATATTAAGTGAGGAAATTAATCTAATGAGTATTGCCACTCAGAATAACTGGAAGAAATTTATAGAAATTTTCAATTCAACTGGTTTTATCTTTATCTTACCTGCTATCAATTATGTAATCACATTTGCATATGAAACAGGGAAAGCATCATATTATCATATTCCAGAAGACTTTATAGAACTTCAGTTACCTCAATTATTCAAACCAACAATTAAAGTCTTATTGATGGATGGTTTTTTTTTCATTTTATTAATATTCTTGTCGTGCATCGTTTGGCTATTATTTCGTGAAATAGATGCTAGGATAATTGAACCATTGTTTAAAAACAGATTAATAGATAGAAGTGAGGAGAAGAGATTTATTAAATGGTTTGTATTTGTTCTCATTCTAATATCACTTGCTAGTTCCTACTCCATTTCCAAATCACAGGGTAAAATGGATGCTAGAAAAAAATCAGAATATTGGCAGGTAACAATTGACTCCAAAGATTACGTTGTTGTTGATACGTATAAGGACTCTTATATCTTAGTTCCGATAAAAGGTGCAAAATTTGAAACAAAGTATAGATTCTTAAAGATAGAAGAGAATTCCAATAACATAAATTTAGAAAAATTTTCTGACGGTATATCGGAGTTAAACGACATCTAATTAAATATGAGTGGCATTTGTGGCAAAAATGATTGCAGAATCATTCCGCAATTTTACAATCAACTTAGTGATAAGCGATTTGCAAGGAATTGTTGTTTCAACTCGCACACTGTCCAGCGACACATATGTGCTAACAAAACATTAAAGTACAGACTTGAAAAATCAGGCGTTTATTTTATATTGCAGGTAACCTTGTCTTTATAGAAAAGCACAAAAGTACGTAAATTTTTGTTTTAAGACACAAATCAACCAACATAGAAAAAGTCATCCAATGTTCGTAATCTAGACTGTAACTACGTCACTGTTGCAATGGACAAATCTTCACTGCTAGAATGTGTATAAGGATAAAGGGCTCCTCCAACGTCAAACGTAGAGGAGAATGGAAATGTTCAAAATCAAAATTAAAACGCGGTTTTTAAAGTTTGTTTTGAAGGTATATTTTAAAAAATGGATTAACCAAATTATAAAAAGTGTGTTGCATTTCTTGTTCTTGTGATTCGAATGGAGTTGGTAATTCCGAAATAAAACGGACGTTTGTGGGATCCCTTTTATCCGATTTTTCTCCAATTTCAGAGCGATTGGAGATTATCGGATAAAATAAAATATCGAGAGCAACAAATAAAGCTGCACTCATCATGAACTGCACCCCGTCAAGTAGACAGCACAAAAAATAAAAGCTAATTAAGCGGCCTTGGTCCTGAATTCCATTGGACTTAGGCCGTTTAGTTTTGCTTGTAGCCGTTCGTAATTGTAAAAGTGAATG
>NZ_WSTC01000063.1 GCF_009789195.1 Paenibacillus sp. MMS18-CY102 | reverse complement strand
AAAGAAGTTTTCAACGCGAGTTGAAAATCTTCAACTTTAGAGCATTTGTAGCTCATTTTGAAACATTTATTCTGACAGTTTCGCTCGTTGTTCAGTTTTCAAAGAACAATTTCGACAACTTTTACATCTTATCATACGATGTTTAGTTGGTCAAGCTTTTATTTCATCTTGTTTCGACAACGTTCATTATCATAACACATAATATTTCGTTGTGCAAGCTTTTCTTTCAACATTCTCGCGAGATGCAATCTCGTTCGTTTGTTTCAGTTTCGCTCACCGGCGTGTTGTTCTCGCGACCGGAATTAGAATATACCATAGCTAGTCTACACAACGCAAGTCTTTTTTTAAAAAATAATTGAAACAGTTTAAACTATACACTCTAACTATATTGATGCTTATTTACGACACACATCTCCATCAAATTGACAACCTTCGTAACAGAGGTCTCCTTCATCATTATATAAGAAAGCAATACTTTGCTCGATAAAAGAATCAATGAATATCTAATGCGGCAACCTCATTAGCTCCGCTTGTTCCAATAACACCGCATTACAAAAATTTCGCTGAGTCCATGAGAAGAAGTTGTTAATTTTACTTGCGAGAATGAAAAGACCTACCAATTAAGGTAGGCTAATAAAAACGTATTATCGTTTCATGGCACTTATTGTCCTAAAGCTTCCTCAAACATTTCAGTCAGTTCTGCTTCGATTTCTTCCTGTGACATCTCTTCCACTGGTCTATAATTGCCATCTATATTATAATCCTCTGCCTTATCACTAATTCCATTCTCAGGAACGTATTGACCAGCATCATCATAATCATTAGGATTTAGCGAAGGAGCCTCGGGATCATTTTCGAGTTCTTCCTTAGTATAATATTGATTTGTACTTATAGAGCTGATTTCAAACTTTTTGGAAACTGCAATCGTATTCCCCCAGACCGAATCCGATTTCACATCGATACCTTCGAGGTTTGCCCCATCCCCACCAATGATTCGTTTTACATCAGGTGGTTGAACATTCGCTGTTGATGAATTTATCTCAACTGCATATGTCCCTGCGTCTAGACCGCTACCTTTGTTAGAAAATGTATTACTCATGAATGAACCATTAATAATGGTTACTTTATCTTGAGCAAAATAACCAGAATCTCCTCTAACACTTAACATCAATTCCATATTGTCCGGTAAATTTGTTTCGGCCGTAACTCTTACAGTGTTATCTGCACCCACGTTAGTCGATATATTAATGCTAACATTAATTTTGGCATTTGAAGGCTCAACTTTAGATACAGAACGATTATCAGATTCACTAGATACCCTTTCGCTTGTATCTTGATTTGAATTCGAGCATCCAACAATCAAACAAAGCGCTAGCAGAAACAGGCATGGCATTCCAAACTTTTTCATCAAATCTTCTCCAATTCCTATTTTTTCCATCATTCTAACATGTATAACATTATAGATCTATAGAAATAAAAGTTATTAAGTTAGCGGTCTAAAAGTAACAAACCAAGAAAAGCACCCTTGGAAGAGGTTTACGAATCACGAGTTATTGTAACTTTGAACAAGTAATTGTCTCAGGAGATAAACCACGTTACTCACGATCACCTTAATATTGAAATGTAACAACACGAAAAAACCACTTTCTATTCAGGAGTGTCTCCTGATTAGAAAGTGGTTTCAATTATCATGAAGGTGTGAAGAGAACCACACCGTCTACACTTCATTTGTTAATCGTAATAAATATGGTGCGGTAGAGAGGACTCGAACCTCCACGGGCGTACGCCCACTACCCCCTCAAGATAGCGTGTCTGCCATTCCACCACTACCGCACATTTAGAAACCCCATCATCATTTGCTCCGAGGGAGAAACAAATGGTGAGCCATGTAGGACTCGAACCTACGACACCCTGATTAAAAGTCAGGTGCTCTACCAACTGAGCTAATGGCTCAAACATGGTGACCCGTAGGGGATTCGAACCCCTGTTACCTCCGTGAAAGGGAGGTGTCTTAACCCCTTGACCAACGGGCCATACATTGCAAATCTCAAGGCGCTCAACTGAACGACCAGAAGAGCATAACATGAATCACTAAGTGATGCAAGTTGTTTTTTCTGAATTAAGACAAAAGAAAAAGACCGATTGAGTTGCACGGCCTTTCCGTAGCAAATCAGAAAATTGTGGCGGAGAGAGAGGGATTCGAACCCTCGCACCACTTGCGCAGTCTAACCCCTTAGCAGAGGGTCCCCTTGAGCCACTTGGGTATCTCTCCATGGCTCCCCGAACAGGACTCGAACCTGTGACAACTCGATTAACAGTCGAGTGCTCTACCAACTGAGCTATCAGGGAAAATTGTACAGTGACAAGTAATAATTTATCACGACTGCTCAGCAGAGTCAAGTATCTTTAGCGTTAATTTGCCCGAACATTTGCCGCACGCGTATCGAGCCGGATCCAACCTTCGGCGGCGCAAATATTCCATCCCGCACGCTCCGCAAATAAGCTTGTACTTAAATGGCCTCGGCGCGCGCCCTTCCCGCTCCGGCAGCCGCTTGCAAAACCTTGTCGCTCCTACCTGTACCAATAAGCGTTTGAAATCCTCATCCCGATGCTGGTACCCCCGCTTCATCAAATGAAGATGATAGTGGCAAAGCTCATGCTTAATAATTTTTTCAGTCTCCTCGACGCCGAACGCTTCAAGCTGATGAGGGCTGATCTCAATATTATGGGACTTGGTAAAATAGCGTCCGCCTGTCGCTTTCAAACGGCTATTAAACGTAGCCTTGTGTTTGAATGGGCGCCCAAAACTCTCGTTTGATACCCGCTCCACCCACGATTGCAACATCTTATCATTCATCGTTAATCTCCTCCGACTACTTGAATTGTAAAGGCGGGGTACGATACACTTCAAGTAGGTTTTTTTATGAGGGGAGAACAAACAAGCTATGCCTACTATGCGATATGTCATCATGCAGCAAGAAGCACGTATCCTATTCGTCGAAATGCCGCATTCGTACGCTTACCAATTAAGCGCACTTAATCTGCGACTGCATAAAGAAATCGACAAGCTGACAGCTGACAATGTACCATCCTTGCCTTATGCCATCGCGGAATGCGATAGCGCAGAGTTGCACGATTCCAGCATCAAAACCGTCAACGGCCTTGAATACCTAAACGAGCTCGAGCGGGATTTCGCTTCCGTGCAAGAAAAGTCGTACCCGCTCATCTCGCTGCTCACCGAAATTCGTGCGCTGCAGGCACAACTCGAGCAATGGTATGAAGAGGAATACGAAGTTTAATCGAATCCGCTCGAATTCATCCGTATGGACTTGCACTTCCTTCCGCCCGTGCCCATATGCTATTCATACAGTACGGTCCGGGAGGAGGACGACGCATATGCCTCAATGGCTGTGCAACCAGTTAATGCGCGCCTACCAGAAGAAGGACATCCGGCAAATCCGTCTGCTGAACGATTGCTGGTTTTTTTACCGCACGAAGCAGCGCCCTAGCGAAGATTCCGTCACGATCAATTAAACTTTCCACACAGCGTTCACAATAAGTGAATGATGCCGTAGTTGTAAAAAGCCGCTTGAACCGATATTCGGTGCAAGCGGCTTTTAGCCGTAAATTGCTAGAAAGCTAGCTAGTCGGGCTTGACCATCGTCAAGCTGACGCGCCCTTTCTTAAGGTCTGCTTCCAATACCCACACCGTAACGGTATCGCCCACCGATACAACGTCTGTTGGATGCTTGACGAATTTGGTGCTTAGCCGTGAGATGTGGACGAGCCCGTCGTTCTTAATGCCGATATCGACGAAAGCGCCGAAATCAATGACGTTCCGAACCGTGCCTGCTAGTTCCATGCCCGGCTTCAAGTCTTCAATCTGCAACACATCCGTCCGGAAAGCAGGAGGGGGAAGCTCTTCCCGTGGGTCCCTGCCCGGACGCTGCAAGCTTTCTACAATATCCCGAAGTGTCGGTATGCCGACACCTAATTCTCCCGCAAGCTGGACAATATCCGCTTCGCTTAGCTTCGTGCGCACCTGCTCAGTACCAACATCAGCCAGCTTCAATCCAAGCGCCCGGAATAATTTGTCTACGACTGCATATGACTCCGGGTGGATAGGCGTACGATCAAGTGGATTGGCCCCTTCGGGTAAACGAAGGAAACCTACGCACTGCTCATAAGACTTCGCCCCTAAACGCGGCACCTTCTGCAGCTCGCGGCGTTCCTTAAATTTTCCATTCTCTTCACGGTGCTTCACAATGTTTCGGGCAATCGTAGCGTTAATCCCCGCTACATAGGACAAAAGTGAAGGTGAAGCGGTGTTTACGTCGACGCCGACGTGGTTTACAGCAGATTCTACAACGCCGCCAAGGCTTTCCTCAAGCCGCTTCTGGCCGACATCATGCTGATATTGCCCCACGCCGATCGCTTTAGGCTCGATCTTCACAAGCTCAGCGAGCGGGTCCTGCAGTCGGCGTGCGATGGAAACCGCGCTGCGTTCAGAGACGTCCAGCGCTGGGAACTCCTCTGCTGCGAGCTTAGATGCGGAATAAACGGAAGCGCCTGCTTCATTGACGATCATATATTTGAGCTCTGCTGCGCCGGCAGCGCCAGCAGCGCGCCTTTTGCCAATGAGGTCCGCAATAAACTGCTCGGTTTCACGGGAAGCTGTGCCATTGCCGATAACGATCAGATTAACCCCATACCGATCGATTAATCCGTTTACGATCCGCTCGGCATCTGCCACCTTGTTATTAGGCGGCGTCGGATAGGATACCGCTACTTCCAACAGCTTGCCTATGTCATCGACGGCCGCAAGCTTGCAGCCTGTCCGGTAGGCTGGATCAACCCCGAGTACAACTTGCCCGCGTACTGGCGGAGACAACAGCAAATTGCGCAAATTAACGGAGAAGATCGATATCGCATGCTCTTCCGCTTTCTCCGTCATCTCATTGCGCACCTCACGTTCAATAGATGGCGCAATTAAGCGTTTATAGGCATCCTCTATGACGGAAACCAGTACAGCTTGAATCGGAGCAGCCGTAAACTTGCGGACTATATTGCGCCCCATCCACTCATGTACACGCTCTGAAGGCACGTCCAGCGTTACGCGAAGCACTTCCTCCCGCTCCCCCCGATTAATGGCGAGAACGCGATGAGGCGGAAGCTTCCGAACCGGCTCCTGGTAAGCATAGTACATCTCATACACCGTTTCTGCCTTGGCGTCCTTCGCTTCCGTACGCAGCAGCCCCTGGTCTTGAGTGAATTTACGCACCCAAGCCCGAGTAGCCGCATCGTCTGCGATGTTTTCCGCCAAAATATCCATCGCGCCTTGCAACGCTTCCTCCGCCGAAGCCACACCTTTCTCCGAATTGATGTACCGCGCTGCCTCAACTAGCGGGTCCCCCTGCTTAGGCTGTGCCCAAATCCAGTTGGCCAGCGGTTCAAGGCCGCGCTCCTTCGCAACGCTTGCGCGCGTTTTGCGCTTCTGCCGATAAGGCCGGTACAAATCCTCTACCTCTTGCAGCTTGCCAGCCGCAATAATAGATTGCTGGAGCTGATCCGTCAGCTTGCCTTGCTCGTCGATGAGGCGTATGACTTCGCGCTTGCGATCTTCTAAATTCCGGCGGTATTGCAGCCTTTCCTCGATGTCACGCAGCTGGTTCTCGTCTAGCTCGCCAGTCATTTCTTTGCGATAACGTGCAATAAACGGAATCGTATTGCCTTCATCCAGAAGCGACACTGCCGATTTCACTTTCGTGAGCGGAATCGATAATTCTTCTGAAATTTGGCGTATAATCCGTTCTTTCTCTACGGCTAACTGCTCGTCTGTCGGCTTCGCGCTGCTTGTATCCGTCGTCGATTGTTCCCGCTTCACTGCTGCCACGTCCGAAACACCATCCCTATAAAAATAACTGCCCAAATATCGTTGCTCGAAAAATAACGCCCGGGCAGTCTCGCCGACGCCCGGGTGTCTAGGTTACCTTATCATGTTCCTTATCGCTGCAATCCAACGTATGGATTGTTTGCTTTCTCAAAACCGATTGTCGTCTTAGGGCCATGGCCAGAATACACGGTCACATCGTCTGGCAGCTTAAACAGCTTCAAACGGATGGAGTCGTACAAATCCCGCTCACGGCCGCCTGGCAGGTCTGTCCGTCCAACGGATGCACGGAACAATACATCCCCGCTAAACAAATCGTTGCCGCATAACAAACTTACGCTGCCCGGCGAATGCCCCGGCGTATGCATAACGGAAAACCGCTGCCCGATAAATTCCAGCGTCTGGCCTTCATCAAGCGCATATTCAGCCGGATCAGTCGTTAGCGGCGGCGTAACATCTTTCCAACGCCCCGAGCCATTAAGCTGTGCGTTCGTCAGCCAATCAGCCTCCAAGTCATGAATATACACCGGACAGCCTTTTGCCTTGCGAACCTCATCAACGCCGCCCATATGGTCAAAATGCGCATGCGTCAGCACGATCGCTTCGATGTGAATATTCTCGATTCGTTCCAACAGCCGTTTGGGCTGCATGCCAGGATCAATGATAATGCCCCGCTCTCCTGCCTCGTCCGTCAGCAAATAGCAGTTCGTTTGCAGCGGCCCGAGCGAGAACGTCTGGATGTTCAGCTTCGCCATCGGCTTAGAACGAGGAGAGAAGGTCGCGCAGTTCGCTTACGATGACGGATTGGTAGCCCGTGCCTTCGCCATAGCGGCGTCCCATCTCTTGGCGCGTTTCGCCGAGTTTCGCTTGGTAGTCTGCCGCTTCGCGGTCTGGATTCGCTAGCTTGAAAGCGATCATTGCTTCTTGCACATGTTTAGGGCGCGGTCCCCATTGGCCAAGTACATGGCCGCCCGTATCTGCGAAAATAACGATCGGAATTGCGCGGCCGCCCATCGTCAGAAACTCATCAACCGTTTCGAGATGCTGCTCCATAATAAGTACTTCTGTCGGAATGCCGCTGTCAGCCAATGCTTGGAATACAACTGGGACATTGCGTACAACGTCGCCGCACCATTCAGCCGCTAAGATCAAGCACCGGATGTCATCACGGTTGTTCATCGATTCAAAAAACTCGCGGTCATCTTCCGATGCCCATTCAAACTGTTCGTACCACGAACGGAACTCCTCTTTGTTCTTCTCCATGCCATCCATAAACTGCTGTGGGGAGATGCCCTTATTCAGCTTTGCCGCTACATTCTTGCCCATTATCGCGAACCTCGCTTTCATTCTCGAGATTTAGTAATCGTATCTGTTCACTCTACTATTGTAGCAGAAACAGGCAGATACAGGCAAAAGGCCTTAGCTATAAAAAAGCGCCGTTCCACGGTTATAGCCGGGCACGGCGCTTCTTGTGCAGGTTGCTCCGCTAGGCCGAACGGCTGCGGGAACGCATGATTTTGTAAACGACATAGGCAACGAGCAAACCAATCGCAATTAGAATAGCTGGCTGAACGTACTGCCCTGCTTTCTCATCTATATCTTCCCAATGGTCGCCAAGCGTCCAGCCTAAGTAGACGAACAAAATGGACCACGGCAATGAAGCTAGCGCAGTAAGGAGGGTAAACAGCCCGAACCGCATGCGCGCCATGCCCGCAGGAATAGAAATCACTTGGCGCATAACAGGGATGAATCTTGCGGTAAACACGATGCCTGCGCCATATTTTACAAACCAGCCTTCAGCGATGTCGACATGCTTTTGCTTAATTTTCAAATACTTGCCATACTTCTCCACAAAGGGCCGGCCGCCGAAACGCCCGATTGCGTAAAGGATCCAGTTCTGAATAACAGCCCCAATTGTACCGAAGATAACAGCGCCAACGAAGGACACCTTTCCAAACGAGAACATATGGCCCCCATCATGATAAACCAAGTAGCCTCCATACGCTAGAACGATTTCGCTCGGAATAACCTCGACCATAAGCCCGAATAAGATACCGAAGTACCCCAACTCCTTCATCCATTCCAGCATGGTGGACACCACGTCAGACAAAATATGCATGGTTTCTCCTTTCGCCTCTCCCAAGGCCTTGTCATTGCTTGTTTCGTATTCTAGCACATACTTTGCCTCACCCGCTACACTCGTCATCGACTGACAAGCCCGCGCATAGACTAGCCTAGAGTAGGTACGCAGAAACGGAGGGAATGTTCCATGACCAAATTCGTGGTCGTCAAAAAAAGGCAGCTCCAATGGGCAGCGGTCATCGTGCTCGTCGTATTGGTAGCTACAGCCGTGTGGCGTTGGAATGCTGCGGAGCCAACTCTCGCGAATGCGGAGGTTGGCAATGCGGATGGCAGCCAGGCACAGGTGTTCCAGATCGTTACCGGTGAATTTGAGACGACTGACCGTGCCGGAAAGATGTTAGAGGCGTATGTATGGAGCCCCGGCAACTTCAACGTCAAGAAGGGCGTGCCCGTCGAGCTGCGCATTACTGGCATTAGCGGCGATAAGCATCCATTCGTGATCGAAGGGCTTGGCATTAAGGGTACCGTGACAAAAGGGGAAACGACCATTGTCCGTTTTACGGCTGAACATGCAGGCACATACCCGATCCAGTGCCTGACGCATACCGATTTGCGCAGCGGCGGTCCGATGGTCGGCTATATCTTCGTGCAATAGGCTTTTGGGCTTGGCGGCTATGTGTCCGCTAGCCTGATTGGCGCATACGATAGCCGTATAGGAGGCGGTTGTCGCATGAAGCCCACTTTTGAGAAGCATTCCACCGGTTATCCAACTGCACGCAAAATAAAAAGAGCTTGCAGCAACGAGTTGTATCGGACCGCCAAACGGCTGAAAACGTGGATTCCGAAGGAGAAGCAGGACGAGGCGGAAAAGATTTATTTTAAAAAAGTTGCGCTGAACCTCCCTTGGATCTCTGAGAACCAGAGCAATCGCAAGCTGCTGTCCGATTGGTGGGACGAGAATGTCAGCGCGGAAATCGCCGAGCTCTGGGAAGTCGACCGAGCCGCGTTATGCGAAGCGTTCCGTGACGCTTTTGGCGGTTAGGGTTAGTGCCATAAATAGCTGTATTGCAGAAAAAGAGCCTCATCCTCGCCCGCTCGCATATCGCGGTTCGTAGGATAAGGCTCTTCTTTGCCTGTGTGTGAAATGGGCTTAGCCGATGATGGCAAAAGCTTCGACGCCGCTCGGCACAGTACGAACGCGTTGAAGAACGCCGAATGGGTTGAACGCACGGAGCTGGAATGTTGCTGTAGTCAATGTAGTGATGTTGTTAAAGCGGGCGACCCCGAACGGATCAAAGCCTGCTGTTGCAACAACAACGCCATTGCGGACAAGCTGTGCAAAGAAGTTCGTCGTCCGGAACGGCACGCCGCTAGTTTGGACCCAAACCACAGTAAACCTGCTGAGGATTGGACCGGATTGCCTGATCGATGTTGGCACCTTTACTTTGCGTATGACGCCGCCCGGCACGAGATATGGAGGTTTTTTGCTCGACAATACTATACTCTCCCTTCCTATTTGGCAATAAATATTGCATGTTGTACCACAAGCAATATATGCATGGAAGAGAGATTGCGAATGGACGAATGGCGCCTGATAGATTAATCGGGTTCGATTGCCGCGAAATGGCAGTTTTCCTGCCTCTCCAGCCCATAGGCAGCCATAGCCAAAAATAATAGCCACCAACAGCCATAGCTCATGTCAAAATCAATCGCTGCATGCAGCAGCAAGACTACGATTGGCGCAAGCATAATTCGGCGCTCGCCCGAGCGAACGATTGCCGCAATTAGTAAAGAAAAAATAGTAAGCAGTAGCGCAAGGCCAACAATGCCTGCGTTAAGCAATAGGTCCAAGTAGCCGCTATGGACCTCACGGATGCCGAGGCGCTCGCCGGCAAGCAGCCGCCATGCATCGCCGCCATAGCCAAGCAGCGGCGCTTCCCGCCATAGCGCGAGCGCGTCGGCGTACATGGAGGCGCGCGAAGCCGCCGTCTCATAATGCCCGCCGATTCGCGCGAATAGCGCGGCGGGCATTAGCGCGGCGAGCGTTGCGGTGCCGCCGGCGAGCAGCGCAGCCGAGGCTGCGAGCGTGCGGGCGCTGCAGGGCGCAGCGCGCAGCAGGCGGCTGCGCAGCGCGAGCAAGCCTGCTGCGCTCGCCAGGCCGCAGGCTGCGAGCAGAGCGGCGCTAGCGAAGCTGGCGCTCGCTGCGCCGGCGGCCTGCGGCGCGATGGCGCGGGCCG
>NZ_WSTC01000062.1 GCF_009789195.1 Paenibacillus sp. MMS18-CY102 | reverse complement strand
CGGGATGGACGCACCGCTGGTGTACCAGTTGTTCCGCCAGGAGCATCGCTGGGTAGCCAAGTGCGGACGGGATAAGCGCTGAAAGCATCTAAGCGCGAAGCCCCCCTCAAGATGAGATTTCCCAATTAGTAAGACCCCTGGAAGACGACCAGGTTGATAGGCTCGAGGTGGAAGCGCAGCAATGCGTGCAGCTGACGGGTACTAATAGGTCGAGGGCTTATCCTAAGCGTTAATGCCAGCTAAATTGTATTGCTTCAGCATTCGTATCCAGTTTTCAAGGTGTGATTTTATGCTTGATAGAAATCACTGCCACAGCAATGTGGTTTTTTTATTGGCCTTTAGCTCAGCTGGTTAGAGCGCACCCCTGATAAGGGTGAGGTCGGTGGTTCGAGTCCACTAAGGCCAACCATTTCTTTTTCATACGGGGCCATAGCTCAGCTGGGAGAGCGCCTGCCTTGCAAGCAGGAGGTCAGCGGTTCGATCCCGCTTGGCTCCACCACTAATTTTATACTGTTCCCTGATAGCTCAGTTGGTAGAGCACTCGACTGTTAATCGAGTTGTCACAGGTTCGAGTCCTGTTCGGGGAGCCAGTTATAGAGAGGTGTCCGAGTGGTCGAAGGAGCACGATTGGAAATCGTGTAGGCTCTAACCGGGTCTCGAGGGTTCGAATCCCTTCCTCTCTGCCAGATTAAATTTTAGTTCGGCCCGTTGGTCAAGGGGTCAAGACACCTCCCTTTCACGGAGGTAACAGGGGTTCGAATCCCCTACGGGTCACCATATGGAGGCTTAGCTCAGCTGGGAGAGCATCTGCCTTACAAGCAGAGGGTCGGCGGTTCGATCCCGTCAGCCTCCACCATTTATTTAAAATACTGTCGCGGGGTGGAGCAGCTCGGTAGCTCGTCGGGCTCATAACCCGAAGGCCGCAGGTTCAAATCCTGCCCCCGCAACCAATTTCAACTTCGGATTGCTGCCGAAGAAATCGTGTGGAGCCGTGGTGTAGAGGCCTAACATGCCTGCCTGTCACGCAGGAGACCGCGGGTTCGAATCCCGTCGGCTCCGCCATTATTATTCAGCAATTAGGCTCGGTAGCTCAGTTGGTAGAGCAAAGGACTGAAAATCCTTGTGTCGGCGGTTCGATTCCGTCCCGAGCCACCATTTTTTGAGAAATGAATATGCCGGTGTAGCTCAGTTGGTAGAGCAACTGACTTGTAATCAGTAGGTCGTGGGTTCGACTCCTATCGCCGGCACCATGTTTTATGGAGGATTAGTGAAGTGGCTAAACACGGCAGACTGTAAATCTGCTCTCTCTGAGTTCGGTGGTTCGAATCCATCATCCTCCACCATTTCTTTTACATCAAGAGCCATTAGCTCAGTTGGTAGAGCACCTGACTTTTAATCAGGGTGTCGTAGGTTCGAGTCCTACATGGCTCACTTTTAACTTCATATGCGGTTGTGGTGGAATGGCAGACACGCTATCTTGAGGGGGTAGTGGGCGTACGCCCGTGGAGGTTCGAGTCCTCTCAACCGCACCATCTATGCGGAAGTGGCTCAGCGGTAGAGCATCGCCTTGCCAAGGCGAGGGTCGCGGGTTCGATTCCCGTCTTCCGCTCCATAATTAGTGCCCTTAGCTCAGCTGGATAGAGCGTTTGACTACGAATCAAAAGGTCAGGAGTTCGAATCTCTTAGGGCACGCCATTTACGGGATGTAGCTCAGCTTGGTAGAGCACCTGGTTTGGGACCAGGGGGTCGCATGTTCGAATCGTGTCATCCCGATTTGAGAAACTTTTATTCATGCCATGGGACTGGTCCCATAGTGTGAGGCAAATATAAACACCTTCAAGGGAAAGCATCCTACCTTCAGGTTGGGTGCCGGTCTTGAAGGTGTTTTGTGTTATACATGGACTTCAAATGCATCGTCATGTGCCTATACGCCATGGCGATGTTTTTTTATGTCTAAATACTGTGACGAATGGCCATCGACCGTATTCGCACCAATTCGTGCTTGCTCGGGTCCGTAGAAAGCATATTCGACCTATGCCTTCCAGAGAATGTTGGATAATATGCGCATATGCGAATATCATCCAGATCAATTCTGGATATTGTCCATGTTCGAGAACGGCGCTATCGATTACAATCTAATTAATAATGATTATCATTCTAAACAGACACGAGGATGGTGTGGTTCGAAATGTTCAGTTTCAAAGGATGGAAAGGTTTATCATTAGCTCTCGTCATGCTTATGGGGATTGCGTTCACGATAAGCGGAACGGCTGCAAGCAAAGTCTCTGCCGCGGCAAGTACGAAGGTCATTAATTACAATGGGGCTAAATATACCGTTCCGATTAGAACGGTCAAAATCGTTATCGTTGGCTCGTTCGAAGCGATGGAAGATGCGCTGGTGTTGAACTTCAAGCCGCTGGGGGCTCCTCAGGTCGGAGGCAAGTTCCCGGCGATATTCTCAAGCATCACTTCCGGTGTTACCGGAATTGGCGAGAAGACACAGCCCAATTTTGAGACCATTCTGAAGCTGCACCCAGATATCATTCTATCGAGCACGAAATTCCCAGAAGAGACGAACAAGAAGCTTGCGAAGATCGCAACGACGATTCCAGTGTCGCACGTGTCCTCTGATTGGGAAGACAACCTAACCTTGTTGGCAAACCTGACGGGGATAAAAGCTAAGGCGACTCAAGCCATTACACAGTATAAAAATTCGTTGGCCGACGCGAAGCTGAAGCTCTCGTCGAAGCTGAAGGGCAAGAGCGCGGTGGCACTTCGTATTCGGACAGGCAACTTGTTCATCTACCAGCAAGACTTGTTCTTCAATCCTTCCCTATACGCCGATCTTGGTGCACCGGTACCTAGCATCATCTCGAAAGCTAAAGCGCAGGAAGAGATTTCACTGGAGAAGTTTGCGGGAACCAACCCGGACTACATTTTCTTGCAATTCTCAGCAGATGAGAACGTGGATCAGCCTAAAGCGCTTGAAAATTTGAAGAAAAACCCGATTTGGAAGAGCCTCAAGGCTGTGAAGAACGGCAACGTCTTCATTAACTTGGTCGATCCGCTCGCTCAAGGCGGAACGGCTTACAGCAAAATCAATTTCCTCAATGCATTGAAAAAAACGAAGCTTTATACGGGTAAGTGAGATGACTTCATGATACAAAAACAAAATGTTGTCCCCGCGACGGTGCTGCTGCTAGCACCGTTCGCAATGGGGATTGTAGTCGTGTTGTCCGTCGTGCTCGGGGCGAAGCAGATCGCACTCCATACGGTGTGGGATGCGTTGTTTCATTTTGATCCGGACAACATTGACCATCAGATTATACGTACCTCTAGGGTGCCTAGGGCGATTGGATCGCTCATGATCGGCGCTTTTTTGGCGATTTCGGGGGCATTAATGCAAGGGATGACGAGAAATTACCTGGCTTCCCCATCCATACTTGGCGTATCAGACGGATCGGTGTTTGTCGTGACGCTGGCGGTTGCATTCCTGCCGGATGTCCATTCTGTAGGACTCGTAGCATTGTCTATGATTGGCTCCGCAATTGGAGTTGGGCTTGTTTTCGGACTTGCTTGGCTCGTACCGAATGGCCTGTCCCCAGTAGGAATCGCGATTCTCGGTACAATCGTTGGCACATTCCTAAATGGTGTTGCCGCAGCTACTGCCATGTATAAACAAATCTCGCAGGATATTAGTTTTTGGTATAACGCTAGGCTCGATCAGATGGATCCGGGGTTAATAAAGATATCTATTCCTTTTGCGGTGGTGGGGATCATATTGGCAATGTTTTTATCCCGGTCCGTAACGCTTCTGTCTCTAGGGGAAGAAATATCAGCCAACCTCGGTGTGCGAACAAAATGGGTCAAAGGCTTAACTATGTTATCTGTCGTTATTTTGACAGGCGTATCGGTTGCTCTGGCGGGCAAAATTGCTTTCATCGGCCTTATCGTTCCGCATATCGCTAGATTTATTTCCGGTATTGATTACAGATGGATCGTTCCCGTATCCGGTGTTATTGGAGGGTCCTTTCTAGTTGTTAGCGATTTGTTGGCGCGGTTCGTGAATTACCCGTTCGAGACTCCGGTCGGTGTAGTAACGGCGCTGTTCGGCGTTCCCTTCTTTCTGTATCTGATTAAGACAAGAGGAGGGGGCAAGCATGCTTAGAGCTGAGACACCAAAGTTTTATCTCGTGTTGGTAACGGCATTGATGCTCTTGCTGGCCGCCGTGTATGTGAGTTTAACGAACGGTACATACGATATTAGCGTGCGGGATGTTATAAAGACCTTTTTGAGGTTAGATCCGGTGCGTGAGTTTGACCTAGTTATCTTCGAATTCCGGCTTCCGCGTATCGTGTTAGGTGTGATGGTAGGGTTCGCGTTGGGACTGGCGGGCTCCGTTATTCAAGGCGTTACGCGCAATCCGCTGTCGGAGCCAGGAATCCTGGGCATTAATGCGGGAGCAGGGATGGCTGTTGTTCTGTTTATGCTCGTGTTTCAAGGGCAAATCGATGTGTCTGGCTGGGCTTCAGTGCTGCTCATGCCGATGTTCGGAATTGCTGGCGGGCTTGCCGCGACGGCAATGATCTTTATATTTGCGAGGCATCAGGGGAGCTTGGACCCGCAGCGAGTCATTCTCGTTGGCATCGCGGTCGCTACAGGCTTTGGTTCGCTATCGATGTATATTAGTTTGAAAATGAATCCAAATGACTTTGAAATGGCAACAGTATGGCTCGCCGGGAGTATCTATAACGCAAATTGGCAGTACATCGTGATGATGCTGCCGTGGTTGATTTTGCTGCCTCCGATTATTTGGGCCCGTTCGAAGGTGCTTGATCTGTTCCAGCTTGATGAATTGAATGTTCGCGGCTTAGGCGTGAAGGTAGAGCGTGAGCGCAATTGGCTTTTGGTCTGCAGCATAGGGCTTGTTAGTGTTAGTGTCGCCGTATCCGGCAGTATTGCGTTTATTGGCCTTATTGCACCACATATGGCGCGAAGGCTGGTCGGGCTGCGCCATCAGCTGAACCTTCCAATCAGCGGGCTGCTCGGCTCCTTAATGATTGTTGTCGCGGACTTCATCGGGAGGACGGTTTTTGCCCCTGCTGAGCTTGCAGTTGGCATTGTTGTTTCTATTATTGGTGTGCCGTATTTTGTGTATCTACTAATTATTTCGAAGAGATAGTATGGCAAGGCAGAGGGATTCAATGAAGGAGGGAATAATGATGCTCATTCAGAAGAGGACGATTTCAGTTAAGCCCGGTTACGCCGATCAAGTTGTCGAACGCTTTAGCAAGGAGGGCGCACTTGACGCTAGAAAAGGCCTCATTGATATTACGGTTATGGTGAATAAACGCGCTAGAGAGGTGGACGAGGTAGCGTTGCTTATCCGCTGGGAGTCAGAAGAGGCGTGGAAGGCGTGGGAGAAAAGCCCTGAGCATATTCAAGGGCATCGGGATGCGCGGGGCAAGCAGCCTCCAGAGTACGTGATTAGCACGGTCGTGAGTATGTATGAGGTGAAGAAGGTTCGGGTTGGCAAGGCTGCGAGGGCTAAGGATCGGACAGACGTATAACTGTATATCGATATTAAATACATCGCCAGATGGGTCTTAGATCCTGGCGGTGTATTTTTTTATGTTTGCAAGTCAACTTCTCCAGAAAGGTTTGGGATAGCTATTCTGCAGAAAGTCTGATGAGAAGACCGTCACTTATTTTTTGCTGGAATGTAATCGTTTTATATATTTTCCCTGTTTAAATCGGTGCATTTTTATTGCAATTACTGAAATATTATTCTAGTATATCAAAGATGCTACATAGTTTAACAAATGTTATCTCAGAGAGTGGGAAATGGAAGTGATAGATTACCAACCCGGTGTAGGTTCAGCGACAGATGAAGAAGCTTTAGCAGGTTAGACGGAGCAGTTCTTAGAGGATATTCACTTACTAGGCATTCTGTTCATCTCGAGGTATGTAATCTTGAGAGAGATTTTGGGAAAACATTGATTTAATAATGGAGGGGAAATTTTGAAAATAGTTACTCGTATCTTTTTAATTCTAGCATTACTGTTCCAGATTGTCCCTGCAATTAATGTTTCAGCGGCACCTACCACGTATTCAGGAGGATTGTTGGATAACCTCCCCTTAAAAAGCGGGGCGACTTTTAATAACCCTACCTTTACTACGGTTACGGAATTAACGGACAATAACACATCTACCAAGAAGAACTTGGTATCCAATGTTGCTTGGTACACGTTTACCGCACCACAAACGATTAATGCAGTGGTTATCAATAATCTCTCTGGATATAATGATACGTTTGTGGAGTTTTACGACAGTAACAATGTAAAAATCGGTCAGTACACGCCTATTACAAGTAATGGAGTTGAGAGCCTTCCAGCCCCTATTACGGGTGTGTATGCAGTTGTTCTCAAATCTGCTTCTTACTTGTATGCATCAGAATTTAACGTTTATACAACTCCTACAGGTACACCTAATGTGCCGGCCATTAGTTTTTCCGCGGGATGGGACAAGTGGACGGAAATCGATTGGAGTTCAACCGGTGCCAAATGGTATAACGTCCAACGGTCCACAACGTCTTCATCGGGCCCATTTGATACGATTGCTACCAATCTTACGGGCACAACCTACAGGGATACAACGGTAACGAACGGAACGACTTATTACTATGCCGTTACAGCTAGCAATGAAGCTGGTGAAAGTGTGAAATCCAATGTGGTGACCGTGTTGCCTAGTGCAACAAAGTACACGGGCGGTTTATTGGACGGCGTGACGCTCAATACAGGTACAGCACTAGGAAACAAAGCCGCTACAACCCAGCTATTAACGGATAATAGCGCATCTACCAAGATCAGCTTGAATTCCAATGTTGCTTGGTACACGTTTACCGCACCGCAAACGATTAATGCAGTGGTTATCAATAATCTCTCTGGATATAATGATACGTTTGTGGAGTTTTACGACAATAATAATGTAAAGATCGGTCAATATACACCTATTACAAGTAATGGAGTTGAGAGCCTTCCAGCCCCTATTACGGGTGTGTATGCAGTCGTTCTCAAATCTTCTTCCTACTTGTATGCGTCGGAATTTAACGTTTATACAACCCCAGCAGTTGTACCCAATGTGCCGACCATTAGTTTTTCCGCGGGATGGGATAAGTGGACGGAAGTTGATTGGAGTTCAACCGGAGCCAAGTGGTATAACGTCCAACGGTCTGCAACGTCTACGTCGGGCCCATTCGAAACGATTGCTACCAATCTTACGGGCACAACCTACAGGGATACAACGGTGGCGAACGGAACGACTTATTACTATGCCGTTACGGCTAGCAACGAAGCTGGTGAAAGTGTGAAATCCAATGTGGTGACCGTACTGCCTAGTGCAACAAAGTACACGGGCGGTTTATTGGACGGCGTGACGCTCAATACAGGTACAGCACTAGGAAACAAAGCCGCTACAACCCAGCTATTAACGGATAACAGCGCATCTACCAAGATCAGCTTGAATTCCAATGTTGCTTGGCATAAGTTTTCCACACCACAAACAATAAGTTCAGTGGTTATCAATAATCTCTCTGGATATAATGATACGTTTGTAGAATTTTACGACAATAACAATGTAAAAATCGGTCAATATACACCTATTACAAGTAATGGAGTTGAGAGCCTTCCAGCCCCTATTACGGGTGTGTATGCAGTCGTTCTCAAATCTTCTTCCTACTTGTATGCGTCGGAATTTAACGTTTATACAACCCCAGCAGTTGTACCCAATGTGCCGACAATCAGTTTTTCCGGGGGATGGGACAAGTGGACGGAAGTCGATTGGAGTTCAACCGGAGCCAAATCGTATAACGTCCAACGGTCCACAACGTCTTCATCGGGCCCATTCGAAACGATTGCTGCCAATCTTACGGGCACAACCTACAGGGATACAACGGTAACGAACGGAACGACTTATTACTATGCCGTTACAGCTAGCAATGAAGCTGGTGAAAGTGTGAAATCCAATGTGGTGACTGTACTGCCTAATACAACGAGGTACACGGGCGGTTTATTGGACGGCGTGACGCTCAATATAGGTACAGCACTAGGAAACAAATCTTCTATAACCCAGCTATTCACCGATAATAATGTATCTACCAAGCAAAACTTGGGTTCCAGTGTGGCTTGGTATAAGTTTTCTGCCCCACAAACGATTAACTCAGTGCTTATCAACAATTTAAATGGCTATGATTCGTATGTGGAATTTTATGATAGTAACAACGTAAAAATCGGTCAGTACACGCCTATTACAAATAATGGAGTTGAGAGTCTCCCAACCCCAATTTCGGGTGTGTATGCGGTCGTTCTCAAATCAACCGCCTTGTATGCATATGAATTTAATGTCTATACAGCCCCTCCGGCTATACCTAACGTACCTACTGTTGTCTTTTCCGGGGGATGGGACAAATGGACGGAAATCGATTGGAGTTCAACCGGGGCCAAATGGTATAACGTCCAACGGTCTACAACGTCTTCATCGGGACCATTCGAAACGATTGCTACCAATCTTACGGGCACAACCTACAGGGATACAACGGTAACGAACGGAACGACTTATTACTATGCCGTTACAGCTAGCAATGAAGCTGGTGAAAGTGCGAACTCTAATGTGGTGACCGTACTGCCTAACACAACGAGGTACACGGGCGGTTTATTGGACGGTGTGACGCTCAATATAGGTACAGCACTAGGAAACAAATCGGCTACAACCCAGCTATTCACCGATAATAACGTATCTACCAAGCAAAGCTTGGGTTCCAGTGTGGCTTGGTACAAGTTCTCTGCCCCACAAACGATAAATTCAGTGCTTATCAACAATTTAAATGGGTATGATTCGTATGTGGAATTTTATGATAGTAACAATGTGAAAATCGGTCAGTACACGCCTATTACGAATAATGGAGTTGAGAGTCTCCCAACCCCAATTACGGGTGTGTATGCGGTCGTTCTAAAATCAACCTCCTTGTATGCATATGAATTTAATGTCTATACAGCCCCTCCGGCTATACCTAATGTACCTACTGTTGGCTTTTCCGCGGGATGGGACAAGTGGACGGAAGTTGATTGGAGTTCAACCGGAGCCAAGTGGTATAACGTCCAACGGTCTACAACGTCTACGTCGGGCCCATTCGAAACGATTGCTACCAATCTTACGGGCACAACCTACAGGGATACAACGGTAACGAACGGAACGACTTATTATTATGCCGTTACAGCTAGCAATGAAGCTGGTGAAAGTATGAAATCCAATGTGGTGACTGTGTTGCCCAATGCAACAAAGTACACGGGCGGTTTATTGGACGGCGTGACGCTCAATACAGGTACAGCACTAGGAAACAAATCTTCTACAACCCAGCTATTCACCGATAATAACGTATCTACCAAGCAAAGCTTGGGTTCCAGTGTGGCTTGGTACAAGTTCTCTGCCCCACAAACGATTAATTCGGTGATTATAAATAATCAAAATGGTTATGATTCGTATGTGGAATTTTACGACAGTAATAATGTGAAAATCGGTCAATACAAGCCTATTGCGAATAACGGAATTGAGAGTCTTCCAGCTCCTATTACGGGTGTGTATGCGATCGTTCTGAAATCTTCCTCTTTGTATGTATCAGAATTTAATCTTTTCGGGGTTGGTAACTTGCATCCGCAACTTACTGCAACGGTTGAAGACAAACAGTCTATCTTAAACTGGAATGCGACAGACGGGGCTACTGGGTATGTGGTTAGACGTTCTGTAGAAGCAGGAGGGCCGTATTCGAATATCGCCTCACTTCCAGCAGCCCAACTCACATACACTGATACAAATTTAGTAGGTGGAAAAACTTACTATTACGTAGTATCTGCTTTGTATGGACCGGTAGAGAGTGCGAATTCAAATGAAGTCTCTGCTACAATTCAAGTTACTGCGCCAAACGCGCCGGTAAATGTAAGTGCAATTTGGACAAATTCTCAAGTAAACATAACTTGGGACGCTGTTCTGGAGGCCAATTCCTACATTGTACAGAGAGCTACGGTTGCAGGTGGACCATACACGGTAATTGCCACTAATGTAACCAGTTCTGCTTATTTAGATTATTCGGTTACTTCTGGCACAACGTACTATTACGTCATCCAGGCAGTTAATGCAGGTGGAACAAGTGGTTATTCAATTGAAGTAACTAGCACATTAAGTGCGCCGAATGTTACGAAGTTCATAGATAGCGATGGCGGGCTTAACTTAACCTGGACGCAGATTGCAGGAGCGGCACATTATGAAGTAAAACGCTCGGAGACGCCAGGAGGTCCTTATACAAGCATTGGCATTGTGCAAAATGGGTCTTACATGGGCTATCTCGATGTAGATTCAATAAATGGGGACAATCAGTACAAGTCCTATTACTATGTCGTAACGGCAGTGAACGGATCGGCAACGAGTGTGGTTTCCAATGAAATCGCCTTGATTCGTCCGGGTGCACCGACCAACGTTCAAGTGGTAGCAGGGGATACAACCGCAACAGTTACGTGGAATAGCGTGATGCATGCAACCAGCTACGCGGTGTATATGTCGACTTCCGAAAATGGTTACTACCAGT
>NZ_WSTC01000061.1 GCF_009789195.1 Paenibacillus sp. MMS18-CY102 | reverse complement strand
TAAGGAAGACGGCTCGAATCTGGATACCATCACAGGCCCCCATCACCTGGCTAATCTGATCTACACTTCAGGGTCAACAGGCAAGCCAAAAGGGGTGATGGTCGAACATCGAAACGTCGTACGTCTGGTGAAAAACACCAACTATGCCGAACTGAACGAACATACCCGCATCCTGCAGACGGGGGCGATCGTGTTTGACGCTTCGACGTTTGAAATTTGGGGAGCGCTATTAAACGGTGGACGTTTGTATCTGGAGCCGAACGATGTGATTTTGGATGCCACGAAGCTAAAGAAAACGATCCAGCAGTATGGCATTACCACCATGTGGCTGACTTCGCCGCTGTTCAATCAGCTTTCCCAACAGGACAGCAAGCTGTTCGCAGGCGTACAAACGTTGATCGTTGGGGGAGACGTACTATCCGTGCCCCATATCAATCGCGTGCGCCAGCATCATCCGGGGCTTCGCATCATCAACGGATATGGGCCGACCGAGAACACAACCTTCTCTACCACGCATGAGATTAAGGAAGAACAGACAGGGGCCGTTCCGATTGGCCGTCCCATTCACAATTCCACAGCTTATGTCGTGGATCCGTTCATGAATCTAGTGCCAATTGGCGCCTGGGGCGAACTGATTGTGGGTGGAGATGGGGTAGCCAGAGGATATGTAAACAAGCCAGAATTAACAGACGAGAAGTTTATCCCAAACCCGTTCCGGCCAGGAGAACGCAGCTACCGGACGGGAGATTTGGCAAGGTGGCGCGCAGACGGTACGTTGGAATACAAAGGCCGGATCGACGAACAGGTAAAAATCCGCGGCTACCGAATCGAGCTGGGTGAACTCGAAACCCATTTGATGAAACTAGAAGCCGTACAGGAGGCCGTCGTCACTGCACGAGAAGATGAAACTGGACAAAAACACTTGTGCGCCTATTTTGTTGCAGATCGGGTTCTAACCGCAAGCAAGGTAAGAAGCTCTTTGTCAAAGGAATTGCCTAGTTATATGATCCCGTCTTACTTTGTGCACGTGGAGCAAATTCCTTTGAATGTGAACGGAAAAGTGGACCGCAAAGCGCTGCCAACGCCAGAGGGGGGCATGCAAACGGGGACAGAATATGTGGCTCCGCGCACCCCGATGGAAGCTCAACTAGCGCAAATCTGGCAAGAAGTGCTCGGACTTGAGCGCATCGGCATGAAGGACAGCTTCTTCGACGTTGGCGGGCATTCTTTGCGAGCGACAACGCTGGTGGCGAAGATGCACAAAGCGATGGGGATCGAGATGTCGCTGCGGGAAGTGTTCCAATACTCGACCATCGAGCAAATGGCAGAAGTCATCTCTGGCAAGGAACAAAATACGTATGGTTCCATTCCAGTCATTGAAGAAAGTACTTATTATCCCGTCTCTTCCGCACAAAAACGGATGTACATTTTGAGTCAACTGGAAGGCGGAGAGCTTAGTTACAATATGCCGGGTATCTTTACAGTGGACGGACCAATCGATCGAGAAAGGCTGGAAGCCGTATTCCGCCAATTAATCCGTCGCCACGAGGTGTTGCGAACCGGCATAGAAATGGTCAACGGTGAACCTGCCCAGCGGGTACACGAGGACGTGGAATTTGCCGTGGAGTACGTGCATGCGAGCGAAGAAGAGGTGGAAGCGCTCCTTCACAAATTTGTGCGTGCATTTGATCTTAGCCATGCGCCACTCTTGCGGGTCGGGCTGATCGAACGGAAGCCAGATCACCATGTATTGATGATTGATATGCATCATATCATTTCCGACGGAACGTCCATCGGGATTATTGTTCAGGAGTTTGTTCAGTTGTACCAGGGAGAGGAGCTTGCGCCGCTGCGGATTCAGTACAAGGATTATGCGGCCTGGCAGCAGACGGACGTGCAGAGCGAACGGCTGAAGAAGCAAGAGGCGTATTGGCTGGAGGTATGTAGTGGAGAGATTCCAGTGCTCGATCTGCCAACCGATTACGCAAGACCAGCAGTCAAAAGTTTCAAGGGAGATACGTTCGAATTTGTTATCGACAAGGAAAGAAGCGAAGGGCTGCGACAGCTTGCCGCGCAAACCGGAACGACGTTGTACATGGTACTGCTCTCAGCCTATACGGCGCTGCTTTCCAAGTACAGTGGACAAGAAGATATTATCGTGGGTACGCCAATTGCCGGCAGAGCACATGCGGATTTGCAGCAGATTTTGGGGATGTTTGTAAATACGCTGGTGATGCGCAACGCTCCGTCGGGGGAAAAGCCGTTCCATACGTACGTCCAAGAAGTGAAAGAAAATGCACTGAGAGCCTATGAAAACCAGGACTATCCGTTTGAAGAACTGGTCAACAAGCTAGATGTGGCCAGAGATGTAAGCCGCAATCCGTTGTTCGATACGATGTTCATCCTGCAAAACACAGAGCAAAGCGAACTGAGCATTGGGGATTTGAAATGTATCCCGTATCCGCTCAAGCATCATGTGGCCAAGTTTGACCTTACCTTCGACCTGGTGGAAGACGTAGAAGGCATCGTATGCAGCATCGAATACGCAAGTTCGCTATACAAACGAGAAACGGTAGAACGAATGGCACAGCACTTCAAGCAGTTGATCGATGTCATTGTGAAAGACCCGCAAACGAAACTTTCGGCGATTGAGATGATTACCCCGGATGAGAAAACGCAGATTCTGGAGGTATTCAACGATACGGTTACAGGCTATCCGCGAGACAAGACGATTCACCAGTTGTTTGAAGAACAAGCGGAGCGAACGCCGGAGAGTATCGCGATTGTGTTTGAAGATAAGCTGTTGACCTATCGCGAGCTAAATGAAAGGGCGAATCGATTTGCGCGGAGATTACGCGCAGAAGGTGTACAGCCGGATCAGCCAATAGGCATCCTGGTGGAGCGTTCTCTGGAGATGATGGTTGGGATATTGGGAATCTTGAAAGCAGGCGGTGCCTATGTACCGATTGACCCGGACTATCCGGATGAACGGATGCGCTACATGCTGGAGGATTCCGGGGCGAAGCAATTGTTGGTGCAAAGACGTTTCCAGGAAAGCGTCTCCTTCACGGGTACAACCATCGTTATGGATGACGCGTTGTTGGATAAGGAGGACGGCTCGAATCTAGAGACCATCACAGGCCCCCATCACCTGGCTAATCTGATCTACACTTCAGGGTCAACAGGCAAGCCCAAAGGGGTAATGGTTGAACATCGAAACGTCGTGCGTCTGGTGAAAAACACCAACTATGCCGAACTGAACGAACAGACCCGCATCCTGCAGACGGGGGCGATCGTGTTTGACGCTTCGACGTTTGAAGTTTGGGGAGCGCTATTAAACGGCGGACGTCTGTATCTGGAGCCTAACGATGTGATTTTGGATGCCACGAAGCTAAAGAAAACGATCCAGCAGTACGGCATTACCACCATGTGGCTGACTTCGCCTCTGTTCAATCAGCTTTCCCAACAGGACAGCAAGCTGTTCGCAGGCGTACAAACGTTGATCGTTGGGGGAGACGTCCTATCCGTGCCCCATATCAATCGCGTGCTCCAGCATCATCCGGGGCTTCGCATCATCAACGGATATGGGCCGACCGAGAACACAACATTCTCTACCACGCATGAGATTAAGGAAGAACAGACAGAGGCAGTGCCGATTGGCCGTCCTATTCACAATTCCACAGCTTATGTCGTGGATTCGTTCATGAATCTAGTGCCAATTGGCGCCTGGGGCGAACTGATTGTTGGTGGAGATGGGGTAGCCAGAGGATATGTAAACAAGCCAGAATTAACAGACGAGAAGTTTATCCCAAGCCCGTTCCGGCAAGGAGAACGCAGCTACCGGACGGGAGATTTGGCAAGGTGGCGCGCAGACGGTACGTTGGAATACAAAGGCCGGATCGACGAACAGGTCAAAATCCGCGGCTACCGAATCGAGCTCTCAGAGGTCGAGACTCACCTGCTGCGTGTGGAATCCGTTAAAGAAGCAGTGGTTATCGTACGGGAAGATGATCACGGTCAAACGTATATGTGTGCGTATTTTGTTGCAGATCGGGCTCTAACCGCAAGCAAGGTACGAAGCGCTTTGTCAAAGGAATTGCCTAGTTATATGATCCCGTCTTTCTTTGTGCACGTGGAGCAAATCCCTTTGAATGTGAACGGAAAAGTGGACCGCAAAGCGCTGCCAACGCCAGAGGGAAGCATGGAAACCGGAGTCGAATACGTAGCGGCTCGCACACCGATGGAAGCTCAACTCGCGCAAATCTGGCAAGAAGTGCTCGGACTTGAGCGCATCGGCATGAAGGACAGCTTCTTCGACGTTGGCGGGCATTCTTTGCGAGCGACAACGCTGGTGGCGAAGATGCACAAAGCGATGGGGATCGAGATGTCGCTGCGGGAAGTGTTCCAATACTCGACCATCGAGCAAATGGCAGAAGTCATCTCTGGCAAGGAACAAAATACGTATGGTTCCATTCCAGTCATTGAAGAAAGTACCCATTATCCCGTCTCTTCCGCACAAAAACGAATGTACATTTTGAGTCAACTGGAAGGCGGAGAGCTTAGCTACAATATGCCGAGTATCTTTACGGTGGACGGGCCAATCGATCGAGAAAGGCTGGAGGCCGTATTCCGCCAATTAATCCGTCGCCACGAGGCGTTGCGAACCGGCATAGAATTGGTCAACGGTGAACCTGTCCAGCGGGTACGCGAGGACGTGGAATTTGCCGTGGAGTACGTGCATGCGAGCGAAGAAGAGGTGGAAGGGCTCCTTCACAAATTTGTTCGTGCATTTGATCTTAGCCATGCGCCGCTCTTGCGGGTCGGGCTGATCGAACGGAAGCCGGATCGCCATCTATTGATGATTGACATGCACCATATCATTTCTGACGGAACGTCAATTGGCATTCTTGTTCAGGAGTTTGTTCAGTTGTACCAGGGAGCAGAGCTTGCGCCGCTGCGGATTCAGTACAAGGATTATGCGGCCTGGCAGCAGACGGACGTGCAGAGCGAACGGATGAAGAAGCAGGAGGCATATTGGCTGGAGGTATGTAGCGGAGAGATTCCAGTGCTCGATCTGCCAACCGATTACGCAAGGCCGCCAGTCAAAAGCTTTGAGGGAAATACGTTCGAATTTGTTATCGACAAGCAAAGAAGCGAAGGGCTGCGGCAGCTTGCAGCGCAAACCGGAACGACGTTGTACATGGTACTGCTTTCAGCCTATACAACGTTGCTTTCCAAGTACAGTGGACAAGAAGATATTATCGTGGGTACGCCAATTGCCGGAAGAGCACATGCGGATTTGCAGCAGATGCTGGGGATGTTTGTGAATACGCTGGCAATGCGCAACGCTCCGTCGGGGGAAAAGCCGTTCCATGCGTACGTCCAAGAAGTGAAAGAAAATGCACTGAGAGCCTATGAAAACCAGGACTATCCGTTTGAAGAATTGGTCAACAAGCTAGATGTGGCCAGAGATGTAAGCCGAAATCCGTTGTTCGATACGATGTTCATCCTGCAAAACACAGAGCAAAGCGAACTGAGCATTGGGGATTTGAAATGTATCCCTTATCCGCTCGAGCATCATGTGGCCAAGTTTGACCTTACCTTCAACCTAGTTGAAGAAGCAGAAGGCATCACATGCAGCATCGAATACGCCAGCTCGTTGTACAAACGAGAAACGGTAGAGCGAATGGCACAGCACTTCAAGCAGTTGATCGATGTCATTGTGAGAGACCCGCAAATGAAACTTTCGGCGATTGAGATGATTACCCCGGATGAGAAAATGCAGATTCTGGAGGTATTCAACGGCACGGTTACAGACTATCCGCGAGACAAGACGATTCACGAGTTGTTTGAAGAGCAGGTGGAGCGTACGCCGGAGAGTATCGCGATTGTGTTTGAAGATAAACTGTTGACCTATCGCGAGCTAAATGAAAGGGCGAATCGACTTGCGCGGACGTTGCGAGCGGAAGGTATGCAGCCCAACCAACTGGTCGGCATTCTGGCCGAGCGTTCTCTGGAGATGATGGTTGGGATAATGGGAATTTTGAAAGCCGGAGGAGCGTATGTGCCGATTGATTCGGATTATCCAGAGGAACGGATTCGCTACATGCTGGAGGATTCGGGAGCAAAGCTGCTGCTGACACAGCGCCGTTTGCGGGAGCGAGTGACCTTTGACGGAAAGGTGCTGGAGCTAGATGATACGGCGGTTTACAGGGAAGATGGTTTGAATCTGGAAACCGTCGCCACCTCGAGCGATTTGGCTTATGTAATCTACACGTCAGGGTCTACCGGCCAGCCGAAAGGAGTCATGCTTGAGCATCGATCGGTTGTAAACTTAATAGAGGCAATCTGCGAGAAGATTGACTTTTCCCCTGGGAAAACGATCCTCTCTGTAACGACAATTTCTTTTGATATATTTGTGTTGGAAACGTTGCTGCCTTTAACCGCTGGAGTAAGAATCGTGCTTGCAAGCGGGGTGGAACAGACAGATCCTGCTAGGTTAAGCGATCTGATCATGGAGAATCAAGTGAACATGATTCAAATGACCCCCTCTAGAATGCAGATGCTGCTGCAAACCCCGCAGCACATGAATTGTATCCAAGTGCTTAGCGAGATCATGATCGGGGGGGAAGCACTTCCGAGTTCGTTGTTGGAAAGCTTGCAGCAAAGCACGAAGGCACGTCTGTACAATATGTACGGTCCAACGGAAACAACGGTATGGTCATCCGTTTCGGACGTAACAGATGCAGAAAAAATAAGGATAGGCCAGCCCTTGGCAAATACCCAATTTTATGTGATGAATGCAGCCGATCAACTGCAGTCGATCGGCATAGCAGGAGAGCTTTGTATTGCCGGAGAGGGACTTGCGCGCGGCTACTTGAACCGTCCAGAGTTAACCGACGAAAAGTTCGTAGCAAACCCATTTATCCCGGAAGAGAGAATGTATCGAACGGGTGATTTGGTAAAATGGCTGTCGGACGGCAATATCGAATACTTGGGTCGAATCGACCATCTGGTGAAAATTCGCGGCTACCGGATTGAGCTTGGTGAGATAGAATCGCAACTGATGAAGGTTGCGTCTGTTCAAGAAGCGGTGGTAATTGCGCGGCCAGACAAGGATGAACAGCAGTATCTATGTGCGTACTACGTGGCGGACCAAGAGTTGAAAGTCGGTGAACTTAGAGCGGCGCTGTTGCGGGAACTGCCGGGATATATGGTACCTTCCTACTTTGTGCAGCTTGTGCAGATGCCGCTCACGCCAAATAGCAAGATAGATCGTAATGCGCTGCCGACGCCAGAAGGCGGCATGCTAACGGGGACAGAATATGTGGCTCCGCGCACCCCGATGGAAGCTCAACTCGTACAAATCTGGCAAGAGGTGCTTGGACTTGAGCGCATTAGCATAAAGGACAATTTCTTTGACATCGGCGGACACTCTTTGCGGGCAACGACTCTAGTGGCGAAGATGCACAAAGAGATAGGTATCGAGATGTCGCTGCGGGAAGTGTTCCAATACTCGACCATTGAGCAAATGGCAGAAGTCATCTCTGGCAAGGAACATAATAGGGTTGGTTCCATCCCAGTCCTTGAGGAAAGGACTTATTATCCCGTCTCCTCGGCGCAAAAACAGTTATACATTTTGAGTCAACTGGAAGGCGGAGAGCTTAGCTACAATTTGCCGCTCATTATGATGATGGAAGGAGCGCTGGATCGGGAGAGGCTGGAGGAAGCATTCCGCAAACTAATCCGTCGCCACGAGGCGTTGCGAACCGGCATAGAGTTGGTCAACGGTGAACCTGTCCAGCGCGTACACGAGGACGTGGAATTTGCCGTGGCGTACATGCAGGCGAGCGAAGAAGAGGTGGAAGGGCTCTTTCACAAATTTGTGCGTGTTTTTGATCTTAGTCAGGCGCCGCTCTTACGGGTCGGGCTGATCGAATGCAAGCCGGATCGCCATGTATTGCTCATTGACATGCATCATATCATTTCCGACGGAACGTCCATCGGGATTATGGTGCAGGAATTTGTTCAGTTGTACCAAGGAGCGGAGCTTGCGCCGCTGCGGATTCAGTACAAGGATTATGCGGCATGGCAGCAGGCAGAGGTGCAGAGCGAACGGATGAAGCAGCAGGAGGCGTATTGGCTGGAGGTATGCAGCGGAGAGATTCCCGTGCTTGATCTGCCAACCGATTACGCAAGGCCGCTAATCAGAAGTTTTAAGGGAAATATGTTCGAATTTGTTATCGACAGGCAAAGAAGCGAAGGGCTGCGACAGCTTGCAGCGCAAACCGGAACGACTTTGTACATGGTTCTACTCTCAGCCTATACGACGCTGCTTTCCAAGTACAGTGGACAAGAAGATATTATCGTGGGTACGCCAATTGCCGGCAGAGCACATGCGGATTTGCAGCAGATACTGGGAATGTTTGTGAATACGCTGGCGATGCGCAACGCTCCGTCGGGGGAAAAGCCGTTCCATGCGTACGTCCAAGAAGTGAAAGAAAATGCACTGAGAGCCTATGAGAACCAGGACTATCCGTTTGAAGAACTGGTCAACAAGCTAGATGTGGCCAGAGATGTAAGTCGCAATCCGTTGTTCGATACAATGTTCATCCTGCAAAACACAGAGCAAGGGGCACTGGACATCGAGGGCCTGACATGTAGGGTTTATCCGAATCAACATAACGTTGCCAAGTTTGATCTTACCTTTATCGCGGTAGAGGAAGCAGAAGGAATCACATGCAGCATCGAATACGCCAGCTCGTTGTACAAACGAGAAACGGTAGAGCGAATGGCACAGCACTTCAAGCAGTTGATCGATGTCATTGTGAAAGACCCGCAAACGAAACTTTCGGCGATTGAGATGATTACCCCGGATGAGAAAACGCAGATTCTGGAGGTATTTAACGACACGGTTACAGACTATCCACGAGACAAGGCGATCCATCAGTTATTTGAAGAGCAGGTGGAGCATACACCGGAGCAGGTTGCGGTTGTATATGAAGGAAGCCAACTAACGTATCGTGAGCTGAACGAAAAGGCGAACCGGCTTGCGCGGAGGTTGCGTGCAGAAGGTGTACAGCCGGATCAGCCTATAGGCATCCTGGTGGAACGTTCTCTGGAGATGATGGTTGGGATAATGGGAATCTTGAAAGCAGGCGGTGCCTATGTACCGATTGACCCGGACTATCCGGATGAACGGATGCGCTACATGCTGGAGGATTCAGGGGCGAAGCAACTGTTGGTGCAAAGACGCTTCCAGGAAAGCGTCTCCTTCACGGGTACAACCATCGTTTTGGATGACGAGTTGTTGGATAAGGAAGACGGCTCGAATCTGGATACCATCACAGGCCCCCATCACCTGGCTAATCTGATCTACACTTCAGGGTCAACAGGCAAGCCAAAAGGGGTGATGGTCGAACATCGAAACGTCGTACGTCTGGTGAAAAACACCAACTATGCCGAACTGAACGAACATACCCGCATCCTGCAGACGGGGGCGATCGTGTTTGACGCTTCGACGCTTGAAATTTGGGGAGCGCTATTAAACGGCGGACGGCTGTATTTGGAGCCTAACGATGTGATTTTGGATGCCACGAAGCTAAAGAAAACCATTCAGGAGTACGGCATTAACACCATGCAACTTGTCACGCCTTTGTTCAAACAGCTTTCCCAACAGGACAACAAGCTGTTTGCAGGCGTACAAACGTTGATCGTTGGGGGAGACGTACTATCCGTGCCCCATATCAATCGCGTGCTCCAGCATCACCCGGGGCTTCGCATCATCAACGCTTATGGGCCGACCGAAAACGCTACAATCTCTACCACGCAAGAGATTAAGGAAGAACAGACAGAGGCAGTACCGATTGGCCGTCCTATTCACAACTCCACAGCGTATGTCGTGGATCCGTTCATGAATCTGGCGCCAATTGGCGCCTGGGGTGAACTGATTGTGGGTGGAGATGGGGTAGCCAGAGGGTATTCAAACAAGCCAGAATTAACAAATGAGAAATTTATCCCAAGTCCGTTCCGACCAGGAGAACGCAGCTACCGGACGGGAGATTTGGCAAGATGGCGCTCAGACGGTACGTTGGAATACAAAGGCAGGATCGACGAACAGGTAAAAATCCGCGGCTACCGAATCGAGCTCTCAGAGATCGAGACTCACCTGCTGCGTGTGGAATCCGTTAAAGAAGCAGTCGTTATCGTTCGGGAAGATGATCACGGTCAAACGTATATGTGTGCTTATTTTGTTGCAGATCGGGCTCTAACCGCAAGCAAGGCAAGAAGCGCTTTGTCAAAGGAATTGCCTAGTTATATGATCCCGTCCTTCTTTGTGCCTATGGAGCAAATCCCGTTGAACGTGAACGGAAAAGTGGACCGCAAAGCGCTGCCAACGCCAGAGGGGGGCATGCAAACGGGGACAGAATACGTGGCTCCGCGCACCCCGATGGAAGCTCAACTCGCGCAAATCTGGCAAGAAGTGCTCGGACTTGAGCGCATCGGCATGAAGGACAACTTCTTCGACATTGGCGGACATTCTTTGCGAGCGACAACGCTGGTGGCGAAGATGCACAAAGAGATGGGGATCGAGATGCCGCTGCGGGAAGTGTTCCAATACTCGACCATCGAGCAAATGGCAGAAGTCATCTCTGGCAAGGAACAAAATACGTATGGTTCCATTCCAGTCATTGAGGAAAGGACCCATTATCCCGTCTCTTCCGCCCAAAAACGGATGTACATTTTGAGTCAACTGGAAGGCGGAGAGCTTAGCTACAATATGCCGGGAATCTTTACGGTGGACGGACCAATCGATCGAGAAAGGCTGGAGGAAGCATTCCGCCAATTAATCCGTCGCCACGAGGCGTTGCGAACCGGCATAGAGTTGGTCAACGGTGAACCTGTCCAACGGGTACACGAGGACGTGGAATTTGCCGTGGAATACGTGCAGGCTAGCGAAGAAGAGGTGGAAGGGCTCTTTCACAAATTTGTTCGTGCATTTGATCTTAGCCATGCGCCGCTCTTGCGGGTCGGGCTGATCGAACGGAAGCCGGATCGACATGTATTGATGATTGACATGCATCATATCATTTCCGACGGAACGTCCATCGGGATTATGGTTCAGGAGTTTGTTCAGTTGTACCATGGGGCAGAGCTTGCGCCCCTGCGAATTCAGTACAAGGATTATGCGGCATGGCAGCAGGCAGAAG
>NZ_WSTC01000060.1 GCF_009789195.1 Paenibacillus sp. MMS18-CY102 | reverse complement strand
CGGATCGGTCACTTCTTCGAGCTTGTCGTAACCATTCACCCAACGCTTCATATTGCGAAATACCGTTGCATGCCCTGCATAGCCCGCCCGCTTCACTAACTCCAACGCTTCCTGGCCGAAAACGAAGCGGATAGCGGATGGATCCGAGCAATCGGCAACGCTTGCGACCGTCGGCATCATTTCAATCCATTCTGGGTCCTCGTTCTCTTCATTCGGAAACGTGACGCAGTTGATGGCGCCTAGCCGAATTGTTCCTGCTTGCATCCCCCGCCGATCCGGCTCAGACACATATGCAGCATCCAGATAAGCGCCCGCTGCTGTATTTGAAGTGCCAAAATCGACCGTCAGCACCGCATTCGTCTCTTCCAGCTGGCGAACATCCAGCTCTGCTACCGGAATTTTGCCATAATGGAGATGGATCGGCGGCTGCGGATGCCGCTCATAATAGGTCCGGTACAAGTAATCCGAATCGCGCTTGCGGAAAAATAACAAGCTGTGATTCCGATTCGAGGTACGCCGCAGCTCAGCCCCTTTATCGACATGCAAGCTGTAGACACCCGGCTTGTCCCCTTCCTTCACCGCGTTCAAAATGCCGCACAGCTCGCCATTGCCATCCACGAGCATGACATTGGATTCCGTTAACGCCCCATCCGCCGGCGCTTCGATGAGATAGCCGTCACGGCTATCCGTGCGCAAGCCAGCGTAGAGGGTAATGACTGCGGACAACCGAATCGCTTCTAGCGATTGCACGGCCGTGCTTAGGTAAGCGCGAAGCGCCGCACTCACCCGCTCGAAGCCGCCTTCTGCATGCTCGCGAATAAGCAAGCTTTCCTCTGCATTGCGAAATCGGAGCACGGTACGAATAATGTCTTCCCGATCAAGGGAATGGGCAATGCCATCCACTAGCTTCTCTCTCGTGCAAATGCTGCGCAGCTGGTAGGTTGTCATTTCCTCCAGCTGGCTGCGCGAGTAGCGGGCTGCGCCGTATCCCGGCTCCGTCCGCTCTGTCACGCTTTTATATAACTTATAGGAATAACCGCGACCATTCCTATTCATCGGATTCCTCTCCTCTGCCCAGTCCTCATTCAATAGAGCGCCATCGTGTCAAGACGCATTGTATCTTCGACGCCAAGAATGCCAAAATGCCGGCTCCAATACAGCTCCGTCCGAAACCGAACCGGCAGGAACAGATCCAGAATCAGCTCAACCTTCGCACGTGATTCAACCGTTTCCTCTTGCCCCACATACAAAATCAGCTCGTCCTTCTCTTCGCAGATCGCATAGATCGTCGAACGCTTGAACACTTTGCGCATCGTATTTTTTAGCCAATACAGCGCTTCGCCTGTCTGGTACAACCCAAGCAGATTAGCGGCAATGCCGTCGCGCTCCAACTGATTGAACATGCCAATCCGCTCGCTGACGCGAACGCCGTACGCTCCCTCTTCCATATCCCGCAAAATAAATTGAATGTAATATTCCTGGCGGGACATGCCTTGGACGATATCAATATCGGCAAGCTGATGCATAATCAGGTCGAACAGCTGGTAGCGCAGCTCATCGTATTCCTCGACATTGGGGTCCAGCCAAGCACTGAATATATGCTCGAACCGATAATAAGGATTGACCTCAACGACCGTTTCCGCAGCCGAGGCGTTCAAGTTCTGCAAGCTCAGCTCCATGTATGGCGAGTATGACCGGGCCGGCACGAAGGTGATATCCCGCTTGTCCATCCCGGCATTGGCTGCCCGAATCATCAGGTCCCATATGTAATTCAAGACCATACCCCTTCGCATTCATATTCAGGAAAATACATCTGGATTTCCGAGACGACGAAGCTCATCAGGTCATAGCGTATAAACGGGCTAATTTCCGGCTGCATCAGCCGAGCCTGATCGCTCGGCTGGCTCTGCCGGAACGTTAGGCGCATCACTTTCTTGTCCGTTACGGTCCGAACCTGGTCATCGATAAAAGGATTCATCCCATACGTCTGCGATGCTGCCGCCTGCCGCTCCTCAATGGAAGTGTCGATCAGCTCGATGGCTACCGCGTCGACGAACGACCGGGCGATCCGAATTAATTCGCCCTTCGCGCGTACGACATGCGGCTGGCGGCGCGCGTACCGCCCTATAAAATCATTCGTTCGGCGGTTAGAGTACATGTCGAACGCCATATCGCCAATACGCTGCGGCTTCGGCTTCGCCAGCTTCAACACTTCCCAAAGGCCGGACTTCTCCCTCGGCGTTACGATTGTCAGCTCATCGGCTGAACGTTTCACATACCTGACGTCGCCTTCATCCGCATCGACCAAATAGCCATTTTCCTCGCCCAGCTTACGCAAAGACAATACATGCTCGTAATGGACATGGTCCCTTGCCGGCACTGGAAAACCACTGTTTTTTATAACGATGCGTTCAATATTCCAAAGCGGCACAACATCTAGCTGCTTGTACGGCTCGTACTCTTCACAATCGATGGTTAGCTCCAAAATCTCTTCGTTCGCCTCAGGCACGCGGTCGCAGCCGACAAGCACGACATTAGCGAATTTATTCGCATAGGGATGGAACACCGTTTTCCAAGTTAGGCCGTTACGCAGAAACACGCGATACAGCTTCTCAATCTCCGCGATATAATCGCCGCATGGCTCTAGCCTTGCTGTAATCGCACTGCGTCCGCTTGTTGTAACAAGCTCGCCCCGGAATGTCCGGCCGCTAGCGTATAGCTCTTTCAATCGCAAGTAATCGCACGCCATAAACACTTTCAACAGCTTAACCGGCTCACGCCGTTGAAGCGCCGATACAATTGCGGTTAAGTCATACGTTTGCTCTTGCTCATCGCCTGGCATCATCGGGTACAAATAATCATGGATCGGATCAACATCCGCCCGGGCGCATGCCGTGACGTATACATCATGGCCATCGCCCGAATCCTCTAGCTCATCGAACACCCGCCGCTCGAGCTGGTCTAGCATAGTCTCTTGATGCTCCACGAGATTGAGAAACAATTCGCTTACGATCCCTTTGAGCAGCTTCCGCTGCTCCAGATCGCCCATCGAGGCGAGCCGTTCCCGTACGAGCTCCTTCATCCATGATCCCCCCTACGCTTTGCCGTCTGCTCCATTTTCGCTTGCCCCTGCTGGATCATCGACCGAATCTGGCGTGTCGGTGCCAACAAGGCCACCGTCGCCGCCATTTGCTCCAGCTTCGCCCCCGCCACCGGTTCCAGCACCTGCTCCAGCCGGATCTACGGCTGGCGTTGATGGCACTGGCGGATGCAGCTTTTCATCGACTTTGGCGATTTTCCGTTCCATAGCCAGCACTTTATCCAGCATGTCGATCTCTTGGAACATCTCCTGCGCTTCCGCATATTTATCGCCAGCAGCCTCGTAATCTCCTTGGGCAAAATAGCGGTCCGCCTTCTGCTCCTTCAGCTCGCCAAGCAGCTTCTTCTTGTCCTTATCGATTGCCGCGACCTTTGCATTCGCATCTTCCAGCTTCTCCGTGATGTCCTTGCCGCCTCCGGGATAGGACGCTTCGGTCGCCGCTTTCCTTGCTTTCAAGTACAGCGCGATTGCCTCTTTGTATTGCTGGCTTTCCGCCAACAGATCGGCCTGTTTCACCATCGCTTGCACGTTGGCAAATGCTTCAGCGGATGCGATTCGCTTATCCAGCTCCGCCGGGTCGTAATGCCCGTCGCTTGCTGCATCGCTCTTAGCCTTCTTATACTGCTCGACCGCCTTCGCATAATTGCCATCCTTCACATAACCATCTGCTTGTACAATCGTCTGCGCGATTTTGAGCTTCTTGCTGTACAGCAAGCCATGTGCGCGGTCCTTCACTTTATTAGCAGCCGCACGCGCTTCGCTGTACGATTTAAGCGCTTCCGCATAATTCTCATCTTCCGCGAACGCATCGCCCTCTTGCCCGCTTTGCATCATTAGCTGTACCGTCTCGGCTGTGCGCGCCGCTGCACGGCCCTTGAAATAGAGCAACAAGCTGACGCTTATAATAAGCGGGATCATCGTCACGATGATCCATTTCACCAGCTGCTTCTTGCTCTTCTTCTCCTCTTGAAACGGCTTATTCACAATGACTGCGGCCGCTGTATAATTCGGCACAACCGGCCGTTGCTTGCTTAATGCAACATCCTCCAGCCGATCCACGAATGCGCCAGCGTCCTTCTCCTCATGCAACGAATCCAGCATTTCCGTCTCATCAACAAGCTCCCATAAGCCATGCGTACAGAGCAGCAAAACATCGCCCTCAGCCAGCTGCTTTCGCTTAGAAACGGTTGGCGAAATTTCAGATGGCGCACCCATATACTGCAGCAGGTTATGCCGTTCCTCATGCTCATCCGCAGTATGGATCGCGATGCTTCCATCTTCCGTTAAACGCTGGGCCAAGCTATGGTCCTTGCTTTTCTCAAGGAGCCTGCCTCCGCGAAAATGATAAAGCCGCGCATTGCCGGCCGTCAGCCATACCATGCGCGTATAGTCGGTCACGACCATAACCAAGCTTGCCTTCAACCGCACCCGCCGGCTCTCGTACCGCAGCCAATCATGCGCCTCCAGCACGTATTCTTTCAGTTGCTTTCGCGACATCGTCGGCTTCTCGGTGAAGCTTTCCATCAGAATGCGGACGACCATCTCCGCTGTATTCGTCTCATTGTCCGCATCGATGCCGTCGACCGCGATCCAGCAAGCCATATCATCAAGCTCGACAAAAGCGAAGTAATCCCGGTTATGTAGAAACGTTCCCGCTTCCGACACGAAAGCCGTTTTAAGCTCGCTGTTTTCCTTCCGCATCCTTACCTCCGCTTTCCCTATCCCTCATCATCTGCTGCTTTTGTTCAAATGGATGGCTCTACGATGATGATCGTCGCATTGTCTTGATGCCTAATCCGCTTGTTCTCGATCCGCTCGATCATCTGTTCGGCGGCCTCATCCGGCGTTGCGCTATCGTTTAATATATCTTCCATCTCAATCTCGGACAGTGCATTGTAGATGCCGTCGCTCATGAGCAGCACTTTATCGCCGCGGCGCAGTTGGAATGGCGCATCCCCGATATCCATATTGTCGAACAGCTCATAGCCCAAGTAATTAACGAGCTGATTGCGCCTTGGATCCTCCATCGCCGCTTCCTTCGTCAGTTCGCCCGATAACACACGCTTCTCAAGCAGCAGCTCTAGCGTGTGCTTCCGATTAACAGGCAGGAATGACTTGTCCCGATAAATAACGAGAACACTATCGCCAACTGCTCCCCAATAAAGCAGGTCTCCGTCGATCAGCGCCGTTACGAGCGTTGTCCCGCCCCTTGCACCTGCAAGCTCGCGCAAAATTTCACGATTCGCCTGCTTCGCTGCAGTGGTCAAAAAAGCTGGCACATCCTCGCCCGGTTCCATTGCCATAAATCGTTTAATAAACGTCGATACCGCCATCATGCTCGACATTCTGCCATGATCAAGGCCGCTAATGCCGTCAGCAAGCACAGCAATTGTGCCAACCGGCGTTTCTGCACTGGCAAAATAGTCATCCTGCTCGCTCCGGGCGCCAATCGTCTGGCCGTTGCCAATCGTTACTCTGGACCTCGCCTTAGCGGGAAAATCAAAGCTGCGAATTTTCGCGCGAATGAGCAGAAGCAATAGGATGCCTGCCGCAAAAGCAAGCATGATGTAGTATGGCGTCCAAGCCCCATTAGCCAATTGATTCATCATGCCCTACACCGAATTATGATCCCACTCGAAGTGGACGCCGCATAATGGGATAAACAGAAACTTGCTTCGCCCAAGCTGAATCACGTCATATGCCGCTAATTCTACCGGTGAATACACCGCTTCATTATTGTGATAAGCGAGCCCTGACGCGTCCCCTGGCAGCATATAGAAATTCCGTTTTTTCGGATCGTATACGATGACCGCATGGTTGCGGCGTGACACTGCGTTATCCCCAATAATCCGGATATGCATCTCTTCGGCACGCCCGATGAAGTTTTTCTCCGACATGATGCGGTAATCTTGCCCCTGCTGCGGCCCCTCGATGCAAACGAGCCAGCCTGTTACAGGGTCAATGCCCCTCGTCTCCCCGATGTAGGGCATCGTTTTCTCATCTTCCGCAGGCTGCACCGAAGGCCGCTTATCCATCTTAACGGCTGCCGGTTCTACCGAAACGCTGCAATACGGGCATACGTTGCCGTGCTTCCTTGTGCTAAACATGTGCCCGTTGAGGCATCTGGTCAAACTCATCGTTCCAATCCCCCATCTATTTGAGTAGCAATCTCGTGTTTGCAATATAGATCATGTCGCCAACGCCGATTGAGAACGGCACTTCCTGCTCCAATCGAACCGCTGAGCCTCGTCCCGATTGGCGAATGCCAACGCCATTGCGCGATTCTAAATCCTCGATAAACCAGCCGCCATCCGCATAGTTCAGCACCGCATGCTGGCTGCTGACGAGCGATGCATATTCGGTATCTGCCAGATCGACCTCAACCTCCCGCTGGCTGGAGCTTTTCCCGATCAAAAGCGAGGTTTCCCCTTGCAGCAGCCATTCCTTAATGCGCTCGCCCTCTTCATCGAGCAGTACGAGCTTCGTGATGCCTTCCTTCTTGCCCGCCCGTTTTAACGTGCGCCTATTTAACCGCTCTTTGCTTCTTAAGGCTTTCCAAAGGCATACGGAAACTGCTGTTACGGCCACGATCCCCGTTACAACCTGTACATTACGGTCTGTGTTGATTCGATAGGCATAATAGAGCGCTTCCCCTGCAACCAACGCGATCATCAAATCGACCGCGATGCGTGCTGCCCTCTTCTTCACACTGCCGCCCCCTGCCTGGGAGCTATCCATTATAGCCGCCTCCTTCCCAATCGAACTGGACACGCTATTTCTTGCCTTTAAAATTATTGCCTCCACCGCCAAAATATCGCTCGAACATGCCGCTCGTATCTAGCGGATTTCGCGCCGCATCCTTGCTCCCTTGGGGCGGGCGCTTGCCCTTCGGATCGAACCCGAAAAATTGTTCGAATTGCGCTGCCATGCGGCTAGGATCGAACGATCCCGTACCGCCTGGCGCTCGCGGCTTACCCATGCCGCCCGGGACCTTGCCCGCTCCGGAACTCGTGCCCGACGCCTTGCTTTGCAGTTGGGCATCGTACTCTTTTCTTCGCTCCGGATCGCGCAGCGTCTCGTACGCTTGTTGGATTTGCTTAAACCGCAGCTCCGCTTCGCGGCTACCGCCATTCGCATCCGGGTGATGCTCCTTCGCCATCTTGCGGTAGGCTTGCTTCAGTTCTTGATCAGTCGCACGCGAACTGACACCTAACCATTCATAAGCATTCATTTTCTCATCTCCGGTGTGGTAAAATGACAATAAGGCTTTCTTCCGTTATGCGTGCTTGAGACCACGCATAACGGAATGCCATAAGGCTGAAAGCCGCTCAGTTAATCAACGGTGCTGCCCTTTTCCTAGGAAACAGGGTAGCCGCCGTCGATTTTTGCAAACTCCGTTTTGTCTTTCTTCTGCTTGATGTACAGGCTGAATTCGCCTACGCCCTCTGTGTCGCCGAAGCTTTCCGTGTAATCCACAACAAACGCGTTCGGGAACGAGATTTTGCGCACGACTTGATCAGCCGCGATTACTTCCAACGTTACTTTACGGTAGCAGTCCGCTTTCTCAGCCGGAACGAGCGACCACAGTGCAAGCTTTCTCGTGTCGTCAGCGGAATCGCCGTCTGTCGACGTGATGATTTTGCCCGAGATGCGAAGCGTCGCGCCTACATCTGTCGATCTTGCGTTGGAATCATCCGGCGTATCTGTGTCGTACTTCACCGTTTTGATATTGTCGAGACCGAGCTCGATTACTTCTGCGCCTTCAACTCTTAGCTTGAAACCCATACTCAATTTCCTCCTCAAATTTCATGATTATGATCTATGTGAGGGGCGGCCTTGCGGCTGCAAGGGGACGCCCTTATCACCGCATGTACCTATGCCGTTACGCTTTAACCGGCACAGTTCCCTTCGTAATGACGACCTCCAGATTTTTCACATTGCCATTGTAGACAAGGTCGATCTGGCATACATTGTTTTTCTCGTCGATTACATAGCCCATGTCGTCGCCATCTTGAATGATCGAGTTGACGAAGCCACGAGTTGCAAGCCATTTGCTCTTCTGGCTGCTTGGGTTGTTGCTGAAAAATTTAACGATGTTCTCATGCTTGAAGTCACCCGTCTGAAACCGCAACAGGCGCTCGATATAGGTACTGACATGCGTCTTGTAAACAGAGTCAAATCCGTTCTCCGATGCCGCCAGGCTTCTCGCTTTATAAACCGTAATTCTCCGGATGTCTTTGTCTTGTAGCTGTGCATTCTCGGAAGAGAATACGAATCCGAAGTTTTTGCGGTTGATCGAATCTTTGATCGTGTTCGTGAAGCCGCTAATTTCCTTCGCCATCGTCGTTACCGCGCGAAGCCCGTTGTCGCCTGCTTCGATGTCGAAGCGTACGCCTGGATACTCCTTGCTAACGCTTCTGAACCGCTCACGCAAATATTCAGGGCATTGGTAAGCGGCTACGATACCTGCTGCGACATAAGCTGCGCCTACGTAAACACCCTCGATCCACAGCTTCAGCACATCTTCCTTCTCTTGCGAAAGCTGTACAGTGCCGTTCTCCGTCTGGAGCATCCGGCTATCAATAATGACGCCCGACTTGTCCTTCGGAATAATCGTGAAGTTCGGCACGCATGGAATCGAGAATTCACTGTACGTTTTGCGCGTCAGCGGCGCACAACGGTCGATGAACTTGTCGATGCCCGCTGTTGCAATGCTGCTGAACGTGGAATCTTCACCCGTCTCGAAGTTGAAGAATACTTGAATGCGATATTCTTCAATAAGCTGCATCAGCATCGCGAGCGATTCGATCGTGTTGCCTTCTTGCTTGACCGTTTTCTCGCTGCCTCTGAAGCGTTCGCGCGTTACGCGTACATTGCCCGCTGTCTCCAGCTCGACCGATGGCAGGATGCCGAACCAAATCGTATCCGTGAAATCGTTTTTAGCGTTGACCGTGTTGAGATACGTTTCGAGGCGCGAAATGTTCGCACTCTTCACTGTCATCTCTAGGCGGCTGTTCGTGATGAGCATCGACGGTGCCATGCCTTTGTTTTTCGTTGCATATTGATCGAAGAACATTTTGACGCCCAAGATTTTCTCGACAAGCGGCTTAACCGTTTTGACAAAATCATCCTTGGCGTTCTTGTAAAACTCCAGATACGTGTTGTAATTGCGTACCTCCGTATCCAGATCCACATTCGTCTGTACCGCTGGCAGCGGGCAGAACGTGCGAACGACCAGGTCCTTCACGTATGCCGATGGCGTATCCGTCAATGACTCGTAGTCGTCTGCGAACACGTTAACCAGCTCGCTCGTGCCGTTATCATCAAGAAGCATAAGCTCGGTGCTTTCGTTCTTCGGCGCTTCGATGATCTTCAGCTCACCGCTCTCGCCAATGGACAGCATCCCGATCTGGATCGCTTCCGACTGGTTCTCCTCTTGCGAGCCTCCCAGCAGAAGGCGCGTCTTAATGTCCTCGATTGCAAGCGGCAGCATGGCCATGACATTGTTGTAGTTGCTGCTCGCATCTTCGAACAACGCGTTAAGCTTATCGCCAAGATCAAGCTTCTTCGGATCGCCCTCTTCCAGCTTGTCGTACTGGCTGTGCAAATAGTGAATCTCTTTGCGCACTTGGCGGATATCATCCATAACCTTCTTCGGCGAAATCATATCTAGCAAATTTTCGAAGCGGAAATCAACATTCGAGATGCCTTGGCTGCGTTTCGTATCGATCAGCGTGAAGAGCATGTTCAGGAAATCATTTTGTTGGTCGACGCGGATTTCCGAAATAGCTTCGTCTGCGATGCCCTCTGGCTTTTGGAGCGTATACATGACCTTCTGGTTCACTGCGTTATAGAACGAATAAACCGTCGGCGTAAACTTGTCCAAAAATTCATCGAAGCTGCGAACGAGCAAGTGGCGGTTAACTTCCTTCACCTTATCGTCGCTCAAACTATCAATGCCTTTGACATCCCCTACAAGCGTAATAAGATCGAGCTTCTCCGGGTTAATCTCTTCGAAGAGCATTGCCCGGTTCGTTTGTTGAATAATGTCCACGTCACGGTGGCCCCTTCCGTTTGAGTGTGTTTTGTCGATGCGCTAAGGGTTTTACAAAATTACCCTAATAGGCTTTGAGACATATATTAATCAGGCCCTAACTTAATTGTCAAATAATAATATATAAATAGATTCTATATAACTATTTTTACCTTGGTTGAGTTTGGTACTTTAGGCTCAATTGTCAGGTTATGTATTCAATAGCTTGCAAAAAATGCCGATAGGTACAAAATAAGCGTGTAAAATTGAAGGTTTTAACGGATTTTGGATGCGGAATGACAGGAATCGACTAGTTCAATCTCCTTATCACAATAACAGGGAAAATAATACTAAAGATTTACTAAAGTTATCAATAGAGAGATAAATGAATGATTTGAAGTCATTATTTTCTTATATATACATTAATAAGGAGGTTAATAACATAACTTTTATGCGATTAAAAACAAAATCACTACTATTACTTTCGTCGCTCGTTCTCGCCCTAACCGGACCTTTCGCCTCCCCTATGAGTGCCGACACCGGGACATCAGATGCTTATGACGCTGTATTCGTGCTAGATACTAGTTATTCCATGAACGATTCCGATCCGAACCATACCGCAACGGAAGTCATTAATATGTTTATGGATCTGTCGGAAACGGAACAAACCCGAATCGGTTTTGCAGCTTATAACCATCAGATTGTCGCATCCACGCCACTGACATCATTATCGATCAAAGAACGGCGGCAAGCCTTAAAGGATAAGCTAGCTTCCCTTCGCAGAACAGGTTACACCGATCTGGGGCTCGGGCTTCGGCAAGGCACCAGCTTAATGAACAAGGATGAGGGCAATCATCGATTCGTCGTTCTATTATCAGATGGCGAGACGGACTTTGGCCCCTTGAATACCAGCCGAACAGAAGCTGATTCCCAGCGGGATGTATCGGCCTCCGTGAAGGCAGCGCAAGCCGGCGGATACCCGATCTACACAATCGGGCTTAACCATGACGGAACCGTTAATGGCAAACAGCTCGAGAAGATCGCTGCTGATACAGGCGGCAAGTCTTTCACGACAGATAGTGCGGATGATCTTCCAGATATTTTTAACCAAATTTTTGCAGAGCAGTTCAGATCGGTGCTTGTCTCTGTCGCAGCAGTAACCGCCACAGGCAATTTGCAGGAGGTGGAAATCAACATTCCGAATAACAGCATGCAGGAAGCAAATGTTATTCTGCTGTCCGACCGGCCTTTGCAGGAAGCGCAGCTGTATTACGATTCGCCGAATATTCATTACAATTTGTCGAGCAACTACTCCGTGCTAAAGATCGATAAACCTAAGAAGGGAACCTATAAGCTCAAATTTAGGGGGCAAAAAGGGGATCTCGTGAAGGTCAATCTTCTGAACACGTACGAGCTAGAAGCACACGCTGCCGCTGGCAAAGAGATTTTGCAAGGCGTTCCAACTGCATTCGCTTCGGGCTTTATTTTGCCAAATGGGCATTCGCTAGAGGACGGGGATGTGTATAAAGGCGTTCTAGCCGAGCTTATCATCACTGATGCAGCTTCAAAGAAAGCTACTCGATTGCCGATGGCACTCTCTAGTGATGGCAAAAAATTCGAGGTTAAACATACTTTCGCGCATTCCGGGCAGTACGCTTGGAAAGTAGAGATGACCGGCAAAGACTTTTACCGGCATGTCGAAGGGACACCGTTCAAGGCAGTTAATAAAGGTCCAGAAGCAGTTAAAGGCAACAGCACTTTGTCGCTATCCAAACAAGATGGCAAGAAAACCTTATTGCTAAGCGATCACTTCCGGGATGCCAACCAAGATAAGCTAGCTTATCAGTTGGTCTCGAACGATGGCAATGAGCTGCAAGCCTCTGTTGAAGGGGATCAGCTCCTAATTGAGCCTCTTCGTTCCGGAAATGGGACACTGACGGTTAAAGCAACCGATCCCGAGGGGCTTACGGCATCCTTCGAGCTATCGGTTAAAGTCACGAGCATATGGAATCAAATCCTTCGGGTCGGGGGCGTTATCCTCATCTTGCTGGCAGGTGCATTCTTCCTCTATTGGCGGTTCAGGCCCAAAGCCTCGTTCCGGGGACGGCTGGAAGGTTATTTCCTCGCTACCGCAAGCGGCAGCGATATTCCCGTGAAGTATTGGCCGTTAACCGCCTTCGGGCAAGGTAAAGTGACGCTACAGCAATTGTTTGACAGCCTTCACGTCCATGAAGTTGTGCCAGAATCTGCCCGCGTTGTATTCGAGCCCAGCAAGAACAACGGGCTGTTCGTTACCCATCGCACGCGCTGTACCGTAACGATTGGGCGGACGCCACTAGAGCCTGGGCGCAAAGCAGAGCTGAAGTACAACGATAAGCTGTATATTACGTTCGAGGATGGCTTTACGGAGATTGAGCTGCGTTACAAAATGATTAAACCGAGCACTGGCATTCACCAGTCAGAAGAAAACGCGTCCTAGCTTGTGCTGGACGCGCCAAAGAGCCGGGAAAGTCCGTTGGACTTTTCCGGCTCTTTTATTTTTGTTTGGCGGCTCTCGCCTCGCTGGATAGGGCAGATTTTTCTGCCCTATTTGCGCTCCAGGTCGCCTTCTGACCCTTTAGGGTAGATTTTTCTACCCTATTCGCGCACTAGCTCGCCATCCGGCTCTTTAGGGCAGATTTTTCTGCCCTATTCGCACACTAACTCGCATTCCAGCTCTTTAGGGTAGATTTTTCTACCCTATTCGCACACTAGCGATGACGTACAATAGTCTGTGTACCATGATCTGGAGTATTCCCAGAACATAAAAAAGTAGGGTATCCTCGGGGTTGCTGAGACCACCAAGAAAGGACCCTACTCGATGACTACTATACCCGAAAATG
>NZ_WSTC01000006.1 GCF_009789195.1 Paenibacillus sp. MMS18-CY102 | reverse complement strand
CCTTCTTTCCCGATTCCCTCATGCGAGAAAATCGCGTATCCGGTATTAGCATTCGTTTCCGAATGTTATCCCAGTCTTACGGGCAGGTTGCCTACGTGTTACTCACCCGTCCGCCGCTAAGCATCAGAGGTGCAAGCACCTCATCAACTCCGCTCGACTTGCATGTATTAGGCACGCCGCCAGCGTTCGTCCTGAGCCAGGATCAAACTCTCCATAAAAGAAGTTTGTAGCTCATTTTGAAACATTTATTCTGACAGTTTCGCTCGTTGTTCAGTTTTCAAAGAACAATTTCGACAACTTTTACATCTTATCAGATGATGTTTAGTTGGTCAAGCTTTTATTTCGATTTGTTTCGACAACGTTCATTATCTTAACAGATAATATTTCGTTGTGCAAGCTTTTCTTTCAACATTCTTGTGAGATGCGATCTCGTTCGTTTGTTTCAGTTTCGCTCACCGGCGTGTTGTTCTCGCGACCGGAATTAGAATATACCATAGCCCGTCCACACAATGCAACCCTTTTTCTCAAACAAATTAAAAAAACATCGGCATTAAACTTTTCCTACATTAATACACCAATAAGTTCGTATGTTATTGACTTCGGCGCGTGAACCATTTACCTTGTGAAGCATGAGTTATTATAGAAGAAGGTGTAAGCATGAGTGAATCAAGAAAACGCGCAAAGCAGTTATTTGTCGAATATAAAGGGAACAGGCTACAAATGCATCGAGATGGACACTTCGCTGAATATCAAGCATTGGGAGTAACAGCCGAAGAAGAAGCACACTGGTTCGAAGAGATGGCCAACCATCTGGGCTCCTCCTTATCCATAAGGGATTGGGAAGCGGTAACTGGCTTAGAAATGATCGCCCGAAGTCATCCTAATCCTCAAATCATTATACAAGTAACTGCTTTCGTAACCCGCCACCTTATGAGTGCAGACAGTATCGTTAAGCTAATTTATGCTGAGAAGCTGGTTGCTCTGATTAAATTGCTTAAGAACGAGCTATCACAGGATCAACTGTATCAATCTTATAAAGCTGCTGAGACTTTGCTGCAACATATTCAAGCTAGCCCTCTCGTGGTTGATCCGGGACATGAACTAGAATTGTTCGATCTGAAAGACAAGCGCTCCCTCAATAATCGCGCGCAGAAATGTCTTGATCTGTTGTACGACACCATAGGTTAGTGATACTAGCTAACTAAAAAAGCCGGACAGCTTCCCATGGAAGCCGCCTGGCTTTTGCACTTTATCCCTGTGGCTCGATCCCAAGCTCAATCGCACGCTGAAGAGTCACATCTGTAAATTTGCGTTTACGGTATTTTTGTTCAACCTCTTCTTTCGTCAGTGCTGTAAATTTGAAATCCTTGTTTTGATAGACCCATGTCTTCTTGCCCCAATCGACATGGATCGTTCGGCTTGCTACTTTCTTTACGACTCCAATCTCCATAACAACACTCGTTTCACTCGATCCGAATGTCTTGATGCAGAACTTTCCTACCAAATATGAACCTGCCACCATTACCACCGTCCACATGTTTGTCTTTCTTACAGTATACCGTATCCCGCTTCAAAAGGATAAGCCAACTTCACTAAGCGCTTCTTTAGATCGCAGGCATTACGTTACCGCCGGAAACGGGTACATAGGCTCCAGTAATAAAACTTGCTAAACTAGAAGCCAAAAATGCTACGACATTCGCAATTTCTTGATCCGTGCCACGGCGGCGCAGCGGAACTGTCCGCTCATATTCTTCACTGTGCTCAGTGTTATTTTCACGATCGCGTTCACTAATTGTCCAGCCTGGCGCTACTTGATTGACTGTAATCTGATGTTCGCCAATTTCTTTGGCCAGCACGCGGCACACGCCATCCATTCCGCGCTTGCCTGCAATATATGCGGATTGCGTCGGGAAATTTTGCATCGCACATTCCGTATTAATGGCAATGATCCGTCCGCATTGTTGCTCAATCATGTGAGGGACAAATGCTTTTGCCGCATGAACGATTTGAAGTACGGTTGTATTGAATTGGTCTACGTAATCACTCGTATTCTGCTCAAGCACTGAAACCCATTGGTATTGGGAAACGGCGTTTGCAACAACAATGTTGGGGAGCCTAAATCCTTCAACCAGCTTCGACTTCATATCCATGACGGAGTCCAGCTTCGACATATCTGCTTGAACAATATGCGCTTGCCGCCCTATCTGCTCAATCTCTTGTTTCAGTTGGGCCGCTTTATTCTTGTTACTATAATAATGAATGATAATATCCGCTCCGCTAATCGCAAGTGTTCTTGCAATTACGCGCCCGAGCTCACCTGTCGCACCTGTGACAAGCGCTGTCTGGTTTGTTAAATCAATTGCGATCATATGGCTGCTTCCCCTCTCCCGAAACAGTAATAAAGCCGCCCACGATAGGACGGCCGCGATGTTTAAGCTATTCGATTCGTGTGCTGGATGTCCTGCAATCGTTGAGAACGCACAACATTCCGATTCAATATACTATAATTTATTGAAATTTTTACCATAAAATATTTCATCCATTTCAATCTTAAGCAGGTCGGCAATGTTTCTCTGCTCCTGTTTGCTTAGCACATCCTTCGTATATCCGAACAGATAGTTATTGAGATCAAATTGGCGGAGCTTGCATTTCGTATGAAAAATGTTCTCCTGATACACATTCACGTCAATCATATCGTACATATCGATGACTTCATCTGGTATGTAATTTTGGATCGAGTTAATGTCATGATCAATGAACAGCTTATTGCCATGGATGTCCCGCGTGAATCCCCGGACTCGATAGTCGATCGTCATAATATCTGTATCGAACGAATGAATCAAGTAATTGAGCGCCTTCAAAGGGGAAATCTCGCCGCAGGTCGACACGTCAATGTCTGCGCGGAACGTACTGATCCCTTCGCTCGGGTGATATTCAGGATACGTATGGACCGTAATATGACTTTTGTCCAGTTGCAGCACGACATTGTCCGGCAAAGGGCCCGGCGACTCTTCATACGATTCCGTCGGCACCTCAACAATTGGCCCTTCCGACACCAGCAGCGTGACGCTTGCTCCTTGTGGGACATAATCCTGTTTGGCTGTGTTAAGCACATGCGCTCCGATAATGTCTGCAACTGTATTGAGGATGCCCGTCAACCGGTCAGAATTGTACTGCTCGTCAATGTAAGCGATGTACGCTTCCCGCTCCTCTTTCGTCTTCGTGTAACAAATATCATACATATTAAAGCTAAGGGATTTGGTCAAATTGTTGAAGCCATGCAACGTAATTCGCTGCTCTTCAGTAAATGCCATCACGATCATCCTCCTGTCCTTTCGTACTATCTCCATATTAGCGCTGGAACATTCGCCATGAATTGACACGTTCGGAAGCTGATCAAATGAAAGGTCGGGACAGGGGAGGCAGCATTGGCAGTAGAGGCAGAACGTGACCGATCGTATGGAGAAATCCGTGAATGCGATTTCGGGATCATGCAAAGCATTAACGCCTACGCTGAGGCGCTTGGTGCTCGTTAGGGCAGGTTTTTCTGCCCTATTAACTGCCCTCCGGGGCATGTTACAAATAAAAAAACGATTCTGCTCATCAATGAGCAGAATCGTTGATTCATGGATTAAGCCGACAAGGTGCGTCCCTTGCTTTCTTTCGCAGCGTTCATGGCTTCCTGCAGTTGTTGGTCTGCAAGCTCCTGAAGCTTATCTTTGTCTTTAATAATGAGTGCATCTGGAATAATATCTGGCAAAATCGTTTCCATATCCCGCAGCGGCCGGTACTTCATGCCGATAATGCCCCAAACGAATAGCACGATTCCAATTAGCGTAACAAGAACGCCGATTCCTCGCCCTTCCCCGACGCCGAAGATTGGGCCAAGAAGGTTCGACCAAGCGCCGTCTTGCATCATTAACGGTTCGAACAAATCGTCCGCGAGCGGACCCGCTACGATAAAGCTGATCGGGCGCATCAGGAACGCGAGCATCATATTCATGGCGAATACGCGCCCTTGAAGCTCTAACCCTACTTTTGCCTGAATGATCGATTGCCAGTGGGTTTCGAGGAACGCCAAGGCAAATCCGAATCCTAGCAATCCGATGAACGGGAATGCTGGATGCGGTTGAAGGCCCGTTAAGATTACGGACAAGCCGATCAATACGACAGAGCCGACCATTCCGGTCGTCCGGCGGCTGAAACCGCCCCAAATGCTGATGAGGAGAGAACCGACTAACGTACCAACTCCCCAGCCGGTATAAATAAAGCCGAGCACATCAGCAGTCGAAAACTTCATGACCAGCGGCGTAGTCAACACGTTGAACAACGTCATGAGGAAGTTCGTCAACATGAAGAACAGTACCATAGCGACGAGGCTTTTCCGTTTGATGATATAGTTCCATCCGCCGAGAATTTCCTTCATGATCGGTTCTTCTGCTTTCCAGTACAAGCGATTAGGGAAGCGGATCATCGAAAGTGCAAACAAACAGAATACGAAAGAGACAATATCAATCATTAGCAAACCGCTCATGCCAATGGATACGACCATCAGGCCTCCCAAGGCTGGGGCGGCGATGCCAGTTACTGCATTCGTAATTCCGTTGATGCTGTTCGCCTGGGCTAAATAACGCTTCGGTACGAGCTGCGTGACTGCGGCTTGGGACGCCGGCCCCATAAACGAGCCTGCCATCGCCGATAATACGGCGGCCGCGCACATATGCCATAGCAGCAAATTGTCCGTCCAATACAGAATGCCGATAAAGCCAGTTGCTACTAACGCCATAACTTCGGATGCCATCATAATTTTCCGGCGGTCATACCGGTCTGCAATCGCTCCTGCGAACGGGAGAAGCAGGATGCCTGGAATCATAGCAAAGACAGAAATCATCGCAAAGTCGCCCACTGATCCCGTTTCTTGATAAACCCACAAGCCTAATGCAAATCCAAGAAGGTTCGATCCCATCATAGAGATGAGGCGGCTAAACGATACGACGAAGAATGCAGCCATGCTAGGCTTCATTCTTCGGCTGTCTTGTTTGCCTACAAACGATTCAGCAGCACTTGCGACTTCCTGATTGCTTGCAGACACAGCGCCCGCAGCCTTCCACATACGGTTCTGCTCCACGATATGTTCAGCCAATTCATCTGGCTGATGCTTCTGGAAGTAGTGGCCCGCATTCGGAATAACTCTCAAGTTAACGTTATCGCTAAAATCTTCCCAGTCGGCGTATTGTTCTTCATAGAACAGCGTCATCCGGTCAGATCCGCCAACAACACATGTAATCGGAGCCTTCAGCTTCGGATAATTCTGTTGCGAGTATAAGGATGTGTAGTAATCCTCCGCTTCTTTGCCGTCATGTTGCGAGCTTCGCATCATAAACGTCTGCTCTTCTTCGGAGATGCTGTCATCAAGCCCCCCGAATGCACGGAATGTTTCCTTGATCATTTTGGTAGACATTAGCTTGTGCCGCGGGAAAAACCGATGCCACCATTCGAACAGCTTGCCTGGAAGCCTTGCAGCCGGGAATGTCCCTGCCATGAAGACGCCTCGCAGATCAAAGCCTTCTTCTTCCAACATGTAAGCGAGCTTCAAAGCGGCAGCTCCGCCAACGCAGTGGCCATACAACAAGATAGGCCCCTTCACTTGAAGCTTGATTTCCTCAAGCAAGCTCGCCATCGCAGCATCTAGCGGCTCAAGCGGCTCATCCGCCCTGCTGAAATCATGGCCAGGCAAATCAGCGGCAAATAGCGAGAACCGTGCAGGCAATGCTTCCGCTAGATTCCGGAACGTAATTGCGCTGCCTCCGCCAAATGGCAAGCAGATGACACTCGCATCCTTGATTGCAGCTGAGATCGGCCGGGTCAGCTCATGAAGCAGCTTCGTTCCTTCGCCTGAACGGCTAGCGCCCATTCGTTCTGCCAGCTCACGGATCGTTGGATATTTGATCATATCCATTACGCTAACTCCAGAGCCAATCTTGCGCACGATCTTAATCGCTTTGAGCGACTCTCCGCCAATATCGAAGAAATCATGGTCGATGCCGATTTGCTCTACTGGCAGCTCCAGCGTCTCCGACCAAATCTGAGCAATACGCGTTTCTATTTCATTGCGCGGCGCTACCATCAAATCTGCCATATCCGCAAGGGAGGCTTCTGGCAAAGGCAGTGCTTTGCGTTCGATTTTGCCATTGGCGTTCAGCGGGAACTGGTCCATTACGCAGAAAGCAGATGGGACCATATAGTCCGGCAAAATGTCTTTTAACGATTTGCGCAATTCCGAAGTCGAGTAGGCTTCCGAGTTGGAAGGAATGACGTAAGCAACAAGCCGCTTGTCGCCCGGCGTGTCTTCCCTTGCGATGACGATCGCATCCCGGACATCCTTTTGGGCCAAAATGACGCTCTCAACCTCGCCTGTTTCAATCCGGAATCCGCGAATTTTCACTTGGAAGTCCGTACGCCCGATAAATTCAATGTTGCCATCGGCCCAGTACCGAACCAGGTCACCTGTCCGATAAAATCTGCTTCCAGCCTCCGACGAGAATGGATTAGGCAAGAAACGTTCCTCGGTCAACTCCGGCTGTCCGTAGTAGCCTCTCGTTACAGTCAGGCCTCCGATGTAAAGCTCGCCAATCGCCCCGATTGGAACCGGCTTGCCTAATTCATCCAATACATAGGTGCTGACACCGGCAATTGGACGCCCTAGCGGAACGGTCGACTTGTAAGCAGGAGGACGGCTCGGAACCGGATAGGTGAGTACAGAAACGGTCGTTTCGGTCGGTCCATAATGGTTCTGGATCGTACATGTCGGGTTCATTTTCCGAATCGTATCGATCATTTCCCAGTGGGATGCTTCACCTGCAAAAATCAATCGTTCACGAGGAAGCACATCAGCAGGGTTATCGATGTTCAGCAGCGCCTCGAAGTGGCTTGGAACGATTTTCATGCAGTCGATTGGATGTTTGCGGAAATAGGCCGCGAATGCATCCGGATCGGCAGCGCGCTCATACTTCAGAATATGCAGCGTTCCTCCACCGATAAGCGCTCCCCAGATCATCGTTGAGCCAAGATCTGCCGCGAACGTCGTAACCATGGCGTAATGCCAATTTGGCTTTAGGTCAAGCTCCTGCATAATGCCGCTAATATAGTGGCTTAATTGGCGGTGTTCAACCCCAATGCCCTTCGGCTTGCCCGTCGATCCGGACGTAAACAACAGGTAGCCCAGTTGCTCTGGCGAAACGGTGACGTTCAGATTAGCAGCATCCATTGCCTCAATTGCGTCGATCACTTCATCGGTATCCAGGACAATTGTCCTTACGCCTGGAAGTTCAAGAACCTCTTCAGCTAGTTCCGATTCCGTAAAGAGAATCGATACGCCCGCTTCTTGTATGACCGTTTTCACGCGTTCGATCGGATTTTTCGGGTCCAAAGGCACATAGGCTCCGCCCGATTTCATAACGCCAAGCAGCCCAGCCATCATGTCGAGCGACCGGTCTAAGTACAGCCCGACTACCGTTTCCGATTTAACGCCCAATTGGCCCAAATAGCGTGCCATCTGGTTCGCTTTTTCGTTCAGCTGCTTATAGGTGTAGGACTTGTTCTCGCAGCGGACAGCTTCTTGATCAGCAAGGCGTTCCGCTTGGCGCTCGAATTGCTGAAACGCAGGCTCAGGCTCTCTTAATACAGGCAAATTTCGATTATTCCACGAAACGACAACCTCTTCATAATCTTCTTGTGGCAATTTGGTAATTTCATGGAGAGGCAGTTCTGGCTGTGAGGAAGCCAGGTCTAAAATAGAAATCAAATGGCGATGCATGCGGCGAATCGTCTGTTCTGTGAATAGTTCGGGGTTATAGGTCAGGGTTCCGGGATACGCTTCGTCTCCGTCTTCCCAGATCGCCAGCGTAACGTCGAATCCTCCGCGCATGCGGTCGACCTCGATTGGGATCATTTCCAGCTGGGGATTAATTAGCTTGCCATGCGGAACTCCTTCTAGCAAGAACATCGTTTCGATCAGCGTACTGCGCATCAAGCTGCGTTCTGGCTTCAGCGCTTCTACGACTTTATTAAACGGCACATCCTGGTGGTCGTTCGCCTCCAGTACTGCTTCTTGCACCCGTTTAACCAGCTCTCTGAAGCTTATTTCGGGTTCAATCTTCGTCCGTAATGCGACTGTATTCGCAAAATAGCCGATTAAATCGATTGTTTCCCGCTTCGTGCGGTTCGTTACGGCAGAGCTGACGATCATATCATTTTGTCCGCTATAGCGTTGCAATAAAAGCTTATACGCGGAAAGAAGTGATATGTACAACGTACATCCCAGCGTTTTTCCGCTTTCCCGAATTCGCTTAACCAAGGAGGCTGGAATCGCAAATTCGAACGTTTTCATGACGTACTGATTTTCTAACGGCTTACGGTTAAAATCGATCGGAAGGTCCAGAAGCGGCAATGGCTTTGCCAATCGGTTCTGCCAATAAGCAAGCTGCTTCTTGTACTCTTCTCCGCCAACCCAGCCCTGCTGCCAAGCCGCATAATCTGGATATTGCACCGGGAGTTCCGTTAAGCGCGCTTGCTCACCAGTTAGATATGACTGATAGAATGACTGGAATTCCTTGTCGAATACACGAGCAGACCATAGATCATATACGATATGATGGGTCATCCAGAGCAAAACATGCTCTTCCTCAGAAACGCGGTATAGATTAACGCGCACCAAAGGGCCATCTTGCAAATTAAATAGTTCCTTGGACGTTTCCTTCATGATTTCGATGAGTGAGGCTTCGTCCTTGAACGACTGTCCAGGCTCTGGCAGTATCCGATTAATGCTAACTGTCATCGACGGGCGAATGACTTGCACAGGATCCTCTTGCCCATCAGGGAAATACGCACGCAGCACTTCATGCCGCTTCACGATTTCATTGATTGCAAAATGGAGAGCGTCCTCGTTCAATTTGCCAATAAAGCGGTAGGAGTTAGCGAAGTTGTAACGTGGCGTGCCCGGATTAACATTCTCGTAAAACCATATCCTCGCTTGCGCTGATGACAGGGGAAACGAGTTCTCTCCCTCTTGGCGGGCAAGCTTAGGCATGGCCGTCTGGTCAACGGTTTCCAGCTTCTTGCGCTGTCCAAGGCGCTCGGCGAGCAGAGCCCGCTTCTCTGGCGACAGCTTCTCCAGAAGCTCCTGCTGGGTTTTACTCATCTTGCACCCCCGCTAATTCCTTGCGCTTGCGCAGCAATTGCTGGATCAACTTCGCACGTTGTTCAGCAGAGCTTTGCATAATGCGGTTCACTGTCTCGCTTTCTGCAGTTGCTGCCGTTTGGCTCATAGCGGTCATCTCGGAAGCCGCCGCCGCATAGTCCAAAGCCAATCTTTCGCTTGAGATTGCGAACGACTTCTGCCCTACGATCCGCTCCGCCACTCCGCAAGCATACTCCATCGTATCGTGATTATGCATAATTTCCTTCATCTGCATGCAACGTTCCTTCACATGCGGCGAAGCAATCCGCTTAAGCGCATCAGCTATCAAATGGGGCTCCCATAATGCAGGAGGCAAATACTCGCCCAGCCCAAGATTTTTGACTCGCTTGCCGTTATCCGGCCGGTCCGTATCCGCCGCTAGCGCTAGCTGGGGAACGCCGCCTGCCATCGATCCGCTGACAGTTCCGATGCCGCCGTGATGAATAATGCTTCCAAGAAGCGGATATACCGCAGCTAGCGGGAGCACGCTGTACCATTGCATATTGTCCGGAAGTTCCGCAGGCAGAAGCTCCTCATGCTGCGTCACGATAATCGCCCGTTGTCCCGTCAATCGGCATGCTTCCACACAAACCTCGTAAAAATTCGACTTCAGCAGCTTGCCAGTTCCCCCTGTTATGAGCAATGGTGGTTCGCCAGACTCAAGGAACGTTACCAACGACTCAGGCAATGGCTCCAGCTCCGCCTCATCGGCAAGCGGGAATCCTACTGGCTCGACATCAAAGCCCCATTCAGGCTCACGCGATGCGTATTCTTCCGGCCAAAAACCGATATTGGTTTGAATAGCCTTCGCCCACGACAGCCAGTCTTTCACTGGCGCAAGCCCATTATGTTCACGGAAACGGTTGATCAGCGAGATTGAAAAATCAAAGGACAAGTCCGCCCATGTTTGCAATTGCGTCACGTAGCTAGGCGCCAAAAATCCTGCAATGATCGGAACGCCAAGCTTTTCGGATACCATCATCGCGATAAAGCCCGACATCTCCCGGCAAATAAGAACAGAATCAGGCGCTTGGCACAATTCGCTGAGAATGTCGTATTCTTTTTGCAGCTTGTCTTGCGCGTAATAAATTTCCTCATACTTCGCGTACAAATCCGGTTTAGTCAACGGATTTTCTAGCATGTACAAGTCTTTCATAATTTGCTTGTACTGCTCGGGTGGATCCAGTTCCCTAAATTCGATTCCCGCTTTGTGGGCGAGAGGGCCAAACGCGCCATGCGTAACTAAGGTGACCCGATGTCCCCTTTTCTTCAAGGCAGCCGAAAACCGAAGGAAGGGAAGCACGTCTCCTTTGGTCATATGGGCGCTGACAACAAAATTTGCCATCTGTATTATTTCACTCCTTGAAACCCCATTATTTTATTTCAGCGCTTCTGCTTCCTCGTCAGACAGGCCTTCCAATTCAGCGAGAAGCAACGCTAGTTCCTCGTCACCCGCTTGAAGCAGCAGCAGTTCTTCAACGATGGAAGCGAGCACTTTCACGGTATTGCCACGAATCAACATATCTTGGAAGGATACTCTCACTTTGTACGTCTGGTCGATGCGGGTCAGCACTTGAGTCGTTAAAATGGAATTCCCGCCTAGCTCGATAAAATTATCCTCAATGCCGACTCGATCATATTCGAGAATATCAGCCCATATCGCGGCGATTTCGATCTCTATTTCCGTCTTCGGCTCCACATACGGCAATTCCAGGCTTAAGCGGCTCATGCTTGGATTCGGGAGTGCCCTGCGGTCAATTTTGCCATTTGGCGTAAGCGGCCATTGCTCCATCTCCACCCAAGACGAAGGAGTCATATAGTCTGGAAGGCGGCTTTGCACATATGCTTTCAATTCCCTTACAGATGGTGGATTAAGCTGGGCTGGAACATAGTAGGCTGAAATGCGGGCATTGCCGATCTGCTCCTCACGCACAACTACAACTGCCTGCACGATGTTGGGATGGCTCTCCAGCGTCGCTTCAATTTCGCCCAACTCGATGCGGAAACCGCGAACCTTGACCTGAAAATCGTTTCGGCCCAAATATTCGATCCGCCCATCCTCGTTCACCTTAACAAGGTCCCCTGTGCGGTAGAGCCGTTCTTCCCCTTCTGTGCCTGTGCGGACAATGAACCGTTCTGCCGTCAGTTCGGGCCGTTGGAAGTAACCGCGTGCTACACCTGGACCGCCAATATAAAGCTCGCCTTCTTCCCCTTGTGGAACGGGTACGCCTTGTTCATCCATTACATAAACGAATGTCCCGTTGATCGGAGTGCCAATCGTAACCTTCTCCGCATTCGTTACATCGCTCACCAAAGACCAGACCGTTGTCTCTGTAGGCCCATACATATTGAAGAGCTTCACGCCGGATACCGTTTGCAGCTTCTTCAACAACCGCAGCGGAAGCGCTTCGCCGCCAAGCATGATCGTGCGAACGTGGCTTAGGCTTTGCAAATCTGGGTCCTCGGCTAAAAACAGTTGCATGCGCGATGGGGTCATTTGGAGCGTGTTGACTTGATGTTTCTGGATAAGCACTTGAAGCGCGAGCATATCCATCTGCTCCTCGCGGCTTGCTAATACAACGCGATAGCCTTCCGTAAGTGGCAATAATGTCTCCAGCACGAAAATATCGAAGGAGATCGTTGTGATGCACAGTATGCTGCTGTCCTCTTTGAATGAAATCGATTGCTTGGTCCCATTCAAGAAGCTAGCCACGTTGCGGTGCTCGAGCATAACCCCTTTCGGTTTTCCAGTCGACCCTGACGTATAGATAATGTAAGCCAAGTTGTCGCTCTGGGCCGTTCTGCTTGGATTGCTGTTGGAATACGACAGGTAGTCGCCTTCACTCTTAGACAGGAGTACAGGATCCACGCCGTTTTCTGGAAGGTTTTCAACCAAGTGGGCTTGCGTTAAAACCAATGCGATGCCCGAGTCTTCGATCATGTACGCGATACGGTCCCGCGGGTACTCCGGATCCAGCGGCACGTACGCGCCTCCTGCTTTAAGAATGGCGAGCAAACCGACGATCATTTCGACAGACCGCTCTAACATTAGACCTACTGGCACATCCGGCCCTACACCCATTTCTTGCAATTTGTATGCTAAACGGTTAGACCTATTATTTAGTTCCTTGTAGGTTAAAAGTTCATCTTGAAACACAAGTGCGACACGGTCTGGGGTTTGCTCCACACGTTGTTCGAACAAGTCAAATAAACAGGTTTGGTATGTCATTTGAGTAAATAGCCTCCCTTAATGTGAAATCGATTTAATGAAATTAACCAATAATCTGTCTATTATCCTCCTTTATGCATTACTGCCTCCCCTCGACCAATATAAAGACATTTCTTTGCAAATACTGTCGAATTGTGCTGTCGAATTGTGTAACATTTTGTCAAAGTTTATCTAATCATCAGTGAACAATGTTGAATGCAAACGTTTGAACTTCCAAATGACAGCAAACAAGAAAGCATGAAAAAAGGTGCAAATCCTCGGAAAAACGAGGTTTTGCACCTAACATTCTCGATATTTTTTTCCAATCGAACTTTGTTGGAAAAAAATTTTTTCATGCCTGCTTCCAATACAAATTTGGTTTCATATGCGCAAGCCCGGGATTTGCGTTCCCTTCGGAAGGGAAAATGACCAGTCGGTGTTTGCATAAAACCGATCAACCACCGTACGTGTAAGCTTAAGCTGCTTCGGCAAAGCCGTTAAGCCCTTCACAACGAATATGCCTTCATAATTTGCCATAAACGAGTTAGATTTATCAAACGAGATAATCCCCGTGCAATCAATCGGATAAATCGTTCCTTTCTCATCAACAGCTTGCCAGTTCTCTTTACCTATTCCCATATTATGAAACTTTCCTTTCACCTCCAACAATCCAGCTGTTTCTGCTTTTGCGGAATTTGGATTTTGGGCAATGGCTAATGACCTAAATTCTAGCGTGTCACCTAGCCGATTAAACTTAGCCGGTTGTTCCCGTAACTTGGAAGGATCAATGACAACTGTATCAGCTGTTAGCTCGGGTATGGCGTACCCATCTAGCACAAACTTTACATGTTGTGTATCATATGGCAACCCGATGAACGTAAATGCCCAATGAATGCCTCCGCTTATTCGTGTCGATGTTGTCCCTGCGTCCATCCAAGAACCTGTTGCCCGGTCATTAATGGAAGAAATCACATGCCCGTTCCCATCCTCAAAATGGAACATCAACTGCTGCATTTCCTCAAGCTCTGGCCTAGTGCGCCCAGCTGCCTCTTCGCTCAATGAAGTTGACAGTTCAAGCTTAATCCCACTTGGCGCATGCGTTATTTTCTCCATCTGGATGGCCATGCCCGCTGGCGTGACATAACGTTCGTCAAGCGTATTCACCGTCGTTAGGGAGCCCGCTCTGCTCAAATCTACAGGAAACGAAAACTTCCAATTCCCTTGCGCCTGTTCAATGCGATCGATTGTGCTGACGACAAATAGCTTTGTATCCGTTACATTTCCTTTATAAACATATGTCAGTAAATCTCCCCCACTGTTCATATCACCCACCGTTAATTCTCCGGCTTCGCCCCCATGTTCATCCTGTATGGATAGTTGGCTGCCATCAAAGCCTGAACGTACAACTTTGCCATCACGGTCCGTAACCTGCACTGCAATAGTCAGCCGCACTGCGTCCGCCACGACTTCATTGATTGAAACGCGATACCCTTTATCGTCGACACTGATATGCGGATTCTGAACGAGGCCCAGCTCTCTCGCTTGCTGAAGCCCTGGATCTTGCGCGCTGTCCGATGCAAACATCAAACGGACTGTTTCTGCGATTGAAGGGACCGCATACAGCAACGAGCTGCCCAAAATAATTGCCGCAGAAGCTGCTGCGATCCAAACTCTCGTTTGCTTGCGTTGCTTAGCAGGACGGGGAGCTGCCTTAAACTTTTGAATAGACGCCATCACTTGATCCGTAAAATCGGGAGGCAATGGTTCCGCATAGATGGCCGCAGGCCACATCGCCTGTCCGTTGCTTACTTGTTCAATGCGACTGGTGCATGACGGGCAATCGGCGAGATGGCGCTGAAGCTGTTCATTTGGGCCGCTAAGTACGGCTTCCTCGATCTGTGTAAGGCTCAAGCATTTCATTCGGATCTCCCCCTTTCCGTACGAGCAAAGCACGAAGCTTTTGTTTGGCCCGATATAAACCGTTTTTAATTTGATTTTGGTTAAACCCTGTAATGGCTTCGATTTCGTCATAAGTCAAATCATTTGTGTAACGTAACAGCACGACAAGTTTCTGTTGTGGCGAAAGCTTATCAATCGACTGAAGGAGCTCTTGTTTATTCTCTCGATAGATGGCTTCGTTTTCAGGCTCGGCTAACCGGCTTGGCGCTCGATCCGTTTGTTCGCTACAGCTTACAGCTGGGATCTTCTTCTGATGGCCATAGCAAATTCGAACCGCAATCGTATAAAGCCAACTGGCAAAACTGCCATCTAACCGATGTGTCGCCAGTTTGCGATACGCTCGTATGAAGCTCTCCTGGGCTATATCTTTCGCGTCCTCCGGGCTAGCGCCCATCCTGCGCAGTAACCCGTAAAGCTTGTCCTTATACAGATCGACCAGATAGGCGTATGCGTCACGGTTGCCCTGCAAAACTTCGTTTATAACTTGGCGTTCTTGTTCCTTCCGATTCAAAGGTTCCAACACCATCCCCCCTTTCCAACAAGCGTTATATGGGATAGACAGGCCATACGGCACAAACTTCTCATTTTTTATATCAAACCGTGGCATTTTTACAGCAAAAACTCCTTTGCACGTTTAAAAGCACAAAGGAGTTTATTTTAACGGACCGAGAGGCCGCTATTTGCTGCGCCCGATCCGGGCTGCCAACTATGCGCCGAACCGTTGCCGGTACCCACACTTGCGGCACAGCTCCTCCACCGCTTCGCGGCGCGAGAAGCCGTAGTAGAGATTGTTCGCCCGTTCGCCGTCGACGATTTCGGAGAAGGAGGTCTCGTGGACGTTGCCGAGGTTGATGACGCCTTCGCCGTCGAGGCAGCACGGCACGACCGTGCCGTCAACGAGTACAGCGGCTTGGCTGCGAAGCGCATGGCAGAAGCCTTTGCCATCATCCTCCGGTGCGTCGAGGCTTGGCCATTGGAACTCATAGTCTTGGTTGATGTACACGTTTTTTGCGATGCGAATGCCGCTGCCCGGCTCTACCCGTTCCTCGATCCGATAATCGAGATTAAATTCCCGCTCCAGAATCGACAGCGTCTCGCGGTTACGGCTGCGCTCGAGGTTCGTCATGTTGTCCTGCGTTAAGTTCCATAGGCGGAACGAGAAGATGACGTTATGCTCGGACGCTTCGCGGACGAAGGACAAAATCTCGCTCAAGTAGCCGTCGCGGTCCTCAGAGCCGATATGCCCGTCGAAGCTGTGCAGCGAGAAGTTCATTTGGCGAAGCGCGGGCTTGCCGAGCAGCTTCGGTTTATTTTTGGCAATAAGTGTGCCGTTTGATGTAATGTTGACCTTGAAGCCCTTATCGTGGGCAGCGTCTAGCAGCTCATCGATTCTCGGGTGGAGCAGCGGCTCGCCCTTCACATGCAAATAAATATGGTTCGTATGCGGCTTAATCTGGTCAAGCACGTGATTGAACGTGTCTAGCTTGATGAAACCTTTGGCGCGCTCAGTCTGCGGGCAGAAGGTGCAGGCTAGGTTGCATACGCTCGTAATCTCAATATAGACCTTCTTGAAAGTTTTCAACAGCGGTGCCCCATTCCGTCACAATTGTGTTTCTAATCTATTCATTATACCAGTTCTCCCACGCAAAAAAAGCATACGATCCAGCAGCATCCTATAGCAAATGCTTCTAGATCATATGCTTATCGCCTGGCCTAACAGCAGCTGTTGCTTACGGCTAAACGCGGAACGCTTGGACCCGCTGTTGCAAGCGCACGGCCATTTCGTCCAGATCGGCCGAGGAAGCAGCTAATGCTTCGCCAGTCGCCAGCTGCTGCTGCACCATCGACGAAATATCGGCCGCATTCGCTGAATTCGCTCGGGATAACGATGCAATCGTTGCGATTGTTCCGTTCACGCCGTCCGCGTGGCCCGAAATGCGGACTGAAGCACTCGCAACCTCCTCGATTCCCGTTTGCAGGACATCGATAGAATTGCGAATGCTACGGAAGGAGCTGCCAGCAAAATGCACTGTACGAATTCCCTCTTCGATCTCTCCCCTGCCTGTATGCATGACCGCCATCGCCTGCTCGATATTGTGCTGAATCTCATGAATGAAGGAAGCGATCTGGCGTGCGTTATGCTCGGATTGCTCGGACAGCTTCTTCACTTCCCCTGCAACGACGGCGAAACCTTTGCCTTGCTCGCCCGCTCTTGCTGCTTCAATCGAGGCGTTGAGCGACAGCAGGTTCGTCTGCGCAGCAATTTCCGAAATCGTATTAACGATTCCCCCGATATGGCTCGACCGCTCACCCAGCACGCTTATCGCATCAAATAGGCCGTTCATCGTCGCATGGATCGCATCCATCTGCCCCACTGCTGTATCGATTGCATCGTTGCCGGATACCGCCTCCTCCATAGCCGAGTGTGCGGATTTCACTGCTTGCCGGGATGCCGACGCAATTTCCTTGGCACCGGATGCTACAGTGTGGAACGAAGCGCTGCCTTCCTCCGCCTGCATCATTTGCTGCTCGGAGCCTTGCGCGATATGCGTTACTGCGCTTGCAATATGCCCGGCTGCTTGGCTGCTCTGCTCCGCGCCCGTGTGCAGTTGCCCAGTCGCCGCGTTCATGCGTGCGGTCAGATCCTTCACCTGAACGATCACCTGCTGCATCGCATCGGACATGCTGTTAACGGAAATGGCAATCGGTTTGAGCATGCGCAAGGAGTCCCCATCTAGCTTGCCGGTAAAATCACCTTGCGCGATCCGGTCCATTTGCCCCATTATAGGTGCCATTGGTGCGACAAACTTTCGATAGTTCATCCGGCCAAGCGCCGCGCCCATCAGCGCTCCGTAGCCCATCACGCCCAGAATGCTGAGCATCATGCGGGAAGCATTCGCCGTCCCATTGTTGACGACTAATAAGAGCCATGCCATGAGGCCAGCTCCTATGACAGTCGGAATAATTGTTCGAATTAAATAACTGCGAAGCGTTACGATTCCTGTTGTTTGTTGTGCCATCATGAGTCCCCCAGTAATAAATTATGCGAGACTACCCTTCGACAAAAAATAACAAAAAACCTTTTCCGCAATTGGAAAAGGCTGAAAATATTTTCATAGTTGTAGAACGTCTCGAATGTCCGCCTCCGTCAACGTGCCAAGCGGCTCGCCTCCGGGCTGAATAACTTCATCAATTAGCTGTTTTTTGCGCTCCTGAAGCGCGTACATCTTGTCCTCTACTGTGCCTTGCGCAACGAGACGGATCACCTGTACAACATTTTTCTGCCCAATCCGATGCGCACGGTCGGCGGCCTGCTGCTCAACGGCTGGGTTCCACCACATATCGTACATGATGACGGTATCTGCACCGGTCAGATTAAGCCCTGTTCCCCCTGCTTTCAAGGAAATAAGGAAAATCTCCTTCTCGCCCGCATTAAACTTCTGGCATAACGTTGCCCGTTCCGCGGGCGGCGTGCTGCCGTCCAGATAGAAGAGCGGCACACCGCGGACGCCCAACTCTTCACGAATGATGCTGAGCATGCCGGTAAACTGCGAGAATAGCAGCATCCGTTTGCCCGCGCCGCGGCAGTCCTCGATAATGTCGAGCAACTGCTCCAGCTTCGCTGATCCGCCGCGATAGCCTTCGACGAACAACCCGGGATGGCAGCAAATTTGGCGAAGGCGCGTGATGCCCGCTAATATTTTGATCCGCTGGCGGCCAAAATCGTCCTCATCCAAATGCTTAAGCGTCTCCTGGCGCAGCTTAGCAAGGTACGCCGTGTACAGCTTCTTCTGCTCCGGCAGCAGCTCGGACGATTGCAGCGTCTCGATCTTGTCGGGCAGCTCCTTCAGTACATCCTTCTTCAGCCTGCGCAGCAGGAAAGGACGGGCACGGCGGGCGACCGTCTCCCGCGTCAGCTCGTAAAAGGCTTGGCGGCTTGGGAACAGCTCCGGGAATACGGCGCTATAGATCGACCACAGCTCCTCCAGTCGATTCTCCACTGGCGTTCCAGTAAGGGCGAATCGGTGCTGGGCTTGAATTGCTTTGACCGCTTGCGCGGTTTGGGTTGCGTAGTTTTTGAAATATTGCGCTTCGTCCAAAATAAGCGTATGGAACGCATGCTTCATATAAGACTTGATGTCGCGGCGGAGCAGCGGATATGACGTGATCACGACGTCAACGTCCGTAGATGACATTAAGCTCTCTCGCTCAGCCGGGTCGCCTGCGGCAATCGCCGCGCGAATCTCCGGGGCAAACCGCTGCAGCTCATGCTGCCAGTTGTAAATCAGCGAAGCTGGGCAAACGATGAGCGCCCGCAATCCTTGTTCCCTAATTTCCGGCAGGACGGAGACGAGGAATGCAATGCTCTGGACGGTTTTGCCAAGGCCCATATCATCTGCTAGAATGCCGCCGAACTGGTAGTACGCTAGCGTCTTCATCCACTGGTAGCCGAGCGTCTGGTAATCGCGCAGCACGGCGGCCAGAGAATCAGGCACCGGGAAGTTCAAGCTGTCTGGGTGGCGCATATTGTGCAGCAGCTGGCGCAAGGAACGCCCAAGCTTCACCGTCCGGCTCTCTTGGTCAATGTCCATTAATCGCAGGCTGCGGATGCCAGGAACCCGGAACCCCGCTCCCCTGACCTCTGAATAGCGAACGCCAAGATCGTTCATCAGGCGGGCAATTTCGATGAATTCCTCACTCTCTAGCGGCATCAGCGCACCATCGGGCAGCCGGTAAAACCGGCGCTGCTCCTCAACGGCCTGCAGCACACGCTTAATCTCTTTCTCTGGAATGCCGTCCATCTCAAAGCGGAATTCGAGCCAGTCCGTCCGCTCATCCACATCTGCTTTAACCGTTGGCGTTACCGTTCCAACCATTCTCGTCTTCACAGCCGAGGTCGCATATACGTCTAACAGCTCCTCCAGCTTCGGCACGATATGGTAGAGGAAATCGTACTCCGCATCATCTCCGCTAAGCAAATAACCGCCCTCGGTTTGCATGCAATCCGCCTGCTCCATTAGCGCTAGAATCCGTTCCTCACGATCCCCGTCCCTTACTAGAATACGATCAGCCCCGCCTCGCGCCCCGCCGCTTCCCTCCAACGGATGAATCACGATGTCCCCGTAATGAAATTCAAGCGCGGCAAGCAGCCTGTCCCGCACACGGTCGAGATATAGCTTCGCCTTCAGCGGGGCTTGGACGACACGCTCGGAGACATCCTTCGTAATCTGTACGCTGCCAAGCTTCATCAGCCCAGGCACGACGCGCTCGATGAACGTCTCCATTTGGTCCGGAGATACAAGAAAACGCTGCTCCGGCGCCTGCGCAAGCAGTTGTTGCAGTTGTGCCAGTTGGCCCGATTGCGCCGCCGCAACCTTAAGGAGCTTCCCATTAGAGGACATCGCTACGCCGTAAGCATCCATTAGGAGCAACTTATCCAGCCCTTCTATGCGCAGCTGGCAGCTGTCCGGCACATCTCCCATTTCCTCAAAATAAAATTGGAGCGGCAACGGCTCGTCTACTAGCCGGATTTCACCTTCATAGAGGCTCCCATCCTGTTGGGCAAGCTGCATGCTCGGCAATTGCTCCAGCAATGGCGCGATTGCCTTCCACCCCTCCGGCGGGATGAGCAGCATGCGATCGCCGGCAGATTGTGAGGCATAAGCATAGTTTGGCTGCGAGGAGGAGCTGTACAGCTTCTCCCCTTGGCTGATTCGAATCAGCGCTTGCAGCACCTTGTCTTGCTCAACAGGGAAACGATGTTGCTCTGGATCATAAGTAAAATGTTTCGAAAATCGATAAGATTCCCTGCGTTGCACCGCATCGAGAAATTCATGCAGCTTCTGCACAATGTACAATCGTTTCGGCTGCGGCCCCACTTTCAGCTCAATGCCAAACATCAAAGCGTCCGCCCGATAACGAAAGGGGCTTAATGTAAACGCCGCCTCAAGTGGCTCACGCGTATCGAAAGCTGTTCTCGTTCCGCTTGGCCGCTTCGGCTTTCCGCCGAACAAGGAGAGCATTTCGTTCGTCAGCCGAGTGTCCTCCGCCGCGGTGCGCTCCCGCCCATTGCGGTGGCCCGCTACTGATTGAGGCGCTGCCTCCTGCCGTTCGACCTGAATAGGAGCCTGCCTGCCGGGCGCTCCCGCCGTTGCGCCTGCTTCATGCAGCATAATTTCCAGCAGCACAGCTGCAATATGGCTGCAATAGCTGTCATACGAGGATAGCGACGGGCAGCTGCAGCGCGCAGCTACTTCTCCTGCTCCATCGAGCGTTACGGCAACCGTATATGGTTCAGCTGCAGCGACGGTCGCTTCATATAACGGGCGCTTGCCATCTACATGCGTGAAGCTCACCTTGCCTCCACGGCGAAACGCCTCGCCCTTGTTATACGACAGCGTCCCGCACAATCGCTTAATCGCGGTTTGCGTTAGCTCCAGCTTCTTCATGGCGTTCCTGCCCCTGCATCCGGTGCATCGCCTGCATTTGCTAAATCCGCGTGCTTCGCCGCCTCTTTCTCGCCCTTCGTGCCATAAACAAACTGTTCGAGCAACACTAGCGTTTGCTCACTAATCGGCTTCGAATTGTTATAGTAGAGAACTGCATTATCCGGCAAATCCCAATCGATCTCCCGCCGAATAAGCGACTGGCTGAACGCTTCCCAATGGTCCAGCTTATAGCGGTCCATTGCCAGTCCACGCTCATGTATCCGTTCATAGTGATGCTGGTGATCAGGCAAGTATACGAAGATCGCCTTCACCTCGACTGTAAGCCGCGCTTCCCCAAGCTTCGCCAGCTCCTGATCGAGCCACTTCGGGTCTGCTATTTCTTTCGTAAAAGGCCCAATCACGACAGCATCGATGCCATTGCCCACGTTCTCTAGCGCTGCATCCATCGTGATGCGATAGCCAAGATCGCGGCATAGCCGCTTATAAGCATCGGAATCGCGGTCACTCGGATCAAGCCCCGCATTCGCCATTAACGCATCCGCCGCTGGCCGCAGCAGTGTGTCCATGTCGAGCACCGCCATCTTCCGGCGTCTAGCTAACGCCTTGGCCAGCGTTGTTTTGCCAGCGCCCGCTCCCCCTACAAAAAAGACTAACCGCGTTGTCGCCATCCGTTTCCCTCTCCTTGCATGCATCCGTTAACGCTTGTGCGCTTTCTGCTTTTGTTATTGATCTTATCACGCAGGGAGATCGGATTACAAAAGGAAGGCAGATTCGCCGAACGGCGTCCACTTCTGTCAATTATGGTAGAATAGTAGACACACTTTTATTGGAAAAGGTTAGGTGGTCCTGTGTATAGTGCGGCAATGCTCCTTGTAATCAGCTCTGGATTCCTTCATTCCATCTGGAACCTGTATACCAAACGAAGCATGAACAAAACGGTGTTCCTATGGTTTACCCAGCTAACCGCGCTGCTTATCTTCCTGCCATGGACGATTATGGTGTGGCCCAGCCATGCCATTACATCTACAGGCTGGTGGCTCATCGCGGCGTCGCTGCTCCTGCACGCGCTCTATATTCAACTGCTCGCAGCCGTCTATTCCATAGGCGACTTGTCGCAGGTGTATCCGATCATGCGGGGAATCAGCCCCCTGCTCGTGCCATTGCTAGGCGTTACCTTGCTTGATGAATCACTATCCATCATCGGCTGGCTTGGCATTATGATCATCGTAGGCGGCATCGTATCCGTGAGCAACATCTCGCTGAGAAGCCTCAGGGTCACCTCATTGAAGGCGCCTCTACTGGCATTAGCCGTCGGCATCTGCATCGCAGCTTATATTGTCATCGATAAACTCGTGCTAAGCGAGGTTCCGGCTGTCGTCCTGAATGAATCGACGAATGCAGCCAATTTGCTCGTCCTGTCCTGGGCTGCTTTTCGTTCGCGGGAGATGGGGCGGGAGCTTCGCTCAAACTGGCCAATCATTCTGTTAGGCGGGCTGCTTGCCCCGGCCGGTTACCTCCTATTTCTGTTCGCCCTAAAACTTGCTCCTGTCGCGCAACTGGCGCCGATTCGGGAAATCGGAACGGTATTCGGCACGATAATGGGCATTTTCATCTTGCGGGAACAGCAAGGCGCCCGACGCTTGTTTGCCTCTACGGCGATTACAGCCGGTATTATCATCTTAGGAATATGGGGTTAAGTGCGCATATGCCCAAGAAGCATCACACCCCCTGCTTGCTCATCGCCGAATCAAGCTTCTTGCGGAGCAAGCCTTGCAAAATCAACAACAGTAGAGGCAGCCCCGCTGCAATCGGCAACGCAATCATAGGCCAATACTGCTCCAAATAATCCATCGCGCGAAAATGGTCCCTGACGATCCAGTCGCTAAACACGCCAAGGATGGCTGATACCGGAATAATCATCCATTTGCTGCTTTTCAGGCCGAACAGACGGGCTGCTGCCGTCGATGAACCGTATACGCACATCATGACTTGCACGAGTGCAGAAACGGAATAAAACGCGATCATCACCATCTCATACCGCTGCAAAAACGTTCCGATATGCGCATTTCGCGCCAGCTTCATGCAAGAGACGGTATAGTTGCCGGTCACTTCTGCGGACAAAACGGCCCCTTCAAGAATCGACCAGCTAATGACGAGCATCCCCGTTGTCACAATCGCTGTCACGCTAAGCTTGCCACCGTGCTTCTTCACGTCCTTCACGAACGGCAAGAGCAGGCTCGCCGTCATCGTCGCGATTGCCCAATCCGCATCGAATGCTACGCTGGATTCAAAGGTTTTGACAAACCCTGATTCTAATACAGGCAGCAGGTTTTTAATATCGAACTCATGAATGGAGCCCGCTAAGATGAGGCCGTTCAGCAAATAAATAAACATCACGCCGAACAATGCCGTTCGCGCCATCACTTCCAGCCCGTAATAGCACCCAATAGAACCGACAAACAGCGCCAAGATGATAAATAAAGACACAGGGGCATTTGGCAAGAAATACTCCTGCAAATGGTAGACGAATGTAATCATAATCGGCGCGAACGCCCCGAGGAAAAATACAAAGACGAGCACTGCCACGATTTTGCCAAACCATCGCCCTAATAGTAGTTCACCCGTAGCGATAAAATCGCGGTGGGACGTTCGACGTATGACCAAATAAGTGAGGTAAATCATGACAGCGCCTTGCAACGTCGCGAGAAGTGTGGCAATCCACATGTCCTGCCCGACATTTCGCGCAATAACGCCTTGCGTCACACCGATTGCTTTGGCGAACACGACATTAATGATCAGGGCTACATACATGCCATTTGAAATTTGAATCTTCATTTCATTTGACCCCTCTTCCCGCCGCTTTCAGCACGGTGCTCGTAATATCTGCCTTAACCGTGACATTCACCTTCGCATCAGCGTAAACTTGCTCCCACTTGGCGGACAGCTTATGCCACTCCCTCGGGTACTCATTCCGGAACACGTCCCCAAGCTTCAGGAAGTCAGAGCGATACGTATGCTGGGATTTATCAACGACGTCTTCCAGCCCCTTCTTCAAATGCTTCTCCAGCTGCTTCGTTAGATCCGAACGAATTTCACTAATCGGGATGTCGCAGCCGCTCTCCACGATGTCTGCGTCAGTCTTCACCTGCACATCAAAAGCCAGCTCCCCGTTGCGATAGATCGCTTTCACTTTCGTCTTCGCATGCCGAAATTCTGCCGTTACGTTCGCGTCACGGTTCGGGCATGACAGCACTTGAATGCCTGATTCGAGATTTTGAATAAAGAATAACAAGCCTCTCGCATCCTTCGGAGTGAGCCACCCGACCATTCGGTCTCTCTGGAACACAGCAGCCCCTGCCAAATCCACTTGCTTAATGGAGCCATGCTCGCCAGGCTTCTTGTTCGAAATGCCCCTAGGCTTCAACGAAACCTTCGCCAGTACCGATTGGATCGAGCGGCTGAGAAACGTTTCCTCCAAGCTCATCATATTGCTGCCCGGCGCTAGGCCAATAATTTCATTATCCCGGAACAGCCGATCGACGGCCTCGCCGGGGACGACCTCCAGCCCCGTAATTGTCGAAATCACCTCTGCCGGGCTATCCGGCGTTACCGCAACCCATGTGTTCATCCGCAATTCATGGTTACGGGTGAAGAAGTCCACCATGTCTGTAATGCCCTTCTTCGCATAATCCTCGTGCATGACAATTACAAAATTGTGCGCCCAATAAACACGCCTGGAAGTAAACTGCCCTAGATTGCGAATCGCTTCAAATATCGACTTCCCTTCTGCACTAACAGAATAGATCGGTTCGCCGGTTCCCCCGGACGGAGCGCCTGTCTGCCCCCGCGCATCAGCAGGGCGAATGATCTGAACGGACACTCGAATCGTATCCGGCTTCTCGCCTAAGTCCAGCCCGACAGCCGTTACAATGGCTAGCTCATTAATTTGGCGCAGCCCATAACAAGACGTCAAGGTAAGTAAGCACAGCAGGGCAAGCGATACGCCTATTGCTCGTTTCATTAACTTCATTCCTTTGACGGGTCCGGTTTTTGTTGATCGCCCATCCGCTGGATATCCTGGGCAAAGCTTGGCCGATCACTCATCATCCACATCGGCAATCGCAGCAGCATATCGCGTTGGTCACTCTGAAGGAACGGGCTTGCCGGCGCCAGATAAGGTTCCCCGAACGAACGGATGGACAGCGCATGCAGCATAAGAACAAAAAATACGGTAGCAAAGCCCGGCAGCCCAAGCGTCCCTGAAGCGATTAGAATCGGGAACCGAACAATGCGAATCGCCAGCGACGAGGAGTAGCTTGGAATCGCGAAGGAAGAAAGCCCCGTAATCGCCACGACGATGACCATGAAGGGCGAGATTAATCCAGCCTGTACCGCTGCTTGCCCGATAATGAGCGAGCCTACGATGCTGACCGCTTGTCCGATCGGCTTCGGCATCCGCAGCCCCGCTTCGCGCATAAGCTCGAACGCTAATTCCATGATGAGCGCCTCCAGCAATACGGGGAACGGCACGACTTCCCGCCCCGAAGCTATCGTCAGCGCGAGCGATGTCGGAATCATTTCCTGATGGAACGAAATCAGCATGACATACACGGAGGGCAGAATCAGGCTGATGAAAAAGGCGATATAGCGAACAAACCGGAAAAACGTGCCGACCCAATACCGGTTGTAATAATCGTCGGGCGCTTGTATGAACTGCCAGAAGTACGTCGGTACAATCAACACGACAGGCGTATTATCGATAAATATCGCGACCCTGCCTTCGAGCAGCGCCGACGCGACTTTATCCGGCCGCTCGGTGCTCTGCACCGTGTTGAACGGGGACAGGGGCGAATCTTCGATCAATTCCTCAATATAGCCGCTCTCCAAAATCGCATCGATGCTAATGCGGCCAAGCCGCTCCTTCACTTCCTCGACTAGCCCTACCTTCACCAAATCCGCGATGTACGCAATGTTTATGTCCGTCTGCGACCGTGTACCGACTACCATGGCATCGAACCGAAGCTGCGGGTCCTTGATTCGCCTGCGCACATGCGCCGTATTCGTTCGAATGCTTTCGCCGAAGCCATCTCGCGGGCCGCGAACGTTATTTTCAGAGGAAGGCTCCTCCACGCTCCGGTCCTTCCAGCCTCTGGAGCTCACAATCAGCCCCTGCTCGATTCCTTCGATGACAATTACGGTATCACCGGATACGATAGCCACTATCGCATCCTTTACACTGCTGCATGTCTTCACCGCCGCGTTAACGAGCAGCTGCGTACGAACCGCGTCTGCCGTCGGCATGGATTTGGGGTCCGTGCTCAAATCAAAGCCGTATAACAGCAGCGATTTTAAACTCTCATCTATAATTGTTGTATCTGCCATTCCGTCGGTGTAATAACAAATGCCGGGATGGTCTGCCTGTCCGCAGAACATAAAGTCGCGCTTCAGAATATCCACGCTTCCGCCCAAAAGCTTGTCGATGACGGATGCATTGTCCGTTAATTTCGCAGTAAGCCGGCTTTGCAGCATTGCCTGCTGTTCCGCCGCTGTTACAGTTGCCATCCGCCATTCCTCCGTTGTCGTGGATAAGATAAATATTCCATGTTTACAATAAGCAGCAATTGCATGCATAAGGAGCGTTCAACGTGGACCTGTACCATTCTTGGATCTATATGAAAGTCGTCAATACCAGTTGGTTTATGTGGTCCTTCGTCGGAGTTGTTCTGGGCTTAAATATGCTGACGCCGCTGATCATCTGGTATATCATCAATCGGAAGCGGGTGATCAAGCTCGTGCAGCAGGCGAGAGCACGGAAGAAGCCGGCGGCGCGGTAATATAAGGGCTAGAGCTGCACATATGGCCATTGCATTATGATCGCATTTCCATAAGCGGAAACATTAAACAACAGGAAAGCATGCTGTAGTTTTTCCTAGATGAAATGCTTTATACGAGTCGAAAATAAAAAGATGGCTCCTGCATGTGCAGGAACCATCTTTTTATTTGGATGTTATTGCGGCGTTACCGATTGCTCTTGCTCTCTGCGGGCATTCAGGCGGCCTGGAATTTGCCAAGCCGTCACGATTGCCAGCACAACGAACACGATATCCATGCCTTGGAAAAATTCGCTGAAGTTTTCACGGAACAGCGTAATAAGCTCACTGTTGAACATTCCGCTCATGCCATCGTTAATGACGTAGCTGAACAAGAAGTATTTGCCCAACACAATGCCAATTAGGCTCGCGATTACCGCGATGGCGCGATGCGCTTGAGTTGCAAGTCCTCCTGACAGATACGACACCGCATAACCCGCCATGCCTCCGATTACCCAAGCAATCAAACCAAGCTCGTAGTCAGTCCATACGGCAATGGCTGCCCAAAGCCCGCCTCCGATAATTGCTGCTGCTAACGCGCCTATCACTGGCAGTACGAATCCATTCTTGCCCATTGAAAAAAATCCCCCTGTTATGTTTGTTTATCGTTTAAAGAAAATCGATATTGTCGATTTTCTCTAATACTCTGTCTAGCAACAATATAGAAGCAGTATCTCTGTCCTCTAGCTGATTAAGGAAAGCCTCAACTGCCTTATTCAATTGATTGAAGAATGCTTGGTATTCTTCTGGCTTGCTCTGAATCATCTCGCCATTCGATTTCGGTTGGCCAGCCCCGAGCTTCGTCAGTTGCTTGCGAATTAACGCCACCTTCTCATCATACGTCTCATCTACCTTCGCTTGCGGCCTATTATCCAATTGCAACACGAGATTGGCATACCGGTAAATAGAAAATTTATTAGCCTCTTTTGCGTATGCACCGAAATGCGCAAACATCGATCCGCCACCATTCATAATGGCATCAAGCTCAGTTCCCGAAGAGGCGATATCATCGAGTAAGCTATCGAGGGCCTTCACTTTACTTGTAAGTTCTCGATTATTTTGAAGCAATACGAAAGTCTCTCTAGTGAAGCAAGCTCCGATCTGCTCAGACATGCGGTCACGGCCCCTGTCTGATAAGTCGAGTCCGTTCGCTTCATAGGCTTTCTCATAGCGGTCATCTACTGTGTTTAGATCAACGCTCGTCAGCGTCTTGCTATCGCAAAGCGATGCGTTAATCTGCTCTTCAGTAGCAGCAGGTTCAACAACTTCTGAATCTTCACTCGTTACATCCAACATGACGACTTGATTTAATAAATAAACAGCCGCTTGATCCTTCGTCTTTAATAGGCTGATCAATGATTCCAGTTCTTGCCCAAGACGGTCTAATGCTTCCTGATACGCTTCTTGGGAAATCGAGTTATCATACAGCTGCTGCTCCGACCTGTCCCGCGTTAACTTCTCAGCATAGTCCCGAAGTTCCTTCGTGATCTTGTCATAGCCCGCAGCATCCTTCTTATTGTTCCCGCTTGATAGAAGTGTCAGATAGCGATAGACATAGAACGGATTGAATGTTGCGAAATACTTACTTTCATCGAAATACATATACCCCCCGCCGCTTTTCACAAACGCGATCGTGGAGGATGTGCCGACAATGTGATTCATAAGCTCATTCAACTGATCTGCCCGGCCACTTCGTTCTTTATCCTTTGGTGTTAGCTCCGCTCTCGCCTCTCGGAAACAATCCGCTATCTTCTCATTGACTTCAGACTCATTCTGTACGCCGTGCTTTTCAAAAGCGGCCGTATACCGCTCTACCACATCATCCAGTTCATCACTGTCTGTCATCACTTCGCATATTCTTGCAGCTACCTTTTCCATTTGCTTCGGATCTTGGCTATCTGCTGCATTATCGTACTCAGTTGGCTCTAATTGATCTTCTTTCCAGGCATCATCCTCATACACATAAACACCATGAAATCCGTACCATGTATCCTCTGAATAATCCCATACTCGGAAATCAACCTCAGCCTTGCCGTCTTCCGCTTCAAAATGTATAATTTCCGCGGATGGCCAATCCTCCGCGTCTGTTCCTTCAAAAGGAGCGGCTGCCATTCGTCCATTTAATTCTGCAAGCGTCGCAGCGCCAATTTGGATCTGGATCATTTTCTCTGCTTGCGCTTTGGACATTGCTTTAGCCAGTTCTTTCACTAGCAGCTCATGTGTATGATATGGATCACACATATAATACAGGTCGAATTGCCCCTCTTCTTTCTTGGCCAGACTTTGCTTGCCGTTACAAGTAAACGCCTCGCCAGAATCGAAGATTGTATATTCTGCCTCATTTGCCTTCAATCTCAGAGGCAATACTTCCGACCGCTTCATCACATGTGCTGAACCTTTTGCAGCTGCTGTGCTCGGGGTGTCACTATTTTGAGTAAAATCCTCGTTTCTCTCATTTGTACATGCAGTTACAGTCAACAACAAGCTCAAGATAAGCATGAGCGCTACGGTTTTGTTCAACATCCCCCAATTACCTCTCTCTAAAACAAGTTAAATCACTATATGATTATCCAACCTTTATTTTCCTTAATAACGAGTATACAAGATGAATGCACAAAAATGATACTAAAATTTCCCTAAACTTCGCACTTCTAACTCATCAAAAAATAAATAAAGAACCCACCTATTTGTGAGTTCTCTATTTATTATATGTTTCCCGCTTTTCGCTATCTATTGACAACCGTCAATTTCCGTCCTATATTCTGGTAAAAAGTAACCACGCCATTAAAGGAGCTACCCTATGGAAATATCACTTCGGCCAGCCTCGCCATCCGAGCTCCCAACCGTGCATGCGATCATGCGCCAAGCTTTTGAAGAATACCGTGGTAAGTTAACGCCTCCTTCTGGCGCGCTGTCGGAAACGATCGAGGATATTTCGAGCAAAATCGAAGCTAATGGCGGCGCCATTCTTGCACAGGATGGGAACGCTGCTGTAGGCTCGGCCCAATTCTTCATTCACGAAGACTATGTGTATATTGGGAGAGTATCTGTGCTTCCTACCCACCGAGGAAGTGGCATTGCAAAACAAATGGTCGCTTATATCGAGAACCACGCTAGGCAGCTAGGGGTCGTACAAACGAGGCTTGAGGTTCGTCTGTCGATCCCGGCTAACGTAGCTTATTATAAAAAGCTAGATTATAACGTGTTGTCCTTACACGCCTACCCGGATGAAACGGACTACTGGTACGTAATGGGCAAAGTTCTGACTAACTAGCATTCCTGCCCCTCCACCTCGAAAATCGAATCAATAATGATGGGCAGGTTGTCCCTCACCGACACTGCCCCCAGCACCGATCTGGCATGAATCCCTCGTTCGCCAAATGCTTCAATCATCAAATCCGAACACCCATTAAGCACTTTATGATGTTCCTCAAAAGCTGGCTCCGCGTTTACGAAGCCTTGAATCTTCACCACTCGCTTGACTTTATCCAGTGACCCTAATGCATCCCTCACAACAGCGAGCACCTCAATGCCCGCCTGCCTTGCATAGTGATACCCTTCTTCCACCGTAAAATCGCTGCCTAGCTTGCCTTTCGGACTCCCTGCCGGCCCTTTGCCAGATACGAATAATAGGCTGTTCACCTGCACATAGTTGGCATATCGGGCGGCTGGACCGCTAGCCTCCGGCAATGTGATGCCCATTGCATTCAGCCGCTCCATTATTTCGGACATGTTATTCCCTCCTTCTTCCAATGACTATTTTTTTATATTGACCTGTTATTTAGATGCAGTCAACGGCCTGTTTTCCAAATTATAAGCACAACAAAGGGCGACCCCAGCCATCGATAGATGGCCGTTGGGATCGCCCTTTGTTCGTTCGTTCTCTTACACCATCACTTTACAAATATCGTTCGTGAACGCCACCGGATCTTGGATCGGCAAGCCCTCGATCAGCAAGGCTTGGTTGTACAGCAGGTTCGTGTACAGGCTCAGCTTGTCCGCGTCACCCGCTTGCGCGGCCTTCAGTGTCTGGTATACCTCATGGTTCACGTTAATTTCCAGCACCTTGTCGGCTTGCACGTCTTGGCCGTTCGGCATCGCCTTCAAGATTTTTTCCATCTCGATTGTGAGCTCGCCTTCCGTCGACAAGCAGACCGGATGCGACTTCAGGCGCTTGGATGCGCGAACGCTCTTCACTTTGCCGCTGAGAATCGAAGACATTTGCTCAAACAGCTCTTTGCTTTCATTCTGTTCAGCCTCTGTCTCCTTATCTTTCTCATCCGGCTCGATGCCCAGATCGCCGCTCGATACGGACTTGAACGACTTCTCCTTGTAGCTAATGAGCGACTTGATTGCGAATTCGTCGATATCGTCAGTGAAGTACAAGATCTCGTACCCTTTGTCCAATACCATCTCGGTCTGTGGCAGCTTCTCGATGCGGTCGATCGATTCGCCTGATGCATAGTAGATATACTTCTGGTCTTCTGGCATGCGCGATACGTACTCGTCGAGCGTGACCAGCTTTTTCTCTTTGGAGGAGGAGAACAAGAGCAGATCCTGCAGCACATCCTTGTTCGCGCCGAATTCGCCGTATACGCCGAACTTCAGCTGGCGGCCGAATGACTCGTAGAACTTCTCGTAGTTGTCACGCTCGTCCTTGAGCAAGCTTTGCAGTTGGCCTTTGATCTTGTTCTTGATGTTCTTCGCAATCAGCGTCAGCTGGCGGTCATGCTGCAGCAGCTCGCGCGAGATGTTCAGCGACAAGTCCTCGGAATCGACCATGCCCTTCACGAAGCTGAAGTAGTCCGGCAGCAGGTCAGCACACTTGTCCATAATGAGGACGCCGTTGGAGTAGAGCTCCAGGCCTTTCTCGTACTCCTTCGTGTAATAGTCGAACGGCGTACGTTCTGGAATGAATAGGATCGCATTGTAGACGACTGCGCCGTCAGCGCTAATATGAACATGCTTAAGCGGCTTGTCGAAGCCATAACGCTTCTCGAAGTAGAAATTCTCGTAATCCTCCGGCGTCAGCTCGCTTTTGTTTTTGCGCCAGATCGGCACCATGCTGTTGACCGTCTGCTCTTCGAGCACTTCCTCGAACTCGTTCTCGCTGCCTTCCAATGGGCGCTGCGTTTTGAAGTCCATGCGGATCGGATAACGGATGAAGTCGGAGTACTTCTTGATGATTGCTTTCAGGCGGTAAGGCTCCAAAAACTCATCGTATTGGTCGTCCTCCGTGTTCGGCTTGATGTGCATCACGATCTCAGTACCGACTGCGTCCTTCTCACAAGGCGTAATCGTATACCCATCTGCGCCTTCGGATTCCCATTGGAACGCCTCCGTGCTGCCCAGCGCGCGGCTGCGTACAATAATGCGGTCAGCGACCATGAAGGCGGAGTAGAAGCCTACGCCGAATTGGCCGATAATGTTGTGTCCATCTTGGCGCTCGTTCTCGTTCTTGAACGCAAGCGAGCCGCTCTTGGCGATGACGCCCAGATTGTTCTCCAGCTCTTCCTGCGTCATGCCGATGCCTGTATCGGTAAGCGTCAAGGTACGCGCAGATTGGTCCGCCGTCACTTTGATAAAGTAATCGTCTTGGTTAAAAACAAGCTGATCGTCCGTCAGCGCTTTGTAGTATATTTTATCGATGGCATCGCTAGCGTTCGAAATCAGCTCGCGGAGAAAAATTTCCCGCTGCGTGTAGATCGAGTTGATCATCATTTCGAGCAATCGTTTTGATTCGGCTTTGAACTGCATTTTGGTCATGGTTAATCCCCTTTCGAATAAGTAAAAGGCTTTCTTGTTAGCACTCCATCAAGTTGAGTGCCAACTCCCTACTTGATTATATAACATATCCCATTTTTCAATGTCAATATCAGCAGCTTTATTCTCGCATCAACCGAATCATATGGATATGCTGATCAACACTCCAAAACTCTAATTTTATTGCATTCTGCTTATCTGCATAGACATAAATCTCCGCACCTTGCTCATGCCTTTTGCCGGTTGGTGCCCCGTAGGACTGTGTAAGTGAAGATTTGGTTGCATTGATCTTGATGCCTTTTGCTGTAGACAGTTCTTTCCCTGCACCCGCGCTTAGCTCAACCCACTGAATTTCATTTCGGTTATCTACGCCTACTTTCAACCCATTGTTGCAGCGATACATGACCACCCCATCGATGCTTTGGCGTTTCTCTATATCTGTATCTGTATCTGCAAAACGGTCATCAAGCGAGATTCCCCCTAGTTTCTCTGAAGAAAGAACAACGCTTCTGTCCGGATGGCTGCAACCCACAACAAGCATAACGATTAGCTGCAAAATCATTAGATACCGTTTCTTCAACTATCCCCCTCCTTCCAATCTCAAAATGGTTGATAGACAGGGTACACTTGTATACTCGCAATTCGCGGTCAATTCATATAGTAGAGCATCAACCAATCAAGCGTTAAGAGAATGGGAGAGAGATTACGAATGGGCAAAGGCACCATCTACATTACGATCGTTCACGGCAACATCATTCACAACACGATTAACCAGCGGGCAGAGGGCGGCGGCCAGATTCTTAAGAATGTCGGCGCGAACGCCAACCAAGGCGGCCAAAACGCGATTAACGGCAGCCGCAGCTTCAATAAACAAGCGAACTTCGCTAATGGCAACGGCCGCAGCGGCATCGCGGGCAAGAAAAATGATGAGCAAGGCGGGCAATCGGCGGTTAAGAAAAATATTTCAAAGAGCGTGTACAAAAAGAGCAAAAAGAATCATGGCTGGAACAAAGGCATGTTCTATTAATAGCAAAACAAATAAGACTCGAGCCTCTCGTGATGGGGCTTGAGTCTTTTCGGTTGAACTGGCGGTGGTTATTGCGCTGCGAATTCCGAATTGGCTTTGCTGAGCATTGCTTTCCAATCCGTAAAATCCGTTTCACGCGCGACATGCCGATCCAGCAGCTCGTCGTGGATGTTGTTCATTTCATCGAGGGTATCGACTTGGAAGTTACCCTTCTCCAGAAACTCCTCCATGCTCTTGCAAGTGGAGTACTTGCCCATGAATCGGTCGTTGAACAGGTCTTTCAATGATATTTGACCTTCTTGCACCGTTTTCTGACCTTGCAGTTCCTTAAGCAGGTCGTCAAACGACATTGGCTTATGCTTTCTCAGATGACCACTTCCTTTGCTTTTTATCCGAATGAGATCGTGTTACATTACGTCGAAGGCTTGGTTGCCGTCGCATTTACTTTTTTGGTGCCTTTGCTCGTGTATGGCTTCGGAGCGTTCTGGGCTCGCTTGGCACTTGCCTGCCAACGATTCCAGCCTTTCTTATCCGTCCCTCTGCCTGTTCCGCCCTTGCCCTTCGCCATCCTTCACTCACCACTCCATTAATAACGAACCACCAATAAGGTAAAAGTCGTTCTTTATCCAAGTATGATGAACTATACAGCAGTCTATTCAATATGTACAGCAAATGGGACGTTATCCCGCGTATATTTGTGAAATTTTTCGTTAATCGCGCAAACGCTTACCGTTTGTCGACCTGCAGCAGCTTAATTTTCTTAACGGAGTAAGTGTCCTTAATCTTCTCTTCCGTGATGACATTCAGCTTAATGAGGCTCGCGATGCGCGCAGAATCCGGCTTTGACAGCATTCTCCACACTTCTAGATCAGGAAGCGCCTCTAATAGCTTGCTGTCTTCGTATTCCTTGCGTTCTTGCAAGACGACCTTCACTCGATAGTTGCCTGCCTCCCAATCAGACAAGCCCTGCTCATCGCAATAGCCAATAATTGCCGTGCGCAGCTCCGCCAGCTCCTGCTCGATTTCCCGCTGCTTCTGTTTTAATTGGTAATACCGTTTGACAGACGCATCCATATTACGATCACGCTCCTTCCTCTCACTATATGAAAGAAACATCGTGATTAGGACATATGGCGCGAGATTGATTCGCTTTTACAATACATTCAAGTCTACATAATGTGAACTTAACATTGTCCAAGTATAACTAGTAAAACAGCTACAGAGCCTAACGGCTCGAAGGGAGAATTCACGTTCATGATTAAGAAAAAATGGATGGTCACTGCAACCGCAGCACTTACACTTACAGCAGGGATCGGCATTGCATCGGCAGCAGCACTGAGCGGCACGCCTGCTGAAGGCATCACGTACTCGAATAACGGAGATTCGATTACGCCATCGTCCTCCGCCGTAAATATTGACGGGCATCTGTACATGCCAGTTCGCGCACTGGGCGAAACGACTGGCAAATACGTCGATTGGGACGACTTCCGCCGCAGCGTTGCAATGACGGACAAGCCTCAATTGACAGGCAAATATTCATTGAAAGCGGCCGACCTCGCACAAGGCATCAAAATGGGCGTCGGCTCCTCGTTGACGCATCTTCCAGGCGATCCGGACAACGTGTTCTACTCGACGGCTGACCGCGGGCCGAACGGCCAAGTGGACGTAAACGGCAAGCTGGTGCGCACGTTCCCGCTCGCAGGCTACACGCCTAGCATCTATAAAATCAAAATCGCAGACGGCGAGATTCAAATTCTCGACCAATTCCCGCTGCATGTGAACGGCGTTGACCCGGTGTCGGGCAAAGCGAACATTACGGGCTTGCCTAACATTAAGGGACGCGACGAAGCGCCATTTGACACGAAAGGCGAGAAAGAGCTGTCCTACGATCCATACGGCCTTGATATCGAAGGCTTGGCTTATAACGCGAAGGACGACACGTTCTGGATTTCGGATGAGTATGGCCCATCGATCGTTCACGTCAAACGTGACGGAACGCTCATCGAGCGCATTGTGCCAAGCGGCTGGGCATCCCAAGCCCAGTCCACGCTCGTGCCTGCACGCGAGACACTCCCAGCCGTCTACAACAAGCTGCGCCAAAACCGCGGTGCAGAAGCAGTTGGCATTACGCCGGACGGCAAATACATGTTCATGGCGATGCAAAATGCGCTGCGCAACCCGAACAAGGACATGGACAACTCCCGCCAAGTGCGCATTATTAAGTTCGACCTGTCGACGCTGAAGCCGGTAGCCGAGTTCGTCTACCAGCTCGAAGACGCTACACAATTTAAGGATCTCGTACAAGGCGACATCGTCGTATCCGATATGGTGGTCGTCAACGAAAACACGCTGCTCATTGACGAACGCGACAAGTTCTCCGGCGACAATGCGCAGTTGAAGCGTATCTACGCAATCAACCTGTCGGACGCGACGAACATTCTCGGCAAATACGATGATGAGAAGACAGCTGGCAAGACGCTAGAGCAAATGACGATTGGCGATCTCAAAGCAAACAACATCCTGCCAGCTTCCAAACGTACCGTTCTGGACGCAGTAGAATTCAAATTCCCGTATGAGAAAATCGAAGGCGTATCGCTCATCAACGGCAACACACTGGCGATCGTGAACGATAACGACTTCGGCGTAGACAGCAAGCTGGCGACGAACGGCACGGAGCTGTGGACGTTTAAGCTGCCTTATACGCTTGGAAAGTAATAGGCAGGCAGCGCGCTGCGCAAACGAATATTCGTCCGGGGAATGCTGGCCCGTTTGGCTGTCGAGAAAGTCTCGACAGCCTTTTTTGTGTTAGGGGGCAGCAATACCTGCCCTATTCGGGCGGATTGCCCGCCGACAGGGCGTTTAGGGCAGGTTTTTCTGCGCAATCAGACGGGCGACTAATGTCGGTCCGTCTTTATTTTGACTTCGTAAAGGCGATGATCTCCTTCGCGTCTTGCGTTAGCGGTTTTAGCGAATAGTTCGGATACGTTTGTGTTACGCCCCAATACTCGCCATCGCTCGGCTCGTCGGCAAGAATCCAGTAATCAAAATCCTGCAAGATTCGGTGCATATACAGGATCGATTGAACGTCTTGATGATCGCTCGCATGCTTCGCCAAAATCGCAAGCGTCGTCATATCATCCTCTGCGCCCTCCAGTTTGGCCAGCTCGTCGCCTAACTTCAAGTAAACCATAGGGTCGAGCAACCCTTCCTTCGCCATTGCGTCCCAGCCTTCACCGTCAAGCTTCTCCCACTCGCCATATCCAAGATGCGCATTGAACTGCTTATGAAGCTTAGTAATATGGCGATGCGTCGATTCCTCGATGCCTAAGTTTGCCAAGTTCACGATCTGCCCAACCGTTTGCCCGTCCGATGGCAGTATGTTCCCCCCGCCCGATTCAGGTTTCAAAATCCCGCTAACATATGCGATCACGGCGATAACTGCAAGGACAATAACGATTGCGATCATGTCACTAGCAGTACCTTTACGTGTTTTCCGTGATAGTGAGTTGAAACTCGCCGACATCCTATTCCTCCCAAACTATGTATCTACTTATTTTACACGAAAGATTCTTCTGAAATGTTTCAACACTAGAAAATATTGGCGATAAAACACATGAAAATGAGCGTTTCCCCAAGCAGCTCTATAGAGACAGTTTCTTTCTAACGGACCTCACAGCCGCTATATCCCTCTAAAAGTGCCTGTTCCAATTGTAACGGACTCCACAGCCGTTATTTCACCATTTTGCTGCTTTGTGAGAGCGATAAGGGCTAAATAACGGCTGCTCGGTCCGTTAGCATACAAATGCGGCTGATTTTGATCAAATAAGGTCCGCTCGTTCCGTTAAAATTTCAACAACACAAAAACACCTCCAAGATTGTCCTCCCCTTGCACGCGGGATCCTCTTGAAGGTGTTTTCATTGCTCTTACAAAACGCTACGCGTATTGCAACGCCTCTAACAATCGCCGCAGCATAACCGTCATCTCCGCCCGCGTTGCCGTATCCTGCGGGCGGAAGCTGCCGTTAGGATCGCCCTTGACGATGCCGAGGTCCAGCACTTGCTGAACAGCATCGGCCGCCCATGCAGAGATGCTATCCGCATCCACCAGCTTGCCGCCTTGTGCGCCTTGAGCCGCCTGTGCGTTAACGCCCGAATAGGCAATAGCTCTCGTAATCATAAGCGCCAACTCTTCACGCGTCACTTTCGCGTTCGGACGGAACGTACCATCCTCATAACCTGTTACCAAGCCTGCTTGCGCAGCCAAGGCAACGGCTTGCTCATACCATTTGCCCGAAATATCCGAGAATGTTGCGTCTGCTTCCATGCCTGAAATGCCGAGCGCACGAACAAGCAATGCGGCCGTCTCTGCACGCGTCAACCCGCTGTTCGGATCGAATTGGCCTGTGCTGCGCCCCTCAATAATGAAGCGGGAAGCCAACCACTCCGCATCTTCCTTCGCCCAATGCTGAACCAGATCGTTGAAGAGCACCGGACGGTTCACGAATAGGTAAACGCCTGTCTCATTGCTATTGAATGTTGCGATAAGTTTGCCATCAGCCAATTGGAACTGGGCTGGCACATAGCTGAACGCCTGTATTTTGTCATCCCACCGCACAACGACAGCGCTGGAATCTAAATTCGTTTTATCCGTAACAATGGAGCGCGTTACTTTTCCTTGGAATGCTTGTTTGTCGATCTTCAGTCCCTTGCTATTAACCGTTGCAAACTGGAATGCAACAGGTCCAGCCAGTACATTCACTTGCTGCTGGGCCAGTGCTGCCTGCATCGATTGGGATGCCGCCGTGCCTACATGAACGGTATAGCGCACGATAGCTTTCGAATCAAAGGCCGTAGCTGGAATCGTGATCGAGCCTGCTGGCGTCGTTACGAGCAGCTTGAACGCCCCATTGATTTTGCGCAGCTTGTCCACGACCTCGGCGCTCACTTCAATTCCGATATCTGCTTGGCCAGCATCGATGTGAATCGTTCCCGCTGTCGCGTCCGCTTGTGAGATGTTAATTCGCTTGCTGTTTCCTTGGCTGTCCACGATATCCAGATACAACCCCGACGGCTGATCGGGCTGAACGATTAACGACAGGTCATGAAGGACGGTTAATTGAAACACTTTCGTTTCCGTCACTGCGCCCCTTGTGATCGTTGCAGTAAGGGTTACCCGTTGGTCACCGCTCGTGTTCGATGGCTGCTGAACGGCACCTGTTTGTGGATTCACATAACCAGCCTCAGAGGATGCCCAAGTAATAACCGAACCGTTCACTCCAACTGCCGGCAGCGATACTTTGCTTCTGACATTCGATTCATTCTCAGTTGCTGCATAACCAATAGTGAGCAAGCCCTTATCCAGCGCTACAGCTTCCTCATCCGTCATTGCGGCAGCTTTAATTGTAAGCACATAGGACACCGAAACAGCCATATGGTTCACCGTCGCAGAAGCCTCTAACGTCACCTGTTTGTCGCCAACCGTGAAGGATGGGCGATGAATGCTGCCCGTTGCGGGGTCAAGCAAGCTATTGTCCGCCGATGTCCAGTTGAGCGTATTGCCTCCTTCATCGACTGCCGGAAGCTGGATATTCTTCGTTACGGATGCCACGCTGTCCCCTGCCGCGAAGGCTGGAGCTGGCTTAGCGTACACCGTCAATACAGCCGGCGTCGTTGTAACGTTATAGTTCGCTAACCGATGGTTAGGATCGTCTAGCTCCGGCGTGATCGGATAGGTCCCAACCGGGCTGTTTTGAACCGTTGAAGTTACGTATTGCACCGTTATGCCATCCGTCGCCAATGTGCCTGTGAGCGTCCCGGTTAAAGACGGATTTGGCTCGTTCAGCCAACGGGCGAAATCATCAGCTGTCACAGCCAAAGGCGCTTTCGTTACGGTTAACGTCGCTGGCGTCTCTGTAACCGTATAGTTGCCCAGTTTGCCTGAAGGGTCGGCTAATTGCGGTGCAATTGGATAGTCGCCTATCAGGCTGCTCGCATCCGCTGTTGTCGTATAGGAGGCAGTAATTGCATCCCCATTACGCAATCCCGACAATAAACCAGTGAAGAGTGGGTTGGCTGCGCCATATTGGCGTGAAGCATTCGATGCAGCTACGTTCAGCGGAGCTTGCGTCACCATCAACGTCGCTGGTGTTGCCGTTACATCATAGTTGCCTAGCTTGCTTGTTGGATCGTTTAACTGCGGCGTTATAGCATAACCGCCAACCGAGCTGCTCGCGTCAGCAGCTGTCGTATAGGAAGCCGTAATATTATCGCCGTTCACTACGCCCGTTAGCGTTCCTGCAAATGCCGGATTGGCTGCGCCATATTGGCGCGAAGCGTCCGATGCAGCTACGCTCAACGACGCCTTCGTCACTGTCAACGTTCCCGGTGTTGCCGTAACTGCATAGTTGCTCAAGCTGCCGCTCACAGGATTCAGGGAAGGCGTTACCGCATAACCGCCAACCGCACTGCTGACGTCCGCAGCGGTCGCGAACGATGCTGTCATGCTGTCGCTATTTTTCAACCCTGTAATCGAAGCAGTGAACGAAGGATTAGCTGTTCCATAAACACGGGAATCATTCTGTACGGTTACGCTCAGCGGCGCAGGCGTAATCTCCAACGTGCTAGGAACATACGTGACATTATAATTGCTCAGTGAGCTGCCAAGGGATGCCGTAATCGGATACGTGCCAACGCCGGTGGCGCTGCCCGCTCCAATCGTGAATACGGTTGCTCCTGTGATCGCAGGCAAGTCGCCTGTCACAGCTCCGGTATAGGTTGCCGTCGCAAGTGGCATGTTATCGCCATAAACTTTCGTTTTAGGCTGAACCGTTACGGTCAAGTCCGCTTTATTCACGGTTAGCGTGGTGGATGCACTAGCCGCGTAATAAGGGTAGGCTCCTGCATATGAAACATTCACCGTATGCGTTCCCGCCGATAAAAGAGCAAGGTAATTAACGTTAACCACGCCAGATGCGTTCGTACCAAAAGTGCCAACTGCATTTCCATCAACGGAAAATGTAACATACTTGTTCGCCAGCGGCTCGCCGTCCACCATTAAGGTTGCTGTAAACGGAGCCGCCTGGCCATATGTGCTCACAATCGGCGGCACAATAAGCGACGGAATATAGCTCCGATACGAATCGGAGACATAGGTCTGGAATGCCAGATCGTAGCTTGAATTGAATGTGCCGTAATAATAGCTCTGCCCGCCACTATACACATTTGTACCAAACATATGCATCGTTACTTGCCCCGTACCAGGAGACGAGTGAATCATAATCGTATACTTATTGCCTGCGGTAACGTTAATGCCATCTCGGAAAGTAACCGTAAACTTGCCGCCTGGCGAACCTGGCAAGGCTAGCACTTCGTTATAGGAGAGCGTTCTGGATCCCAACAACGTGCCGTTTGGATTTTCTCCATCATGAATTTCGATAATCAATGTAGTACCGGCTGGCGGACTAACCTGAGTGACAAACAAATCCAACTCATACATCGTGCCCGTCATGCCCGCGGTAAAGCTCTGCCCAATATAATTACTGCCTCCTATTGTGGACGGATGTGTCGGGCCCGTTCCTTGATCCAGCGTATTCGCGGCGGATGCCTTGCTTCCGTTCCAGCCTAGCACAATGGCCGCTGCTGCAATCGCAATGAACATCATCAAGCGGAAATGCCTTCTTCTTGATTGTAATGCTGTTTTGAGCTGTAAAATCATTACTTTTCTCCTCCTATATCATGTTGCATCCTATTACAATTACAATCTATCCATCCAAATCCGAAACTCGTATATTTCCGACTATTAATTTTCCTACTATTTTCATAAAAAAACAAGAAAAAATATGATTCAAGAACTATCTTCGTTTTCCATTTCAAACGGATATCAGAGCCGCTATAACGCACTAAATCTAGCAAAAACTTGTAATTCATCAATCTATTTCGTAAAATCTGCTTAAGAAGGAATCTGTGTGTTACTGGCGCGAACATGGTGAACCATGAGGGAGCACACAGCATAACAGCCGTACGCCTGGGCAAAGTATTCGGACTTCAAGTCTGAATACTTTTTTCATTTTCTGAGAGGAGTTTTGGAGATGAAAGAAGTTAATTTGCGGTATGGGATGAATCCACATCAAACGAAGGCTAGGCTTTTTTCCAACGAACAACTGCCCTTCACGATTTTAAATGGGGAGGCAAGCTACATTAACTTCTTGGATGCACTCCATGCATTCCAGCTTGTTCGCGAACTTCGGCAACGCATTGGCCAACCGGCAGCAGCCTCCTTTAAGCATGTAAGCCCAGCCGGAGCAGCTGTGTATTCCCCGCTTTCTGACTCGCTTATCCAATCTTATTTTGTTGAAGGCTTGACGCTTTCTCCATTGGCTGTCGCTTACGCAAGAGCCAGAGGGGCGGATCGGATGTCATCGTTCGGTGACTGTGCGGCTTTTAGTGACAACGTAGATGTGACAGTTGCAAATTTACTTATGAAAGAAGTTTCCGACATCATTGTCGCGCCAGGCTATAACGAGGATGCCCTTGCCCTTTTAAAAAGGAAAAAGAACGGAAACTATCTTATCTTGGCGATCGATCCTGATTATGAGCCACATCCTATTGAACAAAGAACCGTGTTCGGCATCACCTTGGAACAAGAAAGAAACCAAGCCGAGATTTCAGAGGAAATTTTCAATCACCTTGTAACGCAGCAACGGCACATTCCCGATAACGCCAAGAGGGATCTGCTAGTTGCGATGATTACCCTCAAATACACACAGTCCAACTCCGTTTGTTTCGCGCTTGATGGGCAAACGATCGGCATTGGCGCAGGGCAGCAATCGCGGATTCATTGCACGCGGCTTGCAGCTGGAAAAGCGGATAACTGGCGGTTAAGGCAGCATCCAATCGTGCAACAAATGGATTTCCGCGCTGGGCTGTCCCGTGCTGAAATCAATAATGCCATTGACGGCTGGACGAATGAGGATTTTACGCCTGCGGAAGAAAAGCAATGGAGACAATATTTTGGCGTGGTGCCTGCACGGCTTACGAAAGCGGAGAAACAGCATTGGCTGGCAGGGTTGAGCGAAGTGTCTTACGCTTCCGACGCGTTTCTGCCTTTCCGCGACAATATTGACCGGGCGGCTCAAAGTGGCGTGAGGTACGTCGTGCAAACGGGAAGCTCCCTGCGCGATGAACAAGTGATAGAAGCTGCCAACGAATACGGAATGGCCATGGCTTATTCGAATATCCGATTATTTCATCATTAAATAAAAGAAACAGCGGCTCGCCCAATGGCTTGAAACTGCACCATAGGCTGCCGCTGTTTTTGTTATGCTATCGTGTCCCGTTCGCTTCATGGAATTCGGCTTCCACTTCTTTGCTTGCAGCTGGCACTTCCATTCCTTCTTTCCAGACTAACACGTCCTCGCCAGACGTTCGGTAATAGATCGCTTTGAGGCCCTTGCCATATTTCTCTTTATAAAGATACTTCTCGTGTTCGATGTCCTGATGCCAATTTTGAAACCGGTCAACTATTGCCTTTGATTTTACGACTGGCCGAAGAGGGGTTAAATAAAAATTGCCATCTGCGTCCATATCATACTTTATGAAATTGATGTCATACTCATCCTTCACCTTCATTAGGTAGACAATTGTTCCATCCGATAATTTGCTCACCTCCGAAATTTCAATTCTCCCCGCAGGCAATTTCATAATCTTCCACTGAAACAAGCCCACATAAACGCCAAACAGCAGCGCAGCGCCGAGCAACCCAAGAGCAAACGCTTTTAATTTGGACCTTCTCCAAAAGCCTGCGATCCCTTTGATCGCTGCGGCTTCGTTCTCATGTTTTACAACAATCTCTTGGGGCAGGTGAATCGCCGCCTTGATTTTGTTCAGCTCCACTCGGCAGTTCTCGCATTGTGCCAGATGGCCTTCAACCAATCCCGCGCTTTCAGCGCTGCATACTTCATCCGCGTACAAAGGCAACAAATCTTTAATGATTTCGCATGGGACTGCTTCCATACTCCTCATCCTCCTCTAACAAGTCTTGTACCTTTCGTTTGGATCGATGGAATGTAACTCTTGACCAGCTTTCTGTTTTCCCGAAAATTTGGCTGATCTGCGCAAACGCCAGTTCACCAAACACCCTTAACGTAAACACTTCTTTATAAGGCTCCTCCAAACGATGCAAAGCCTTATGAATACGAAAAGCCTCTTCTTTGCTAAGCATTAGTTGCTCGATATTCAGCTCACTTGCCGTCTCCGTTGTTTCGTGAACCACGAACCGCTTTTGCTTCTCCGCATAGGAAAAGTATGTATGTTTAGCGATTTGGCACAGCCAAACGTTAATTTTACAATGGCCCTTGAATTGACCAATGCTGCTTAAAGCCTTATAAAACGTTTCCTGTGTTAACTCTTCGGCTACTGCCGGGTCTCTGCAAAGCGACAACACAAACCGGTAAACATCCTTGAAATATTGATTGTATACTTGCTCAAAATGCGTCACATTCTCACCTCCTCCAGACATAAGACTTGCTTAAGGGCGATTCGTTACAACTTTTTATAAAAAAGAAGCTTCCGAATCCCCTTGATCGGCGATACGGAAGCTTTTGCTAAACGCGAATTACCAGCCGAGATTTTGGAAGCGGATCTCTTGGTCCCACAGCTCTTGAAGCTGGCGCACTTGGTCTTGCGGCATCGGGGCATCGCTCGCTGCAACGTTCTCGTTAAGCTGCGCGATATTGCGCGTTCCCGGAATTACGGTCGCGATTTCAGGATATGCGAGAATGAAGCGGAGCGCCGCCGTCGTCATCGACGTCTGCTCGTCCGAGATGAAACGGATCTTGTCCACGAGCGCTGCACGCTTCGCAATCGTTTCCGGTGACCACCGTTTGCGTACGCCCTCGAATGTGCTTTGCGCGTTATATTTGCCAGACAGCCAGCCGGAGTCGAGCGGAATTTTTACGATCAGTGCAATGTTCTTCTCTTTCGCCAGTTGGAATGCTTCGGCAGTTTCTTGCGCGAAGATGTTGAACAACACTTCAATAACATTAACTTCTGTATGCTGAATCAGCTCTAGCATTTCTTTGCTGGAGTCTACCGAAGCGCCATAAGCGAGCAACTTGCCTTCCTGCTTCAGCTGGCTGAATATCTCAAAGTGGCCGAGTTTTCCATCGAGATGGTCAAACGGCGGGTTATGAATGAGAACGGAATCCACGTAGTCCGTACGCAGCCGGCGCAAGCTTTGTTCAACCGAAATGCGAATGCTGCTTGGATCATAGTTGGTTGTGCCGTCTGCTCCATGGCCGAATTTGGTGTTAATGACGGTTTTGCTGCGTTTGCCGGCAAGCGCGATGCCAAGCAGCGTTTCGCTGCGGCCAAGCCCATAATTCGGAGCAGTGTCGAAGAAATTCACGCCTCTCTCCAGTGCTTGATGGACGAGAGCGATGGCATCCTCATCCCCCATAGCCGCCCAGTCCTGCCGGTTGCCGAGCTGCCACGCGCCAAACCCAATCTCCGAAACCTGCTTGCCCGTATTGCCATATTGCCTTTGCTTCAACTGGATCACTCCTCATGCCCCAAAATCGCTGTATGGCTTGCCATACTCCCCAAATTATACGCTGATCACCGGGACATTTCGAGTTGTTGGCTCCACTGGGCGGCCGATAGGGCAGGTTTCTCTACCCTATTGAGCCGCTGGCGCCGCTGGGCAACCAATATCGCGCTCTAACGGACCCATCGGGCGTTATTTGGCGAAAAAGCGGCGGTTTGAGATTGTAACGGACTGAGGAGACGTTATTTTGCAACAAATGCCGATATTTCAGCTGAAATGGCGGCAATAACGCCTCTTGAGTCCATTAGAATAGCAGATGTGTCAAATTCGGAGCAATAGAGGCTGTGGAGTCCGTTAGAATCCTGATGCTTGTTCGAAACGGGAGCGATCGGCGCCGCCGCATCCACTTACTCCGTTTCGCCACGCACACGCTCATCCAGCACGCGAAAAGCGTCCCGCAGCTCCTCTTTCGGCAGCTCGGCATAGCGGTCTCCGATGCTCACCTCGAAGCAGCAGCCTCCGCCGTCCTTCTCCCGAAGCACATGCGTGAAGCCCACACCTGTCTCTTCGCTCACAGCGATGAGTATCGGTTCCAGCACCTCCTTCGCCAGCTCGCAATGGACGTGGAACATATTGGATACAGGAACCCTAGGGACCGTTGTAATTGCCGAGCAGCCGTTGTACAACGCTGCCAGCTCCTTTGCCTCCCCATAATATTGCGCCATGCGAGGCAACCGCCGCTCCATGTAATACTCCGCGCTAAGGATATATGGATAAAGGCTGATCAGATCGCCGCCATGCCGCCGTTTCCACACTTTAGACTCTTCCACAAAATCATACTCGCCCGCCAGCACCGCACCTGCAATGCCGCCGAGCCCTTTGTAAAACGAAATGTACACGCTGTCGAACAAGCCGCAAACCGCCTCTGCTGTGACGCCATAATATGGAAGAACCTCGAACAATCGCGCCCCATCGAGATGGAGCTTGATCCCCTTCCCGCGGCAGTACGCCGATATTTCCACCAGCTCTTCGTAGGGCGGCAACTGCCCGCCGATCTCCCGTTGAGGCAGCTCTAGCAATACACAAGCTACGGGCTCCTCCATGCTGGTGACATCCGCCAACCGTACTGGCCTCGTCATGTCCGCCAACAAAACTGGCTCAAGATGATGCAGTTCCTTCAAGCCGTCCTTCTCATGAATCTCAAGGTGGCAGAGCGGATGGTACGCCACCTTCTTGCTGCCCGCCCCATCCGACCAGATACGAAGGGCGATCTGCTGCGCCATCGTGCCGCTGGGGAAAAATACCGCCGCCGGCTTGCCGAGCAGCTTCGCCATCCGCTCTTGGAACGGCTCGATTACCGCGCCTAAGCCATACACATCGCTATCCAATTCGCCATCGTAATGCGCCAGCGCTTCCTTCAGCACCTGCACATTCCGCTTTCCATGGCCGGTAACGGGATACTTTGCTTGGTTGAACACCTCTAATAAAGTGGTCAATAATTTCATATGGACCGTCCTCTCTCTACGCGCGCCTGTTAGACGCCGCTGTTTGATCGGTCTTTAGAATGCTCCTAAATATGGTAAAATACTCAACTTTCGCTCGTTACAAGCCAAACGTTTCTTTAATCAAAGCCGCTGTTTCCTCTGGCTTCAAGTGGGTGTTATTGATGCGCAAATAATTTTTTCGCGTAATTTCCCCTTCCAGAGAATTCAACCGATACTGCTCCGTCGAGCTTAATAAATCTTGTTCAGACCACTCCAAATTTCGTTTGGAAGGCTTCTGTTCGAGGCGATACGGGGTTTTATTTCGTTCTAGCCTTTCATCCAAATCAGCTTCGAGCTCTACCAGATAAATTTCGCTGCCTTGCGACTCGAAGATTGCGCAAATTTTATCGATATACTCACTATCGCTCTGAACATTAAATGCCCATACATAGGTGAATATTAGTCCATCTAGACTGCTCCGGGATACCGCCTCAAAAACTTGCATGCGAATCGAATCCGTAAGCCGCCACGTCTCCGGCCCAAAATCAAAAATCGGGCTCAGCATCTCTATCGTCATATGATTGTGAAAAAGCTTCAAGCCAGTCGTTTCCGCGAGATGGCGGCCGACCGTCATTTTGCCAACCGCTTGTGGGCCAAACAGGATTACGAATTTCATAGCAGAATCCCCCTACATTAATTTCCAGAATTATAACGTAGATGCTGGAATCTATCAATATAATTAGTCCTCGGGAATAGCCTGAATAATATCACCATAATTGTTCATAGAAAAAGCAAACCATTTTCTATCGCCATCCTTGTCGATATAGGACGCTTCATTCTTACCGTTTGATTTGTGGCCAAAATACGTTCCATATAGCTCCGTTACGTCATAAGAAGGCTTGCTGCCTGCCAAGGTTACATCCGCGCTATGGGTTCTTAACAATTTGAATTGCCAAACTGCTCTAGCAACTCCATCTTTCACCTCAACAAGCGTTGTAGCGATAGGGGTAGCGTAGGTGTAACGGGAAGCATCCCCACTAGCAAAAGTGTAGGAGTACTCCTCGTATTGGTCACTCTCAGCCTTACTAGCTGGAATGAAAGAATAAGCAATCGGCAATGAAATCGCAGCTAGGCGAGCCTCTTTAAGGTCTGCTGAGGCCAACTTACTAGCATCCACTCGGTAATCTGCATCCTTTACAAACAAAATGCCACGCGTTTTCTCATACTTAACCTTAAAGCCAAACGCCTCGCTTACGAATCGGGCAGGGACCATGATTCGCCCACCGTAATTGTTCGCTGGAACATCCAACTCAGTCGCTTGTCCATTAATATAAGCAGTCGATAAGGCTTCCGTCACCTTCACCACATCATGGGATGCATTCGTAATTTCTGCGGTATGGCTTGCAGCATCCCATACATAAGTTAATCCAAGCGAAGCTAACGTACGGAGCGGAACCATCACTCGGCCAGAATCAATAAACGGGCTGCTATCGGTCGAAATAAACGCCCCATTAATGTTTACTGTAATTGTTCGAGCTACATGCGCCGACACCGATGCTGCCCCTTGTAAGGCAAACGTAGCAATTGCTGCTACCGACACGAGCATTTTCACTAGCACCCCGCTGCCCGCAACGCATAAAGCCGTTCTGCCACCTCATCCAACCGTTCCCGGATCAAAATCTTGCCGGCATACGCCTGCGGAATTTGGCCATAACCATAATATATGCCAGCTAACCCGCCGACAATGGCGCCGATTGTGTCGGAGTCGCCGCCTAGATTGGCTGCGCGTTGCACGGCATCACTGAAATCTGTGCTGGTGAGCAAGATGTGGGCAACCCAGCGAAACGTATGGACGACGAAGCCGCTCGGCTCGCAGTTCGGCTCATTCCCCAGCAGGTCCTCGTAATCCGTGCCGATCAGCTCCTGTTCGATAGCCGGCTGTAACGGCTCGCCCCCAAGCAGCCTGAACGCGATGCGGTTATAAATGACGCAAGCCTCATCACAGCGCTCATCATAGTGCGTCATCCGGGATTGCATACGTGTCACGCGCTCCGCTTCTTTCCAATTTGCGTAAGCGAGCGCCACCGGGAGACAGCGCATTAAGGAGCCATTGCCCCCGCTTTGGCCTATATCCTGATCGGTCAAAATTGCCGCTTCAAACCAGTTCCCATCATACTTCTGAAATACCGCGCGAATGATATTTCCGATGTCCTTCGGGTTCGTCTTGTACCACGCCAGAAACCGCTCGCCGATCGCCTCCACCGGATGCTCTGGCTGTTCCAAAATCCCCTCTGCCACGCACAGCGTCATCATCGTGTCATCCGTTACTTCGCCAGGCTCAAGCTGCCATACGCCGCCGCCTATCATTTCGGTCAAATAACCATAGGCCGCCTTCACTTCCTTCATGCTCATAAACTCCGTTGTGCCGCCCAGCGCGTCCCCTACCGCTACGCCATACAGCCCTCCTTTGATCCGGTCCTTCATCACGTTTGGATCGGTTTTCGCCATTATCATGATCTGCTCCCTTCAACCTCTTGGTTTTATATAGTCAAATTGATATTATCATTATGACATGTTTAATTTAAATGTAAAGGGCTTCCTGCTATTGAAATAAAAAAACAACCTCTTGGCAAGCAGGCTGTCTTGCTGGGACTATTCATTGGATGGCTGCCCATCAGGAAACAGCAGGCCTTCCAGATAAGCTTTGTTATACAGGACGGCTGCATCGTTTGGCCGAAAAGCTCGCGCTTGCTCGTTGTGCCGATACGCCTTCTGCAAATCGCCCAGCTTGTCATAACAGACGCATAGCTGCAGATGGGGAAGCCAGGTCTCGCAGGATAGGTTGCGGAGCGACCAAGCTTGCTCAGGGTTAGGCGCTTGAAGCGCTGCCTCATACCAATAGGCCGCAGTTGCATAAGCTCCCTTGTTCAAATGCCAGAACCCGATCCGGCAGCAAAACTCGGGCAGCGGGCTGCCATAACGGAACGACAACAACGCATAATCGAGCGTCAGCTCCGAGTTGCCGATTGCCGCGCAACAGTCGCTCAGCTTGCCGCAGGCAGCGATATTGTCCTCAACCCAGCCCTCTCCCGTACCGAGAAACTTCGCGTATTGCGCAATAGCTTCTTCATAACGGGCATGATCCTTTAGCTCATTCGCAAAATAATAAAGGTCTCTGGGGCCAAACGCCTCCCCCGCTGCCAGCCGGTTCTCATAAATGCGCAAATTCCGGTCATGGTCATGCCGCAAGCTCGCATGCGTTACAGCAATATCCGACGCTAGCGACACGCCGTATACTTCTAAATATTCGTGAACAGCGCCGACCCATTTGAAGCCTCTTGACCGTTTTACCAGCCGGTTTCGCCTAAGGGAGCGGGTCACCCGCCCATACTCGTCCTGCGATAAATGATAGTTCATCGAGACGGTGTCTACCTCTTCGCTCAGCGAGCTTTTCAGCTCCAACAGCTTCTTGCGGTCGGCTTCAAGGAAGATGTCATCCGCGTCCAGCCATAAGATATAAGCCGATGTCGCTTGGCTAAAGGCGAAGTTGCGTGCAGCAGCAAAATCTTCGATCCATTCAAAATCATAGATCGCCTCCGTATAGGCAGCGGCGATCGCCTTCGTTCGGTCCGTTGATCCCGTGTCGACGATGACGATCTCATCTGCAATGCCAGCTGCCGAATCAAGGCACCGCCGCAGGACATCCTCTTCATTTTTCACAATCAGGCATAAAGTAATGGTGATCATCGGGCAGCATCCCCCCCAAGGATGGTGTCATGGCACGAATATCACTAATTTATGGCACACGCCAACCAATATGCCTGCTCAAGCGAGCATTTCGTGTTCGTTCTAGCCCTCCATCAATGGCTAGCGATACATCCCCATAATAAAAAGAGGCAAGGGATGCCTCCCTCGCCTCTTTGGCCGCCATTACTTTCGTTTGCTTGGCTTGCAGCCTCCAGCCACATACTCGCCGAGCGTCTCGCCCGCTTCATAGATGTCCGTAGCAGCTTCCACACCGACATACCGATAATGCCAAGGCTCGTAGCTGTATCCCGTTACGGCCTCTTTGTCTTCTGGATAACTCATAATGAATCCATATTCATGCGCATGCTCTCGCAGCCAGATCCCTTCCGGGTCTTTGCCGAAGTCTTTCACTAACGGGCTTTTATCTTTGTTCTTGCTATAGATGTCCATCAGCGCCTTGGAGGTAATGTCCATCGTCAGCCCTGTCTGATGCTCGCTATGCCCGGGGATTGCGCTCACCCGGTCTGCTTCTTCTTTCCCCAGCCTCTTCACATTGCGCTGATAGACAAGCTCCTGCGTCGCATAGCTGCGATAACCGGAATAAGCATACAGCTCCATCTTATCCTTCTTCGCCGCTGCGAACAGCTTCTCAAGCGCATCCGCTGCTTCCGCATCCATCAGCTTCTCGTTGTACAGCGAATTCTGGTCATCTTTGCTGAGCTTCTCCACATGCTCGCCCTTGATGTCATAGGCGGTCGGAACATTCACTTCCACAAGATTGTCCGGCACGAACGTATCCTTCAGCGCTGTAGCCGGGTCCTTGCTCACATACAATAAGCATGTCTCCGTTTGCTCGGCATCGCTATCGCCCGAAGCAGCTGCGTCCGGTTGCTGCTCGCCATCGCTCTTGCCTTCCGGCTGACCGGGTTGATCGGGCTGCTCCCCGTCTTGCTTCGCCGCCTCTAAATCGCCGTCTGCATTCGTTTCCGCATCCGTGCCAGCGCCTGAACCTTTGCCCGTATCCATATCTGGGGACGTGCCTTCCTGAACAGAAGGCTGCCCGGCCTCAGCCGAACCCGCTTCCGGATCCGGCGTCACGCCCGCTGTCCCCTCCACCTTCGGGCTGCCTGATGCTGGCTCATCATGCTTCGTAAACATATTAATCGCAGCGGCGATGATGATAACTGCTCCAATGAATAAGAATAAATGATATCTTCTCATGATTCATGACCTCGTTTGCTTTTTACCGTTCGTTAGACGCTGCACCAGGGCAGTTGCCGCTCGTCTTGGATGATTTGCGATCATCGCGAACGTATTTCTCTTGATAGGAAGCGTCCACGTAACATACCGGCACCGCTTCATCATCCTCAACCGTCGATACCTTCCATGCTCCATTGCTCTTAACGACATTGTAGGTGTACGCCGTTTCTTTGAATGTGGTCAACGGATCATACAAGCCGAGCGCAGCTTGGTTATGGTTAACTAACAGCAACGCATCACGGCGAACACGCTTCTCGACGCGCAGCTGGTAACGGTCATCGGAAATCTTCTTCGCGCTAACTAGCTTATAGTCTGGAATCGCATAGTTGACGTACTCCCCATACTCCGTACGCAAATTAACCAATCCACCAGTGCGCGTGCCGCCAGGCTGAATATCCCCGTTAATCTGTACGTCGACGATGTTGAAGACGGAGGACTTGTCCTTCGTATTGGTTGTCGTCGTAATGTACGGCAGCAATGGATCCATCGAATGGGCATTCATTGCCTGCGACCATGCGATTTGATAGTTTTGCATCGCCTCGGACACTTGGCGGTTGTCCAGCAGCTTCGGCGTAACCATGGCTGAGGCTTTCGAATATAGGTTTGCACCGTTCATCTTAATATCGACTTGGCGCGGCGATTTGTCCGCTACAGAAGAGTCATACGTAATAACATACTGCTTCTTCTTGTTAGCATAAATATCACTGTAAATCGCATTAAGATCGGTAAAATCATTGCCCAGCACATGGTACTTGCCGTTCGTCTGCTCCGCAATTTGCTGCAGGTCCGCATCCTCTTCGACGCCAATCGCGTAGATCGGAACGCCCCATTGCAACGCATTGTTAATTACCGTGCTCGGGCTTACCCAGTTGGTTCCATCACAGATCGTGTTCTTGCCGTCCGTGAATACGACCACGTACTTGGAGCCCTCGACTGCGTTATAAGCCGTGTTGCTGACTGCTTGGTTCAGCGCTTCATACAATGCCGTACAGCCGCTTGTCTGCATGCCCGCAATGGTATTCTTAATCGATTCAATCTCTGTTGTAAACTCGGATTGGCGAATGTTGCTCGCATCCGAGAAGGACATCAGGCCAACCACGTCATTGCTAGCAAAGGATGCATGGGACAAAAATTGGGTAGCCGCATCTTTAACTTTCGCCAGCTTGTTATCCTCGCTCATGCTGTCGCTTACGTCAATGACGAGATTCGTGCTGATCGCTTGCGGCTTCTCCGTCAGCTTCGAGAAGGTCGCGTTGCTCGTCGCCTTATCGCCTTCACTAACGGTGAATGCTGTCTTCACCGTATTCATGTCTTCTACTAATTGGTTGTTCTCATCATAGAGCGAGAAGTAGACATTCACCTTCGGGTACTGGTCCGTGTTGTAGCTGACATCATCGATGTGCAGCTTCTTCTGGCTAGGGGACTTGTAAGACTCCGATAGCTTGTTGTCGCCAATGGCCAGGTCAACGACACGCTGCTCGCCATTGGGCGGATTGCTGTTCGATACGGTCGTGTCATACACGACTTCGAACGTCTTGTCCGCTGTATTGGCAGTCACTTCCGCCGTCTTCTGGTCGACCGTGTTTTCTTTAATGGCGACTTGGCCGCTCGTTAGATCGGCATCGCCGGATCCCTCTTCAACTGCAAGCTTCACCTTAATCGTTGGGTAGCTCGATGCATCGATTGCGTCGATAGAGAGCTTCAAGCCCTTAGGCGCTGGCGCTTCATCTGCTTTCTGTTCGCCGGAAGCAGCAGCGGACGCTTGTTCGTCCTTGACGACAGGCGAACTGTCTTTGGAGGTGAACAGGTAAGCACCCAAGCCAATGATGACAACGGCTGCCGCAGCCGTAGCGATCCACATCCATAGCTTGTTCTTCTTCACCCCAGACTGTGAGGGCGATGCCTGGGCTGGTACTGTAGCAGACGAATCCGCGGCAGCCTCTGGCTCGGCAGGCGTTTCTGGCGTGGCAGGCGTTTCTGATAGCTCTGGCCCCTTCGAGAGTGAAGGTAAAGGTTGCGCTGGCGCCTTCGATAACGAAGGCACAGATGGCGCATCGGGTCCTGCGGCAGGCGCAGTATTTGCGTCACCGGGCGCTGGTGCAGCTGTTTCCGGTAGCGTTGCCGCAGGCGGAATAACGGCAGCCGGCGGGACCGCCGCATTGCCGCTTGGCTCGGCAGGGCTAGCCGCCTGGCGCGGGGTGCCGCAGCTTCCGCAGAAGGCACTGTCGGCTTTCATGCCTGATCCGCATTGCTGGCAGTTGATTTGCTGCAAATTATTGCCGCATTGCTTACAAAAATGGTTGGAGCTTTCGTTCGTCACGCCACATTGTGAGCATTTCATAATAGTTGCGACTCTCCTAGATTAGATTATATTGCTATACACGTGCAATGTTTGCTAGAGGAAGAAATTGACTTGATCGTCAATCAGCTTCTTGTCTTTCGCCTTGCGAAGCTCCCATAGGTCGCCATAATTGTTCCTGCTGCTATAATCCGAGATGTAGTAGATAAGATCAGCATTCACGTAACGATAGTCATAAACATCGTCGGCAAGCTTCTTGGACTTGCCGCCCTCGTACAGATTAAGCGAACCCGACATGCTCTTCTCGCTGTAGTCCGTGTAGTAGATTAGCGTGTTGGCGTTCTCCAGCATTTGGGTGTAACCAACTTGCACATCGGAGGCGATCTTTTTGTTGGTGCCGTCAATGGTAGTGTTTAGATCACCTACGTTATCTGTAACATTCGAGTAGAAGAGCAGATTGTTGCCCGATACAGCATACTTGGCAACGTCCTTCGCAACCGTCTTCTTGTCCTGCGCTCCGCTTGCAGTAACCGTATAGGATTTCAGTTCTCCCGCTTCTTCCCCATCCTTGCTTTCGAGCACGTAGAGCTTCGTTCCATCTTCGCTTATGTTCACATCGGCCGTATAATCGGGCTTGTCCCAGAACATTGCTTCTTTGCCGCCCTTAACGGAAATGTACAGTTTCGGATCCGACAGGTCTTGGTCCCTGTAAGCCGATTCTACGTCTGATGTGTTATAAATCGTCGAGATCGCGATTTTTTTCATTTTGGAAGCTGCAATTTTGTTATATACGACGATTCCATTGCTCACATCCGAGAGCGAAGTGTGATCGACGTCTTTGGCAATAAGCTGTTCTTTCTTCCCATCGAACAGATACAAGGACGACTTCGTATCCTCCAGCTTCGCAGCCTTCAGCTCATCGCGCAGCTGATCCCGCTCCACCTTCGCATTATATTTGTCATTAGCGATAGAATAACTTTCGTAAGCCTTGCGGTATTTGTCATAAGCCTCGTTGTACGCATCATAATCCGTCACGGTGTCATAGTAGATATCGCCCCAGTACCCGGTTTGGGCAACCTGCCGCTGGAAGCTTGTCTCGGATGGCTCGATTGGCTCGGTCGGCTCGGCCGTTTTCTGGTCTTCCTTGAGCATGTCATCATTGACGAAATCGTATAGATGCGCCATCGAGGCATCCTGCTTCATATAGTAGAAGCTGCCCTCGCTGCTGGACGAAACGATCGAATCGAAGCCGGACACAAGCTTCACCTTGTCCTTGCCCGCTTCTTTAACATATAATGTGCCAGCGTTGTGGTCTTCGCTATCGTCGTTTTTTTGGTAATAAACTTTGCTGAAATCTGCCGTATACGTCACGATATGATGGAGATCCGAATCGATCTTCGTCTTCGTGCCGTCTTCCTTCAGGGGCCTTGCATATAACGTTTCAGAATGGTCCTCATCCGTCACCACGTACATTAATTGCTTGCCGTCATCTGATACATAGTAGGACGTAACATCGCGGTCAACGAGCACTTCCTGCTTCATATCGTTGAAGTAGAGCTTGCTCTCGTCGTTGGTGCCTTTCAGATAAGCGACAACCTCCCCATCGTTCGCCAGCTTAAAGCTGGAAACATTCGAGGAGATGCTCGTCCCCTTATCCTCTTTCTTGTCGCTAACGTCGCCTAGCTCCTTCATGAAGAGGCTGCCTGTCTCTTCCTCTTGATCGATCTCGTCGAGGAAAAATAGCTTGTCGCGGCTGTCGTTGACTTGGACATAGGATGGCATGCCAAAGTCTGTTTCGAAATCATCGCTGTCCGCGTCATCCAGAAGCTCTTTCGTGATCGCCACGCTCTTCTTCATGCTTTCCGATTTGAAAAATATCGAATTGTCTTTCACATAAAACAGCTGCGCCTCACTATCCGATTTCAATAGCCATGCATACGCGAAAAACGCAATAACGGCGGCAACAACGATGCCAGCCGACCATACGAGCACTCGGCGCTTGCCGGCCAACGTTTCGCCTAGCCGTTTCACCCGCTCAGCTAATGGCGATGGATTCGCCGCCGGTTGTGGCGTTGGTGCAGCAGCCTTTGCTGGCACGGCCGATGGTGCTGCCGTCGGTTGTGCTGCCACCGCTCCCGGCGATTGTGCCATTGGCGGCGATGGTGCCACCGACATTGCTGCCGCCGTTTCGCGGCTTGCCTGCGTAATTTCTGTTTGTGCAGCTTGTATATTCCCCGTTGGCTGCGCTTGCGCGCTACCCCCTGCATTAGAAACTGTTGGCGATGATGCAGGCGCGCCACAGCTTGTGCAGAACTTCGTATTCTCCTCTAGTTTGACCCCGCATTTCGTACAAAACATGGTTGAACCTGCCTTTACAATAGTAGAATGAGTTGACCAAAAGTTGGATATCAGTCTCGCATTCCCTATTATCACCAAATCTATGACAAGATTCAACACAGAATATGGGAAAACAATACTAGAGAATCAGATTTTAAGATAATTTTAGTAGGACCAAAGATTCACGATTGACGCATAGCCTGTACGCAAAATGAACCAGGAACGAATGGCCACGACGTCCCGACAAGTGGAATATCCGGGAATATGCGCTCATAACATGACAATGAACAACCAACGCCTACCGGCATTGGCGCAAGGCATAATGGCATAACCTTAGGGAGGGGCATCCGAATGAAGACGCTTAATGTCGTCAGTCTGCTTCTTGTTATCCTCGGAGGATTGAATTGGCTTTCAGTTGGGGTATTCGAGTACGATGTCGTCAGCGAGATTTTTGGAGGGAGCGACGAGGTCGGGTCAAAGATCGTGTATATCGTAGTAGGAGCTGCGGCGCTTTATTCACTTGCCTTATTCGGGAAGGTCGTTAAAGAAGAGTAAGAACCAGAATCAAACTACGGGTGTCCCGAAGCAATCCGGCTTCAGGGGCACCTCTTTTCTAACGGACCTCGCAGCCGCTATCCCCCACTAAACGTCCATGTTGCAAATTGTAACGGACTCCACAGCCGTTATTTCATCAGTTTGCTGCCTCGTGAGGACGATTTGGGCCAAATAGCGGCTACTCGGTCCATTAGAACACAAATGCGGCTGATTTTGCTCAAACAAGGGCCGCTCGGTCCGTTAGAGTGTCCAATGGAAAAAGGGTGTCCCTAAGCTTACGCTTGGGGACACCCTTTTTGGCATGCGTTTAGCTGAAACTCGGATTCGCTTACAGCGTGATCATGCCCTCAGCGTTAAACCCGACAGCCGCTGCTATTTCCCCGCTTTCTTCGCCCGCTTGCTCGCAGCCTTCTCCAGATTCGCCGCCACCCGATGCTTCACGATTCTGGTGATCAGCTCGTATGGCATCGGCTGGCCTAACGGGATTTGAACAGTTCCCTTGGACACCTTATAGGCTTCCAACTCATGCTGGAATGCGGCGATTCCGCTCGACGTGGGATAGAAACCGATATGCTTCTTATATGCTGCAAAATAAACAAGATTGCCCTCCAGCGCAAACGTCGGCATCTGGTAGCTGATCTTCTCCGTCGCTTCCGGCGCCGCTTCCTTAATAACCCGCCTTAACGCCTGGAGAACGTCCTGCACCTCCGGCGGAAAGCTGGCAATATACGCGTCGATCGATTCGTAGGCGGGTTTGTTTGCTTCCATAGCTGCTCCTTTGGCCGTTGGGCTTTGTCTTATTAACAGTTCGCCAGGTTCAGATGCATGACTGGCAATTTCATTTCTGGCCTGGCTGAATCCGCTGGTCCAGACGCTAGCCGATAAAAGGCGTAAACGCCTCCGCATACTTCACAGGGTTGAACTTAATAAACTCGAACCCAAGACAATATACATCGTTGACCGCCTCCACGCTATTTATAACCAATCGCTGGTTGACCAGTGCTGAATTCGGCTATTGATTTCCCGTTCTTTACTGCATAATGCGAGCCGATAATCCGAGTCCAGATCAAATTGCCTGATCGCATAATCATCATCGCCATTATCAGCTTTCAGCCCGTAAGTGCCTTCATCCGACTGGAAACGGAACGAGAAGGAATTAAGCGGGATCGACAGCCCTTTGCCCACGGCTTTGATATAGCTTTCCTTCAACGTCCACAGCTCGTAAAACCGTATCTGCTGCTGCTCCGGCGTCAGCTCCGCCAGCTGGCCACACTCAACCGGGGAGAAGAATCGGTGCGCAACCGCCATATCGATCGGCTTGATCGCTTCTACGTCAATGCCGACGGACTGGCCGCTAATCGCCCCAACAATCCATGAGCCCGCATGCGAAACGTTATACTGCTGCTCGATCGGGCCCACAATTGTTGGCTTCCCGTACTTATTAAATGAAAATACGATATCATCGTTGTCGATGTTATATTTTTCACGCAAGACTCTTCTGATTAACAACTCAGAGAACAAGCTTCTGATGGCGTCATCCTGAAACCGGTAACGCTTAATCTGCGCCTGGCGCGCAGCCGATACTTGTTCGATCAGGGAAGTTAAATCGACCTCTCTAATCCTCTGTTCGATTCGAACTGCGAATAGTTCAACCATCATTTTCCTCCAGCAACCCTATCATCTAGGTAATATGGGCAATGACTTCCGCTAAGCTCATGTCGCGCATCGAGTTGATCCGCAGATGGAACTTCTCAAATGCAATATCCTTCGTCACTTCGTTCGGAACGATAACGCAATGCAAGCCCGCCGCGATTGCCGCATTCGCACCATGCGCCGAATCTTCAAATGCAATCGCTTCGTTCGCGTTGACGCCAAGCGCTTCAATCGCTTGCAAATACAGCGCAGGATCAGGCTTCACTTTCTCGACATCATCACTCGTCTTAAGGACCTCAAAATAATCCCGGATGCCAAGCTTCTTTAGAAACATTTCCGGCCATACCCTTCGGGAGCTTGTAGCAAGGCCGATGCGCAGCCCCAGCTCCTTCGCTTCCGCCAAATATTCTTTTACGCCCTCACGAATATCGACCGTTTCCATCCTCTTGGTGTGAAGTTCCCTGCCGAGATTACAGATGGCCTCGACATTTTCCTTGCCAGCTTGCTCCCCAATGAATGCCTCTAATCTTCCGTCAACCGTGCCGATGCATGTCACGAAAAACTCGAATGGAAACGCTGCGCCATACTGCTCCATCGCTTCTTGGAACGCATAGAACCATTCCGTCTCCGTATCAATAATGAGCCCGTCAAAATCAAATACGATTGCTTTAATCAAGTGAAATCCTCCTATGCAGCCCCATACATAACCTACGTTAGGCTGCTATTGTCGTCTAGTTGCCCCACCCATACATCTCCAACCTTTACCGCATACACGGTATCCGTTTTGCCGTTTATCTCCATAGTCTGGCTGCTGTACGCTTTGCTTTGAATGCATTCAATATCCCTTGCAGTCCTAAGCCCCAACATAACATCGCCCTCCAAATCCGACAGGAGATAATGAGCCGCATCCACATACAGCTTCCATTGAAACGGCTCAAGCAGTTGGCGATTGCCGTTCATAAATGGGTTAGCCATCAATCCTCCGGCAAAGAAGTGCAAAATTATATCCTTTTTCTCTATTGGGAAACGGTCGCTCTTGAAGTATCTTTGATCTATTATCTTACAAAAACGAGAGCGGTGCGTGATTCGATGAACATTTTTGACCGTGAAATTGAGTTAGAAAATGCGTGTGTAAAGCTCGTTCCATTCAGCGATTGCTATGAAGAAGGCCTTCGTACGATCATCTTTGATAAAGAGATCACCCAATTTACCGGAAACCATATCGTTAATGACCATGATTTAGGCAAGTATATTCGCGCTGCGTTAACCAGCCGGCAGGAGAAGCAAACATATCCTTTCATCGTTATTGATAAGCTCACCAATCAAGTTGCTGGAGTGACCCGATTCGGCAATATTATTTTCCATAGCAAAAGGCTCGAAATCGGCTGGACGTGGTACGGCAAACCTTACCGAGGAACACATGTCAACCATGCCGCTAAATTTGAATTGCTGCGTTATGCCTTCGAAGAGATGGATTTTAACCGTGTCCAATTTAGTGTGGATGCTGAAAACCTTCGCTCGCAAAAGGCCGTTCTCAAGCTAGGGGCTAAGCAGGAAGGCTACTTTAGATGTAACTACACCGATGCAAGCGGCAATTGCCGTGATGATATTTATTACAGCATTATCAAATCAGAATGGCCGGAGCTTAAAAACACAGTGTTCAGCCAAATAAGCAACCGCGCTGCCGAACCATCGAAACGAACTTAAAACGTGCCCAATGATCCAGCTACTCTACCGCCCCATGCTGGCGCAGCAGCTCCGCTACGTTCGGATTCCCTTGCTGGATCGCAAGCGACAACGCCGTTTCGCCTCCTTCAACACGCGCATTTACGTCAGCGCCATGCTCGATCAGCAATCGGATCATCTCGACATTATCGTCGTGGAACGCTGCGCTGTGCAAGCAAGTGTGTCCATTGCTATCAAAAATCGTTGTGTTCGCTTGGTGGGCTAGCAGCAGCCGAATGACGTCAAGCTCCCGTTCTCCCGCAATGGCCGCGTGCAACGCGGTGTTGGAAGGAATATAGGAAACCTTGGAGTGGGAAACAGCATCCACTGATGCCCCGTAATCCAGCAGGATTTGCACGGCGTCTTTGTTCCCAAAATGAGCAGCATACCCTAGCGGAGTAAGCCCGTCCGCATTTTCCGTATTCGCAAGCACCCGATGCGCCTCTAGAATAGCTTGCAAGCGAAGCGCATCCCCCGATTGGGCCGCTTGAAAAAGCTCATGGATTATTTCATTTAGCTCCATTGGTTATTCCTCCCTATCAATTCATGTTATTATTGGAGTATTGCTTCTGGATGAATTACCCATTCTCCTGCAACGACGACTCTAATATTGGAAGGTGACCTCGTTTGCACACAACCATCTATTTCGTACGCCATGCACATAGTACGTATTCAGCCGATGAACGCAACCGCCCGCTATCTGATCATGGACAGCAGGATGCCCAGCGAGTAACCGCTCTTCTGCAAAATGAGAACATCAACATCTTGCTCGCAAGCCCCTACAAACGTGCGATCCAAACGATCGAGGGCTTGTCGGATCAGCTCGGCATTCCGATTACGATCGTGGAAGACTTCAAGGAAAGAAAGCTAGCGGAGAACCCCGTCGACAATTTCGACGCTGCTATAGCCCGAGTGTGGGAAGACTATTCATTCAGTTGGGAGGGCGGCGAATCAAACTTCGTTGCACAGCGCCGAGGCATTCAAGCGCTCAACCAAGTACTTCAACAATATGAAGGCCAACGCGTCGCGATCGGTACACACGGCAATATTATGGCGCTGATCATGAACCGCCTGGATCCACGTTACGACTTCTTGTTTTGGAAGAAGATGGATATACCTGACATTTACAAGCTAACCTTTACTGGGCTTAAGCTTACAGATGCAGCCCGGGTTTGGAGCAGAAGTTAATGGATCCCTTTATAAAAATGCACCGCGCCTGACCTTGCCTGGTTTGTCCGAACGCTCAGTTTGGCAAAACCTTCCACTGCTGCCCACTGTTCGCACGCCTTCACCAACCGCTTGCCGATGCCTTCCCCGCGATTGGCGCGGATTTATTTAATTATCTCCTTATCTGGGATTTGAAGCAATTGATAATAGGAAAAAGCGGCAGCCCAATGCCGGGCCTGCCGCTTCAAATAGCTTAATCCTTATACGGGTCGAACTCATCCGCACCCGCCATGCATACCCCTATCGGCTTCAGCACATGCAGCACTTCAATCGTTTCGGCATGTGCGTCGAGCACATCCTGCAGCTTCCGGTATACAAACGGGCTCTCATCCGTGCCCGCACCACGGAGCTCGACACCGAATGCACGGATCGCGTCCTGCATTTGGCGCGCGGTGACTTGCCCACCGCTGCGTGTGCGCGTCTTCCAATTCATTTTGCCCGCAGCTTGCGTCCGGCTCATAATGCGCCCTGCGCCGTGAACGGTGCTGTAATAGGAGTCGCGATTTTCTGCCGTATCCTTGCCTCGTACAATGACGGAGATATCGCCCATGCTGCCGCCGATAAAACCTAATTGCCCCGGTGCGGAAGGGGTTGCCCCTTTGCGGACAACGACGGCTTCCTTCTCGTTATGCGTTTCTTTCCACGCGTAGTTATGATGATTATGCACTTCCATATCCGCACACGCACCCAAGAGCGAAAGCACCTCTTCCATCACATAATCCCGTCCCGCGTAGGCATAGCGCCCAGCAAGCTTCATCGCACGGTAATACATATCCCCCAGCTCACTGCTGAGATCGAGCAAAATCGGCGGCTGATCCATCTTCTCGCCTGGCGCTTTGCCGAGAAACGCTCTGCCTGCCGCGAGATTCATGAACCCGCTCGCTGTCTTATGGCCAAATCCTCTGCTGCCAAAATGATTGCCGATCCATACCCGTCCCGTAGCCGGTTCCTCAAATAAATCGACATAATGGTTGCCGCTGCCGACCGTACCGAGCTGCTCACGGGCTAGCGTTTTGAGCTTATCATGCTCTTGCTTTCCTATTGCCGCATACACCGCCCAATCTGGATCATCGAATAGCGCATGATCAACCTTCTCTTGATTGGTACGCCCCATGCCGAACGAAACACGCCGTGCGATCTCATCCATAATTGCCGGCAACCGATGCTTTATATCTGCTGCATGCAAATTCGTCCGCACAGCTTTGTTGCCGCAGCCGATATCGTAGCCTACGCCGGAGGGGGAAATTTGCCCTTCATAAACGATTACGCCGCCGATTGGCTGGCTATAGCCTTTGTGATGGTCCGCCATAAGCAGCGCCTGAACGACATTGCCGGTTTCTGCACAGGTTATTGCTTGCGATAATGCGCCTTCGTCTGGCGTTCCCCAGACGCGTACGCCATTTATATTTTGATAAGCCATCTCGTATGTTTCACTCCTGTATGCGATAAATAAGTTATAATGGACACAAGTGAATAAATGGGAAACCCCCTATAAAGAGGAGGCTGCAAATTTGTCGGATAACAACATTCGTGCGGTAGGCATACACCTGTTTGTTCTAGTGTTGAGCGCCTTGTTATTTGCACTGCAAACGGCACCAATTGTCATATTCCCCTTCACCATCGTAGCCTATATTGCGCTGGGCTATTTTTTCCTTCATCCATTGAAGTCAGTACTGGCTAATATTCTTTCTGTAACGGCTGTCAGCACGATTGGATTGCTTATTGGGCTGTATGTGCTGACGTTTCCAAGCCAAATGGGGTTCAATTGGTTCTTCTTTCTATTCTACAATCTGCACATTCTTTCCCTTTCAGAAGCATTCAATCTCGGCGTTGATCCAAAGATCACATTCTGGCAGTTCGTGATTCCTTCTATACTGTTATGGATCGGTTTACAACTGAAACATGCCGTAACGCGGCTTTCTAGCAACAGGCTGAAACAATCAGGCGTCACGCCATCCTCCAAGCTTCCGTAAGCGCTGCCCGAAACAATGCATCCAGGTCATCATTCTGTTCGGACATGGAAGCGCTCACGCCAGGCGCTATACGTTCATAATAATCCAGCCGTTCTTCCACATAATCGTTAATCGGTTCGATTCTAGGCCCGTAATCGAGCTCATCGCCTGCCATCTTCCGCGCTAGCAAATGATCGATTGCCGCTGAAAGCTCACTGCCCGCTAGCATAAATTCGCCCACTAATGATTGGAATGCAATCGGCGGCATGGTGTTATATTTCCCAATCCACTCGCAGGCAAGGATCGGGCGCAGCACGTAAAAGTATTTTTTGATTTTCACTTGTTCATCTTTCAGATAGGCCCGATAGTTCCCTCTCGCCATATGCAAATAGTGATACATGCATGATCGCGGCGAGAACGACAGCGGCGATAGGCTGCGGATCTGCTCCGCTACGGAATAGCTCTCCATATAAGGAATCGGGGATTGCAGCCACTCCAGCAGCGGCGGGTTCGATTTACGCAATAACAGCAATGCCTTCTTCAAATCCCACCCGCTAATATCCAGCAAATCGCTAATCGGACGCTCGATGACGTCACGTTTGTCGTAGATGGAGAGATACGATTCCATCGTCCGGACATAAATAAACCTAACGTCGTAGTCGCTATCCTTGGATGGAAAGCCCCATGCGCGGCTGCCTGATTCGCAAGCGTATAGGATGCGCACGTTCTCCTCTTGCTCGATTCGTTGCAACTCTTCTACAATTTGCCCCTTAATCTTGTTGTGTTCTGTCATGAAGGCCCTCTCCTTTCCTATAAGCGTTTAATCCAAATGGTTGAGTGCAATCGAAGAGACCCGCTCCACCAACGTCGTGTAACCTTGTACAGCCTGTGCAATGTAGGAGAGCACCGTGTCGCTCCAGCCATAAATGTAAAAGGTCTGCGGATCAGAATCCGGCACCATCGCATGCCGGTATGGCGCGATATCGACGATGAATGCTTTCACGTTCCGGTTGATCTTCGCGCGGTACCGGCGCAGCTCCTCATAGAATGGGCTGCCGCTGTTCTGCTGCTCATCCGTAATGATAATGATCTGGTCCACTTTCTTGCGCTCTTCAATCAGCTTGCGGACAGGCGCTCCCGTATCAGTGCCGCCGCGTGTGCGTATTCGTGCTGCCTGCGTAAGGATCGTGTCGTAACGGGAAGGCTTCGCATCCTCCACATTCGTATCGAACAACCAGAACAGCGAGTTGCCCTGCGTCTTCTTATACAAAGCTAATGCGAATACCGAACCGATCTCTAGGTATTGGCCGCTCATAGAGCCGGATATATCGAGGAAAATGGCCGTATTCTCGCCAAGCTCCGGCAAATTGCCGAAGGTCAGCTCGACCGCTTCACGAAGCGCATCCTGAAGCGCGGGATGATCCGTTTGGCGGAACGCCGTGACGAACCGGAAGGGCAATATCCTCGCTTTCCGCAACGCCTGTGCATCAGCAAAACGGCTTATTACGTAGTCCAGATTTCTTTTATCATCCAGCACGCCTGCCCGTTGCAACGTGTTCAAATGGCGAAGCAGCGCGAACGTCGGCATTTGGTGCAGCAGCGCTTCCCAAACTGCCTTCGACGGCCGAATCGCTCCGGTTACCGTCTCATACGGCAGCTTGCCCTGCTCAATCCAAGCAATCTGCTCTGCCTCGGATGCCGCCAGCTTCAAATTCTCCAGCGCCTCTACTTGCGGCAGCAGGCTTAGGTTCGCCTCATGGCCACGCAAATAACGGAACAATGCTTGGTGCTTCATATCTATAGGCTTAGGATGCGCCGTTGCGATCGCATCGCCCAGGTTATATCCGCGTCCGCGGCCGTTATATTTGATCGCCCAATATTCCGTAATGCCGGCTAAGAAGCGGTTCACCTGGCGCTTCACCGCACGGCCGCCTTCGCCCCGTCCGAGCCCTTGCATAATGGTTAGAAAATCGGAGAGATCCGACGGAATTCGTACGGTTTGCAAGAAAATCTGGGCGAACAGGTCCGGGCGGTATAACGATAAAATCGCTAACCCAAACAATGGCTGCAGCCGCATAAAGCCTTCCGTTCGAGCGAACACAATCGCTTGTGCCATGAACGTTGGATTCGCTTCCGCCATCTCATGATGCAACTGGGCGGCTTCGCCCATCAGCTCCTGCTGGTCCGCATAGAACGTGTTGCCCATCGTATTCGTTAGCAGCGCCTGCACGTACTGCTCCTCGGCAGATCGCGTGAATGCTGGATAGTTATGTTTATTGGCGGCGCTTGGCCGCAATGAGCCGAACAGTTTTTTGGCAATACTCATGTGGGGTAACCCTCCTAGCAAAAACACCGGTGAGGAAAAAACGGGATAGGCTCAATTGCAGGAGTCGAACCTACCATATTGCCGAGGCAATGCCATTCGAATTGGAGTCGAAGAAACCCATCCCTGCGCCTCACCAGCTATTCGCTTCATAGATGAAACATCGAGGAAAAGGAGTCGGAAAGGTACATGCTGCTGCTCCACCCCTGAGCTATCCTGCGTGAAGGAGTTGGACTCGAACCAACGGCCGGCAGCTGGTAGAAGTAACCCTTCCTGTCGCCTCGATGACTTTGATTAGAAACCGCTGCGTTGCCGCGCTGGCTTCTGTATCTATAATCGCTTATTTCGCGGGTAGCGAACATGGCGAAAGTATTACGACGCAGAGAAAGTTTTCCAACCTATCCAGATCGATTCCTAGCCTGCTACAATGAATAGATGTAGAACTGGGGGGGATAACGGTTGGCTAAGGAAAGCTTCGATAAAGAGATCCAGTTTCTGCGCATGCTCGTGCTGACGAGCGGTGCATTCAGCAGGCAGCAGTTCGCCGAGCGGCTCGGCATTTCCGTCCATACCTTCGACAAAACGATAAAGCGGCTCAAGGGGATCGTGAACACGATGCAACAGCAGCTCCCCCAGGAGCAAGGCAAGGAATTCGCCGAAGCGATCCGCTACAGCTATTACGGCTCGGCTGACCCGATGCTCTTATTCCTCTTCCGTGCCAAATCGGTCAAGGAGTCCGAAACCGAGCGCCTCTCGCTGCTGCTCGGTGCGATGAAGGAGCAAGCGCTGACGGCGATGGAACTGTTGGACATCTGCTATAGCGGGCTGCCTGCCGGCTTGCCGCTCCCTGACGAGAAGACGATTCGATCCGACCTGAAATACTTAGAAGAGGTTGGCGCCATTAAGCGCGAGCCTGGCGTTCGACCGTTTCGCTATCGTATTGCGCATGATCTCGTACAAGAGCTGTCCAATGACGAGCTTATCGATCTCTACGACTTCGTTGATGTGATGGCCAACACACAAGTCCCCTCGGTGCAAGGTTATCTGCTGCGGGATGGGCTGAAGAAGCATCTCTTGCGAAGCGATGGCGAGCGGCTCGCGACGGAGCCTTTTTTATACAAATACCACTATTACTCACGCATTCTGGACGAAGCGCATCTGTTCACGCTGCTGCATGCGATCCGGCATCGCCGAACGGTGCAGTTCCGCTATTTTTCACCAAAGTCTGAGAAAGCCTACACGTCCCAAAATACGAACCCGCTGTTCGAGCGGGAATCCGAAGGCAAAGTGCATCAGCAGCTGCCGATTAAGGTCGTCTACGATCACCAATACGGCAGGTGGTATTTGCTCACCAATGGCCGGGAGGGCATTCGGAAGTATCGGATGGAAGGCATGACGCAGATTGAAGAGGGCGAGCCGGTGGCGGAGCACGTTTTTGAGTCACGGAAGAAGGCGTTGGAGGATAAAATCCGCTCCAGTTGGCTTATCGATACGGGCTGGCCGGTGACGGTACGCGCTAGATTTTATAACCCAGATCCCGTGGAGCCCCGCTTCAACTTCGTCAAAGACCGGGTGCTGCTGCAGGGACAATGGGGGCAGATCGTGGCGGAGGACGAACAATCCTTCGTCTATGAAATTACCGTCAACGGACTAACGGAGATTAAGCCGTGGCTTAGGAGCTTCGGCTCTAGCTGCGAAGTGCTAGAACCCGCACAGCTCCGCGCCGAGATGATTGCCGAGTGGAAGGAGATTCAGTCCTACTATGAACCTGTTCGAGAAAATCTTTAACTATCAGATCCTCTCAAGGCTTGAAGGTTCCGGCACGTTTGTCGTCACATCGCATGAACGTGCATGGCTGAAGACGATGCTGCAGCATCCAGCGGCTGAAGACGCTTTTACAGCAGAGACGCTGGAGAAGCTTCGGGAAATTCTTGGTGAGGATCAGGTGATGGACACGTCCGAGCACCTGATCGAGAAAGCCCGCAGCATGGAAAAGCAGGTGTACCATCCGCTTCTTCGCCCATTACGGCGGTACATCATGGAGCGGGCCTTCATCCGGCTAGCCTACGGCACGAAGAGCGGGAGTTCCAATGAAGCGCAATTGGGATTTCCCTATCGATTGGAATATTCCATGATCAAACGCGAGTGGTACCTGCTCTGGTACAACGTCCGCAGCCGGACATTCATGCAGACGAAGCTGGACAAGATTTATGCTGCAGAGCCTGTTGAATTAACCGAAACCGAACAGGTTCCGGCACCGGACGCGGATACGATTTTGCATAAAATCAACCAGTTTCTCGAATCGCGGAAAACCGAGGTGCTCATCGAGGTCGTTCCTGCCTACAACCGGGAACTGTCCCGTATCCTCTATGCCCTTTCCAGCTTCGAGAAGGATGTCGAGTACGATGCTGAGCAGGATCGTTATCGCGTTCGGGTATGTTTGCAGTCGGATGAACGGGAGTATTTGTTATCCAAAATCCGTTTTCTGGGCATGCGCGTTCGTGTCGTGGAAGGCGATTATTTGAAGCGGCGAATGCTGGAGGCGGCGACGAAGGCGTTGGCGCGTTATGGGGTGGAGTAACATTCGGCGAACCCGATGTCCGCCGCTAACGGACCGTACAGCCGTTATTTGGCGAAAATACAGCAATTTGAAATTCTAACGGACCTCAGCGACGTTATTCGCCCATCAATACCCCGTTTTCGCGCAAAATGAGGCAAATAACGTCGCTGGAGTCCGTTACGTTTTAAAAGTAACCTTTTTTCATCGAATAACGGCGCTGAGGTCCGTTAGCGGATTTCGACAGATAAAACAAATAACCCCTCTCCAGAAGGAGAGGGGTTATTTGTAATTACGTATACCAGTCGGTGGAATGTTCGCCTTAAGCTGGCGGCACGATTGTTGTGCCTTCACCGACGTGATCAGTATCAAATGCCAGGTTGTAAACATAGTAGCCGATTGGCTGCTTTTGCTCGTCATAGAAGTAGACATATACAATCTGGTCATACACTTTACCTAAGCTATAGACAAAACTAGCGTATTCGCTGTCTATGGATGTATGGGACCATACTTGTTTGTCTTGGCTACTCTTAAGATCCTCGTACTTCCACCCCTCTTGTTGCATACTCGTAGAGGTTTTACCTATAAACTGTACCTCCATATACTTCGCATTTTGCAGTGCCGGGTTGGCGCTCTTGTCTACCTTAACATGAATGCCATAATCGAATCCGATACCATAGTTGTTAACTTTTTGCTCCTGCAATTCTGCTTTAGTGGCAGCAGTCACCTTGATTCCTGTACCGTCCGTAAATACTGGAACTGGCGTTAAATCATACTGGTAATTCCCATTCATAATCTCTTGCCCCGCGCGCGTAACAACAATATGAATGCTGCCCTTTAAGTTTGCAGGCTGAAACTTATTATTGTTCGTGAGGTCGAGGAGGAGACAACTTAAACTATTGAAACTGTTATAACTGGGGCCGACATCACTGTTAACCGTCAATGTAGTGCCCAATGTCGTATCCGCGGCAGGTACTGTTACCGTTACATGGTCGCCATTTTTAAGCGCATTGGAATTAAGATAAAATCTATTCAACTGAAATGCTTCTTGCAGTTCACGTTCATAATAGAAACTGACTGAATAAAGCTTTTCATAAATTCCATATCCATTTTTAACCTTCAAATACAGAGTAACATCCTGCTTCGGCTTCAAGACAATATTGAATCTGCCCGATGAGTCCACGTTTTGATCAATGTGGGTTCCATCGCCATACGATAGCCCATAGGTAACTTTTGCGTACGTAGCAGCAGAAACAGTAATAGTCGCATTCATTTCTGAGACAAGTTTCGGGACATCTACTACGTAACTTAACGCACTACTATCGAAACCGATTACTGGCGGAGCATTTATTCTACCCGCCTGTGCCAGTTCCATGTACACGCTACCCGTTACCGAAAGTGAATGCAAAGAATCATCTGAACAATTCGATGTGCACTTCGGTGGAGTGCTGCCACCGTTGTCACCTCCATTGTTTCCGCCTGTGTTTCCCCCGTTGTCTCCACCTGTATCGCCACCACTGTTATTTCCGCCAGTATTACCACCTAAGTTACCGCCACCGCCGCCACCAGTTACAGCCGTTGTGCCTGGTACCGTGATGCTGTCTTTAGCCGATCCATCAACTTGACCAGGCTTCGTTTCGAACGACGAGCCTTTCGCGCCATCATTCACCGTCGCTTGGTCAACCTTGCCCTCACCGACCAGCTTCGCAACTGCGTCGAGGATGAGCTTCAACACTTGCGCTTCTTTGCTAACGTTAATCGTATTACCCGTTGCGCCGCCAGCAACATCTAGGTTATCAACCGTGCCGCTTGGAATGTTAAGCTGAATGTTCGCAGCCATGATGCCGACACTTTCAAAGTGCCCGACCAGCTCGACGTTAGAGTCTTTCGGCAGTGCTTTGGAGATCTCAATGTTCTTAAACCCGCTGTCCGTTACATGCGATTCTTCGATTTTGACCGGTGATTGGATGATGACATCCTGTACCATCGTTGCACCGATAGCAACGATCCTCACACGGCCCGTTGCTTTGTCTACGATAATGCGAAGCAGTACCGAGTCTTCCAGATGAATCGAATTCGGGCCGCCGCCGTTCACCGTCGTCGTGCCTTTGACCGTCACTTTCTTTAACGTCACATCGCCTTCGGCTACTTCCTTCGCGATGGTCAGGTTGCCCGCGATGACCACGTTCTGGAGTGTTACGCCTGCTGCCGAGATGACGACATTACCGTTGATCGTTTCTGTTTTGTCCGCCGAGCCATAGACGCCAGCTTTATCAAACGTCTTTGCTACACTATTGTTATTTTGAAGTGCTAATGCTGCATCAAGGACAACGACTGCTTCCGCGCGCGTAATCGATGCTTTCGGGCGGAAGTTGCCTGCCTCGTCGCCTTTGACAATCTTATTGGAAGCGAGCGCTGCGACAGCGCCTTTGCTCCATTCCGCGATTTGCGCTGCGTCTTTGAACTGCGATACATCCGTGTTCGTTTTCGTATCGAGGTGCAAGACGTTCGCCACCATGACGGAAGCTTCTTGGCGAGCCGCTGCTTGCGCAGGAGATACCTTGCCGCCGCCTGTGCCTTGCAGATAGCCAGCTTGTACCGCGACTGCGATATCATGATAAGCCCAGTTTGTTGTTGGCAAATCGTTGAAGGATACGCCAGAAGCCTCATCCTTCAGTCCAAATGCGCGATTCAACAACGCCGCGAATTCCCCGCGCGTCACTGGCGCATCCGGTTTTACCGTACCGTCCGGATAGCCTTGAATGAGCCCGGCAGCCAGCCATTTCTTAAGCGTGCCCACTGCCCAATGCTTGTCTACATTTTCAGGTGATGCCGCTGATACCGAAGCAAGCAATGTGCCGAACACAAGGCTTACCGCAAGCAAAGCGGATAATACACTTCTAAACTTTTTCATTCTTCTCCTCCACTACCTCATGATAAATAAAACCATTAATTTGAATAATTCTATTACTTCTAACATAAAGGAAATATTAACATGTAAGTACATATTGAACAATCCAAGATTTCTTAAAGAAATGAAATAGAAAAAATTCTTTTACAAAAAAATCCCCCTTAAGAGAGACTACTGCAATAGTCTGTTCAAGAAGGGGGATTAAACCTATTATTTAACGACTGGCGGCACGATTGTTACACCTTCGCCTACGTGGTCTGCATCAAAGTGTAATTCTTGCACATAGCAGCCGATCAGTTTCTTATGCTCATCATACAAGAAGATATAAGCAAACTGATCGTGCACTTCCGTATATCCTTGAGGGACTACGTTGTAAGGATAATCATCAGACACTGGAATTGGGCCTCTGAAACCATATTTCACTTGGCTTTTTTTACGGTCCTCGTAGGTCCACGCATACTTCTCTGAATTCGTATAAAGCTTGTCACCATAAGCAACTTCAATATATTTCACGTTTTGAAGAGCTGGATTGGCGACCTTATCGAAGCTGATATCAATTCCGTAAGATGCTCGATTCACAGAGTAGCTAGTTGCATCCTTTTGTTTCAATTGTTCTTTGGTCCACAAAGTTACATTGATGCCCGTTCCGTCCGTAATAAGCGGTACAGGGGTCAAATCATACTGGTAATCACCATTCATAATTTCTTGGCCCGCACGCGTCACTACTACATGAATGGTACCTATTAAATTTGCCGGTTTGAAAACATTATTTTTAGAGTAATCAGCTAAGCTTACTCCGAACGCGCTGCTGCCATTTTGGCCGCTTACTCCACTTACAGTTAATTCCAAACCTTTGCTCGTATCCGCAGCAGGCACAGTTGCGGTTACGCTGTCACCCGCCATAAGAGCTTCTGATTGAAGTATGTTATACGTTTGGGTTGGGCTCATGACCAGATGATCGATACGGAAAGCTTCTTGAATTCCTCGATCATACACAAACTTAACGTAGTAGTACTTTGATTGGTTATCGTTTGCATTCGTAACAGTAACCATTACAGTCGCATCATGCTTTTCTCTCAAATGAATATTGAAAGATCCTTGATCGCCCACAGCAACATCTTTAATCTCATTACCATCGTCATAATCTACGCTGTAGCTAATCGTAGCATATGCCGCCGCAGTGACCGTGAAAGCAACATCGGATTCCGCGAAATTGCTCGGAAGATCAACGGAATAATCCTGCATCATACTCTCGAACCCAACACCTACCTTAGCAGTGCCAAAGTTCCGTTGTGCCAGTTCCATATACACGCTGCCCGCTACCGAAAGCGAATGCAGGTTTGCATCATCGCAATTTACCGTGCATTTCGGCGGAGTGCTGCCACCGTTGTCTCCGCCATTGTTGCCGCCTGTGTTACCGCCGTTATTATTACCGCCGTTGTTTCCACCCGTGCTTCCGCCGCCACCGCCGCCAGTTACAACTGTCGCACCTGGTGCCGTGATGCTATCTTTCGCCGCACCGTCCACTTGACCAGGCTTCGTTTCGAACGACGAGCCTTTCGCACCGTCATTCACTGTTGCTTGATCGACTTTACCTTCACCGATCAGCTTCGCAACTGCATCGAGAACAAGCTTCAATACTTGTGCTTCTTTGCTAACGTTGATCACGTTGCCTGCTGCATCTTTGGCTACATCTAGGTTATCAACCTTGCCGCTTGGGATGTTGAGCTGAATGTTCGCAGCATTGACCCCTACACTCTCAAAATGCCCGACCAGCTCCACATTCGAGTCTTTCGGCAACGCTTTGGAGATCTCGATGTTCTTGAACCCGCTATCCGTCACATGCGATTCTTCGATTTTGACCGGTGATTGGATGATGACATCCTGTACCGTCGTTGCACCGATAGCGACGATCCGCACACGGCCCGTTGCTTTGTCTACGATAATGCGAAGCAGTACCGAGTCTTCCAAATGAATCGAATTCGGGCCGCCGCCGTTCACCGTCGTCGTGCCTTTGACCGTCACTTTCTTTAACGTCACATCGCCTTCGGCTACTTCCTTCGCGATGGTCAGGTTGCCCGTGATGACCACGTTCTGGAGTGTTACGCCTGCTGCCGAGATGACGACATTGCCGTTGATCGTTTCTGTTTTGTCCGCCGAGCCATAGACGCCAGCTTTATCAAACGTCTTTGCTACACTATTGTTATTTTGAAGTGCTAATGCTGCATCGAGGACAACGACTGCTTCCGCGCGCGTAATCGATGCTTTCGGGCGGAAGTTGCCTTGTTCGTCGCCCTTAACGATCTTATTGGAAGCGAGCGCTGCGACAGAGCCTTTGCTCCAGTCCGCGATTTGCGCCGCGTCTTTGAACTGCGATACATCCGTGTTCGTTTTCGTATCGAGATGCAATATGTTCGCCACCATAACGGAAGCTTCTTGGCGAGCTGCTGCTTGCGCAGGAGATACGTTGCCGCCGCCTGTACCTTGCAAATAGCCTGCTTGTACCGCGACTGCAATATCATGATATGCCCAGTTTGCCTTAGGCAAATCGTTAAAGGATACGCCAGCAGCCTCATCCTTCAATCCAAATGCACGGTTCAACAGCGCTGCGAATTCCCCACGCGTCACTGGTGCATCCGGTTTTAGCGTGCCATCTGGATAGCCTTGAATGAGCCCGGCAGCCAGCCATTTCTTGAGCGTGCCTGCCGCCCAGTGCTTCTCTACATTTTCAGGCGATGACGCTGCTGATACCGAAGCAAGCAATGTGCCGAACACAAGGCTTACTGCGAGCAAAGCGGATAATACGCTTCTAAACTTTTTCATTGTTCTCCTCCACTACAACATGATGAATAAAACCATTAATTTGAATAACGCTATTACTTCTAGCATAAAGAAAATATTAACATCTAAGTGTATATTGAACAACCTAAGACTTCTTAAGAAATGGAATAAAAAGATTATAATTTTATAAAAAAACCTTAAGAGAGGCGCCATACAGCATACTGTATGTACTCACTTAAGCTTGTTGCACTCATCCAGCATATATTTCATATACTTGATTGCCTCTTTTTTCAACACGACTCTTGATCGATAAAGGGATTTCTTCACGCCACGCCTCGTGTTAATGCATTCTTGAATGACGCGATGCCACTGAGGAGGCACAACCTCTAATGCATATTCACCCGCCCCAGCTTTAGTGGTGATCTTGCGCTCCCGGAACGTATAGTACAATCTCGTAATGCCCAAAACGCCCCATTCGATATCGGCTCTTCTAAAGTAAAGTGCCAGTGCTGCAAACGATAACCGTTTATTCGATTTGTGAATCCAGTTGCGCCAATAATCATTTAGATTATGGTGCATCCTCAATAACAATTGTTCAAAATCAACCTCGATCCCTAATGCCGCCACTTCCGGACCGATAACCCGAATGCCGTGTGCCTTCAGTTCGTACCAAGTGACTAGGTTTAACTCAAAATAGCCCGATTCATGCATCCTCCCATCGCAATAATACGGGAATGGCTTCGTGTTCTCAGGCAATTTGCCCAAATCGTTCCACGTTAAATAAATGCCATTCAAGTTCGGCTTCTTGTATTTCAGTTCGATCTCACGATGCACCTGTGTTAGCGCCGCGATTTCTGATTCCCGCAATCTCTCTTTCGTTATCGCAATAAAATCAATATCACTTAGTTCCAAAGAGTAATCGCCCAATGCGATGGAGCCATATATATATAGGCCTTCGAGCAAATGCGGAAGGCTCCGATTCATGCTGTCTGCATAGAGAGAGATAATCTCATCGATTGGAGAAAAAATTTTGGATTGCAACATGGTCAAATAAAACGCCTCACTTTGCGAAAATAGCGGGATTCAAGCAGCCCGGCATTGATGCCGTTAATTTGTTCTAACTTCCCCGAAAATCTCGAACTTGATCTCAAACTAAGAATTCCGCACGCTCTTCACCCTTTCGGAATAACACGTTTTACCTCGTACCTATTACCATATATGGGTTTAATCAAAACAAAAAATCCGAAAACCCCGCCCACAGGCGAAGCTTTCGGATTCTATATATTTCAAAATACGCTTAGCCCTTACGGCTCATTTCATTCCACACGCTTTCCATGTCCTCAAGCGATTTGCCCTTCGTCTCCGGAATGAACTTCCACGTGAAGATCACCGTTACGAGCGACAACGCCCCGAAGATCCAGTACGTCACTGCTGGTCCCGCGGATTCCAGCAACGGCGGGAACGACTGGGATACAACATAATCCGCTACCCATAATGACATCGATGCGATAGCAATCGCAATGCCGCGTACGCGGTTCGGGAAAATCTCGGCAAGCAGCACCCAGACAACTGGTCCGAGCGAGACGGCGAATGCCGCAACATAAACGAGCAGCAGCACTAGTACCCACGGGCCTGTAGCATGTCCACTATGGAACACGATGCCGATAAACAGCAGGCTGAGCGCCATGACCGACGAACCGACGAGCAGCAGCGCTTTGCGCCCCACCTTGTCAATCAGCCAGATCGACAGAATCGTGAAGGCGAAGTTGATGAAGCCGACGAGAATCGTTTGGATTAGCGCAGCATTCGTGCCTGCACCTGTTGATTTCAAAATCTCTGGCGCATAATACATGATCGCGTTAATGCCCGTAATCTGCTGCAGGACAGCTATGCCGACGCCCGCTATAAGGGCGAAACGCAAGCCCGGCTTAAACAGCTCGCGAATCGAGCCTTGCTTTTCGTTGAACGACGCTTTGATCTCCAATACTTCCTTGCGCGCAGCATCCTCTCCGTGAATGCGAAGCAAGATGTTGAGGGCTTCCTCTGGCCGCCCTTGCTTAATCAGCCAACGCGGGCTCTCTGGCACGAAGAACAGCATCACCAGGAACAAAATGCCCGGAATCGCGCCAACGCCGAACATCCAGCGCCAAGCGGTCGAGATGTCCCAAGCGTCATCGCCAGCGCCAGCAATGCCGGAGTTGATGAAGTACGTAAGGAAAATGCCTGTAACGACTGCGAACTGGTTAAACGCAACCAACCGTCCCCGGTATCGAGCAGGCGCAATCTCTGCGTTATACAACGGGCATAACGTAGAGGTAATGCCGATGCCCAGCCCACCGATCATCCGGGCGATGATATACCCTGTGAACGTATCTGGTATGGCGGAGAAAATCGAGCCGAGCGTGAACAGCAGCGCCGCGGCGATTAGCACCTTTTTGCGGCCAAACCGGTCACTTAACCAGCCCGACGCGGCAGCGCCGACGATACAGCCAATAATCAAGCTCGATACTGCCCAGCCGGTCTGAATGCCGTTTAGTTCAAACTTGTCCTGCATGAAGCCAATAGCGCCCGATACGACAGCCGTGTCGAAACCAAACAACAGCCCGCCCAGCGCAGCAATGATGGACACCAGCGTGACGTAGCGCATATTCGGCTCGGAAGCTGGCGTTTTTATCGTTTGTGCCATAATATATGCATTCCTTTCTGTTTTCAAAATCGTGCTCGTAACGCATATCCTTTTCCTCCGTTCATGCCGAAGGACAACCTTGTTTGGAAAGCGATTTTTAGTATAGCATCGATTCGAAAGCAGCCGTGGCTCGATCATCTTCACTAATTTGTGCTGTTCCCGCACAGCTATTCATGCATCGTGAATAACGGGCAATCGCCGTAGGCGACCCGCATTATTCTGTCCTTCATGCACAAAAAAGTCCATGTCGCGAGAACATGGACTCTCATTAACTGCCTACCGAGGCAAGGCACGGTATTCGGACGGCGTAACGCCAGTTACCTTCTTAAACACGCGGCTAAAATAATTCGGGTCCTTATAGCCGACTTGATAACAAACTTCCTTCAGAATGAGCTGCTTGTCCGCGATCAGCCGCTTCGCCTTGTCGATGCGCAGCCCGGTTAAGTAGTCGATGAAATTTTCCCCGACATGCTGCTTGAACACTTTACTGAAGTAAAAAGGATTCAGATGAACGTATTCCGCGACATCCTCCAGTGACAATTCCTCCGTAAATCGTTCTAACATATAAGCAATCGCCCGATCCATAACGGTCGCCGTCTGCTCCTCGCGAAGCTCGCGGATACGGTTCAAGGCTGACAGCACGTAGCTGCGCTGGCGTTCCTCGGGCAGCTCCGCACCCTCAGCCATCACCGCCTCTTGCTTGCCTTGCTTTAGATCGTCGAACAAGCACACTTGCCCTTCCCGACCCGGATAAGTGGAAGCGAACACCGCTTCAAAATACGAATGGCGCAGCCCTTCCGCCCCGCTGCGCAACGATCCAATGCCGATCGATGGCGCCGCCAGAAGCTGCGCCCGAGCCGCCTCAGCCAGCTTCTCCGCGAAGCGGATCAGCCCCTCCTCGCCATCTTCCGCACCCTGCGGCGGCTGGTGGACGAACAGGGCAATGTGATGCTCCAGAATAGAGCTCACAATGCAGCTAGCTTGCGATTTTGCCAATCGGCGAATCGTCTCATAGAGCTGCCCGCGATCCAACGATGAATCATGGCCAGGGAACGCGATGACGAGGCTGCGCCCGTGCTCCAAACCAAAATCCAGCCACTCCGCCAACGTGTCCGGGCTTGTGCCCATCGCCTGATCAACCATCAGAATAAGCGCCAGCTCGTTCTCGATGAGCGGCTGGATGGAGGACATCCTGCTTTTCAGCTCCAGTTGCTCGCCCCGCTTCTCCTTCTCCCGCTGCAGTTCATCCACCAATCGCGTGAGCAGCTTCGTGATTTGATCCCGGCTAGCTGGCTTCACGATATACTCAGAGATGCCGAGCGTTATCGCCTCCTGCGCGTAAGCAAAAGAATCATACGCTGTCACCAATACCAGCTTGACGTCCGGCAGCATGCTGCGAATCTCCCTTAGCGCCTCCAGCCCTTGAATGCCCGGCATCTGGACATCCATTAGCACGATATGTGGCCGGCGTTCCTCCGCCTGTTCGATGGCCCTTCTCCCGTTCTCGGCGTGAATGATCTCGAACTGGCCAGGCAGCATCCGATTGACGATCCACTCCAGCCCTTCTCTCTCTAACGCTTCATCATCCGCGATCAGTAAGCGATACATCGCCTTTATCCCCCTCATCTAACCAAGGAATTCGGATTGTAACCGTCGTCCCTTCTCCGCGCTTGCTCCTTATATCCACGGTATCGCCGCGCCCACTAAACAGCTGAAGCCGCCGAAAAACATTACGCGTCCCAATTCCAGCTGACCGCTGATGTTGTGCCTTAGGTTCCTCGGGCTGAGCCAATGGCCCCGAAACGCTTGGCGCATTTGGCCCATAGCTTAATTGGAGCAGCGCCTCCCTCGTTGGTTCATCCATGCCAGCGCCATTATCACTAACGGCAATAACAGCGTCCTGGCCGTCACGACGTACGGACAGCCGAATCGTCGCACCGGACTCCAGTTGCTCAATCCCATGCACGAACGCATTTTCGACGAGCGGTTGGACGGTTAGCGCTGGAATCTGGACAGCTAACGCATCCTCATCGATATCCGTCTCGAACGATACCCGATTCTGAAACCGCGCACGCTGGATCGTCACGTACTCCATCACATGCCCCAGCTCCTCGCGAAGCGTGACAGGCTCGTCCGATTGGCGCAGCCGGTAACGGATCAGCTTGGACATGGAGACGATCAGGTCCGATGTTTTCTCTGCGCCTTCCAATAAGGCGAGCTTAGACAGCACATTAAGCGAATTGAACAGAAAATGCGGCTGAATCTGGCTTTGAAGCGCCTGCAGCTCCAGCTCCTTCACCAGCCGTTCCTGCTCCAGCCTGCCCTTGTCCCGATCTGCCGCTTCTTGCAATGACGTGATCATTTGCAGAAAAGTGCCCGTCATGACGCCCAACTCATCCTTCGTCACGGGTGGCAGCGGCTCCAGCTCTTGCTGCGATCGCCCTTCCGAAATCCCCTTCGCCATGCGAACCAACCGCCCTACGGGTTCCGTTACACTGCGGGACACCCAGAACGCGAGACCAGCCCCGAGCAGCGTCTGGATCGCGATAATCGCGGCGCCAAGCCGATTCATTCGAATATTTGCTAGTTGAATGTCGCGAAAAATAGGTTGATCGTTGCTCAATTCCAGATCGATGAGCCGCTGCCCATCCTCCCGAACGAATCGTTCTGTCTTCTCCGCATCGGTGTACAACGACAATGCAACGCTCGGTGATTCGGAAGCTGACTCCGCATCGCGCTGTTGCCGCTGCAAGGCATCTAGCAAATGAATGAAGCCAGCGGCAGCGGAGGCGAGTGCGGCGTCTTGCCCAAGTGAGCCGATTTGCTCCCGGCTCTGTTGCAAGGCATCACGCAGGCGATGCGCTTCCGCTTTCGTTTGCGGATTCGGGTCCAATAAATAACTGTAGAGCGATTGCGTGGAGCGCTCCGCATTTTGCACAGATTCCCGATAAGCCAGTACCCGATCCATCATCCGGTCATAACCCCGCTGTACGACAGTTGAGCTCTGGAACAGGAACAACGTCACCATATTCGCCAGCAGCACTAGCAGCGGAATAATGATAAGCAGCTTCGTCCGGATCGTCATCGGCAGCCGTCCGCCCTGTCCAACACATTCGTCGTCGTAAAATGAAACGCCGCCGCAACAGCGCCATCTTGCAAATACGTGTGAAGCAAATTTACTGCCTCCTGCCCCATTCGGCCAGGCTGCTGCACGAGGGCAGCGGCAATTCGGCATTCCCTGATCGCTTGGCGCGTATTCTCCAAATCGTCAAACGCAAACACCGGGAGATCGCCAGCCTTCACCCGCTTTGCCGCCTCTACAATCCCGACGCCGTCCAATGCACTGAACCCAACGACAGCCAGCAAGCCCGGATGCTTCCGCAGCATGCCCTCTGCTTGCTCGGTTGCTTGCAGGCGCGAGATGTTCGAGATGCGCACATCCTCAATAGAAAGTCCCTTCGTTTGTTTTACCACGTTTCGAAAACCAGCCAGCCGTAGCTTCATATTCATCGCTTCACTGCCGAGCAGCACGCCGATACGCCCCTTCGCGCCCGCCATGCGAATCACAAGCCTCCCCATCTCTTCGCCCGCTTGCCAATTATCCGTTCCGACATACGCCACTCGCGCGCTCCCCGGTTCATCCGCATCAATCGTAATCGCCGGAATGCCGCGCTCGAACGCCTTTCCGATCAATTGAGCGTACGCAGGATCATTCAACCCTTGGATGAGCAGCCCGTCGAACCCTTGCGCAATCGCCTTCTCCAGCAGCCGTGCCTGCTCTTCCGGATTAATCCGCAGCGGTCCTAGATAAGTTAAATCCATCCCATATTCTGCTGCGGCCGCACGTGCGCCCTCCTCTACCGAACGCCAGAACGGGTTGTCCAGCTCCTGCGAGATGAGGGCAATCCGTGTTCGTTCAGCAGCTACAGCAGACTTATCTCCCTGCTCAAGCTGTTCCGCCAGTTCTCGGGTATGTAAAATCGTAATGACGAATGCTGCCAGCAATCCCACGAATACGGCCGTCAGCACAATCAGGCCAACATTCCAAACTCGGTTTAACATCCGTGAGGGACCTCCTTGTCATCTGACATCCCATGGTGGCTGGGAAACCCTCCTTGTAGTATATCCAGAAGCTTGCAAGCTGATTGGCTACTTCGTCCAACGTTCCAGCTTATAGATATTCCGCGTAAACACGCCTCTTAGAAACTTCGGAAACCCGAATTCGCCCAGCTTCTCCTTCACCAGTTCCCGCATCTGCTCCACTGTCAGGTTAGGTAACGTAAATTCGCCATGTTGGTAGCAATGGCTGCAATATTTGTTGCTTTTCGAACCGTCACGTTCGGTCCCGCCCCGTTGTTCGTCACGCGCAAGCGGCATGCCGCAGCTTTGGCAGTTTTTATAGGTTTTCGCCGTATTCGTCATTAAAGGACCTCCTATGTATGCTATAGCATAACCTCAAACATTATAATCGCCTTGAGGCACAGCCGTATACGGCCAAATAAATTACGCCGCCAGAGAAGAGTTCTCCTTGCTGTACGGTTGGGTTTGAATATATAATCATACAGATGTATAAAAATACATTCAAGAACATTTACCATCCACTCACACTCATTTAAGGGGGATTGTCGTGATTTGTGAATCTAGTTCATTAGAAGACTATCTCGCCGAGAGCGAATACGTCGATTTCAGCCACGCCTCAATCCGGGAGCTTGCGGCCAAGCTAGCTAGCCAATCTTCCAACGGCATTGCCTATGTGCAAAATGCTTTCGAATTCGTACGCGATTCCGTATCGCACTCATGGGACATTCAAAGCACTCGCGTCACATGCAACGCATCGGATGTCCTGCACTACCGGGAGGGGATTTGTTATGCCAAATCCAATCTCCTATGCGCATTGCTTCGCATTCACGGCATGCCGGCGGGATTCTGTTACCAGCGCCTCACGCTAGGCGATACGCCTGATACAGGCTATGTCATCCATGCACTTAACGCGGTTTACATAGGTGAGCTGGACCGATGGATTCGTCTGGATGCCCGCGGCAATAAGCAGGGGGTCGATGCCCAGTTTTCGCTAGACGGGGAGCGGCTCGCTTTTGCAATCCGTGAGGCGTATGAGGAGGTCGATTACCTGGTAATCTATACAGCGCCACGTGCGGAAACGATGGAAACGTTGCGGACGCATACGGATTGCCGGGTGATGTATGCGAGTGGGTTGCCGGAGGCACTTTTATAGCCTGTAATGGCAGAAAAAAAGAGCATGCGTAGTAGGGAGCGCATGCTCTTTTTTGAATACAGAATCCGTCAGCGCTCCAGCCGGCCGGATAGGGTACTTTTTTCTGCCCTATTTGCTCCCCGGCGCTCCAGCCGGCCGGATAGGGTACTTTTTTCTGCACTATTCCTTCCACGCCCCTGAAACATAAAAAAGCCGTCGGGACTCGCTCGACAGCCTTAGCCAAGGAGCAGGCACGCCTGCTCCTTTTAATATTTTAATTCACCACGCAATGGCAGCTTTTCGTAATGGTTGGATACACTGTTGGAAAAAGAGAACCGATGCTCATATAGCATCTGTTCCGTTAACATGACAGGCAAAAAATGAGGAACATGCCCGATAACGCCGAGATTTTTCGTATTGCATATCCAATCTTTATGTTTCCAGCATAAGATGCCTTCTGGCGTCGCAACAGGAGTTTCATACTCGAAGCCAGGTGCCATCTCCGCAATAAAAGCGTACATGCCCGACGTTTCATATTCATTAACCCATGTAACAGCACCCGTATACTTCACTTGGTCACGGCCTAACTGTATCCCCGTTTCCTCGTAAGCTTCTCGAATGATACATGCTAATGGCGATTCACCCTGCTCTAGCTTGCCGCCAACCCCGTTCCATCTTCCCATGCCCGGCTCTTTGTTCCGGTTCAGCATCAAAATTTCATCGCCGCGCTTTATGAATCCAACGGTATATTTTAACCTAACAGGCTCCACTATTTACTCAACACTTCATTTCCCTCGGAGATAGATCTGTCAGATTTTCCGCCCTTAACCTGTTTAGCTGCCCATTCTGCTAATGGCTTTGCTATCGCTTTCGCTAACAATACCGGGACGGCATTGCCGATTTGCTTGTAGAAGTAATCTAGCTTAGAAGTTTCAGAAACTTGTCTAGGCGTAGTCGTAAACTCATACCAATCAGGGAACGTCTGGATACGGGCGATTTCTTTTACCGAAAGCCTTCTGTTCATCTCTTCCCCGCCAGGAAGATCCCACGCATCCGCACCCATCTTAACCATGGAAGGCCCGTCTGGATGGAGTGGGGCTTGCCTGCCAGACGCTTGGATCGTAAAGCTTTGCTCGTCCCAGCGTTTCTTTCTGTTTCGCGACAAATAAATAGTTGAGAATGAACCTGTAAAGTAAGGGCCTGGATTTTCCGCCAAGTCACCAATCGCATCTTTTAAAGTAACGTAAGGTTTTAGCGCTGGATCATTACCATGCGTAGGCTCGGGATATTCATAGTCAAAATCGATATCATTTCTTACACCGACCAGAATAACCCGTTCCCGTAACTGTGGTACGCCATAATCCCTTGAATTGAGGAGCTTATATTTCATTTTGTATCCGGCTGAAGCGAAATCCTCAACGATCTGTTTCAGAACTTCGCCGCCGCCGATGTTCATCATGCCTTTCACATTCTCAGCAATAAAGAAATAAGGCTGCGTCTCTATTAAACATCTAATGAAATGGATATAAAGAAAATTCCGTTCGTCATCAATTAACCGAGGTCCCGCCTCTGAAAACCCAGGGCACGGGAAGCCGCCTACGACGATATCCGCTTTCGGAAAGTTTTTAACTTTCCTAATATCTTTTCGATGCTGGACAACCGAAGCTGGAAAATTTATTTTATAAGACTCATTTGCCTCAGTGAACAAATCATTGGTGTAAATCGTATGAAATACGCTCTTTCCCCTTGCTTCATTAAAGCTTTCTTTATCTTGAAATGCCTTCATTGCAGCTTCTTCACCAATCACTGCCGCAAGGCCTGCTAATTCAAACCCCATATCTAATCCGCCGCAGCCGGAGAACAGGCTCAGCATGTTAAATTTATCATCTTGGTAATCTAATTGTGCTAGAAGCCCCTCGTCATCCTCAGATTCAATGATTAGGGACATTTCTTCTTGAATTTTTTCTAGCAATACTTGCCGTACTTCCTCGGGGGATAGATTGGGCGCAGGTTTAAATTTCCCTCTTCCTCTTTCTTCAAGTTTCATTTATGGTGTACCTCCCTAGGTTTCAATGAAGCGCAGCAATTATCGCCTTTACATTATACACGATATATAAAACTATATAGCATTTCCTTCACTAAGAACAGACGTTCCAATCGAATCGATTATCGAATCTTCTCCTTATACTTCCCTGTGCTCAAAATCTTCACCTGAACCTTAACATGGCGCAACGATTGCCCATCCAAGAAAAACGGGCTTGTCTTCGCCAGCTTGTAGAACATTGCAGGATTTTTGCGATACAACGCTTCCTCCAGTTGAAAAGGGTCCACCCGCTTGGCGAGCCCCTTATGGTACGTTTCTCTAATTTCCTTTTCGATTAACTGCTTAGATTTCAGCTCCAGCGTCTCAATCGACTTGTTATGCGACTCATACACGGTCCCGCTAACCTTCAAGTGAAGGTCGAATTGTGCACCGGCTTTTCCGATTACAGGTTTAATTGCCAAATGCGGATGGGCAAGCATCACAACTGCATCGTCAGCATCATTGAGCGGGATCGACAGCGGTGCCTGCTCCAGCCTGCGATTAGCCCACCGAATGCCTTTCAAATCTTCGATGGACATCCAGCCCGAGCTGTGGTTATTTTCAAAAAAGAATGCGCCAGAAATTTCAAACATGGACTTGCTTTTCTGGTCTTCCTTCCAATAATGCTTAGTCGTAGAGATCGATGGCATAATAGCAGGGTTGCCGGGTTCGTTTAAATTAGCGATTGCATGATTGCCGTTCACCGGCAACAGGTAAGACTTTTGGCTGCCTAGCTGCGTTCCTGTGAACATAATCGTGTCGAGCGGCGATAAGTTGAACAAGGATGTCTGGTTTAATATGTCCGATGGATTTTCTTTGGTGCCATAGACGAAGATGTTGTACCGAACTTCCCGATAGCGGTTCAAGGTGAGATAGATTTCTTTGAGCCCTTGTTGCAGTACACTCTCCGTCATAACGACAGCCTTTAAGTGTCCCCAGAACATCGGAAACTGTGAAGTTGCCGTGACGCCGGCTATCGCACTAGACATCGACTTGCCTCGCCCGCTGCCGATCCAGATCGGCACTTTTTTGCCCAGTTGGTTACTCTCGGTTCGCGCAATGTTAGAAAAGTTAAGCACTTGGGCATAGGTAATGTAATTCCCGTCCACATAATCGATCCCAAGCGCAGTGACATACGCCAGTGCTTGAATATCTTTCGAATTGCCGCAGCCTTGCTGGAGCATGGCTGCCAATAGCAGAAGATGAAGCCCCATCAGCCGAACGATTCGCATAAGCCCACACTCCTTAACGGTCTTCATCTTGCGTCTTCAACGACGCCGGCCTGCGCTTCAACATGAACCACGGCACTCGCAGGTACGAAAAAAACACTTCACGGATATTGAGCGGCGATAGCGGAGCAAGGTAATTCATCCCGAACGAGCGTTGGCTCGCCATATAGGCGACGAATATAACGATGCCCAAGATCACGCCGTACATGCCGAGATAGCAGGCCAATCCGAAGAAAAAAAGCCTCAGTATGCTAACGACCGTGCTGAGCGACTGATTGACGAGCGTAACGCCAGATACCGCAGTTATCGCCCCAATTACAACGACGGAGGGCGAAACAAGCCCCGAGCGAATGGCTGCATCGCCAATAATTAAGCCGCCGATAGACGTTAAGGTTTGGCCGATGGCGCTGGGCAGGCGGACGCCCGCTTCGCGGAATATTTCGAGCAGCATAAGCAGAATGAACGTTTCGATTTGGGAAGAGAACGGCAGCCCTAACCGGGACACCGACACTGTCGCCATGATGCGGAACGGAATCTGGTCCTGATGGAACGCCATCAAGGAAACCCACAGCGCCGGCAGAAACACGGACAGGAACAAGCTGAATGCCCGAATCAATCTGGCGAACGTAATATACGAGTAGTTGAAGTGGATATCCTCTGGCGATTTTAAGATCAAGGACAATCCGGCTGGCCCGATCAACACGAGCGGATTGCCATCCACGATGATAAGGAAGCGTCCGGATAGCAAAGCGTTGACGCAAAAGTCAGGCCTGCCTGTGTAATCCATCAAGGGGAGCAGCTTCAGCTTGGAGCCAGTTAACGACTCTTCGAGCTGATTTATGCTGTACAAGCCGTCCGATTCAAACTCGTCCAGCCGTTTACAGACATCGTCCAGAATCTTGGAATTAATAATATCGTGGAAATAGAGCAGCGATACTTTGGTCTTCGTACGCGTGCCCAGCGTGAACGGCTTCACATGGAGCGAATGGCTGCGGACGCGTTTGCGAATCAAGGCGATGTTCGTGTACATGTCCTCGATAAAGCCATCCTTCGGCCCTTTAATCGAGATTTCCGTACTGGATTCTTGCGGGCTTCGCTGAGGGCGATGATTGATGCACATGCGAAAACAGCGATTCTCCTCCGTGAAGAACAAGATGAGATCGCCTTCGAAAATGGACTCATCCAGCTCTTCGGCTGCCGGCTGCTCCGAAATAGATACCAAAGTTAAGCGTGAGATCAGCTGCTCTAACCCCGTGGCTTCATTGGCGCGCTGCTCAAAATAATTTCCCAGCGCAGGCAGCACAATTTCCTGTACATGATGGCCATCGCAGAGTCCATTCGCATAAACCAGAATCACGTTTACCTGGTCGCTCTGGCCGAATCGGCAGGCATCAATATAGACATCGGCGGAGCCTTTATAGGTTTCCCGCAGCCTCTCCTCCGACCATGCCATGTTTGGCTGTCTCGCTGTCGTCGTCATGAAGACTCCCCTTTGCGCATCGGCTTGGCGAATAATGTAATTCCCATCCAAATGATCGAAACCGTAAACAAAATACCGAACGAAATCGGCATATAGATGCGATACATCCACTCATAGAACGAATAGTCATTAATCGGATACAGCGCAATGGCGAGATAACTCAGCATAATGGACGCAATGGCCCACTGCCGATGGGAATTCCGCTTGAATGGCGCAATATCGACGAGCAAATAGACGGCAAGGCTCACGCGTATGCAAGCGCCGGACAGCCATTGGAAGATCGAGAAAAAATCGACATGCTCGATGTATTGGCCGATTTTGATCAGCCGCCACTGCTCGTAGGGAGACGTCATCTGATTCGCAGCTTCGGTGGGACCAAATTCCATAATAGCTCCGGAGATCGGTCCAACCATGATCAGCACGGTAAATAAGCTGTACAGAAAGATCTGCCAAACCTTTACTTTACGGGCAAGGCGATGCTGGAACAGCAGCAACAAGATGATCTCGACATAACCGCCAGCAGCATAGAGCATGCCATCGGTAACGGGCGTCCAGCCATTCTCAAGCACGGGTTTCAGCAGCCGATGATCCTTCTCTGTCGCATTAAACACGCTGACGAATACGCCGAGCAATGTAACGACTGGCAGCAGCATGCCCGCTGTAATCGCGATCGTGCTCATCCCCCATAACGCCAGCACGAGACAGATCAAGATCAGCGACAGGACAATAACCAGCCCCGACGTCTCGGGCAAGTAATTGGCCGTATTCCATTTGGCCGTATGGATGACTGTCGTTGCGCCAATCAAATATAGCATGACGCCTACGGGAAGCAGCAGGATCCAGGAAACGATTGGGTGGGTCTGCTTCGCGATCCAATCATGCCACTTCAGTTGGCCCGATTTGCGCATCATCCAAGTAATGAGCAGACACCACACAACGAATAAGACCCCCGTCAGCAATACCGTAACCCACGCATCCCGTCCGGAAGCATCCAATAACATCGGATTAATAATGACATGATCGACAAGCCCATTCATCAGCGCAAAAATCATAAATAACTGCAAAATATTGATTTTAGTTGGCGCTCCGCTCATTGGTTCACCCCCGTCATTCGTTTCTGCTAGCCGTATAACATCCATATAGGGTGCCAAATGCAGGAAAAAGTATGCAGGGGCCCGCAGGCAGCGATGAGTGCAGCATAAAAAAAGAGCCTTCCTAGGTTGGATGGCTCCTTCTGGTTGCTATTCGGGCTATTTCACTGCACCAATGTATCGCTGCAAACTGTCTTCTACACATCCTGCAATCAAGTTTACGAAAGGTTCAACATTTTGAGCTGTACTAGCCAATTCCAATGTCTCATAATAACTTAACCGAGCCTCATTAGCAGCTTTTACGATTGCTGGCGGATACCCGAATTTCATCAAAATGAGATTCATTAATAGCCGTGCGGTACGTCCGTTTCCATCGGAAAAGGGATAAATATATACAAATTTAAAATGGAACTCCGCTGCCAGTTTGACGGGATGCAAGGTCGTTTGATGTTCATTAAACCATTCGATTAATTGCTCCATCTTTTCTGAAAGTACTGTAAAATGTGCAGGCGTATGCTGCGAGCCTGATATAAAAACATTAATCATCCTATAACGCCCAGCATTTTCATCATCAATGTTCTTAAGAACCAATTGATGAATCGATTTGATTACATGCTCCGTAACATCCATCTTGCGGTTGACCAAGTCCTGTACATATGTGATCGCCTCTGAATGATTAACAACCTCAAAATGCTCCCGCAGCTTTTTACCGCCTATTGTTAGCCCTTCCACAAGAACGAGCTTCGTTTCCAGCAGTGTGAGTGTATTCCCTTCAATTGCATTGGAGTTATACGTCCACTCTACGCGATAGACCTCTTCTAAATTTCGTACAGCCGCCGCCGGCAATGGCCGCAATTCATCTAATTCCATTTTTAATTGATCGATTTTATTAAAATCCATTTGGCCACTCCTCCCTTACATCCCCTTGCTTTCTCCCATTATATCACAGCGGATGTTGGGGTAATGGATATACACAGCTTTGACAAGGGCAGGGTTATCAGCCAGTCTCGCGAATAATAAAATTGTAAACTTTTATATAAAAGGGGATTGAATATGGGCACAATCAGAGAGATGACTATTCACGATTACGAGCCAATGATTCAACTGTGGAGCAGCATCGAAGGTTTAGCATTAAGCAACGCAGATTCCAAGGAAAACATTCAGCGATATCTCGAACGTAACCAAGGATTAAGTTATGTGTGGGAGCAGGATAAGCAAATCGTCGGAACGATTCTATGCGGGCATGATGGAAGACGGGGCTTTATTTATCATGTGGCAGTCAACCCAGACTACAGAAACCAGAAAATTGGCCATCAGCTGGTTCAAACTAGCCTAAACCAGTTAAGGCGTGAGGGAATCGATAAATGCCACATTTTCGTCATTGAAGATAATGCCATTGGCAATGGCTTCTGGTCAGCGTCGGGGTGGGAGAAGCGCAGCGGATTTTATGTGTATTCAAAAAATACGTAAGCGCGCCGACGGGCAGTTCGCTGCGATTAGGGCAGATTTATCTGCCCTAACAAAAAGGCGGAGCAGAAGTTCCCCCTCTGCTCCGCCTTCTCTTGAATTCTCGATCCCCTACGATAGCGCGAGCCATCATACCATCATACTCACACTAAACGCCCTCAGCCGCCGACAGCAGCTCGTCCATCTTGAGCACAGAGTGAAACGCGAGGCCAGCATTTTCTAAATTCGCCCTTCCCGCCGCGTCCCGCTCAATCACGCAGACGACGTCCTGCACCTGCGCGCCATACTGCTTCAAATCCTCAGCACTTAGCAGGATCTGTCCGCCAGTTGTGACCACGTCTTCAATGATACAAACCTGCTTGCCTTGAATATCCGTCCCTTCGGCAAGCTTGCATGTGCCGTATTCCTTCGCCTTCTTCCTAACGAATACGACAGGAATGCCCGTCTTCAAGGACAGCGCCGTCGCAATCGGAATGCCGCCCATCTCTAGACCAGCTAACACTTCGGTCCCGGCCGGAATGAGCGGAGCCATGTGTTCAGCAACTGCTGCAAGCAGCGTTGGATTCGACTCGAACAAATATTTGTCAAAATACTGATTCGATTCCTTGCCCGACCGCAGCTTGAATACACCTGTAAGATGTGCCGTACGATAAATCTCTTGAGCCAACTCTAGCTTATTCATGTTGCTCCCCCCTTCTCTGATGATTGTTTGACGAATTATGCCACAGAAGAGGGTACCAGATCATTTTGGAAAAGTCTACCTTAAAAACTGCCTAAGTATGAGAAGACAATGAATGCGCCGATCATTTCAGTAGAATTTGCTCTAATTCCAAATTAGCATAGGCATCCGCAGCGAATGCCCTGTCTCCGTGTATGCCCGTAATGGCAGTAAATCCCGTTTTAATCCAAAACCGCAATGCTGGCCAGTTTTTTAAAGCCACATTAAGCCTAATAGCCCGATAGCTCAAACCTTTCAATTCGACTAACAAACCTTTCACTGCTTCTTCGGCATAGCCTTGTTGTTGGAATGCCGGGTCAATGAATAGGAACGGAATATACACGATATCTTCATTCGGGAAACCATGATAAAAGGTTATATATCCGATAATAGCATTACATTCACTATGTCTAATCGTTTGAATTTTATAGTTCTCCTTAACGCCGTTAGGAGGCAAATCGCCTTCCAGATACCAATTCATGATGTGGTCCTGTTCCCTATCCGAATTCCCGTCCCATCCCCCCATATATTGGCTTGATTCATATAGTTCTTGAACTCGAGGAACTAGCTCCATAGTAAGGTCTTCCATCAACAATCTGCATGTCTGCCAGCTCGAGCGCAATACATCGGCCATTATCCAATCCTCCTGAATATGCACGCCAGCCCAGCGAATTAACGGTTGTTCGTCTGCGCACCGACCAAATCCCAATCCGAAGCCGTGTAGTTCCCCATAAACCACAAGGAAACGCCCTTCAAGTTGTAAAACTTAGCCAGCCATACCTTCTTCGCAATGCTCTGTGTGTCCTCGTAATAAATCTCATGGCTGCCGCGTTCATCCTTGAACGTTGCTTTCGCCAGGAAATAAGGCAGCTCCCATGTGCGGGTTACGCCCGGCATCGCAAGCCTTTTCTCCACATCTGCAATCGCTGGGCTTAGCACTTTCCCCGTTACGCCCGCCGATGTAATCCATTGGTTCGCCTGTTTCGAAATGCCGAGCACAAGCTTCTCCTTCGGAATCGCTTTAAGTGCGGTCACGACCGTGTCGTTCACGAGCGGCAATGGCGCCGATGGCAGCTTGCTATCGTTATGCGTAAAATCATACGCCATCAGAATAACCGTATCCGCCAGCTTGCCGATCGCCGCAAGATCATAGCCTTTATAATATTGAATCGGCGGAACGGCCACTGACATTGTGAGCCCCGTCCCGAGCTCATCCTTCACCTTTTGCAAAAAACGAACATATTCCGCAGCGCTTCCCGCTTCCTTCAGCCCTTCAAAATCCATGCTCACCCCAGTAAACGAGTACGCCGGATTGTTCACCACCGCAAGCAACGATTGGATAAACGACTGCTGCGCTGGCTCATCCTTAAGGAAATCTTTCAAATTGCTGCCGTCATAGAAGACCATCAGCTCCTTTGAAGCCTGTGCGTAATCCGCCGCCGCAAGCGCCTCTTCATACCCGTCCGGCATTTTATTAACGGTCGTGCTCACATCCAAGGCCGCTGTGCCAGCCGTGCTGTACGCCAAGTGAGACCAGCCGAAGATGACATTGGCGAGCTTGTCCATCTGTTGAATGGCTGGATAAGATTGAATCGCATAATAGCCTGTAAAATCAACCCTTTGCCCCGATACTCGATCATCGATCAGGCGGGTAATGACAGCTGCCGCTTGCTTGCGAATCAAGGGCTCGCTTGGCTTAAAGCCTGCCGGGTCCCCCTCCATCATGCCGCGGTTCGCCGCATAATACACATAGGGCTGCATCGCCGCGTTAATCGCCGATTGATCTTTGAACGCTCGCGTATCCCGCTCTATCTTCCAATCGCCGCCCAGCCATAGCTGTCGCGTCTGCTCCGTCTCGGATTCTAGCAACGCCTTCCCGACGAGCATCGCAACCTCTTGCCTCGTAATTGTCTGATCGGGATGGAACATCCCCTTCTTATCTAGCAAGCTATCGATCCACTGATGCGCATTCGCAACCGAAATAAATGGCGCAGACCAACGCGACTTCGCCACATCCGCCGGGATTTTTCCAATAGCAGCCGTTGTATCCAACTGCCTCGCCATCACCAGCAGCTTAATGAAAGCCTCTCTGGACAGGCCAACATTCGCACGGTATGTCCCATCCTCATAGCCATTAATAATGCCTAAAGCAGACAACGTATAAATCGATTCCCGCGCATAATCGTTTTGTTCATCCTTGAACGGTTTAAGTTGCACATTATAAGCAAACGCACTGTTCGCACACAGCATGCCGAGCACAACAACGAGTAAACCCACCTTTTTAAACATAGTCGTCTCCCTTTCTCCCAAATCTATTAATGAGGAACATCATAAACCAATCATTTAATAGACGCATGAGAGCAGGATAAGTTACTTATGTTCTTAAAGGATACACGAGTTGTATGCCCTTCTCGGCCATTAGGCCTTCATATAATACATGATTGTGGTCTGCACCTGCGATGCACAGGATTCGTTTGTCCGCATGCTTCTTCATCGCGTTTTTGATCCGTTGCAGCATGATGAGATGCCTGCATGTCCACCTGAACATATGAGCCTGCGGATTGATTCGTTCTAACCATTCGTACTTCTGTTTCGTAACCGCATCGAACGCATAAGAATTAAACGGAAGAACGCTTGAACCACAGGTTGCAAGCTGACGCTCAAACCATTGCTCCCACTCCGCATTCAACTGCTGCTGCTCATGTTCCTCGAATGAAACGAATGGGTCAAAATCCGTCCAAACATCAAGCTCCACCCAATCAATCGGTTCAAACTCAATCTTCTCCTCTTCACACAGAGGAAAAATCAAATCCCAATATTCGCTCGCAGGCTCCCCCCAGTACCCACGAAGCGTACGGTCCTTCTTATAGCGTTCCCAACTGCTAGGAAGCACTTCACCGCAAATCACATCAGGATTAAATTCCGTGATCAGCTCCTTCATGAACGCCAAGGATAGATGGTACTTCTCCCTAAGCCCATCATCATGAACGACGCCTAGAATGCCGACAACTGCCATAGCCAACCTCCCATTCATCTGAAGCTCTTGCAGCACAAACTAATTTAACAAACATCTAATTTGATATTCGTTAAATTAGATAATAATGCTTTAGGGATAAAATGTAAATCTTTTTATTTCCGATTTATTGTGGGCATGAACAATTTTGGATAATCGTGGTACTATTAGGTTTGGGGGTGCATTCCGATGAGAAACGAGAAAGAAATGATGGATTTAATCCTAGGCGTCGCCGAGCGGGACGAACGCATAAGGGCAGTCTATATGAACGGCTCAAGAACAAATCCGAACGTTCCCAAAGATATTTTTCAAGACTATGACATTGTATATCTCGTAACGGAAGCCGCTTCATTCGTTAAGGATGAGAAGTGGATCAACGTGTTTGGCCAATTGCTCATGCTGCAAGAGCCTGATAAAAATAACTGTGCTAACGGTGCAGGCATGAATTTTGACCGTTCTTATGGCTATCTCATGCTCTTCCAAGACGGAAACCGCATCGATCTTCGAATCGAAACCAAGGACCTGGCGATTGATCGGTACCTCAGTGACAAGCTCACCATTCCGTTATTGGATAAAGACGGCTGCCTGCCAACCATACCTGCATCTACGGATATTGGCTACCATGTTACAAGGCCAACAGAAGCGCAATTCATGAGTAACTGCAACGACTTCTGGTGGTGCCTGCAAAATGTTGCAAAAGGCATTTGGCGGGATGAGTTGCCGTATGCGAAAAAAATGTTCGAATATACCACTAGAGAGCAGCTGGACGAAATGATTTCGTGGTGGATCGGGATGAAGCATGATTTCCAAGTTTCAACGGGGAAAATGGGGAAGTATTTTAACAATTTTCTTCCAGCAGCATACTGGGACATGTACCAAGCAACCTATTCGGGCAGCAGCTATGAGCAGATGTGGGACTCCATATTTGTCACCTGCGAATTGTTCCGAACTTTAGCAACAGAGGTAGCTGGCACTATGTCATTCACGTATCCGCATATAGACGATGCCAACATGACCGGATATCTCAAGCATGTAAGAAATTTGCCGCTTGATGCAGAGGGCGTATACTAAGGCTAAGGCGGGATCAAGATTGATGGAGTTTCTTTATCACTATTACGATGAATCCACGGGACCATTCGTTAATTTATCTGACCTGGAGGCGGATGAAGCGGAACGTATTCTTCGTGATATTCGGCTTAATTAAAAAGGGTTCGCAAGTAAACGGTCCATGGACTATCTTCAAATTCGCCGCGGTCTTGAAACCAAGACAAGGGAACTATTTATCTCAAAGGGCGGTAAACCATCCAGAAAGTATCCGCATTACATGACGCTTGGGCAATGCCCTTGGCTTTTGGATTGGTATCCGGCCGGCAAGCAACTCGAAATCCCTCTGACGGAATTTGAAGCACAAACGGTAAGCTTCACCTACGGTGACTTATTCCCTACGATGCGTTGCCAAGATGGGAAACCGTACCGTAATCAGGTCTATACCTTAATTGAGATTAGGCATGTTATCGATCAATTCGGGCTACCTCAAGAATGGAATGCCGATGGCAGCAATGGGCCGGAGCGATATATTGAGGTGCAAATTTGGGATGATGGACCGTTAAAAAACAAATAAAGCCCCAGAGCATAACCTCTAGGACTTCATCTACAGCGTCATCGCTTGCCCGTAACGTTCCAGATACGCTTCCTTATCCTTATAATCCGGCATGATGCTCCCGACGCGCCGCCAGAAGGAGCGGTCATGGTTCATGTGCGTCAGATGGCATAGTTCATGGACAATGACATAATCGATCACTTCAACCGGAGCCATTGCCAGGCGGTAGTTAAAGGTGAGCTTGCGGTCCGAGCTGCAGCTCCCCCATTTGGTACGCGACTCAACGATCTCAATCGACTTGGGCGTTACCTTTAGCTGCTTTTGGTAATCCTTGATCCGTTCTAATACAACCTTCTTACAGCTTGCAAAATAAAACTTTTTCAACTGGAGCTTCAGCTCATCCTCGCTCCGCCCTTCCGTCTCAATCAGCTCATGAAGCTGATGGTAGCGGCCCAAATGAAGAAATTTGCCCTCATCCTGATATTCTCTCGTTACGGGGGCTTCTTTCGCTTTCGCGATAATAGCCAATCGTTCCAAAATCCATTGCTCATACTGCCTAACGGCACTCATGACCATTTCGTCGACGGCGCCGTTCGGCGCTTTGACCGTAATGAGGCCCGAAGGCTCGATCTGCAGCGAAATCTTCTTGCGTGGCCCGTATTCCACATGAAATTCAACAATCTGCTGTGCTAGCTCAATTTTCATCATCAACATCGTTTCTGTAAGATTATTTATGGCGCCTTTGCCGTTGGGGAACGCTACAATAGAAAACTTATTCCTGAGGAGGATAACCGACACATGAACTCCCCATCATCTAATCCGGCGGCTAACCGCCAGCGCCTATTTGTTGCCGTTCCACTTCCCGAAGCTATAAAAAAGGCAATCGGCACATGGTCGAATGAAATCCGTGATACGCAACCTTTTCGCAAATGGACACATGAGGCTGATCTGCATATTACGTTGCAATTTCTCGGCGATACGGAGCCAAGCCAGCTGCCAGAGCTGATAGATGCCTTAGCCTCAGCAGCACGCTCAGGTGAGACGCAGCCTTTTCGCTTAACGCTTCAAGACGTAGGCGTGTTCGGCATGCCGAAGCAGCCCCGCGTGCTCTGGATCGGGCTCCACGGCGAGCTCGACCTATTGAGCCGGCTTCATCAGGCGACCGTTTCTGCAACAGCCCCTCTAGGATTTTCGATAGAGGCACGCCCCTATAGCCCGCATCTTACCATTGCCCGCAGCTATACGGGGAGCGAACCATTCGTTGCTCCGCAACACAGCTTTAGCGACAAGCCGCTTGAGTGGGACGTCAATGCCATTGTTTTGTACCGCACGCATATGCATGAGCGCCCAATGTATGAAGAAGTTGCCCGCTTCCCTTTGTGAAGAAGGGCTCTTCTGCGCTCCTCTTACTCCGTTAGCGGCTGTTATGCAGCGCCTCCAGCGCCTCCGCCTCTGTCGAGCGAAAGGCTACTTTGTTGCCCTGATTGCACTCGTAAATAAAATCGTTCAAGCTCTTGCTATTATAGCCGCTGAACTCGCCAACGATAGCAATCGCCATTTGATAATTGGTATACTTCTGCAAAATCTCTCCCGCGAGCCCTGTGCTCAGTTGAAAGAAATCCTCCACGATATTTTCTTTTTTCACCAGCATTTTGTCGCATCCGTGGTTGTAATGGACGTCGGCTAGCAGATCCAGCGCATCCCCAACGTTCGATATAATGAGGCCATCGCTTGATATAACGGCTACCTTCGAACCGTTCTTCTCATTTACAGCAATGTTCATGGCTTATAGCTCCTTATATTCGTGAGTATCGTTTCAACGATTTGATCCTTTTTACATACAGGCAGTAACGCATCCAGCGTTTGAAAATGAAATGCTCCAAAGTTCATCGGCAAATGCGAGAAAGGACGGTCGTAGATCATTACGATCTCATATCGAATGGAATCCCGTTCCTTCGGAAGCAGGGATAATTGTTTGTCCAAGCCGTGCCATATCTCTTCGATATAAAGATCCGAGACTCGTTCAAGCACGCTCTTCCCGCCGATCGGATCTTGCCACCACCAGGATATAAACAGCTTCCAGCTCGTTTCATAATTGGCTTGGCCCCGCTCATCGGGAGTAAACAACTGATTGTATTGGCGCTCAAATTGAAAATCCTGCTCAAACGTAAGATTTCCCGCGCAATAAGAGTGCCATAATTGCTCAAACTGGGCTCGGAACTCATTTTCGGATAAGAGGCCGTTTGGATCAAGGCTAATGTCCGGAAACTTTTGTGAACCTTCATCCCCATTATCATAGAGCCCTTTTACATAAATCAAGTAATTCGGCGTCAGCGGAATGCAGTTGCATAGGGTGAAGTTTTTGAACATCAATGCACTCCCACTCAGCCTCGAAGCAACACCTTTTGCAGCATTCGAGGTTCATTTTGTAACAAGCAGCCAATTAGCTTTTCTCCATAGACCGTGATTGTTTGTTCCCATGGATGGCCCAAATTGCCCCACGAGAAATCCCTTGCAAGAAAGAAATGATAATCGCCATCTGGATGAATGGAAATTATCCAATCCCCGCTATCAACACTCTCAGGCGGTTGTCTTGGGAACTCCAATCGTGCGTCCACTAAATAACCTTCATGCTGCCAATCTAAAGCATAGATTAGTTCCCCCGGAAGGGTACATTGTTGAAACGCAACAACTGCCTGTTCCTCGAAATCTCTAATAAATTCTTCTTTGCAGCAGTTCGATATGTCGTATGTAATAAACGGACCAGGCGCAGTATAAGAAGGGAACATGCTCACTCTCCATTAATGATATTATTAAGCCCACGTCTCCTATCCAAAGCTACTAACGCCCTTCTTCTTACGTATTCAACGTTATCTTCTGAAAATCTAGACAACAGATTAATCCCCTCTTCATCCATTCCTTCTATTTCGCCTAGGGCATGGGCAACTTGCCACCTAGCTTGGCTATCAGAATAGGCAAGAGCTTTGTTCGCTATTGCGACCAATGCTCCGGGATGTTCAACCAACATTTGCAATACATTTTCTACTTCATTATCCCTAGCTAAGATATATAAAATCAGTTCGTAAACTGCTGTATTCCAATCATCTATTAAAGTATTGCCAATAACGCCCCGAACAGCAAGATAAATGCTATTCCAGTGCAGATATTCTGTTTCCCAATCACTATGCTTTTCAGTTACGCCGCTAGCCCATTGTTTAAATGCATCAACCTCATGTTGGAGATTCTGAACCTCCCAATCTTCCCGCAATATCGAATAATAATACTCATCCCACCACTCATCGCCATGGGGGATACATTTCTTGAAATGCCCTTCCCTTCTCATCCCGATTTTCTCCATGACGCGATAGGACGGCGTATTCTCCGGCTGGCAAGTAGCAATAATTCGGTGCAGATTCATTTTCTCAAACGCATGCTTCAAGACGGCTAATGCTGCCTCAGAAGCGTACCCCTTATTGTGAAACTTCGGATTAAACACCCAGCCAATTTCATACGTATGTTCGCCAAAATATTTATGAAAAACGATATGCCCAATAAGCGTTCCTTCGTCAGCTAACACGACAGGAAATTTTTCGGCCTTGCCATCCATATTGTTGCTAACAAATTGTTGCGCCAGTTCTTCCGTAAACACCCCTTCGGGCATGTAACGCATAGCGTCCTGATTCGACGTATATTCATGCACGGATCGCCAATCCATCAATTCGAACTTGCGAATTAGTAACCGCTCGGTTTTTAAGTTCATTTTAAGTCCCCTCATTTCTCTCTCGAAAGACGGAATGGGCTCACCCTGTATGGCCAGCCCGTTTAAACAGCTTGATTCCTAACCTATATGCTAAACAAGCCCCGGTTAAGAGGCTTGCACACACAGTAAGCTATCGCTTCACTTTTTTACAAATCCAACAATCAACGTAATCAACGAAACCAATGCCGAAATCGACAATAGCACGATCAGCCATGTTTCAGTCGAGACGGTAATCAGGTATACGGATGCGATTAGCAAAATAACCCGATACAGTGTCGCAAAATTCAACGCTATTCCCCCCTTTAAAATCGCCGTTCGTTTATCATCATTCTGTCCATATTCGCTGCATGCTAGGAGCACCCTTCTCGAAGGAAAGCTGGAATACGTCAGGATTAGATAGCAATTCCCACTCCTTGAACCCTACTTGACCATCAAAATGCTTCAGCAGCAACGAGATCAGGTTTCCGTGCGAGACCATTACGGCATTCTGATGCCCGCCCTCCAGCACATCTTTAACGACGCCAACAGCACGGTTCATCGCGGCGTTACTAGATTCCCCACCATCATAACATAAATCCAGCTCCTCATAACTTCGCCGCAGCCGATCACGCCAATCCGGATGGCTCGTGCCAGATAACACCCGTTCCGTTAGCCGAGCGTCCAGAACAACTTCTATGCCAAGGCGTTCTGCTAGCGGCGCTATGGTACGATAAGCTCTTTCATAAGGGCTCGAAACCACATAATCAATCGCCCTGCCTGACAAAAATGCAGCAAGCTGCTCCGCCTGCTTGACACCCTCTGCAGTTAACGGAGCATCTGGTGCTTGTCCCTCTGCCTTACAATGCCGCACGACATAGATATGTTGCATCGCTGCCATCCCCTTATAATCCGATGTTGGCTTTCAAGCCTTGGTAGCTTCCGGCCTCAGGAAATCCCGCTTGAACAATAGCCATAAACTTCTCAGAGAAGCCATGCGCAACAAGCTCATGAATGGAAACCATGGCGACGTCGCTTATCGGATTGAGATCAAACTCATTAGAAGGAATACGCAGCTCTCCACCGATCCGTTTCAACAGAAACGTTATATGGATGAGAGAAGGCGAGGCATCCGGTTTATCGCATAGATATAATAACTTGGAAACCGTAGTGGCAATCCCCGTTTCTTCTTCAACTTCCCTAACAATTGCCGCTTCTAGCGTCTCTCCTTGCTCCACTCGCCCACCTGGCAAAGACCACTCGCGATCAGGCGTTACGTTTTGTTTTACTAACAAAATGCAATCTTGCTCTACCAGCACTCCCGTTACTCTAACCTGCAATAGATTGCTCATCCCGCTCCATGCCTCCCATTCGTATAACCAAAGAAAATATAGTATCATAAAGTACCTGATTTTGGTATAAAAAGGAGTACATCTCATGGTTCGATCACAATTGATCTTAATGGAAGGTCTTCCCTCGACCGGAAAATCGACGAACGCTGGCATCCTTTTAACACAGCTAGAGCGCAATGGGCATAAGGCGTGGTGGGTTCACGAGGTAGCTCGGCCTCATCCGGTTTTATTTTTTTATGAAGCGTACATGGAGAATCACGAATACGACGCATTCATCACCCGCCACCCACATGCCGCCGCCACATTGGAATCGTTCATCATTAGGCGTAACCGTTCCGTTGGCATAGACTTGCTTGAACTCGAATGGCATCATCTTGATCAACTCGGGAGTGAAGCCTATCATGGCCTATGCCAATATGATGTATGGAAATTTTCATTGGAGCGTTATAAGAAGGCGGCGTTAGCCAAATGGGAGCATTTCGTCCAGCAGCAAATGCAATCCGATGAGATTGTTATTTTGGACAGCAGCATTTTTCAATTCCAAATCTATAGCTTTATATTGGCTGACGCGCCACTCACTGAGCTATTGCCGTTTATTGAGCAGCTCTACGCCATTATTGCCCCGCTTCACCCGTCGCTCGTTTATTTACATAGAGAAGATACGAACGATACGATCGATTACATGATTCAGGATAGAGGCACTGCTTTTCTTGAACGCATTTGGGAGCGAGACCGGCATCGGCCATACTATGCGAACCGCCCGGAGGGTGCAGAGGGGTACAAAATGTTTTTGCGGGACTACGGGACATATGCGAAAGCCCTGTTCGATTCAACCCCGTTCGCCAAGCTAGCGCTAGACATCAAGGATGGGAAGTGGAACGAGTACGTGGATGCGCTCCTTCGGTTTGTGGACCTATCTGATGTAGCTCCAATTGAGGCTAACTATCCTAACAGAATCTATTATAATGCTGTGTTGAACCAGTCGATTGCCATTAAGAATGGCCAGTTGATCACCCCGGACGGCGGCAGCAAACGAATCATTCCCCTTTCAGCATCCGAGTTCCGCCTCCATGATATGCCTGTGTCGATTCGCTTGCAGGATAACGCAATCCATATCGGTGGCGAGCAGCTATGTGAGCGATGGACGGCGACAGGAACGGTCTTTGCCGCTCAACAATAGGCCTTGCTTTTAATAGACTTTTTGATAAAATAAGGGAAAAACAAAGCGGCATGCTACTGGCGAAGAAAAGTGGAATAAACCACGAGGGAGCCTGCCGTTGAACGTTCCGTTCGCCTGGGAGAAGTATCTGCAGTTGACTCGTACAATAACGAGCCTCCGCAGATGCTTTTTTTCGTTTCCGAATAAACGAGAACAGGGAGGAAATTGGGATGTCCGTACTCATGAAAGCAAAAGAAGCAGCAGACCAGGCATACGAAGCAATCAAAACGAAAGTAGAGGCGATGGGAAAGAATGGCCTTCACCCTCACATGGCGGTCCTATTAGTCGAGGGAGACCCTGCATCCGCCTATTACGCGCAATCCAAACAAAGAATTGCTAGCAAGCTTGGCGTAGCCTTTCATCTCCACGCCTTCCCCGCAAACGTAACGGAAGATGAGATTCTTCGCCTGATTACACAATTGAATGATGATCCTACGGTCCATGGCATCATGCTTGAACTTCCCTTGCCTAAGCACTTATCGGCGAACAAAATCGAACAGGCAATTTCGCCTATGAAAGACATCGACGGCGTTACGCCAAGCAATAAGCTTGCTACGGTTACAGGCGGCGCCGGCCTTTACCCCGCTACTCCCCAAGCATGCATTAAGCTGCTCAACCATTACGGCTATCGCCTTGAAGGCAAGAACGTTACGCTTATAGGGAGGGGCCAAACGGTCGGGATGCCGTTATTTCATATGCTGCAACGGGAAAATGCGACCGTAACCGTGTGCCATTCCCGCACGCCAGACTTAGCCTTGCATCTTAGCCATGCAGAGATCGCTTTTGTCGCTGTCGGTCGCCCTGATGCCGTTGATCGCAGTATGGTTCATCCAAACCTAGCCATCATCGATGCAGGAATAAACGAAACGGCTGATGGGAAAATCGTGGGAGATGTTGCTACAGACGCAGGCAATCATGCATGTGCTATCTCTCCAGTCCCGGGTGGGGTTGGAACGTTAACGACTGCCATTCTGTTTGAGAATCTCATGAAAGCAATAGGCATGCAATTCGGAGAGGAATTACGATGACGAATATGGTTTCTTGGGACAGCTCCATTCGCGTTTTCCTGCAACAAGCTGGAAGCCCAGCCCCTACTCCAGGCGGCGGAAGTGTCGCTGCTCTGATCGCCGCGCTCGGAGCATCCATGGCAACGATGGTCGGCAACCTCTCCCAAGGCGGTAAGTACGCTCCTATTCAACCCCAAATCGTCGAAGTTATCGAGATGATGGCCAGCTTGACCACGGAATGTGAAGAGCTGCATCATGCCGACATCACTTGCTTTAACTATTACATGGAAGCATTGAAACTCCCCAAAGTGACGGACGAAGAGGCGCTCATCCGCAATCAGGCCATTCATGAAGCCGCCATTCATGCCATCGATGTCCCCCTTCGCCTTATTGAAGTGTGCAAAGCGGGCATAATCTGCACGCATCGCATTGCCGAATCATCGAATAAAAACGTCATCTCCGATCTTGGCATCGGAGCCATATTGTTTGAGGCTGCCGCCCAATCGGCTTCCCTAACCGTCGAAATCAATCTAAACTCTTTGCAAGACTTGTTGCTAAAACGCCAGTATGCAAGCAAGCTATCCTTATGGATCAGTGAGATTGAAAATCTAAAAAACGAGACGTTACAAATTGCCCGTAACAGAATCATGCATGGCGACGCAACAACGTAAGCTTCAATGAGCTATCTCCAATCAATTAGAGCTTGTCCATTACATGAACTGCACCCCGTCAAGTAGACAGCATAAAAAATAAAAGCTAATTAAGCGGCCTTGGTCCTGAATTCCATTGGACTTAGGCCGTTTAGTTTTGCTTGTAGCCGTTCGTAATTGTAAAAGTGAATGTAATCGTCAATATCCTTTTGGAGCTCCTCGAAAGTGCGGTAGGTATGCAAGTAATACTTCTCGCACTTCAATGTTCCCCAGAAGGATTCCATGGGACCGTTGTCAATGCAGCGCCCGACTCGTGACATGCTTTGCTTCATTTCAGCTTCGTCCAGCATCTCTTTAAAGCGTAGTGACGTGTACTGAAATCCACGGTCACTATGAAGCATTGGCGTGCTTTTTGGCGCGGCCTGTAAGGTCCTCTCTAACGTTTGAAATACGAGAGGGTTGTTGTTGGATCGTCCCAATACATAAGAGACAATTGTTTTATCATGAAGATCCAAAATCGCGCTTAAGTACGCTTTCTGTCCATGACCATACTTGAATTCTGTTACGTCCGTTACCCACTTCTCATTTGGCGCTTCTGCTTGAAACTCACGGTTAAGCAAGTTCTCAGCTACTTGTTGGGGAGTGGAACGCTCATATTTCTTCTTTTGTCTACGAATGACCGACTGAATCCCCTTGAGCTCCATAAGGCGCCGTACGCGCTTGCGGTTAATCGGTTTCTTGGTCTCACGACGCATGTGTAGGGTTAACTGACGGTAGCCAAAAGTACCCTCAACCTTCTGGTGTAGGGACATCATGACTTCTGTTAGCTCTCTGTTTTCCAATTCTCTTGCGCTAGGTTTGTGGTTAAGCCACTTGTAATAGCTCGACCGTGGGGTCCCTGCAATTTCACATAGAAGCTGTATGCTGAGTGATTCTGCCTGTTGCACGGCTTGGATGGCGAGATAGACGTTTTCCTGACGATGTTGGTTTAGCGACACCTCCTTTGGAACTCCTGTAACTTTTTTAAGAAAGCATTCTCCGCACGAAGCCGCTCGTTTTCATACTCCAGCTTTTTCATGGCAAGCTTCTGTTTGTCGGCTTCCGTCAGTTCTTCGGGTGCTTTTGTACGCCCCCTGCCGTCGCGTAGAGCCTCTTGGTCACCCACTTCGTATTTCTTAACCCATCCATATACTTGCTGGTAGGAGACTTGAAATTGATTCGCCGCTTTCTTGTAGTCCTGCTCGTTTGCAAGACAATACAGAACAATGTCAATCCTCTCCTGGTATGTTGTCGAGCGTCCTTTGGTCATAGCTGGTGATCCCCCTGTATAGGCACTTAAGCTGCTATGACCATTATACTTCTTAACCCAGCTCGCAAGTTGACATCGGCTGGCAATCTTATATTTGTCGATTACCTGATATTGCGATAATCCCCCCTCAAGATGATCCTTGACGGCTTGAAGCTTAAGCTCAGCGGAATAACTGCGATTATGAATACGGGGCTCTAATCCCTCATAGCCGTACACGCGATATCGACGACGCCATTTGGCAAGCGTTGTTTTGCTGATACCGAACTTTCTAACCGCCTCTTTAACGCCTATACAACCATCCTCGATCTCCTGAACGATAGCGAATTTATCTGAGGCGGTATATTCTTTTTTGGACATGAAAAATGCTCCCTATACGGCAACACAGGTTTTATTATTTCACCTGTCTACCGTATAGGGAGCATATCATACAAATGGCAAGCTCTTTTCTTTACTCGTTTTCATTTAGCAAATAAAGCAGCAGCGCCTTCTGCACATGCATCCGATTTTCCGCTTGCTGGTAGATGACGGAACGGTCCGATTCGATCAGCTCTTCTTCAATTTCATAGCCCGGATGAATCGGCATATCGTGCATGATATAAGGCGTATGCCCTTGCAGGTTAGCCCTGTTCAGCTGATACGGCAGCATTTGCTCCAGCCTGCGATTTTTCTCATCCTGGTAATGCTCCTCATGGAAAAACTCCATATCAATCCATGTGTCGGTGTAGACAAAATCAGACCTAGCCGCCGCTTCGGACAGGCTGTCTATACGTTCCACATAACCGCTTGCATACGCAGCCTGCATCAGGCCTTCATCCCATGAAGGGGTGTTGATAATTGGGGTCACAAGCAACAGCTTGATGCCTAAAGTGACACAGCCCGCTATTAAGGAATTAGCCACATTATTATGAATGCCAACATACGTAATCGTGACTCCTGTGAACGTGCCTGCTATTTCATATACGGTCATCAGGTCAGCTAATGCTTGGCAAGGATGGTATTTATCGCAGCAGCCGTTGATTACGGGAACGTTAGAATGCTTCGCTAATTCAAGCAAATCCGAATGCTTCTTTAATCTAGCCATGATCACGTCACTGTTGCTCGATACGTACCGCGCCTCATACTGAATGGGTGAAATGCTAAAATTGCTGGCATCCCAGTCCAGTGCCACCGCGTAGCCGCCTAATTGATTGATTCCGGATTGAAAGGAAAGATTCGTCCGGGTAGAGGTTTTCTGAAACAGCATAAGGAGCCCTTTTCTATCGCATGCATGATCATACTCACGAGGGTTCTGTTTGATTGCAATCCCCGTGAGGATAATAGATTGAAGCTCCTCTTTGCTTAATTCTTTTAGGGATAATAAGTGATTCAATGGGTCACCTCATATTGAATATTTATTCATTATAATGAATATAAATACAATAATATGGCAGCTCGCTATTGGTGTCAACTGTACCTTCCTCCACCCCTAGAAACGAAAAAAGCCGAAAAGGTGGTCGGTCGCCACCCTTTCGACTATAAAACCCCTTATTGCCGTTCTTCAAGCTCCCGTGGATCAACAGAATCGAGGGTTTCGACAAGAGATCCGAATTCATCCGAAATATTATCCCATTCGACCAATTTAAAGTTCTGGTTGATGGCTACGCCATTCTCCATGTTCTCATCATCCTGGGCGACGAACAAACCGTTCGAGAATTCATCCCCGAGATCATAGTTAAGAACATCAATGCCATCCGTCTCGCTTGTGCCATCCGTATCATCGCCGTCTCCGATCATGAAGCTGCCGAGATATGGGTTGGAATTCTCACGGTCAAAGATCGCATAGCTGCTGCTGCCTTGACTAGATGCGATCAAATAGCCCTCGCCATCCTCTCCGTAATACAGGGTAAGCCCCTCAACATCAGCCGTTAACTTCTGATTATCAACCGCAGCTACTTGAACAGCGCTGTTACCAGCATTAGGCTCGGCACTATATTTCCAGATCCCCACGTCTTCCTCAGCGATGTATATCTTGCCGTATTCATCGTCAGCGACCATCCCTTCGGATTGCGAGCCAAGTTGGAATGAGCGAACCAGCGTTCCATTAATTTTTCCGCTTCCATTGTGGTATAGCTCGTACTGCTCGAATTCTCCGGCTTTACCAAGCACCAACGCATAGAATTTACCGGTGCGTTGGCTGTGATATAAACTGAAGCCGTAAACCTCACCCATGTTGGAATGGATTGGCGTTCCAGAAATATTGGTAAGCGCACCCGTAACAGGAGAGATTGCGTAGATATCGACTGTATTGGTCGTCCGGTTCGTGGCCGCTGCGATATCCACTTTTTTGCTGCCTAACGGAAAACCGTAACGGACATCAACATTGTTCATTTTACCAGTCGAATAGGAAAACTTCTGATGGCCCTCTAAGTCATACACCAGCAAGCCGCCTGCTTTGTTCGTTGCGATGATCGTGCTGTCCTCCGCATCATCAGGGTGAAGCCAGATTGCCGGATCATCCGCAGCATCCTCACCGTTGCTGACGGCATCCGTTTCCACATCGGCCTCAACATAGACTGGCTGCGTCCCATTAGCGAGCGCATTGGACCCCATCGACAAAGAAATGATCATCCCTGCCACTATCAACCTCTTGTAAAGCTTGGACACAATTAATTCCTCCTTTTATTTATGAGTCAATTAATACAATATAAGGGTATTGTTACAGTTGTATTATCATTATGTTAATACTTTGTAATTCCCTTCTTACTCGAATATACATGCAAAAAAACCGTACTTCTGCACGCAGCAGAAGCACGGTTTGAATACAATTGTGGAGGAATTCGCGATTATGGATTATTTGACGTCTCGCTTGATGAGTTTACGCGGATTAACCACATTTTCCTTCTCCATAAGCAGTTGGATTGGTCCGCCCTGTGCAATCTGCTCCCATGCGACGACCTTGAAGTTCTGATTCAATTCCTTGTTGCCTTCCATGTTGGAATCGTCTTGTGCGACGAAGATACCGTAAGGGAATTGCTCCCCAAGCCCGAAGCCTAGCACATCGATGCCATCTGTAACGGACGTGCCATCGATCTTCTCTCCAGCTTTAATCTTGAAGCTCGTTATATACTTATTGCTGCCTTGGCGATCATAAATTGCGTAGCTGTCACTGCCTTGGCTGGAGGCGATCAAGTAGCCGCGGCCGTCTGCACCATAATAGATGGTCAAGCCTTCGATATCATCTTGCAGCCTGCGGCCGTCAGCAATATCTACCGTGGACAACGGCTTGACGCCGCCAGTAGGCTCTGCTGCATATTTATAGATCGCATAATCCTCTTCGGCAATGTACATAGTGCCATATTCATCGTCCGCTACAAGGCCTTCCGACTGCGAAGCGAGCTTAAATTCACGAACCAGCTTGCCTACAATTTTGCCCTTGCCGTTGTCTGACAGCTCATATTGCTCGAACTCGCCTTCCTTGCCCAGCACGAGTGCATAATATTTGCCGCTGCGCAGGCTGTGGTACAAGCTGAAGCCATACACCTCTTCCATCTTCGCAACGATTGGCTTCGCGACGATATCTTTCAATTCGCCGGTTGCCCCGTTAATTGCAAACACGTCTACCGTGTTTTTGGAACGGTTCGTTGCTGCTACGATATCGACCTTTTTGCCGCCAAGCGGAAAATCATAGCGAACATCGATATTGTTCATTTTGCCAACATTATAATTTTGCAGCTGCTTGCCATTCAAATCATAAACGAGCACGCCACCGCCTTTATTCGTTGCAATGAGCTTGGAATTGGACGGATTCGTGGGATCAAGCCAGATCGCCGGGTCGTCTGCCGCATCCTCGCCATCTTCCACTGCTGCAGTTTCAACTTGCGCCTTAACAGCGAAAGTCGAGATGGCATCCTGCGGATTGCGGAATTTCGCATTCTCAGCCAGGATTTGCTTCAGCGCTTCTGAAGGAATGTAAATCGAATTGCCAACCATCTTAATCTTGCTGGCGAGTTTGTATCCTTTGCCCGCCAGGCGGTATTCTTGTTCACCGACGGTAAACGTGCCTGCAATGCCATTCTTCAGCTTAACTAATGCCGACAGGTCATCGTTATCCCAAGTGACTGTCGCACCAATTTGTTCAATATTTTTCCTCAGTGGCTCGTACCCTGCCGTGTTAGCGCTTGCCCCCATTGCTGTCCCAGCCTGTACAAGCAAGCTTGCGGATAATGCGATCAATGCTGCGGATTTCCCAATATTCATTTCGATTCCCTGCCTTTACGTTATGTTATGTCCATATGGAACAAGGCTACAGAGGAAGTGTTAGATGAATATTATGGGCATGTGGTTATATTGTAAAAGCCATTGAACCCCTTTAAGCGCCTAACCGTTGCCTAAACCGATCCATTTGCAAATCATCAATTGCCTGTATGGAAGCTCCGCACTTCGAGAGGCTTATGCTTTCATCCTTCCTCGATAAAATAAAGTACTTCTCTCCTTTTTTTAAAGGGTAGGGGCAGTCGGATGCTGCCGAGAGTTTAATTTCTTCTATTGGCTTGCCTTTCCACGTTCTGTCGACCGCAAATTTAACTTTATAGGCTTTCGTTATTCGATCTTGTTTAATGGACACCACTTTAGCTTCGTAGATATGGCCTGACTGGTTGATCTCATCGTCCAATGGGCCTGACCTTTCGCACAAACAACCGCCAGTGGCGATTTGGGAGAGGCTATTTTCCCGGAATAATAGAAATAAAACTGCTATTATTAGCAAAATGCCGCCACACAATTGCGATGTGTTTCATCTTTTTCATACCATCCCCCTCATGGCTATATTAACATTTTTGGATGAATTGTATAAATAAGGTCCAATCTAATATAGCAGGCAAGCCTGTTATATTCCCTCCATGCCCATCATGATATAATCTAATATGATAAAATAATGAGAACAAACGCAAAGGAAGTGATGGAATGGAAGCCATCCGACTCGGTTTCCTAGCTTCGCATGGCGGCAGCAACGTGCTTGCCATCATTAAAGCTTTCAAGGAAGGCAGGCTCGCTGCTGCTCCGGCCGTTGTCATTAGCAACAATTCCGGCTCAACCGCACTGGCGCATGCCCGTAACGAAGGGGTGCCCGCCTATCATATGAGTGCGAAGACCAACCCAGATCCCGCTGATCTGGATAGCCGCATCCTACAAGTGCTAGAGAAGAATGGGGTTAACCTCGTCATTCTTGCAGGCTATATGAAAAAAATCGGTCCAAATACGCTAAACGCATTCAACGGCCGGATATTAAACATTCATCCTTCCTTGCTTCCAAGACACGGCGGGCATGGCATGTATGGCCAGGCCGTGCATCAATCCGTTCTCCAGTCAGGGGATACAGAGACCGGCGTAACCATACACCTCGTTAACGAAGAATATGATCAGGGTGCCATTGTATCCCAATTTCTAGTGCCAGTTCTCCCAACCGATACGGCAGAAACTTTGTCGGCACGCGTCCTTGAACAAGAGCACCTCTCGTATGTCGAGACGATTAACCGAATCGCCAATCGCATGATCGATCTCAACACTCTTCAATAGTGAGTGCTAACCGTGCTGTTGCAGCACAAAAAAAGGGCTGCCCCTCAGCCTTCGCGGCTTTTGGAGCACCCCTTTTAGTCTAATAATCGTTTATAAATTATTCTGCCGTTCCGTGCTGCCGAAGCACCGCCGCTACGTTATGGTTGCCCTGCTGCAGCGCAAGCGACAGCGTCGTTTCCCCATCTTCCAGTCTCGCATGAACATCGGCACCATGCTCGATCAACATACGAATCAGCTCGATGTTATCATCATGGAACGCAGCCGTGTGCAATGCAGTATGCCCGTTGCTATCGAAGATGTTCACCTCTGCCTGATGGTTTAATAGAAGCCTAATAACATCCAAGCTGCGCTCCCCCGCGATGGCTGTATGCAATGCCGTATTCGAAGGAATGTAAGAAACCTTTGAATGCGATACGGCATTCACTTCAGCGCCGTGACCGATTAGGAGCTGGACTGCCGCTTCGTTTCCAAAATGGGCTGCATATCCCAATAGCGTAAGCCCATCGCTATTTTCCATGTTTACTAGCTCCGGATAGGCTTTTAACACCTCTCCCAACAGTAAAACATCCCCAGACTGAGCCGCCTTAAATCCGTCTTCGATCATTTGCTCTAACGCCATCCGTGCCCCTCCATTCCATGATTTCATGCTCACATTCCCAATTATAATTGGAGCTTGAAACCATACTTCTCGAAAATCACTTTTTTCGGCGGAATTGGAGTGGCGATGCCGCAAATCGCCTTGCGAATAAGCTGCTAAAGGAGCTGGGGCTTTGAAACCCAACCTCTAAACAAATGCCGGTAATTGGTTTTTCAGTGTGCAGCAGCAGCCGCCTTGCTTCCAAGAGCCTTCTTTCCGTTAAAAACTGATGGGGGGATACGCCAAACAATTGCTTATAGCTTCTCAGAAAATGATTGGGGGACAAGCAAGCCGCTCTCGCCGCATCAGCTAGAGTTATCGGCTGATCGAAGTAAGCCTCAATAAAGGCATGGCCGATCTGTACGCGTTTATACAACTCTTCACGCGTGGAGGCTTTAAGGGACGGCAGCCTCGTCATTTCTATATGTACCTGCCGATGAACAGCGAGCAGCCCGTGCACTAGTACATACAGCTTCTCCTCCAGCCATTCAGCGTCCAACTGGCGAAACCTATAAGCCGTTTTGATTTGGTCTAATGCAGCTTCTAGCCACTGGTCATTATACGTTTTTTCAACAAAGGCAATCGACGGTCCCATTGGGGCAACAGGATTGTCCAACAGGTGTTCATGGGACGCTACCATACTGTAATAGGCCTCTTCCGCCATTCCCTCGGGGAAGAAAATGCAAAACGATTCCACAGGAGTCTCCGAGTCAATCGTTATCGCATACTCCTGCCCATCATTAAGCAGTAGGTAGCGCCCTTCCTCAACCGCATAGTTCCCGTACCCAACATGGTAGAAAGCACGCCCATTACGAAACGTTTTAATCGATAAAGCGCCTTTCCCCTTCCAGTAATATTGGTCACTTCGAGCATGGAGTATCAGATTACCCATGCTCCCGCACCGATTCCCCCGCAATTAACGCAGGCGGGATATATACCCGTACCATCTCGCGGCTTGGTCCCGTGAGCGACAATAGCAGTTGGGCTGCTGCATCGCACATCCGTTCCTTGTCCACCCGCATCGTCGTTATCTTGAGCCCGCTCTCCTCTTCGTACTTCAGGCCGTCAAAGCCCACAATCGATATATCCTCCGGCACCTTAATCTCGCGCTTCCGCAGCTGTCTCGCCAGCAAATACGCAATCCGGTCATTGCTGCAAAAGAACGCACTCGGCAGCTGTCCGCCCAATCCGTCCAAGAAGCCCCCAATCTCCTGCTCCGTATGCTCGAAGCTTGGCGAAGACACCATTACTTTACGGGCATCAATGGGGAGCGCATGCTCCTGCATCGCTTTCCAATAGCCGAACCACCGCTCTTCATGGCTGGTCGTGAGATTGGCTGGCCCAATAAACCCGATCTCGCGATGGCCCGACCGAATAAGTAAAGATACCGCCTCGCAAGCGCCCTCCATATTCGCGGAGGTGACGACTGGGCATGGCAATTCCCGGTGATACGAGTCCAGCATGGCTAGCGGAACGTCCAGCTCCCACACCATTCGGGCATACGCCTTGTCCACGATTCCGAACAGAATAATGCCTTGGTACGCGATATCGGTACAATGCTGCGGCAGCCGAAGGTCCGTCTCCATCTCCCGATCTATGGGAGCGACGACCGCATTCAACCCTTTTTTGCGGATGCTTTTCTCAAGCCCCCAGATCATATCATGGAAAAATTGAAAATGATCGTTATCCTCATAGCTCATAATCCGCTCCGGCACAAGAACGAGGACGTTCCCGCTCGAAGCGGATTTTTCCGCGAACTGGCCGTAGCCCAGCGCCTTTGCTGTTTGCTGTACTTGCTGGCGCATGTCCTCACTGACGCCTTTCTTGTTCTGCAAAGCAAGCGATACCGCATTTTTCGATATATTTAGTTGATCGGCAATGTCCTGCATGGAAACTTTCTTTTTGCGTGCCATCGGTTCTGTTCAATCCTTCCGAAACATGATAAACTATGCCTAACTTTACTTTACAAATAGTTTATTTGTCAAGTTTGTCAAGTGATGATGATCAAGTTGAGCTGGAGGGAATATGTCGTGAGTTATGCGATTGGCATTGATATCGGAGGCACCAAAACAGCTATTGGTATCGTCAATTCCGCGGGAAAAGTGTTAGCGAAAACCTCGCTTCCTACAGACCAAGCACTTTCGCCGGCTGAGATGGTGGATCGTATCGCCGAAGCGGCGCGCGGGCTTCTAAGCAATCAAGGATTACAGCAATCCAGCCTTCTTGGCATTGGAATTGGAGCACCTGGCCCGCTTAACACGAAGCTAGGCATCATCGCCGAGCCGCCTAACATGCGTGGCTGGTGGGGTTTCCCGATCGTGGATGCTTTCAAGAAACATTTTGATGGAAAAATTATTTTCGAGAATGATGCTACAGCCGCAGCTTTAGCAGAAAAATGGGCCGGTGCGGCGCAGGCTGCCGAACATTTCATCTATATCACGGTTAGCACCGGCATTGGCGCGGGTATTTATAGCCATGGCAGGCTCATTACAGGAGCGACGGGCAACGCGGGCGATATCGGGCATATGGCCATCGATCCTGCGGCTGGCACTTGCGTTTGCGGCCAACAAGGCTGCTTGGAATATGTCGCTTCCGGCACTGCCATTGCCCGGCAGGCTAGCGAGCTGCGCGGGCGGCCTGTTTCGTCCAAGGAAGCATTCGATCTGGCTTTCTCTGGACAAGATGTTAGAATGGAAGAAATAGTTAACCGCGCATTCCGCTACATCGGCATCGGTTGCGTTTCGCTCATCAATACGTTTGATCCAGAGCTGCTCGTGATCGGCGGCGGTGTTTCCCAAGTAGGTGCGCCAATGTTCGACGCCGTAACAAGCTATATTAGGCACAATGCGCTTAATCCTTCAGGCCGCGGCACGCATGTCGTTCCCGCCGCACTCCAACAAGATGCGGGGCTTATTGGAGCCGCTGCACTCATCCATATCCCTTATTAATACAGAACGCGAAGGAGATTATTAAACCGATGAATCAGCCTATTTTTCTGCAGTCCGTGTTTCAAGAACGCATCTGGGGCGGCACGAAGCTAAAGCAATTGTTCAACTATAATATCCCGAATGAGCGTACAGGCGAATACTGGGCCGTATCGGCGCATCCGAACGGCCAGAGCATCGTCAGCAATGGCACTTACCAAGGCATGAAGCTTGGAGAACTATGGACCGCTCACCCTGAGTTGTTCCGTTCCAACTCCGCCGTGTTCCCGTTGCTGACCAAAATTTTGGACGCTTCCGATGACCTCTCCGTCCAAGTCCATCCCAATGACGAATATGCCGGCAAGCATGAGAATGGCGAGCTTGGCAAGACGGAATGCTGGTATATCGTCGACGCCGAACCGGGCGCTACGATTATTTTCGGCCATGAAGCGACGTCGAAGGAACAGCTTGTACAGATGGTACAGGACGGGCAGTGGAATGCACTGCTCACGCAAGTGCCAGTCAAAGCGGGCGACTTCTTCTACGTCCCGAGCGGAACGATCCACGCCCTGGGCAAAGGCATCGTCGTGTTGGAAACGCAGCAAAGCTCTGACACTACTTACCGTGTCTACGATTATGACCGCCGTGACAAGGATGGCAACCTGCGTGAGCTGCATTTGGACAAGGCTATTGATGTAACGACGATTCCTCAATCCTATGTACCCGTTCCGTACAGCACGCGGGAGTCCGAAGGCATCACCGTAACCGCCTTCGTATCGAACGAATTTTTCACCGTGGAAAAATGGAACGTATCCGGTGTGGCACAGCTTCCTGCGAGTGAGAAATATACGATTGCTAGCGTGATCGAAGGCAGCGGTACGCTTCGCATGCAAGGTGAAGAATATGCGTTGAAACCCGGCGACCACTTCATTTTGCCTGTGGCGTTCGGGCCATATTGCCTGGAAGGTTCGTTGGAGTTGATTATTTCGCAGGAGTAGAAGGACTAGGAACAAGAAGAGGAGCTCTTCAAAGCAATTTTGCTTTGGGACATCCTCTTTTCTAACGGACCTGAGAGCCGCTAAACCCTTCCAAAAGCGCCCGTTGCAGATGTAACGGACTCCATAGCCGTTATTTAGCTACTTTACTTCCTCACGAGGGGGATTTTGTTCATATAACGGCTCCTCGGTCCGTTAGAACTAGAAAGGGCGTGATTCTGCCAAATAAGGGCTCCTCGGTCCGTTAGAAAGAACGGTATGGCAACGATGACAGTGACCGTCTCGCGGAGGCGGTCATTTATTTTGTTTCTATGTAACGGTGCTAGGATAACAACGGAAGCAACGTTTCCAACGAATTGACCGTATAGTCCGGGGAATGCGCCGGCGGCAATTGTTTGTTTTTACGATTCATCCAAGCAACCTTAATGCCGGCATTGTTAGCCCCGCGAACATCACTAGTTAGGGAGTCACCGACATGAAGCACCTCGTCAGGATTAAGATTTAAGACCGTGAGCGCCTGTTGAAACATCTCACCCCGGGGCTTGTATGCTCTAACATCCTCACTCGTAATGACATGCTCGAATGATAATCCGTTATGTTGAATGGCTGCTAGAATGTCGTGCCGGTCAATATTAGAGAGAATGATGGCGGGAACACGGATGGCTTCCAAAAACAGCATTGTATCTTCGAACAGCTGCGGAGACTGCCAGTGGCCGAATAAAACTTCGCACAACTCGTCTGGATTTTCTAACGATTGATAGAACGCAATTGTATCTTGCAATGCTTGACGCTCGATTTCACGTTGGCTTTGGAATTGATCGCCATACGATGCTTGGAATGCCTTGGAAAATGAGTTCCACCAGTAAGCGCCCACCTCTCTTGTAGTGGATGGAATCGGTGAAGACTTCAAAATTCTCCCGCAGATTTCCTCAATGTACACGTCATCTTCATGGACCAACGTACCGTAGAAATCTAGAAACACCGCTTTGTACATAGCCCTCAACACCCCGTCTTTTTTATTTCAATACATTACCGTTTTACCACTTTAACATAATAACGCAACGAATCACAATGATTCACTATTGCTAACTGAATTTCCATTGTGATATGGTTATTGGAAATATTTTGAGAGGTGAGCATATGGACGTTACCAATACGGAGCCCATTTTGTTATCGATACCTGAGCGCTTTGAGAGTAAACGATTAGTAATACGTGCCCCATTATGGGGAGACGGAGCGGCTGTTAACAATGCGGTTGTTGAAAGTATCGAGGAGCTCCGCCCGTGGATGCCGTGGGCACAAGCCCTCCCTACACTCGAAGAATCGGAATCTAGCATTCGACGGTCCCGGCTGCAGTTTCTGGAACGTTCGGATTTGCGGCTGCTGCTATTCTTGAAAGAAACAGGGCAATACATCGGCGGCAGCGGCCTCCATCGGATCGATTGGCAAGCGCGCAAATTTGAAATCGGATACTGGGTTAGCACCTCGTTCGGCAAACAAGGCTATATTACCGAAGCAGTGGATGCGATTACGGACTATGCGATTCAAGCGTTACAAGCAAATCGCATTGAGATCCGTTGTGATTCCCTGAATCAATCAAGCGCCCGAATCGCTGAGCGTTTGGGCTTTGCTTTGGAAGGCATTCTCCGTAACGAGAAGTGTGATGCAGCAGGCTCGTTAAGGGATACTATGGTGTTTGCTAAAGTGCGAGGGGTAGAGTTTTAAAACTCGTTCGGGTTTTCACCCATTCTAGCCGTACGGATCACGGAGAGATACTCACTTATCATTTCGCGTGTCGTATTCATTGCGATCAAATAGTGATCTGCCAGTGATTTTTTCAATCGCAGAAAGGCTTCCCGATCTTCCGTTTCTGCTGGAACGGGCGTATATTCGACCAAATAAACGGTTCTGGCCACATCATATAAATAATCGCCATGGCACACATTCATGAAATCGATAACGGCTGTATGCCCACCTGATAACATAATATTGCCCGGATGAAAATCACCATGGCAAAGCGTGTCTCCATCCTTCAATTGATCTAGCATTTCTAGAGCCCGCTCTCTTTCCATCGGACTAGCCGACTGCGCGTTTTCGATATGATATTTCAGAAAATGTTTGTAATTCATGACATTACTAACGCTGTTCTGTACGATGGCCGTATGCAGGCCTGCCATATATTCAGCACATCCTTGGATGTCCCCCGTCCTAAATAGCCAGCCTAACAGGGGTTCTCCTTCCACTCTGTCATACACAATGCCAACTCGATCTTCGCAGTTAATCATTTCATAGGCCTTCGGCTTATCGAAATTCAATTCATTGATTGCCACTGCGTTTAGAAACTCTGTTTCAACTGCATGCTGGGGATAGCCTTGAAAGAAAAGCTTTAACGCTCTCCCCTCTTCCCATTCATAGACGGTTGCTGTGTTGCCTTGGCCGATTATTTCCCCATATTTCATGTATATCTCCCCTTTTCATTGCCACCAATAATCCCCTAGATTATACTTATGTATGGAATTAATTGCTAGGAGGGACTTCATTGCTTAACTTCGCAGACGTATTAATTGATGAAAGCATCAAGAAAAGAAGCGCATTAGTTGTAGGATTGGACCCTGATCTATCGTATTTTCCAGACTTCTTGTTACAAGATGTGCAGCTCACCTCCAATGAATCCGTTGGGGAAGCCATCTATGCCTTTAATAAAATCGTGATCGACGCGGTCGCTGATCATGTGATCGCCGTAAAACCGCAGCTCGCTTATTACGAAGTATATGGAAGCCACGGCATTCGGGCGCTAGAGAGAACAATTAGCTATGCACGCACAAAATCGTTAATCGTTATCAATGATGCCAAAAGAGGCGATATCGATTCAACCTCTGCCGCGTACGCGCGCGCTTTCCTAAGCGATAGCTCCCTCTCCGGCGATATGGTTACCGTCAACCCCTTTTTGGGCAGCGACGGCTACTTGCCTTTCGTTGATGCTGCGCGGGAGCATAACAAAGGCATTTTTCTGCTGCTCAAAACGTCCAACCCTTCCTCACATGAGCTACAAGACCTCAAGCTGGACACCGGCGAGAAGCTTTATTTCAAACTGGCGGATGACATCAAACCGTTAGCTGAAAAAACAAAAGGAAAACATAACTACTCCTTTATCGGTGCAGTCGTTGGCGCTACCTACCCTGAAGAGGCGAAGTTGATCCGGCAAAAACTGCCTCATTCCATCTTCCTAGTTCCCGGATTTGGTGCACAGGGCGGCAAAGCGGAGGATTTAGGCGTCTTCTTCGATAAGAACGGCAACGGCGCGCTCATCTCCTCGTCTCGGGGAATTATTTACTGCTACCGAAACGGCCGTGAAGATTGGAAATCTGTAAGCGAAGCTGAGATGCGCCGGCAGATCGAGGAAACAACGGTTAAAGCAAATGAGGAAATTAACCATGTAAGGTTGAAATCGTTGCCTATCATTTAGTTTTAAAACTTCCTTTAATTGAGGTGACTATGAAAAAATTAGACGGGCTCTAGCTTCCCCTTAAGGAGGTTAGAGCATTCAATGAGCAGAAGCGTTAAAAGAACACCCGTATGTAACGACCACCGGACACCTAGGACTCGCTGGAGTAAAAGACTAGCGAGCAAAGCTGTACGGCGTTTTACCGAAGATGTTTACAAAGGAAAGTGGTACCGGAAAGTGTACTGTTCCTGGGACATTTGTGATTACCGTTTCTTTAAAACTAGACAACAAGCGATAAACGAATGGGAGACATCTCGTTCGCCTCAACAGCTAAAGTTAACAAGGTCAGATGTTATTAACTGCTGGGAACGGTATTACAAACGAAAATAAGCGCAATGCGCCGGTTAGGGAAGCCTGGCGCTTGCGCTTTTTTTATATTCAAGAACAAGAGAGGAACATGACATGAATGACAATTTTGTAAGTATCGTCGGCTATCAACTTGAGAAGGTGCATACCGGCGTTATTCGTTGGCTCATGGATACGCTTAACACGAATGTCTCCATGGATACGAAATATGAGATCATTCGCCGAACTTACAGCATGATTCATCCAAACAATAGCCTCGACTTCGGTAAAGATGAGATTATTGCCATTACATGCTTTCCAGAGTATGCAATTGGCAGGAAAAGAAAAATTGATCTTGTCATTAGGATCGATTTAGCAAAACGGCCATCTAACTATTTTGTCATTGAAATGAAAGTGGACTCCATTCCCTATAAAGACCAGCTCAGCGGCACGAAAACCGACTTCCTTCAATTAATGCCAGACTATGATCCGAAGAACGTCACATTTTTCCTCTATTTGCTTGGAACTTCATCCGTATGCCAAGTGCCTGATGAACTGCATTCCTTTCACATCGTCTCGCTTCCGAACATTATTGGAATCTATCGTGGCCTGCCTGTCCACCACTACATTTATAACGATTGGATGAGTGAGCTAGAAGCCGAAGCAGCCAAAAGGGATGCTTTTATTAAAGATTATGAGCAATCAATCGGTATTCATGATCGGGACCGCAGCTCCTATTGGCAAAACAAAGGCTATCGGGGACGGCAACACCATTACTATTTATATGACGAGATGAAGAAGCATGCTAAGAACAGCCAACACTGGGCTATAGACAACGGCGGCAATAATCCTGTCATGAACTACTGGGGAATGAAGCAGAATGGTTGGGAACCAAAGAGCTACGATGGCCATGCCATCCTCTTCTATTGGGAATTCAATCACGAGGATTTCTTCTTAAAAGCTTGCCTTCATGGCGATGATACGAATAAAATCTCACAAGAAAGCTTCACGACACTCAGAGCTCAGATAATCGATGAGTTAGAGAAGGCTGCTATCGAGAACGGAGCTAGAACCAGACCTACTTATGGGACATTTGTCTCCATTTTTAAGTGGAAATTATTTAAAGGCTCACCCGCCAATCTGCCTCACATAATGGAGAAAGCTGATAAAATCATCGCATTAACACGCCCAATCATTAAACGAATCCAGTAGTGTGAGGAGCGAAGCAGCATGACGGAAAGATTTCAGCTAGAGCATGTCGGAGGAGAAGATTCTACAGATGAAAACAAGATATCCGGCTTTGGTCTGCTCGATTTATTCAATTGCCGCGTTGAATACCACTTTCGTACGGATGACATGAGCTTGGAAGAAGCTGAAGTGTATATACGGGACGTCTTAAACCAGTTGCCCAATGAATCGGTCGATGAGATATGCGAAAAAGCATGCAATTGGAAAGCCGACAAAATGAGCAGTGATACGGCTAACTATCCTGACGGCTTAGCGGAGGCTTACGACCGGGAGATTTTAGCTTATATGTCCGTCGGTGACGTTGCACTTTATCGCAATCCTTATGACAGAAACGACACTGCTTTTGGAGCAATTCTGGGCGGAGGCGCGGAATGGGATTCCGAAAACGGCATGGAAATTGTCATTCGAGGCAATAAGGTGCTTGAGGTGCGGGAGTTTTTGGGCTATGGAGAATATGCGATTTGGAACGAAACGGACTGATCTCATGAGGAGGGAATAACTTGATAAGCTTATTTCGATATAACTGGATGGTAAGGGATGAATGGTTTGCGCTTTGCAACCAAATGCCCGCAGAGCAACTATTACAACAACGTGTAGGAGGAGCGGGCAGCATCCTCTACACGTTTTTCAAGGGCATTACATCCATATGGATCAGGGAGCTTGGCCTGCAGCCGGTATCTGCGAATGTCATTGGCAGAGGGTTATTTTGAACCATTATGCGTAATCCCGGTGCTCCTGTAGCCATTGGCTTGCAAAGTCCACGGCTTCCTTTATCTCAAACAGCCTACATTCAGCGTTGCCTACATTGCCTCGCTGGACGTTAGCTTTCTGCTCAAAATGCTCACCTAGTGTAATGAAATCCTCAGCATCGTAGGCAAAGTCCGTAAACCACTTCCATACGCGGCTTCCGCCCTCTAGCATGGCGGTCCCCATCTGTTTCATTGGCATGCCTGTTAATACGGTCTCAGCCAAATGAAAGCTTGTACATTTATCATAACCGACGCCGAGCAGAAGCACCTTTGCATTCAGATCGTACAATTTGCCAAGCGGGGAATGCACGCCCAACTGAGGGGTTAAAGGATGGTTCCGCACGATATTCCCTGCTTGCTGCCCCTTCGCGCAAAAGGAGGTTTGGGGATGCTCTGACCGCATCGTCCCTGGGTATGTCCGAAACGCCTCAGCGATGCGCCCCATCTCCCTTGTTGGCGTTACGGCAGGATCAAACGGCGGCCATTCATTGTAAATAATATCAATCCACGCATGAGGGACCGGAGGATTTCCCCATTCAGCGGGATCACTCCAATCGCTGCTATGTGCCGGCATAACGAGTGTTCCTGACTCGCCGATTGCTTGCAACAATCCTTCCACAGCCGCTTGCGGGCCTCCGCAAACCCATCCCAGCTTAGAAATCGAGGAATGCACAAGAATCGTATCCCCCTCCCGCACACCGAGAAGGTTTAAATCCTGTACCATTTTATTGATTGTCACCGGAGATTCGGTCTGGTCAATAATATCTTTTTCGCTCATAAATGAATCCCTCTTTTACTTCAACTTTGTTCCCGTCACGTCCATCCAGTTTCTATGTGCGGCTGCTTCCTTGTAAATCAAATTATCGAGAAGCAGTTGAAGTACTTCTTTTTCTTTATTTTGGGCAATGTGCAGGATTTCGATTATTCGATTGTTGATTGTAGCGCTATTTTTGAATAGTTTTTTAAGAAACAGATTTCTTGCATTTCTTATATTTTCAAAGACGGCCGTGTACTGTTCGTAAATCTCTTCCGAATTGCTAAGAAATCCGTGCATGCCCATAAATTTGATTCTTTCCAGCATCAAAACTTTATGGTCAAACAAAATATGTAAAGGTTTATAATCTCTAAAATCAGGATTTTCCTCTAAAAACGTACCCAATGTTGTATAAACATTTAAACCATATTCGCCCGGAGTCGAATTTTTGAACATTCTATATTTATCAGAAGTATTCGTTGAATGAATATATTCTTTAATGGATTCGGCAACAAAATACACATCAAAATCATAATGTGTTTTGCTATAAAAGCTTAATAACTCAATTCCGCCCCTTCCATCAAAATTATAATCCCGATCTTCCCCAATGCCCCAATAGGCAGCTTCTAATTGTTCGAACGTGACTGTTTCATACGAATATGCGTCTTTGAAAGTAAAATCGGCGACGTAGAATAAGCGCTTTTCTAAATCATACCCGTAAATAAACAACTCATGCGGGAGAGGTGTGTCGCACCCTTTGAAAAAGAATGATTGTTCGAACACGCCAAAAATATAATTATCCATATTTATGCTCTCAATAAAAAAGCTGCAAATATCTTTGGCCAGCAGCTCGATTGTTTCTCTCTTGATTATCTGGTTATAGGTCCAAGGACAATCCTGCTTTGCAGTCGCCCTAGGAAAAAAATCGATATAACTGCCGCCTTCGCATACAAGCTGAATATAGTTGCTATACAACCAATCGTTTGTCTCTTCATAGTTGGTTATAACCGATAATAGATTGGCATGCCACGTCCACGAAGTAACTGGCGGGTAATTCATTGGAAGTATCTTCGAATGCATAGGTTATCTCCTTTATGCAATGTTATTTCGAGGAATTTACACTTTGTTATTCCAGTTCGATCTAATAGTATCATAGTGTTACATTTTCATACAATAACGCCGAATTGTTCACGGAAACGGGTTTTAACAGCAAAAAGAGAAACCCGGTGTTTTGAAAAACTGTGGGCTTCCCTCGCATTTTGTGGCAGGTTTTTCTGCCCTATTCACTCTCCAGCGCGTTCAATGAACTTACTCTCAATTGTAATGGGTTGAACGTTAATGTTCATGCTCCGTTTCCCCCACTGTTCACTTGCTCTCTTCTGCCTCCACAAACGCAATGTTATGAAATAAGAAGGACTCACCTTTCAGAAAATGCTTAATAATCGCTTGCGCATGCGGCTGTTCTTCAATTAATATTGCCGCATCTTGATATAACACCGTTTTTACGCCTTCCATCGTGTTCAAGCCCGCCTTCCTTTTGGCTGGGTCCCGGCATAAAATCTTTTTAGAAGATGACTTTCAAAACTTCACGTCGAACTTGGTTGCCAACGCATTTAGGATGAACGAAAAGAATGCGATCCAGCATAAAATCCACGATCATGTTTATATTGGACTGCAGAAGTACGAATCCTGGAAAGAGGAATCGTATAACTATTACTTCCCTTCTGTCCAAGTATCCTCATTCGACGGCCTTCCTCCTGGATCCAAACACTGACACACAGCTGTCAGGAACGATAGTTTATCATTGCCATATCAAGCAAATGATGACGCTAACAAAGGAAAGGGGAAATGAATGATGGGCAAATTACAACCATTACGAGACCCATTCGGCAACGTGTTGGGGATTATGTACAACACTCACTATTTGGATATCGTGAATGCTAGAAACCAAGGATAAGGAGCAATCCGTAAAATGATCATCGATAAACTCGTACAAGTCCACTCCCGGCAGGAATGGCGGGAGTGGCTCCATAGCCACCACAGCACAGAAGATTATTGTTGGGCAGTTACGGCTAATCCGCAATCCGCGGGTTACTTGGATTTTGTAGAAGAAGCGTTATGCTTTGGCTGGATTGACAGCACCACTAAGAAATTAAACGACACGCAAACCGCGCAACGATTTTCCCCACGCAAGAAGAAGAGCAACTGGACAGAGCTTAACAAAGAACGCGTCCGGCGGTTAAATAAATTAGGGCTCATGACGGAAGCAGGAAGAAAAGTGCTGCCGGACATGAGCCCCGAATCGTTCATTATTCACGAAGAAATTTTGTCTCAGCTCCGCGAAGACGAAACACTGTATCGCAATTTCCAAGCTTTGCCCGAACTCTATGTCAGAGTGAAAATTCATAACATCCAATCCGTGCATAATGACCGGGCGTTATACCAGAATCGATTGGCCAAGTTTATTGAGCATACTCGCATGAATAAGCTGTATGGGCAGTGGCATGATAATGGGCGGTTGTTGGCGTATTAGCTTAAGCATAAAAAAAAGCTCTTGCTGCATATCGCAACCGGAGCTAAGATTCATTTCATTAATGTATGGCTGTATTGATCCAGATTCTATATTTGCTGTTCATAAAAGTTCATAAATTTTGCAGTTTCTTTAAATTGTGCCGGATTGATTTGCATAATTTCCTCTCTTCTCTTCTCCGAATCGAAAAACCGGGTAAGGAAAGGCGTTTGCCAGGTAAATCGCTGTTCTTCTTCAAACCCATATTGATCTAAATAGGTAAGATTAGCTGGACGAATAGCGTTCATAAATGAAGATGGAACAAAGGAGCCAAACAACAACTCGGCATGGTATAGCGCATAATAAAGAATTGATGCCGTCTCATGCCCACACACACTATCTGCAAACCTGTCCCAGTTCACATGGTTCGCATTGGCGATGATATATTCATACAGATCCGTATATTTGTACAGCTCCCCGTCTTTGCCTTCTAGTACATTTGGAAATCTTACCGCGTCATTATATAGGTGAGACGCAAGCTGCAGTATATTATTGGCGGGGCTGAGGCTATACATTACGCTCTCGGTACTGCCCTCACCTACTGGATTGATGGAATCAAACAAAGCAGGGATGTTATATTGGACTTTCATATTTTTGGAACGGCTGAAGATATCAAACTGCAAGTCAACCGCTAGTAAGCCAAATACAGGGTTATCAAATTTCTTCAGGAATCCGATCAACTCATGCGTTGTCATTCTGTGAAATACTTCCTGTTTCCTAGTAGAGTTAACTATCGTTAGATTATCGCCTTCAAACCCCTGAATAAAACCAAGCTCCGTCAAAATTTGGCTGACAACTGTGATGTCTTCCTCTCTAACTAGAATATCAATATCATTGCAATATCTCACACCGAATTCCTTATATATTGTATTGTTTAACAAAACCCCTTTAAGAAATACGGGCTTAACTTGCTTTTCTGCGAAATTGCGAACTAAGCAATCCACTTCCCTATTAATGGCCGTAAATCGTCTTGTTATGTCCGCGCAATAAATTTCCAGAACATGACGGTATTTACGCTTTATATAATTAGTAAGCTCATGGCGGAGCAAATTCTGATAGACAAACGTAGCCACTTTATGTTCGAATATTAACCTAAAAAATCGCGGTATGTGAAAGTGCCGGTTTTCCATAATGTGTTTGGCTTCTTCGATCTCCTCGTAACTAAGTGTCGATTTACCTAGAATAATTAACAGTCTCGCTTCCAAGGTGATGCCCATGCCACTTCCCCGCTTTCTTAGAACAATGGATGATCAGAATTTTTATAAATTAATAATAAAGATGCATTGGTTTCCATTAAACGCTCGTTATTGATCATCAAGCTCGCCGAATGAATGTCACGCAGATGTTTGGCCAAGGTGTATTGACCGTTATTTTGGTAAGATGAAATGCCACAAATCTGCATCGCACGATGCACAATCCCTGCTGCATCGTTCGAAACATTCATCTTTAAAGCATTCCACTTCAACAAAACAGGTGTGCTGGTTAGTTCACTCTTCCGATGCTCTTCTGGCAATTCAAGCAACGCTTTATATGTGTCCAAACAATGAATCAATTGGCTGTTTAGTAACTGCAAACTATTGTTCATTTCCGCCAATCTCGTATCTGGAAGATAGGGCTTGCTTTTCCGCGCTTTGGATTGCACATACTTTCTCGCCGTGTCGGCAGCATCAGTTGCGATTCCCAGCCAGCAGGACGACCATAGAATATGGGATACCGGCACCATTGTTTGGGAAAGCACGGTTTTGAATTGCGTATTAAAAATATTTTCTATGGGAAAGGAACCCTTTATTTGAAATGGCGGGCTGCATGTGCCCCGCATCCCAAGAGTGTCCCATACTCCGGTCTCTGTAAGCTCAGTCTCTTCCTTTTTCATTAATATCAGCACTTGATCTGTCGTGCGCGCGTCCGGGGATTTCTTGGCCGTGACCAAAATGCTATCCGCGTAAGCGCCATAGGAAATAATCGAAGCATCTTTGAGAAGCGTGCATCTTGGACCCACATACTCGACACCTGCGATACTCCGCCCATTATCTCCTCCTGTGCCTACCTCAGACGTATTCGAAGCAAGCAGCAATTGCTTGTCAGCGATTTCCTTCAAATACCCCTTAAAGCTGCTACTCTCCTCGTGATGCATGATACACGCGACTTGAATGTGGTGCATGGCAAAAATCATGGCGGTAGACGCGCATTTTTGGGCGATCATCATGGTCATGCCGGCAATGTCAGACAACGTGCAGCCTAGCCCGCCATCTTCTCGCTTAATATAAGCGCCCAATAGCTTAATATCCTTCAAAGCGTTGATAGATTCCAATGGAAATCTTGACTGTCTATCTACATCGGCAGCATGTTTAGCAATAATATTATCGACGGCGTGAGACAGTTTATTTTTTAAATCGATCATTATCATGAATCCCCCAGGCTATAAGCAAGCGCATGTTTCTGAAGTTGTTTTCTATCCAATTTCCCGCTTACTAATGTTGGCATATGCTCCATTCGGATAAATCGGATTGGTATCATGTATTCAGGCAACACCTGTCTGGCTGCTTGAATGACTGCTGGAATATCCATTTCCCGATCATGTACATAATATACGGCAATTGCATTGCCGCCATCATGATTGATCACGTCGGCAGCGATCTCCTGAACATTTGCAATCCTCATGAAGGTATTCTCTATTTCTTCCAATTCGATTCGGTACCCCTTAACCTTTACTTGATTATCCTTACGCCCTATAAAACGAATATTTCCGTCCGACAGCCAGTATCCGAGATCGCCTGTTCTGTACATTCGGACACATTCATTCTGAAATGGAGCAATGCCAAAGACCGCATTAGTTTTCTCTATATTACGGACATACCCCGGTCCAACCCCATCTCCGGCAACACATATCTCACCTACTGCCCCAACCGGGCACAGGTTATCAAATCGATCAAAGATGTACACAGTCATATTTCGAATCGGCTTCCCAATCGGAACATAATCAGCCAGCAAGGCTTTATCCGAGAAATAGTGCGTTATATCATCTGAGGCTTCTGTCGGTCCATAAACATTGGCGAAAGGAATCTCTGGGTAGAGCTGAAACCACGTTTCGAGCAAAAACGGCTTTACAATCTCACCAGTGACCATCAGCAGTTGCAAATGTTCCAACTTGACGGTTCTTCTCTTTAGAAACTCTAGCATCGCCGCAAGGTAGGAAGGGACAATCTCCAAAATTGAAATCCGGTCAGCAATAAGTTGGTGGACAAGCGTCTTCACTGCCGTTACGGCCTGCTTTTCATAAATAACCGTCCTTCCGCCAGCTATCAGCGGTGCGAACAGTTGCCAAACCGATATGTCAAAGCACTGGGAGGCCATCTGCGCAACGGCGGTTTGCTCTGTAATGCTGAAATCCTCAATTTTGGCAAGCAGATGATTCATCATTCCCCGATGTTCGATCATCACGCCTTTTGGTTTTCCAGTGGATCCAGAAGTATATATAACATAGGATATATCTTCCATTAAATAATTCTGTACCACGTTCTTATCATCCAGCAAAGCAATGGCCTGAAGCAGTTCATCATTTATTTGGATAGCCGTAACGCCTTCGTGCCGCACCGAATGGGATGATGTCAGAATATGAGCAGCTTCACATTCACCTAGTATTTGGGCCAGTCTCTCTTTCGGGTAATCATGTTCTACCGGCACATATATCGCTCGTATTTTCCATAAAGCCAATACACAGATTCCAAAAAGATGGGATCGCGGCATCGCAATGACAACAAACGCCTGCGTTGTTATTCCCTGATCCAGGAAATAACGAGCCAACTGATTCGCTGCACGGTTTGCATGCGCATAACTAATTTCAATGTCATTATGCTTCATTGCGATTCGCTCAGGGTAACACTCAACCATATGTTCGAATTGCGGAATAAAGGTTTGATCCAAAATGCTTGATTCCGTTCGGTTAAATCGTGTCAATAATAAATCTTTCTCAATTGGCGAAACCATCTCAATTGCTTCCAGCAGTATATCCGGCTGATCAGCAACCTTGTTTAAAACATGAAGGATATGCTCTCCCATACGCCAGACACTCTCAGATGATAAAACGTCTTTATACTCAATTTTAAGAGTTACCCCGAACTTCCCACTTAGTGGCGTGAATTTTAAATGTTGATCGACAGTTTCTCTTCCTGAACTGCAGAAAACAATTCGTTCCACGCACGAATCCACACGATCAGCGACATTTTGACTGTTCATCTGTTCCCCGACCTGACGGAGCAGGGAAGCAAAAGGCTGACGCCCGTCCAATTTGCAGCCTATCTGCTTCTCTACAGCATCAGTACGTACGTTAACTGTTATTTGCTTCTGATAGGTATATTTTGCAAGAACAATACAAATTACGGCTAGAAGCACCTCATCTATTGAAACCCCCGGCTCAGCCGCCAACACTTCAAGCCCATCTTGCCATTGGATCCTCAATTCGAATTGTTTATCATTGCCGCATGGAACAGTTTCTTTCATCAAATAATTTGCGACCGAGTCATCCTTCAACGGATATAAGTTCAAATATGGTTTCCCCTTTACGTTTGTCCACATTGGTTACTGATTGTCTTTGATCGCAGTTATCGTATTCCATAAAGATATTGAAGTCCGGAAAGTCTCCTCATTAAGATAGCGGTCGGGAAACTCAATGCCAAACGCATCCTCAAGATCCAACACGAGGTTGATCACCTTCAAGGAGTCTAGGCCCAATGAAACGAGTTCTTCTTCAGGATCGATCTCATCTGCCTTCTCTAAATACTGGCTAATAATTTCAAAAAATTGTGGAGTCATCATCCCATCACCTTACCGTTATTTTCTAAATAAGCGTTTCATTCAAAGAAGATGTAGCTGTTAGCCCTGTAAAATGGACGCTAAGTTCGTTTGCTTCATCCCAGGTTTTGCAGACGAGGCCAATTTCAGCAACATCCAAATTGTTCAAAGCACTAATACGATTCACTTTGCCCTCTTGCCTATAGCTGAAATGGTAACAGTCGTGCTCTTTTTCAATTAGCAGCCCAACCGAGTCATGTTCCAGTACCTCAACAGCAATATTGGTGTTGCCAATATGCGAAAGCATCAAAGACTCCCCGCAATTCATCCCCCAAAAGTACATGTCCCCCGTCTTTGTTCTGAGCACAAAACCTGCATGATAGGACAAATCCCTGCTCTTGCCGACAACTTCCAACTCAACCTGAATAGTAAAATCTTTTGCTAGATTATTGTTTTGTAAGGATTTAAAAAATAACTTCGGTGAGTCATCGGTGATCCATGAGTTATAGGTTTTATCGCCACGAAAATGAAAGTGAAAACTTCTGTTATGGAGGATATGGAGGATACCATCTTCGTTATTTTCAGTCATCCACTCGGTTTGAGAAGGTTCCACCCGCTCTTGTTCCCTCTCAAGAACACTTCTCGCTGTTAGAACAGCATCATACACCATTTGTTCATATTGAAGCGGTAACTGTACTAATTCCGCGCAATCGATCTCTTTTTTCCTATGGCAAGCTAGGACAAACTTGCTAATAGCAAGTTTCCAGGCAGCCAGAAGCTGGTCCAGGCCATTACGTGCCTCATCCGGCAGTGTCCCTTCCAGCATTCGAAACAACTCACTGTACAGCACTTTCTTATGCTTAGTAATCTTCATCAGTTCAAAATTCACTTTATCCAAATCCCCTTTGGCAAGGGATGCAGAATTAGCCACATTTTTTTTCATAATATCTAACTCTTTGAAAGGTTGGTCCGTACGGTATTGATCCATAAAATCGATAAATTGAATGAGCTTTTCCTTTATCGAGTATTGCTTGGGATCCGCCTCAATCGAGTAAATTACATCGTATCCGTAAGATTCCGCACCAGCTTGAAACACTTTATGAAGCGTCTCATATTCCATTACAAATTCTTCATACAAGTGCTCATCTGTTTTCTTCTGGCAGCCATCGATAATATGCAATACTTTCTTTTTGTCTTCATACCCCCGGATCAAAAACAAATGAGGCCAATGTGATTCTTCGTAGTGATAGGAATAATACAATTGATTTAAGTCGCCCCCCACCAAAACAGGGCGCCCCTCATCGAGCTCTTTCACAATGTTGTCGATCAGATTCGCGGCATTAACCGGAATGACATTAACTTTTAGCCCTAAATGCGGGAAAGTATTGGACCAACGGTCTATGTGCTGTTCTGAAGCTAGATTAGTATGATACGCCCGCATAAACTTCAGATACATATACACCAGAAAGAATGAATCTCTCTTCATTCCTTCTGCTGCAATAGCTACCGGCTTTTCGAAACAGGTTACATAATCTAATGGATAACTGTCTTTAACATTTTTTATATGTAACAGTAACTGCCTCAACACGTTCACCTCAATACATTTAATTTAATCCCACTCAAGACACCTGCAGCTCCGCGTGAGCCGCTAGCAGCGAATGATATGCCCGGCTCTCGCTCATAAGCTCCTCATGCGTTCCTGCATCTACAATCCGGCCCTTCTGCATGACATAAATGACATCTGCATTCTCGATGGTCGACAGCCGATGCGCGATTATGATTGTCGTCTTGCCTTCCCTTAACGTATCCAGGTTTCGCTGGAACGTTCGCTCCGTTTCGAGATCAAGCGCTGACGTGGCTTCGTCCAAAATCAATATTTCAGGATCCCGAAGCAGGGCCCGCGCTAGCGCAATTCGCTGGCGCTGCCCGCCAGACAAGGTCATTCCTCTCTCCCCGAGCGGCGTTTCATACTGCAGCGGAAGGCTGCGGATATGTTCATCAATTTCAACCGCTTGGCAAACCTTTGTGATTTGCTCCTCAGTTGCATCAAGCCCTAGCTTAATATTGTTAGCGATGGAATCCGGGAAAATATACGGGTCCTGAAACACGATGCCGATATGCTCCGTCCACGCATCCCGCCGAATGTCTTTTAAATCCATCCCATTGACAACAATCTCGCCCGAACCAGGTTCAAAGAAACGCGAGAGCAAGTGGGCAACCGTTGATTTGCCGCTGCCGCTCGCCCCAACGAACGCGATCTTTTTGCCCATCGGCATATCCAAGGTAACCTCATGCAGCACCTGCTGTTCCTCGGATTCGTACGTAAAGCCAACCTGTTGAAACCGTAAGGAGGATACTTTACCTTCTAAAGGCTCAGAGCCAGGATCAAACATATTTTCCTCTAACGCCTCTCTAACCCTCTCCACGCTCGCCATTCTTCCAGACAATCCCATGACGGTGTTGAACAAGCTTTGGCAGGTGTCCCCCAGCATAGAAGTAAGCTGAAAGACAACAACAAACATGCCGATAGACAACGAATGATTGATGACAAGGTATCCGCCATATACGATCACGAGCAGCTTCATCGCCCATTTAAAAGGATCTGTTGCAAGCATCTGTTTATTCAGCCATTTGCCCTCGTTCATGATGCTCTCGTAGTATCGCTGGAATACGTTCTTGTACTGGGTTCTCTCCCACTCTTCCCGGTGGAACGCAATAACTTCCCGTGTACCTGAGATCGATTCTTCCAATTGAACGACGAGTGCCGACCGATTCTCCTGCACCGCTCTTGCTGCCTTCTTCATTCTGGAGGAAAAGTACTTGCCCATTCCGATGTAAACAACGATAAACAAGAATAAGGCAACTAGCATCATCATATTGGCCTTCGCTACAATGGCAATTAACAAGACGGCCGCAATAAGCTGCTGCATGCCCCGCGCGATGTCGCTGCCTAGCAATCCATACACGTTCTCGATATCGTTAGAGAAAAATTGCACATAGCTGCCGGACCGTTCTTTGCGTAATTTGGACATCGGCAGCCGATAGATCGTTTTCATAAACTGCCCCGCCAGCCTTTTATGAAAGTAAGCCATATTCAGATGGGTCGTGTGCGGCCCTAACGTGAACAATAAGGCGTGAAGTAAAAATGCGGCGGAAATCCACCCAAGCGTAGGCCAAAATAGGCCATATTGTTGATTAATAATGACGGAATCAATGAATTTCTGCTGTAGCGCGACGGCTTGAATGCCGCATATCGATTCTAGGGCCATTACGCCGATCGACAACAACAGAAACCATTTCCTTGGCATCATGAACGTTAATAACCATTTCATAGCCTCACATCACCTCCGGCAGTATTGCAGTCGAATCGTTGCCATGAACCATTTGATAAAAAATGCCGCCTAACGCAAGCAACTCGTTATAGCTGCCAACCTCGGCTGCTTTCCCCTCATGAACAACGACGATCCGGTCGTAATTAGCAATCGTAGACAACCGATGTGCGACAGCAATGGTCGTCCTGCCCTGCAGCAAGGCGTCCAATGCTTTCTTCACTTCTAACTCGCTTATATTGTCGAGTGCGGAGGTCGCTTCATCCAAAACGACGATCGAAGGATTTTTGACAAACATGCGCGCAATTGATATCCGCTGTTTCTGGCCGCCAGATAGCTTGACCCCTCTCTCGCCCACAACCGTGGCGTATCCCATAGGCAGCTGTTGGATAAATTCATCTGCATACGCTGCCTTAGCCGCTGCTATAACCTCTTCATCGGATGCATCCGGGTTGCCGAACCTGATGTTCTCTTCAATCGTGCTTCCGAACAAGAAGGTATCTTGGAACACAAAACCCATGCTGTTTCGCAGATCCGACAGCTTCATGTCGGCCAGGGGGACATTGTCGAGACGAATCTCACCCTGTTTCGGATCATAGAAACGGCCAATTAATTTAGTAAGCGTCGACTTTCCGCCACCGCTTAATCCAACCAACGCAACCTTCTCCCCGCTTTGGACCGATAACGAAAAATCATGAATAATCGCATGGCTTCCATCGCCATAGTGAAACGAAACCCGGTCAAAATCAATCTTGCCCTCGACATGGCCAATAGCCCGAGCATTCTCTTTCTCCTTCACTTCCGGTTCAAGATGCATGAAATCATAAATCCGCTTAGCTTGAACCATTTGCAGCCTTTGCTCGGTGATCAGGGTGACTACGACCGTTAGCTTAAAGATCGAGTTGAAATAGTACAGCATAAAGGCTGTAAAAGCCCCGATGCTGATCGCCCCGTCTTTGATGAGATAGAAGCCAACTATGAAGATTGCGATAGCCCCGAGATTATTGCAAAACCGGCGTACAGAACCGCGCAGGAAGGAATACCAGAACGTTCGAACCATCCCGTCATCCATCGCCTGGCGCTTGTCCATAAATTGGCGATAGTCCCACGGCTGGGCGCCGTTCGCCCTTAGCTCCGAGATCGCCGACACGCTCTCGTAAATCTTGCGGTTGTAGCGGATCCGATTCTCTCCCCATTCCGCTTGCGCGTTAGCTGCCTTCTTCTCGAAATAAGGGCCCATCACATAATACAGGCCGAAAAACGGGATGATCAATAAGGACAACCCCGCATGGATCGAAAACATAAACCCGAACGAGAGTGCGGCAAATATTAATTCATTGACCATGCTTGGGAATGCACTGCGATATATGTTTTGTACAGCGTTTAATTCCGTGTTCACGAGTGACAGGCTCTCGCCTACGGCATGCTTTTCAAAATAAGAATAGCCTAACGTACGCAGTTGCTGAATAATCCGGAATTGCAAATCGCTAGCAGCCTTTTCCTGCATGTGGCGCTGAACGAGCATCCGCAGGGCAGATATGCCGAACATAATAATGAGCAAACCCGCCATCACAGCGAGTGTTTCGCCAAAATTCGAAAAATGGCCGACGGACATAATTTGGTCAATTAAATGCTCGATAAATTTAGGGATGGCGAGCTCAATTCCAGAAATCACCATGCTGCATGCGAGCACAGTTAACAGCTGCCATTTGTAAGGAAACAAGAACGAAAGAACCCACCAGTAGATGCGCAAAATCATCCGTTCTTTCATGCGTTGGGGTGCAGAACTGTCTACAGATACCACCTTTTTATCCTCCGTCCTAAAGTATGGTTCCAATTCCCTTCTCTATGGCCTTGTTCAAATAATACTTGCCGATTGCAATATCGAAAGACGCCATTCCCATCGGGTTCACCATAATCGGGTGATCGGCGCCAAGCCATTGATGCCATATGCCCTGCTCCAGATCCGTGATGCTGCATGTATCCTCTTCCTTTAATCCTCGTTCAAGATGCATCTTTTCAATATCCGTATTCTCCCTGCAAACCTCAGTCCAGTTATCGACAATAATTGCATGTTCGACAGAATCAAATATTTGCGATCCATAATCTCGCAGCGATACATTTAAGAGAAGCGCCCCTTTCTTGGGTGGAAGGCAAATATAAGGCCTCTTAGCTGTTGTACATGTTAATACAATGTCAGCCTCAATGTACGCTTCTTCCCATGTTGGTGTTATTGTCATGCGATCCCTATCCATTAAGCCGTCCAGCTTCATCGGGTTTTCGTCATAAAGCAAAAAAGCATCTATCCATTGTCCGTAAATGTCCTCAAAAAACTTCAAATGATGCGTTCCAATCGGGCCAAGGCCTATTATGCCGACTTTAACCTTGCACGGCTTTCTTGCCGCCATATAGCCCTTGACGAAGAAACCGGATACTGCCACCGTCCTCATAATGCTCAGCAATGCTGTATTAATAATGGCTAGAGGTTGCCCTGTATCTGGCTCATTGAGTATCACTACACTATGCGCTCTGGGAAGCTGCATTTGATGATTGTCTGGAAAGCTAGATATCCACTTGATGCCCGCCGCCTCAACCGCCCCCCCTACAAATGCAGGCATTGCAATAATTCGATTATCAGGGTTACGGTATCTCAAATACGGTTTGACAGGCTGGACATAGTCATGCGCTCTCATACAATCGACTGTAGCCTCAATGGCTGCGATCAGATCTTCCCACGGCATCCCAATCGACTTGATATCCTCTTCGTTCAAGTAGCGCATTGCGCATCTCCTAGCTGTATTTGATTTCATTCGATGCATTGGCAATAAGCCGCCTGCACCACTCATTGTTATAGATGGTGTTTAAATAACGCTCTCCCTTATCAGGAAAAATCGTAACAACATTAGGCGCATTTTGAATGTTTGCATCCTTAAAATATTTTTTTATGGCGACATAGACAGATCCCGACGAGCCTCCTGCAAAAATATAATGGCTTTGCAGCAGTTCGTGACATCCTTCCACCGTTTCGACTTCATCAACATAAATGACGTCGTCGATCAGGGCATTCTTCAAAATTTCTGGAACCATACTGGAGCCAATCCCCGGTATGTATCGTTTCTTTGGAGGCTGCCCGAATATGACGGAACCATAAATGTCCACAGCGATGACCTTACAATCCGGAAACATTTGCTTAATTTTTCGGGACACCCCGGTAATAGTCCCCCCTGAACTCACTCCTAAAAACAAATAGTCGATTCGGCCTATCTCACCTATTAGTTCTTCACCTAACGTATCGCAATAAGCATCCGCGTTATATTCGCTGCTGTACTGATTGATCCAATACGAATTCGGGATCTCCCTCAGCAACTGTTTCACCTTTTTAATCCGACTTAGCAAATAACCGCCATTCTCGTCGACCTCGGATACCTTTATTACATTCGGACAAAATTTTCGGATCAAAAATTCATTTACTTCCGAAATATTCGGGTCGATTACACAAATAAATCTGTAGCCCAAAGCTTGCGTGAAAACGGCCAGAGCAATTCCGAAATTTCCCGAAGTAGACTCGATTATCGTATCGCCAGGCACAATTTCTTTGTCTTCTATTAATTTGTGAAGGATATAACTTGCCGCTCTATCTTTAACGCTGCCTGTCGGATTATGAAATTCCAACTTGCTGTAAACATTCACCGTGGGCAAATCCTGAATCGGAATTTTAAGCAACGGAGTGTTTCCCACCCGGTCGATGATACGATCGAACACCGTAAAATCACCCCTTACTTCCTCACTATATAGTTGCCGATGGCCAGCACGTCCATCTCCGTATTGATAAAATCAGTTATTGCTTGCCCCGGCGTGTGTACGATCGGTTCTTTATCCAAATTAAACGAGGTGTTCACAAGGACCGGCATTCCACTGTATTCGCCGAATTTCTGAAGCAGTTTCCAATAAAGTTCATTATCTTCCCTGCGTACCGATTGAGGGCGTGCTGTGCCATCTGCGTGTACGACTGCAGGAATTCTCTTGCGCATGGATTCATGAACCTTGGCGGCGACAATCATAAACGGAGAAGGATGAGGGCTGTCAAAATAGTGATGGAAACTCTCTTCTGCCACACTAGGCGCAAAAGGCCGCCACATCTCACGGCACTTGATTCTATTTAAACGAATTAGTGTATCCCGGTCAGTTGGATTTCCGAGAATGCTCCGCGCCCCCAGGGCACGCGGCCCGATTTCCGCTCGACCCTGAAACCACCCGACGATCTTTTTATGATGTAGGCACATAGCAACCTGTTCGATGAGCTCTTCATGGGTAAGCCGTTCAAATTTAAGTTGTGCATCATTCAGGCTGGCCTCGATGTCACAGTGGCTATAATCTGGTCCCCAATAGGCATGCCGCATCGCTTCACTCTGCATATTAACGCCCAATCGCTGCGATAGTACTAGCGCAGCCCCCCAAGAAACACCTGAATCACTCGCTGCAGGTTGAACAAATAGGTTATTGGCAATGCCAGATCGGGCCAGCTTGCCATTGGCGCTGCAGTTCAGCGCTACCCCGCCGGCAAGCACGATATTTCGCTGTTTCGTTAAGGAACATGCCCGTTCCGCCAACGACAAAATTGCCTCTTCTAACGACTTCTGGGCAGATGCTGCAAAGGATACATAGGCGAATAGATCTTCTCCTGTCCCTTTTTTAAAAGGAAAACAATTCTGTTCGAAATGGTCTTCCAATGCTGCTCGAAACGACTCCATTGCGGAGTAGGATCCAGAATGCTCTAACTCAGATAACCCCCGCCAATTCAGGCCAGTTTCATCGACAGAAAGCGGCATAGCCTGATCCGGCTTCCCGTATGCAGCAAGCCCCATCATCTTCCCGGCATGCCTTGCCTTCATGCCAACATAACGGGTCGCCGCTGCATAGTAGTGTCCCAATGAACCTGGCAAGGGAAGAGATTCAAGAACCTGAATGCCGTTTCCATTTCCGTATGCGATTGTTGTTGATTCCGTTTCCCCACCGCCGTCAACAACCAGAATGGCAGATTCCTTAAACCCGCTTGGCCAGAATGCACTAGCTGCATGGGCTAAATGATGATCGACAGGCATAATCGGAGGAATCGCCGTTGCCTTAAACACTGATTTAGGAAACAGAACCTCTCTCTGGTCCCTTCCATCCGCCGGCTCGTTGTACAATTCACGCGTGCGGGAATAATTCCAGCCCAAAGCAACAGCGTTCACGTCCTCCAGCCCGATTCCAGCTTTAGTGAGACAAAATAAAATCGCATCAACCGGCGCTTCACCCACAGCCCTTTTATTCCGGCTGAATCGTTCCTGCTCAGCCATAGCGATCAACTGCCCATCCTTTACCAATGCGGCAGAAGAGTCATGTTTGCCGCAATTCAATCCAAGTACATACATGATGTGCTCTCCACTTCTGTCAAGATTGTAGTCGGCCGATGCGCATAAGTTCCCGGCAAAGGACAGTCTCCTCTGCCTGCTTGAATTTTCCATCGCTAAACGTGAAGGTACCCTCTTCCATTTGATAGACTTTAAAGCCTGTCCCTTGGAAGTTCCCTCTTACAAATAAAGTGATGCAGCTCTCTTCTTCATGATTAATAGTGATATGCGGGGTGCCCGCCATGCCCGTATTGATTTCGTTTGCTGTTAATACGTGATCCTCGATTAACGCCAATTGCGCCGTATGGTTTTCCTCCGACATCGAATTTACCTGATAGTTTCTTTCCTGATAAGAACCTTTCAGTATAAGAGTCGAATAGGACCATTCATGGCTGTGCACTTGAGGGATTTTATGAGCGTTATCCTGCTTCGTCTTCAGCCTGTGCATCCGTACTGCGAAACCGTTGTCAGGCGCAAGATAAAGAACAAATATATCCATGATCTTGTTAGGATAGCTCATGTGAGGTTTATAGTTCTGCAAGAGATCTGGATTAGAAACAATTTCTTGGCATCTCTTCTCCAACTCTTCGGGATTTTGTGAGATGCCTTTTAAGAGTGCCTCCACTTTATTGAAGGTTTCAGGCGTGTCTTGCTTCCAATCCAAGCTTTCTAAACCTTTAATGAATTCGTTCCATGTCATGCTTGTTCACTCTCCCCAGTGGCATCAGAAAACTGCGACATCCCCTTCGGCAATGCGTACATTTTTGATCGTACGCAAGGTCTCCCTTGCATCTTCAACCACGACCGCTGGCACTTGTTTCTCTCTCAAAATAATTGCGAGATGGCATAGAAGAGCCCCACGTTCGAAAATAAACCCTGATACGTAGTCCGCCAATACAGCAAGCGTCCGTTTAGGGTATTCCGCGACGACGATTGGGCTCTCCTTGCCTTGCAGCAGCTCCTCAATCATCGCTTGGCAACGATCCGAATGAACCGTCTTGTTAAAAGACGCTTTAGGCACGACATCAATCTCGCTAATAATGTCGTTGAAGAGAACATCGAAGGTATCGATATCATCAAGAATACAAACCTGTCCCGCTGCAAAACCTGTCGACAACATATTGCCCAATCCCAACGTTTCAACCAGCGGCCTGGTCTCCTCCGATAGATCAAAGAACCGAATGTGATTGCCATCAAATACCCATTCAATGCGAACCTCCCCCAGTTTGCGGGAAAGATTCCCTGTCATATCAGCTATTTCTTTTAATTGTTTTTCTTCTAAGCCATGCATGAACGGTTTTTCTGGATGAATAGGTTCAAAATCTTTGGATTCAGAACAAAAATCAAAATATCCAGTAACAGTCTGTATTTTTTCTTTTACCGCCTCGCCGTCAACCGTTACTAAATATGTGGTGGGCGTTGCCCCATCTAGCCAGAACGTCCGAAATCCTCCAGGCAAGGTTTCAACGTAAACGAGCCCATCCTTATCGATGCTGGCATAACCGCAATAGACTGTACTCGTAAACTCTTGAACGAGTATTTTAAGTTCTTCTTGGAAACCCTGGCTTTTGTCTTTGGCATATTGCAATAATTGTTCTCTACAAAGGATCGTGAAACGATCACCATCATACGCTTCGATATAAGGAGTTTCCATAGCCGACAGCACATCATTGATGGCACCCACAATAGCAGGCTCCCCAGCAGGGCTAATTACGTAACGCACGTTCGTCACTCGAATGCCTAATGCCTTACACATTTTACGAACATGATGCTTCTTATCAAACCAACGCATATGCTTTTCTTTCAAAACACCTAGATTTAAACGTGAGCAAGCCTTTACGTCATCAATATCTACAATGGCAGGAACATCCAGCGATCCTCGGAGTGATGTAACCGGGCGCAACTGCACGCAGTATAAATTCCCCTCACAGAGCCCCCATTCAAAATCAACCGCCCCTCCAACGAGTTGTTCGAATTCCTGTCCCCAATTCAGAAGCATGGCAACCTGTTCACGTTCCAAATGCGCAAGGATTGGCATATCGCCTGTTCGTGGAACTCTGGCAGAAAATCCCGAATGCTGGCCGCTAACGACCCCTTCGATACCGCCAACTTTGTAATTGAGCAGCATTTCGTTTCCATCGCTATATATATCTTGGCTAAAAGCCACGCCGCCAATTTCAAAATCAACAAACGTTTGCATCACGATAGCCGTACCTTCGCCAAAATGATTTTGTGTATACACTCCTTGCGTATAGGCCGAAGCAAAACAATTCAACACACACTGCAGGCATTCGTTATCATCTGTAATATTCGTATAGGAGGTATATAAGCCCGCCATGCTGGAGTTGGCTCCATCTTCTCCTGGCGCCGAGCTTCGAATGACTATATTCCCTCCGAGCTTTCTTTTCACTTCTAGCAGCATCATCCTATCTTCATCAGCGTAGGGGAGGCTGGCAATCATCTTCTGCAGCTTGGCAAACCGGTTAAGAACCTGTTCCGAGCGCAACAGCAGTTGGAATTCCTCAGTTAACCCTGCCTTGGCGATTAGCTGGTCGAGAAAATCATTGCGCAGCACATAACCCTCGGGAACACGGTAACCTCCTTGCAGCATGACACTCAGGAAGTAAGCTTTATTGCCTGTTCGATCACGCAACTCCATGACGGCAGGATCAAGAAGCGATTGTAACATGGGCTCCATGGGGGTTCCTCCCTTGTACTTTTTCGCCTGCATCCAAGCAAGCCTCCAGCCTTTATTTGTATGTAATCAAATCCAATGGCACTTGCGAACAACTGCATTCAACATGAACGTTTCTCAATTGAACGATTACCCCGGCTATGAGATCCTCCAGTTCACCGATCTTTTTTAATGTTTGTTCATAACAATCCTTTCTCGTTACTGGACCAGCAATGCCAGCCCCATAATTCACCACTAAAGCAGCAGAGGAGTAACAAATCCCACTCTCACGGGCCATGATGCATTCTTGCACATTGGTCATGCCTACTACGTCTCCTCCAAGCCGGTGAAACATCCTAACTTCAGCAGCGGTCTCATACCTTGGACCATCAACGCCGACATAACAGCCCGACTTATGATGCTCGATTTCTAATTGGCCACACACGCCAATCAGAAGCGCTCGTAGGCGCGAACAGTAGGGCTCCGTAAAATCGCAAAAGGCAAACTCATGCTCAAAAGCCGTAAACGGCGTACGTTTAGTAAAATCCAAAAACTGATCTAGTATTACAACGTCTCCTGGCCGAATATCCGGATTTAACGAACCTACAACGGAAGAGGATACAATCTGGGCTATGCCGAGTTTCTTAAAGGATGCCATAATTCCCTTGTAATTGACCTTATGCGGAGGGACGCATGAGCTTGCCCCGTTCCGGGTAGCCGCATAGATCGTTAGGTCGCCTACGTTAGCTTTACGGAAAGGGATATTGCCCCATTGCGTCTCACAATTGATGCCATCCCATTGCTCTGCTATTTTCGATAGGTCAAATCCCGTGCTCACAATCAACCCTACTTTCAAGCGGCACCATCCTTCATCTATAATTTCTGGCGATCAAATACCGGCCGACACTTTCCTGCCAACTGGCGTTTGCAATGCCTGCTTCACTCAGCTTTTTGCTGCTGAGTGCCGAATAAATCGGTCTTCGCGCAAGATTCAAATCGTTAACACGTTGGCTTATTGAAATAGGCTCGATTCTCTGCTTTAGATCCAAGAAACGAAAAACTTCCTCTAAAAGGCCATGCCAGGATGTCACGCCTTCATTGGCTGCGTGGTAGGTGCCGTAGCTTAAACCCTGCTCCCAAATATCAATGGAGATGCGAACCAAGTCCTCGACATAGGTTGGTGAAATAAACAAATCATCCACAACTTCGACGTTCAATCCTTGCTGAACGCGCTCCAGCATTCGTTCAATGAAATTACTCCCTTGGACACCGTACAGCGAGGACGTTCTGATAATAAAATGCCTGGAACAATGATTCTTAATCGCAGTCTCGCCGTTTAATTTGGTCATGCCATAGACCGATAACGGGTTTGTCCCATCATGCTCACTGTATGGCTTGTTGGTATAACCATCGAATACAAAATCGGAACTGAACCAAAGATGCGCCGCTTTAATTTCCTCACATATATTTGAAACGTTTCTTGCGCCCAACGCATTCACGAGAAATGCTTTTTCCGGGAATTTCTCGCAGCGGTCAGCATTCATAAAAGCGGACACGTTGATCACCAAGTCGGGCTTTAGTGATCGCAGGGCATCCGCAACAGCTATTGCATCCGTTACATCCAATTGGTTTTTAGCCAACGCCGTCACATGAAATTTTCCAGGTTCAAGCCTCTGGGCAAACGCTTTTCCAAGCATTCCGGCTGCTCCAAGAATCGCAATTTTTTTCACCATCCGCCTAGCCCCCATATTTGCCCATAATAATCAGATGGCCTCCTCAACTCATCCGGCTTTTCAGCATTGTAAGGCTGCGTTGTAACTGCTGTAATTTGTGATCCATTCATCAAAGCCATTGAACCGTGCTGAATTCCTCTTGGCACCCATAGAGCCATTGGCCGGCTTGCATCCATCACAAAACTATTCAAATGCTTATACGTGGGACTCTCTGCCCGTTCGTCCACAAGAATGAATTGAATCACGCCGTTTGTAACGAAAAACACCTCATCTTGTTCAAAATGCATATGAAATGCGCGAATAACATTAGCCTGATAATTGTTAACGAGATAAAGTTGCCCAAAAGGAATATAATCCTCTGAATCTTCCCTCAACAGTTCCGTTAGCCAGCCTCGGTTATCCGTTCGGGCGGCCAGTTCTTTAAACTTCACCCCTTGTATGGTGGCATGATTCGGTTTTTGTTTATATAATGCTTTATTTTCGAATGTCATGTGATCCATAATGCCCTCTCTCCTATTACGAAGATTTTACGAGACTGACCAATTTCATCCACTCGATATTGTATTGTCTCGGATGCATCAGTTCTTCAAAATTCGCTTTATATTTTTGATAGATGTCCGCGACGGCCTGTTCGATTTCAATAGAAGGCGAGAAACCAAGAACTTCCCTAGCTTTGCTGTTATTAACCCGATAATTGCGTGTCGTTTCGAGGGAATAGTCCATTTCGATCTCGCATTCGCATCCTTGCCGTTTCAATTCGTTAATGACTCGAAGACCTACTTCAGAAATCCGAAAATTCTTATAACTTATATTAAAAATATTATCTTCTAGCCCAATATTGGTTTGAAGTGCTCGGATATACGCATGGGCAACATCTTTTACCTCGATCATTGGGCGCCACATTTCGCCCCCTTTGTGCAAGCAGATTTTGCCCTTTACAATGGCATCTTTGATCATCGTGTTCACCACAAGATCAAACCTCATGCGCGGCGAAAGCCCAAACACTGTCCCTTTCCTCAGGATGATGGGCGTAAATTCGGCCGTTCGCAAACGGTTAATGCTGTTCTCCGCTGCGAATTTCGATTGCGAATAATGGCCGACCGGTTGAATCCGGCTGGTCTCCGACAACAACTCATCCGAATCACTGTCCAGGTTTTGACGGTCATATAACGAACAGGAACTTGCCAAAATATATTTCGGTATCCCCTGGCTCCTGCACATTTCAGCTAATGCGACAGCACAATGGGTGTTTAACTCCCAATTCGTTTCGGGATTGTAGTTAGCTGTCGGATCATTCGAAAAGCCTCCTAAATTAATAACCGCCTCATGATCCCGCATGATATTCGGATCCAGATGCTTCATATCGGACTGCACAGTCACACATGCTTTGGGAATAGCCGTTTTGCCATACAAAAAAGTATCCACAATGGTAACTTCATAGTTTTGCTCCACTAGTTGCTCCAACAAAACTGAGCCAATATAACCGGCTCCACCGACGACTAATACTTTGCTCATCTACACACACTCCATTCGAGGGTTACGCGAGAAATGAAACGCCGTTCTCCTTCGCTTCGCAAACGAACTCAACAAATCTTCACGGGAAATGACTGCGGTAGGCAGATCAAGCGCTCTAGCGATTTGTCCGATACTTCGCCAAAAATGGTCTTGAATAATATGCCGATACTCCTCTTCCGTAGTCGCTAAAGAGACGACGGCCAACGCGCTAATAAAATTATAGATTTCTGCCTTGCTCCTATCGTTGGCCAGCATATTTTCAGCGACTTGTGCCAGCTTCTGCCGATATCTGATTGTGCTGTCGATTCGATTGCTTATTAGCTGATCAAGCTCGAACTTAACCATCTCCATCGACATTTGCTTAGCCATAGTTTGAATCTCCCGAACGATATATTCTTTTCTCTGCCACTGCCTCAAAGCCAATGGATCGGACCACTCTGGATCATGTAGCCCAAACCTTCGGATGAAATGCTCGATGGCATCCCCAGATACTTGGCCATTGTGAGAAAAGTATTCCTTCAAGAGCAATAGTTTTCCCATGCGCACCAGCAGCCGGTGAGGCATGACTTCTGAGTAATAAAAATGTTCTAATTCAATGTTATGAGGTCCCATCGCACTGATTTCCTCAAGCTTGGAGCGATACCATGTGACTGGCAATGCGCCGTTAAACTCACACAACCCTAATGTCTCCCCACATATACGCACAGCATAATCCAAAAATTCAGGGGTCACCGTCTCTGATTTTACGCCTCTCTCCAAGGCGTAGGCCATTTTAGAAAATTTCTTCAGCGTACTCCACGTAATCGAATGAAGCTCTCTTTTGTAAGCCAAATCCGATTTAATAAGGTTCCTCAACTCACCGGAAACACTCATATATCGGTCCTTAGGAATAACCAGCGACCGGTAACTGATGCATTCTCCGTAAGGTTCATTTTGTTGAAAGAAAAGATTAGGCACGTTATTAGTCCCCGCTTGATACAACTCGCAACAAAACCGGCTTCTGTATTCTTCTTCAACGATTACGGAATCCTCCCTGAACGACCAGCCCATTACTGATGCTCCTTTCCTGCAGCCGACAGATGCGATAGCAACGCCGAACATATACGTCCATGTTCCGTTCTGTTGTCCAAAAAAGGGGTAATGGTTCCATAGTCAGGCTGGCTCCGTTCTCGGTACAGCGGCATAAGCATATTTTGAACAGGCCTTTGCCTCGCAGGGTTATTAAAAATTAAAACGGAAGATGCAATCAGCCACGGCAGCAGGTTAATACCTGGTGATGCAATCTCGTGAAGCCCTCTCGCGTTCGCTATCTCTTCTATGCTGACTTCTCCTGTCCAGCCGTTCACGGTATATATGCACTTTGGAGAAATACTCTCCGGAGATATCCCGCCGACACATGGAATCTTCCACTCTCTCGCAACGATCGCACAATGGCTAAGTGAGGAGCTTTCCTTAAGAATTACTCCCGAAGCTTTGGACAGAACGCCCATGTAATAGTCCGGGATATATGCCATGACTAGAACGTCCCCTTCCAAAACATTTGCCAAATCAGCATCCGTTCGAATGAAAGTCGCTCTTCCCGTTCCCGTTCCAGGTGCAATTGGCTGCCCTTTCAGATAAGATCCACTGCGGTCCATTTGTTCCGCATATGTAATGAAAGACACGGTAAGGGGTCTCGCCTGTGTAAAATAGAGCCGTCCCGAGATATCGAAGAACCACTCAAAATCCCATGACCCACCCTGGAGGACATCGCAGGCGACCTTCTTGATCCTTTGTACAAGATTGCCCAGCCTGCTCTCATCCAGTACTCGTTCAGAAGCCATCCCATCTTCGATGCGGCACTTCACAATCGCATGCCGATCGTCCGTCTCCATTACCTGCAACAGGGTTTGCTTCGGTGGATACAAGATGGAATCTTGCTCCGTAATGAAGCCCGAATCTGGATTAGCGAGATAACATGCATTTTTGTATCCCACGATGATTTCGGGGTGAGCATCATTAGGATACAAGTTGTAACTATCCGATGGCACTCTTCCGGAAACAACGCCTAATCCGAGACCAAATGCCGCCGATATTTGCAGATGGCCATTTTCCAATATGGCTACACCTGCGCACGACACGCCACTAAGCGGCTGAATGATGATTGCCATTAAAGGCAGTGCATGTTTTATCCCTTGGAGGTAGGTAATGGCTTGGCCATCGAATGCACTGAACCAAACTTCCCTTATAGCCTCCAGAAACTCCCCAAAGGTTCGTATATTTAGCTCAGACCGATAGATGCCTGCGTAGCTTCCATACTCCCCATCTTCCGAAACAGCTGATGACCGCAAGCACATGGGCAACTCAATTTTTTTAAAGAGCTGGTATAGTTCCTGCAATTGTTCTTCCGTCCAGGCACTAGTTTGTATGATAGTTCGAGCTTTGCCCACACACTCGGAATTCAGCTGGACCAAGCCAGAATAGTCCCCTGGAAGAAATCCCGATCCCGTTAAAAAACTGACCAAATATTGAGTAGAAATCACCCATCCATCAGGTACCGGTACGCCCGCTCGAATCAGCCTTCCCAGCATACCTGCCTTGCCCCCGACTAACGAGGTGTCGTATGCATCCTTTAATGCCAAGAAATGTATGTCCGTCACCACCAACCGTTTGTTCTCTTCATTGCCCGTTCTTCTTATTCCAAATGCCTCACACTCTGTTTAATAAAAGAGATAATCTTCTCACTATGTAAGCGACTGCTTTCATAATGCTCGATCTTAGGCTGTTCCAAGATCGATTTAATATAGGAAGATACGACTTCCAAACGTCTGCTTATTGTTTCATTGCTGTCCACCACAAAAACCGGAGTTTGGGTCTGCGAAAAGAAATGCTCTAAAAATTGATTTTGGCGCTCCAAAGCTTCTGGGTTCGTCCACCCTTCCCCTATTAAATGCTTTCTGGAGTTCTTCCCGCTTAGCCGTTCTTTAATAACCTCCGCATCCGCTTTAAACCATATATAAGCGCTTGGTGCGGCGAACCAGCCTGAAGCGAGGCTTTCAATTAAAAAATTGGCCGCTTGGGGAAATGATCTAAAAATATTATGGTAACCATAACAAATTGAAAGCGTACCAATTACACAACGTTCTGCGATCACATGGTGCCCATTATGGGTAGACTGTATTGCCTTTCCCCACCTTTGTTCGTCAATTGAAAGGTAATATTTATCATTTCTGATCGCTTCCATCCGATTGGATGGGGGCGGAAGCGGGTTTTCGGTCATGTGGATCGATTCTTCGTACTTTATGACATGCGGAAATTCTTTACATACCGGATGTAAAACCGTAGTTTTACCCGTGCAGCAAGTTCCTTCGAAGATGATTAACTGACCCTTCACAGCCTTCCTCCTTGCAATAATCGATTGAAATAAGACCCTCTTTTTTCTGGTTTCGTACAGAATAAGCTTGTGCAATATGTTGTGCAAACGTTTGCTTAATAGGGCGAAAAAAAATGATGTGGGTTGGACATCAAATTAGCCCCTATGACCTAATCCCGATCTACTATTGGAAGCATTTACATAGAAAAGTATACCATTACATTATAAAATAAATCATTAGCGAATATTGTCATACTATCTGGAAATATGTCGAATCAACTAATAAATTCACGAAATCAGCTCAGAATCCTCCTATAAACCTACCTACTTCACTAACTATCATCATTTTTTTCCATTATTACATACTCAAGAAAAATAGCGAGCACTTATCACAAAGTGAAAGTGCCCGCTTCTACGTTAATTTTTTCAGTTAATGATCATCCAAGTTTAAACGCATACACTTCATATTAGAGGGCTGATAGCCCTCTCCTGCATAAAAACGCTGTGCCCCCTCGTTATCTATATCCACTAGCAATGTCATTCGCAGGAAGCCATGATCCCGCCCGTATTGGACAAGCTCTTGCATAAAATATGAACCGTAGCCTTTGCCGCGCTCGCTCGCAGCTAGAATATAATCTTCTAACGTAATGACTCTGCCTCCTTCTGCCGTACTAATCGTAAAGAGCAGATTCGCCATGCCGATTACGCTATCTCCATTTAGCAACACGAACAGCTGGCCCATATCCGGGTGGCGAATAATCATCTCTAGTCCGGCCTTGTATTTGTCAACCTGATTGCTATGCGTAAAATCTTTCTCTAAACGGAATAGTTCCGTTAGCAGCTCACACATCTGCGCAATATGCTCCAATCCTGCCTTCTGAACATGTATCATGCCAACTAAGCTCCTCTCTATAAAACTGCCTTTTCCATTAAGGAGTCTCTATCATTTCAACTATTATGACATATTTTTTAAAAAAAGCGGTCACTTTTCGCAAAGTGTCCGCCCACTGCCTGCCCATTCGTTGATCACCCATCGCCATTAGGTTTCGTTCCTTCTCCCGCCCGGATGCCTCAATTACCTCTTCGCTTGCAGGCCGATTTGCCGGGTAACCCGCTCTCCCAGCTCCGGCGAAGCAAGCGCCAAATAACTGAGTACAATGCTTTGCGTTTCATGCGATATGCCCGCCAAGTCTCCAGCAAGATTGCCTACCAGGTTCTCCTGCTGCGCGGGCGAGAGCGAGCGATAAAATTCGCCTGCTTGCGTAAAATTATCCGGTTTATTGGTATGGTACCGAATGAGCCGCCCCTCCACGAATTGGCCGCTTCCGCTCGTTACCTGCGAGGCAGGCGTCCAATCTTTCTGGTGGTTGATCGGGATTTTGCGAAACTCTGGCCCCAGCCGCCTGCGCTGCGAATCCGAGTAAATATTAGCACGGCCCTGCAGCATTTTATCATCCGACAATTCCGCGCCTTCCAGTAAGTTAGACGGCGAGAATGCGATTTTCTCCACCTGCTCCATATAGTTTTCTGGATTGCGGTTTAATACGAGCCGGCCAACGGGCTGCATCGGATATTTCTGTTCGTCCCAAATTTTCGTATCATCCAACGGGTCGAACGGCAGCGTTGCTTCGTCCTCAGGGTTCATCAACTGCACATAAAGCCCATATTCAACAGTCTTTCCTGTCGCTAGCGTATCATAGAGATCCTTGGCCGCAATGTCCGGATTCTCGCCGGCCAACCGTGCAGCCTCCTGCCGATCGATATACTGCACGCCAGCCAGCGGCATCCAGTGATATTTGACATATCGGCGAACGCCTTGCGCATTCCGCCAAACGTAGGTGTTCACGCCATGTCCCCGAATGTGGCGGAAGCTCTTTACTGTACCGACATCAGAGTATAGCCACACGAGGAAGTTCGTCGATTCCGGCGCTCTCGCCACGAAGCTCCAGAACCTTTCGGGATCAAGCAGGTTGTTTCTTGGCGAAGGCAGGAATGCCTTGATCGACTCAGGGAAGCGAATCGCATCCCGCACGGAGAATACGGGAATATGATTGCACAGCAAATCGAACACGCCATGCGGCGTATAAAATTTCGTGGAGAAGCCTCGCACGTTCCGCGACGTGTCCGGCGTTCCTCTATTGCTCACAGCAAGCGAGAAGCGGACCGTGACCGGAACTTGCTGGCCCGGATGTTGCAGGAAACACAGCTTCGTAAACTCCGTCATGGCATGCGTCGCCTGGAAGTATCCGAAAGCTCCTGCACCCTTCACATGCACCGGCCTCTCGATTGGTTTGGCAGAAATAAATTCCTCCAGCGTTTCGTGCAGCACCGAATCCTGCTCCACTACTGGCCCCCGGTCACCTACTGTCTGCGAATGAAAGGCCGCCGGCCGATCCCCCGCCCACTTGTCCGCGCGAGTTGCGTGGTTTGCATTGTGCGCGGCGTTGCTTGTGTTGTGCGCATTGCTTGTGTTGTGCGCGTCGCTTGTGTTGTACGCGTTGTTCGCATCAATTGCACCGTTCGCATCGTTCCCATTGTTTTCGTGCATCATGGCCCTCCCATGTATACAGATTAGTCCCTTATACATGGTTTATGCTTGGTCACATGTCGGTTATGACAATCCGCATGGGTAGGCCACCGGTCCAAGACTCAGCACAGTCTGCCGCGATGGCACCACACGCCAGGAGACAGGCGCGGTGCGGATATTCCCTGGGCTGTCACTTATCGCCGATGACGATTCGCCCGCAGCGAAATCCCCCATCCCAGCGTACGTTGTGCACCTTGTTGGCATTATGTTGCTTGGCATTATATTGCTTCGTATCATGCAGCACAGCATGATGCATTCTGGCCTAATCGCCCGCAACCACCTAACCTAACGGACTCCAGAGCCGTTATTGGACGCTAAACACACGAATTCAAAATCTAACGGACCCAGATGCCGCTATTTCACTCAAATGTGCCTCCAATGTTCATTTACACGCCAAATAACGGCGCTGGGATCCGTTACAGCCGCAAACGTTACTTTTTCAGCATAATAACGGCTCCTGAGTCCGTTAGAACAAAAAAAGCATTCCAACTTCCCCAAGGGGAGTTGAAATGCCGATCATTTAACACCTTACATGCCTGCGCTTAAAACCAATCTGGTTTTTATCGATTGCTTTCTGGATGTTGTCCGAAGCGTTCAGCCATTTGCTGGCCTTCGCATCCTTATTCACCTCAACCGGGCCAACTGCCTTCGCGGTCTCCACGGCCTTCTCATGGAGCGGCACATACGATACGCCAACCGTGTAAATGAAATTGTTCATTGCATATTTTGCCCGTTCGGGTGCAGCGTGGATCGTATCAGCCGCCTGCTCAAGCATCCCGGCAAGCTTGCTCTCCGAAAACTCACTGTCTTTGCGGTTTCCCAGCATCCAGCAGTAACAGCTCCAGCCCGCTGACATTCTCAGCTCCTCGCCGCTTGCAATCCAGCGATCCGCTACTTCCTGCGCAATATTCGCCTCAGCCAAGGTGACGGCAACTACATAATCCGACAGCATATAAAAATAAGCCGTATCCAGCCAACGGTCATAATCGGCTGCAGCCATTCCGTTGGGATCAGCAATAATGCCGGCGAAGTACATGGCGTCATAGTTCCCTGTAGCATAGAGCTGCTCAGCCAAAGGCTGATTGATTTTGATTTGCTTAGCGATCGGCTTCATCGCACCAGTAGCCACGCCGAACACTGGTTCATGCGCGCCGTTGGATACATATATTTTTTTGGTCCTTTCCTTGCCTAGCGCCTCTAGCTCCTGCATAACTGTTTCGAAATCCATTGTTGGATAACACTTCCTTATCTTCTAGGATGGTTCCCTTATCGTAAAAGCCAGCGATGCTGCCATTATCGCCTATCGTATCATAGTTAATGGATGCAACGAAACAAAAGAGAGCCCCCATGACGGGAGCTGCTCTAGCATGTTAGTTATGCCAAAGATTGCGAGATGAAATCAAATTCCCTACCTCTACTTGCGATTCGACAGGCAGCTTAAGCGCATGAGCGATCATGACGGCCATCTATGGACCTATCGCGACAAAATACGACAAATAAGCCTCAACGCGCCAGCGCCGAGGCAATAATAACCGATATATGAAGGCTACAACGTCTCCGTATTTAACGTAAACCCTTCAATTACTGCATCTTCATCAACCTCGATGAGGATGCATCGTTTTCCTTGATAATTCACTTGCTTCACATATCTCAAATCTTGCGGGCTGATCGAAATCGTCGCTACCTTCGTCTCAATCTTAATCGATTTCGAGGTAAACTTCGGAATGACGCTGCTCGCTTTCATCTCATAATATTTGTCGTCGGTGATCGTTTGGAAAGCTTGCTCCACCTTTTCCTTCGTCACATTTTCGACGCCGCTTACCGTTAGCACGCGCTCCACATCGGTATAATCCAGCTTTGGAGGCTCTTCCCCCTCATGGTCCTCGATCAACTGATGAATTTCCTCATACACCTGCGCAATCGTTGAGGCGTCGAACTGCTCCCCAGCCACTTCCTTCACAATTTCCTCGAAAATAGCCCGTTCTTCATACGCCGTCACCGTCTTCTCCGCATTCAACACCTTATCGATGAAATGCCAATTCGGTTCATTCGCTTTCCCTGAACAATACAGAATCCGATTAATGTCGGAATAGTTATCCGTCACGCTCGGGAAGAAGAAGCCTTGCTCCGGTGTGTTTAATTTAACGATCGGATCTACGAAAACATTATATTTATATTCCCGCTCGACATAGTCAAACATGAGCGTTTTGCGGTGATGCTCCGTGGAATTTACGCTGCACAGGATGAACGGATGGGAAAACATTTCATCCTTGCCGGTCGTCTCTGCTTCGTCGTTGCGAGCCTGGGTCGGACGAGAATACTGGCCACGGACGAACGTAATGACCGTATCCCGCTCATAAGCCGTATTCGCCATCATTTTTTCCACCAGAAGGATCATCAAATCATGCCATTCATCAGGGTCGCCAGTTACAAGCGCTTGATGAAGCAGGATGCGCGAAAGCTCACCCTCCTCCGCCTCTGCCTGAAACGTTAGCTCGAACATCTTCTGGTCTAATTCGCCGGTCAGCAGCTTTTTGAAATTGCCCATGTACAGCTCTTGCTTCTCCCGCTCCAACATCGCGAACGGCTGGCGTTCGTAATGATAAATCTCGTTCGTTTCCTTCATAATATACACGTTGAGAATTTCGTAGAGATGCAGCATCTCGTGATCCAGCTTAAACTGCTTACGAATATGCGCGAGTTCTTTTTTTATCATAACGTTTCAGACAACTCCTAAGCATTGAGATGGTTCTACCAGAATAAACGATGGAGCTGGGCGTTTGCAACGCGTTCTGCTTATATTTAAAAATCCAGGGTGACTGTATGCCAGCGGCACACAAGTATTGTCACACAAAAAGGAGCGCAGCCTAACAGGCCCGCTCCTTCTATTTTAACGCATCACATTGATTATCCTATAACATTATCGATAAACCGTTCCAAACTCGCTTGATCCGAAATATTCTTATTACACGACTCACTATTCGAGCACATATAATTGCCAACCGCTTTGTAATAGTCAGGTGAGGCATTGGACGGTTTTGTTTTGGTTATGGCCGTTACCAAGCTAAGCTCCCCGTGCCGATTACAGATGCAGCAGTAGCCCTTCTTGTTGGTCGGCGTATTCCTGCCCTCGATGCCGATCCATTGCCCATCGCGAGGATAGACGATGAACAGCTTATTCGTTCCAATATCGATCCAACTGAGATAAGTCACATAACGGTAATCAATCGAGGCTAAGTTCGGAACCTTGAGCTTCTTCACTTTCGGAAATAGCTTCTGAATCTGCTTCTCCGTTACACGCGGAAACTCCATCATATACGGCTCCAACGCGCTTATATACTTCCGGCAATCTTCGCTCGACCGCAGCTCCGCTATTCGCTCGACCAGTTCCTTTTGCCAATCTGTTGCATCCGGAAACTGTTCCATAATCTCGAATATCGCGCTGGACCGTATCGCTTCCACCACTTTAGGATCAGTCGCCGCTTGGCAAGCTTGCTGCAATTTATCAACATGCTTCTTCATGAAGTTATATTGATGGTTTCTAATAAATGGTACGTTCATGTTCTCAGCTCCTTATTTTGTGTTAGCACAAGAAATAAGGTGCAAAACCCATTATTAGAAACGACAAATGCTCGTCTGGGCGATTCTATCATCGTTACGCCCCATGCAAAGTATCGCCCTATTTCATAGGCTTTGCACGAGACAGTGCAATCTGGCAATCGCGAACTGCCATGTTTAACACCCCCCACTTGAGAATAATATAAGGGATAGTGGTTGTTGGTGCAACTAACCTTAAACTGGTTCACCATCCCCAAGAGTGGTACACTCTCCTTAATAAAGGAGGAATGCATGATGCCAACAAACGCAGATTTGGAAAAATACGCCGACCTCATCGTCCGAACAGCGATACATATTCAACGGGGACAAGATCTTTGGATCAACGCGCCCATCCATCTTCCGGACCTCGTGCGCCTCATTGTGAAGCGGGCCTATGAAGAGGGGGCAAAACGCATCCATGTCGAATGGCAGGACGAGCAGCTTTCGAAGCTAACCTACGGCCTTGCCCCGAACGAAGCGTTCGAGCAATATCCGGCGTGGCGGGCGGCAGCTATGACCGAATTAGCGGAGCAAGGCGGCGCTTATTTGCTTATCAAGTCCGACGATCCCGAGCTGCTCAAAGGCGTCAACCCTAAGCGGCTTGCGGACTATTCGCGTGTCGCCTCCGCTGCTCTCTCCACGTTTAGAACCTACATGTCTTCGAAACGAATGACTTGGTCGATCGTTGCGGCTCCTTCGGACAACTGGGCGAAGCTCGTCTTCCCCGAGCTGGATACGCAAGCGGCTGTCGAAGCGTTATGGGAAGCGATTTTCCGCGCGGTTCGCGTCAAACTGGACGATCCCGTGCTTGCCTGGGAGGAGCATAACAACTTCTTGCTCGCCAAGCGCGCTTATTTGGACAGCAAACAGTACAAGAAGCTTCATTACCGGGCTCCCGGAACGGATCTTATTATCGAGCTGCCGGACAATCACCTGTGGAACGGGGGCATTTCGAAAAACGAGCGAGGCAATACGTTCAACCCGAACGTGCCTACCGAGGAAGTTTATACGGCGCCGCATCGAAACGGCTCGAACGGAACCGTGCGAAGCACTAAGCCGCTGAGCTACCAAGGAAGCCTGATCGAGAACTTCAGCCTGACGTTCGCTGATGGCCGCGTAGTCGATTTCGAAGCCGAGAAAGGCTACGAATCGCTTAAGACGATGCTGGACTTGGATAACCACTCGCGTTACCTAGGGGAAGCTGCGCTCGTTCCACATCGGTCGCCAATCTCCGATTCGAACATCATTTTCTTCAACACGCTGTTCGACGAAAATGCTTCCAACCATCTAGCCTTGGGCAATGCTTATCCAACCTGCGTGCAAGGCGGCACCGCCATGTCTCGCGAAGAGCTGGAGCAAGCCGGTCTTAACCAGAGCATCCTGCATGTTGACTTCATGATCGGCTCAGCCGAGATGGATATTGACGGCATTACGAAGGATGGCAAGGCCGAGCCGGTGTTCCGTAAGGGGAATTGGGCGTTTTAAGAGACCATCCGAGTGTTTTGAATGGCCCTATTGCATGCAAAGAGACCCTCGCATTATTTAGACGCGGGGGTTTCTTTGTGGCTTGCACCTCATTAATCCCTATCCATATAAAACTCAGCCGTCAGCTTGCCTTCGCTACATTCCGGGCAACTTACAAGAACAGGTCCACTATGCTCAACCTCCGCCTGCTCCATAACCATTCCACACCTTTTGCAACTACAAACATGTTTGTACGCAGACGTATCCGACTGCATCTCAATGTACAATTCATTTTGAATGCCCCGGCAAGCCGGACACACATACATCGAGCTATAAGCATCATACTTCGTTGAGCCATCCATCAGGAATGCTTCGATTTGCTGTTGGAGTGCGGGCTCCTTCACAAACCTACAGCTAGCCAATCGTTGAAACAACATTTCCGGCCTCATCTTTTATGTAGGTTTTCACAACTTGCAAGACCATCCCTTTGAAAGCAGACAACTCAACCATGCCTTCCTTCGGCTGTAGCTTCTGGGACCATTCGATGGCGCTCGCCTCATCCAGCGTAATGCGGACCCCGTCCTCTCCTTTATCCTCGAAGCCTGCTTTCTCCCCCGGCTCCAACACCACCCGAATGCCCGGACCTGATAAATAAAGGGATTTCCCTTTACGAATGCGGCCTGCCAGCAGCTTGCCGACGATTCCGGCCTGCTTGGCCCCTAGCTTCAGCACGGCTGGTGCCTTACTGAGCAAGCGCTTCTTAGGCGGCTCCCACCCCAATTGGTCCACGTATAAAAAGCCCGTGTTGGAGCCGTCCCGCTCCATCCCGTTTTGCACCATCTCCGTAATAACCGGAACCTCTGTGAAGCAGCCCCGCGCCAGATCCGTCATATAACGGCTAGGCTTGTATGCCTCGCAAGCATTCAGTACGCCGAGCGTATTCCACGCCTGCATCGCTTCGAGCTCACTGCCTGTAATGCCAGCCATTTGCAAAAACTGGACATGGCCATTGGGCGTATCCATCGCCGGAAGCTCCGGGTCCTCAACGAACGCTAGCGCTGTCAGCTGCGTGTCGGCTCCCAGGCAGATCGGCCCATTCGCATCCAAATAATCGCCCGCCCGAAAAACGTTCCCGCTCCTGAACACATATCTCCCCATATTTTGCAGCAAGCTCAGCGCCCAAGCCGGAGGCTCTTCTTCCGAATCCTCGCGCGCGAGCCGAAAAGTCAGCTCAAACCCGTAACCGCTGGTCTTGGCATCGTCCAGTTCCTTATCATACAGCTCCGAAAATCCATACGTAACAAAATGCCAATGAGGGAAAGGCTGCTCCGCCCTATAGGCACTGATGCCATCAAGCGGATCGTTCCCGCCCAGCCGATAGGAAACAAGCGTCCCATAATGCTTCGGCTCCTGATCGCCATACAGCTTCGACACCGCATGTTCAATGGCGTCCCACCCGCTAGCGTTTACTTCCTCGTTCATCTCAGTTCCTCCTTAAACACAATTTCTCGATTCCTTTTCTAAACGGTCATTTCCAGTAAGAGGAATATTCTTTATTATCGTGCAAAACCAGCTTTTTTTGAAGACAAACAAATAAGAGTGTCCCGAAAGCGTAGACTTTAGGACACCCTTATTTGAGTTGTAAAACAAACAGAAACCGTATGTTGGAGATTCTAACGGACCCAGCAGCCCTTATTTGATCAAAATCAGTCACTTTTTCGCGCTAACGGACCGAGGCGCCGCTATTTGGCCAATTCGCCCCCCACGAGGCAGCAAAATCGCTAAATAACGGCTGCTGGGTCCGTTACATTTGTAACGGGTGCTTTTGGAGGGGAATAACGGCTCCTGAGTCCGTTAGAAAAAATGTCCCGAAAGCAACCACCTTCCACCAGCTCTACTCTATTGCCGCTACTGCTTCGCACCCGCCCCTGCAAGCAACGAATTCAGCTGCTCCAGCAGATTGCCTCCGCCCGTGAGCGAGATCGTCCCGATCTTCTCGCAAATTTTCTCAAGGAACTCCAGCTCCTTCAAGCGGAACAACGTCTGGTTCTCATCCATCAGCTTCGCTGTGTTAAGCAGGCTGCGGGTGGACGCTGTTTCCTCGCGACGGGTAATCAGGTTCGCTTGCGCCTTCTTCTCTGCCAGCAGCACCGTGTTCAGAATCTCCTTGATGTCCCCCGGCAAAATAATATCTTTCACGCCAGCAGCAAAAAATTTCACCCCGTACTCCTCGCTCTTCTCATTCAGGCGGGACAGCACGAACGCCGCGATCTCTTGCTTCATCCGCAACAGGTCATCGAGCTTCAAGGTCCCGACATATTCCCGCAAAATCAGCTGCAACAGAATATACACCTGATCCTCGAACGCTTTGAACTCCAGTGCGCGCAGCGGCTCAACGATTTTGTACTGGCAGACGAAGTTTAAGCGAAGCGTCACCTTATCCTCCGTCATAATCTCTTGCCCCGTCATGTCCAGCTGTTGGTGGCGCAAATCCACCGTCTTTACAGCTGCCTGCACAGGCCCTCTCCAGAAATAGTATTTCCCCGGCGCAAGCTCCCTCTGCATCACATTGTTGTAGAACAGCACGCCCGTCTCGTGGCTCGCCACTTCGGACGCGTAGAGGTAGCCCACGACTTTGGCAAATATGGCTTCATCGATCTCGGCGCCAACCATCGGCTGGCGGATATCGACTCGCTTAAAATCATGCTGCTTCAGCACATTCCAGAAAGCGTATTTGCCCGGAGTAAGCAGCGCAACGAACTTGCCATCCTCGTAATGAAGCACGTACTCATGGTCCTGCACGTTAATAACGGTCAGCTCCGTTAGCAATTGCTCATCCTTAAGAAATAAATTCAGATCCTTCCCCTGCACGGCGAAAGGCTTCGTCACATTCAATAGCACAACTTCATCATCGGAAAATGTAGCCAGACGATGCACGCCGGGCTGCAAATGCTTCACATAGCTGCCCTTCTTAAACAATAATCCCCGTTCGTCCGTTTTGACGATCATCTTCTTAAACATCTTTAATCCCCTCATTTCATAACCCTGCTTGTTGTTCGTGTGCGGCCTTGATATGGAAATCCCCCTGATCCAGATGCGGAGCCTAGCTTAAGGATGGAATAGCTGTACCTGCACATGGAATGTTGTAGATGATGACGACGCGCTCGCTTTCAGCCCGGCCTCGACCATCTTGCCATTACGTGGCTCAGTACCTTTCTCCCACCCGGTATCCGCAGGCTGCATAGCAACTTGACCAGCGCCTGCCCGAAGGCTGGCCGAGGATTCCCGCTAACAGGCCTAATAGGATTGTCGTTTCTCTCGATTAACAGTCGAGTACTCTACCACTGAGTTAATCGCTGGAATAGCGATATGGGATTCGAACCCATGCATTGTGTGAGAAATGCCGGAAGCAGCGTTACAGGATACTTGCTCACAGCGTGGCAAGCACTGCCGGATCATTTGGAGATCCCAGCCGAGGTAACGTTTCCGTGTCATCACTCGTATCCTATATTCGCTTATTTTGGCAACGGCGAACATGGCGAAAGTATTACGACGGGGAAAAGTTTTCTATTTTGCCGCACACAAAAAAGCCCAGGCCTTATGGTCGGGCTTACATGGTGGAGCTTTAGAGGCGCAATTTCACCATAAATAGTATGTACAATATAGCAGGCAATCCTATGGCAGACAGCATGGTGATTACAGTACGTACTCTTCTCTTATCCCGTAATATAACGAATAACAACTTACATCCTACAATGCCAATCCATCCGCCCAAACTATTTAAAATGATGTCATCAATGTCCGCTACGCCAATGCCTAACAGCCACTGCATAATTTCAACGAATAAACTCACTAGGAATAGTAATAACACATTGGCCATTATTCGTTTACCATTTTTGAATACTAACAAAAAGATGCCAAGAGGGATAAAAATAACGATATTGCCAACCACATTACTAAATGCGAATCTTCTTATCGTCGCAGGGTCGTCAACCATATAATCCTTGATACTCTTAAAGGGGATAAGATTGATCGATCGAATGGCAGCCCTTTGGCTATCAAACAAATCCACAAGTGAAACTCTTGATAAGAACAACAATTTAATTAAAAAAATGATGTAACAAATGAAAATGCCATATAAAAAACCTGCTGTCACTCGTTCTCGTCTAGTCATACTGCCTCCATCCCTCGAGAGGGAATTGTTAATCACACCAGTCTGCGACGCAGCTCATAAAAATACTGCACACATGGATGCTTTAGCTTGATTTGCTCGGACATGTTCAAAATTCGTTTTTTGCCAACCCGCCTGTCCACCAAAGCTAAAATATTCAACAAGATATCATTGCTCTCCATGCTTTCCTCGATTGAGGTGGACAGAAACTTATTCGCTACAACAACGAAATTAGATTTGCTTAAGGCAGACTGGGCTGACATAAGCTCCTTTGCAAGCTCTGTAATTTTGCGGCTTCTTGCAATGACGATCAGCCGATCCTCCGGAATTTTTCCATTGGCTTCCTTTCTGACTGTTTCCAACTCTTCATCACTGATCGGTATCTGGATAGCTGGGTCATTCTTAATTTCCAGTTCAGACTGATACCATCGGATGTAGGTCGTTGTATCAATCATATTGAGGACGTTCTTCTTATCGACTGTGATGTAACATTGGCCTGCTTTGTCCGGTAAATACCGATAGCTGGTGGCACGGTACTCGAACCGTTCAGCTAACGCAGGACTGAGAAAGCTCTCTAGCTGCTGCTTCATTTTGCTCCAGGACATGAATCCTCCTATGTTGTGTGGTACAGGTAATGTTAAAAAGCACGATACCTAGCTGGCCCTCTAAATACTTCCCTGATATGCCAGTTTACAAAACTCTCTTTTGGCGTATAAACAGGGTTTATCGGAGAACGTACCTGTTTGCCGTGATAACGCATCAGCCACTCCTCAAAACCATGCGTGCCATGCGCTTGTTCCGCCACTAGCAGCTCCCGCTCACCCGTTATTGTAAATACGCCGCGATCAAACAATTTATGATGCAACGAGCATAATGCAATCCCATTCTCTTCCGAGTCGGGACCGCCTGCTTGATGCCATTGAATGTGGGCCGCGTCAATGCCGACCAATTGATGCCCTAATCGGACATTAAACCCGCACACCGCACAGCTGAATTCATACGCTTTCAAAATTCGATCCCTAAAGTGCGGATCGCGCTTCCGCTTTCTTCTAATGGAACAATCTAGCCCGATCTCGTCGAGAATATCCTGATGAATGCTCTCTGGAAAATGCTCATTCAACAACGCTTCAACCAGCTCTTGAATAAGGCGTTCATTATTTTGAAGCAGCACGAGCACTTCATCTGTAAACCCTGCCGATACTTGCTCCGTTAAAAGCTGCTTATCCGAAAAGTTCTTTTTGTCAACTGTGCTGGTTAAGCTCCAAATCCCGTCAGTCGTAAGCCGAACAAACGGCTCTTCCGGGTGATAGGACTTTCTTGGAGGACCAAACTCCATAAGCAGCTTTCTTAATTTTACACGTGCTTCTTCATAGGGCAAGACCGTCTTGTGCTGCTGCAGCTGAGCAAGCGCCAGAAGAATTAACAAAGGCTTATGCGGAGCCCGCTGCCCATTCTTCTTCCAAATTGATAGATTCGAAAGCTTATTTTTTAGCCAAGTCTCTTCCACAGCATCTATGCTCGCTTCCTTTTTCTCTACAGTATACACCAACTGTAAACTCCCCGTTGCTTCCCTCTATCCGTCGCACCTGGAAACTTATCTCTAATTCCTTTACAATTAGGGAATATGCTTCTGATAGGGGGATGACGAGAAATGATTGAAGTATACGAATTACGAAATAAGATGGAGTTTTTTGATGACGCCGTTACGATGTACTGGAATCAGTGGGGAAGTGAAAGCAACTTTACGTTTTACTATGATTGTATGTTCCACTCATGTACAACGGATTGTGAATTGCCACGGTTTTATATTGCTCTCCACAATAATTCCATTGTAGGCACGTATGCACTCTTAAGAAATGACCTAATCAGCCGCCAGGATTTATTTCCTTGGCTTGCTTGTTTGTATGTTGTTCCACAATTGCGAGGCAACCGAGTAGGCTCTATTCTTTTGCGGCATGCCCAAGAGGAAACGAGAAAGTTAGGCCTAACTAAACTATATCTCTCAACTGATCTAGAAGGATATTACGAGAAATATGATTGGACACTTTTGAGCACTGGCTACATTTTTAATGGAGATGCTACTAAGATCTATGAGGCTTGCTTGAACTAGATATTAATCTCCATTTTCTTAAAGCGTACGCCATGATTAACGAATAGCGGATGGTCAAGCCAGTCTGATACTTCTTGAAAGCCAAGTTTCTGCCAAAAATGAATAGAACTGTTCCTAGCGTATAACTCTACTTTACTGATAGCATTAACCTCAATATACTTCAAAACATTATGCCATATCGCGTTACCAATGCCTCTGTTTCGTTTCTGTGATGATACCGCCGCATGCCTTAACTCGATCGCTTCCTTGGTTATCACTAATACAAAAACGCCGATAACCATTTCTTTTTCAACTGCTACAAAAGAAATCTCTTCCCCATTCAGTTTTAACTCATTCCTTATTGACTCATCCATCCCAAAAGGCTTCCACATTTCGTCGTATAAGAACTTGTCAGCTTTCTCTAATAAAAGCTGATCTTGTGCAACAATAATGTTCAAAATATCCCCCTCCTAACATGCCAACTTTTCACTTATGCTCCGCTTAAACCATCCCGATCATAGAGAATACGAATGGCTGTCTCAGCAAGCTTAATAATTCGATACCCGCCAGAATCATCAGCCCACGTTGGTCGAATGTAATTAGACGGAGTCCGAAGGATCCCACATACAAGCCTTTTCCCCGAATGTTGATTAGCTGGCCCATGCCCTGTCCCTCCTGTTAGTGAAAGCTCATTTAGCTATCATACCTCATATATTTCCAAAACATTTTATAATTTTTGGAATACTCACGCACTGTAAATCGACGTTTCCAGTGGAATAAATTTCAAAAACTCTCGCCATGTGTGGTAAAATAGCTCTATATTTTTCGTACTGGAAGGTGAGTAGATGACAGGCACAATCAATATACTAGGCGTTCCCTTTTCCAAATTAACGCTTAATGAAACGGTCCACCAACTTGGTGAACATATCCAAACCGAACAATCGAAATTGTTTCACTTAATTACAGCAAACCCTGAGATTACAATCGCTCACCAAACCGATCAAATGCTTCAAACTATTATAAAAGAGGCAGATTTGATTACACCAGATGGAGTAGGCATTGTGATGGCTGCAAAAAGAAAAGGTGAACCAATTGCAGAACGTGTCACAGGCTTTGATTTACTGCTTAGGCTATTAGAAAGAGGCAATGAGCAGGGCTGGAGTTTCTATTTCCTTGGAACAGATGAAGTGACAAACCATAAGGCTGTTGAAGAGATACGCAGCCGCTATCCCAATGTAGTGGTTGCAGGCCGGCATAACGGCTTTTTCTCCGATGAGGAAGAAACATCCATCCTTAAAGATATTCAGCAATCCAAACCTAATGTACTGATCCTTGCGATGGGTGCACCTTACTCTGACAAGTGGATATATAAGAACAAACAAAAACTTGAAGGTGTTAATGTTGTTTTTGGTGTTGGAGGGAGTCTTGACGTAATTGCAGGAAAAGTAAAGCCTACACCTGCTATTTGGAAAACATTTCACTTAGAATGGCTTCATCGGTTACTTACTGTTCCTGTTGCAAAAGGACAAAAATCACGGTGGCGGCGACAGTCCGCGTTACCGAAGTTTTTTTATCAAGCAATCATTAAGCGGTCCTGTGCCGGTTAACCTTGGAGGGTGCTGCATTGATAGAAATCATTGAAAAACAGCAATTTTCCGTGATTGGCAAACTAGGGGAAGGGCTTGCCGCTGAGGCCGCAATGTGGATCTCGCCGTTATGGCAAGAGGCGAACCATAACTTTAATGAGATTAGCAATCTCGCTAAGCTCGATGAGCAAGGCAACCTTGTTGGAATATGGGGTGCAATGAGCGATGTGGATGAGAAGTTTGAAAGGTGGAAAGAAGAAGGCAAATATTTAGCAGGATGCGAAGTCAACGACGATGCTATGGCACCGACCGGATGGACAAAATGGGTCATTCCTGCTTATAAATATTGTGTAGTTAAATGCACACAAGCCTCCTATCAAGACACCTTTCATCATATGATTACTGATTACTTGCCTCAACATCATTACAAGATCGTTGGGGCCGTTCATGAGTTTTTCAATCCCAAAGATAATAATAACAGCGATTTGTACTTATACTTCCCGATTGAAAAAATATAGCGATATACATCTTTTTTATCCGACTTTAATCCCAAATCCTATCCATCGCCCATCTATATCTTCAATTACAAATTCTTTGTTATTGTAATCCGTATGATCTAATGAACGGACTATTTTACATTCGAGTTAATAAACTCTTCGAGGAGTTCCTCTTGATTTTTTGTTATAAAGTACGCGTCATACCCATATCCATAGAGTTCTCTATTGGGAATTACTTTTTTGTCCATTCGTCTTAGTTAAAATGATCTCCGTTGTATCACGGTATAAACAGATATGGGGTTCATTTGCATCCAAATAGCTGACAGCTCTAAACCCCATTATTTGTTCATAGAAATTTGCAGTTTTAATTATATCTGGTGTAGGAAATACACAGTGTGATTCCAATAATAATTTTCCCATTTTGCTTCTCCTCCCACAATAACTCTCATCTTGTGATTTCGACAATAAATAATGCCTATCAATATATTACCATAAAATGTAACCCTACCTCTATTGCTGTCGCCCATTTGAAGCAATCTAGCAGGATTACTTAATCACTACACGAAAACTTTACATATGGATAATTTTACTACATTCGCAGGGGTGACTAAATTGAAGCAAGGGATAATCGTTTTTCTAAATGGAACTTCAAGTTCCGGAAAGACTTCCATATCGACAGAGCTATTAAATCAAAAAGAAATCTCATTTCGCCATTTATCCATTGATGATTTTATTCACGGAATGTTTCATGACTACATTGATTTTATTAATACTAAATGCTCAACATCAGCCGATGGCGAAGATGATGTGGAGGTTTCGATTCAATTAATTATTGATTCATTAGTTACTTTATTTTATTCAACCGTTAAATTTATGTCGGAAAAGGGGATCCACGTCGTTGTAGATACAGTCAATGATAATGAAGCGCGGTTTAATGCTTGTCTAGATTTATTAAACGATCGTCCTGTACTATTCGTAGGCGTAACTTGCTCGAAAGAGGAACTTATGAGAAGAGAAAATCTGCGGGGAGATCGACAGAGTGGATTAGCAATCGCACAGTATGATGCAATCTATCGCTTTAATGAGTATGACATTGAACTAAATACCGAAGCCTTGAGCCCAAATGAATGCGCCGATTTAATATTAGATTTTATTCGATCAAATCGTGAATACGCTGCTTTCAAGAAGTTAAATAAAAGCAGTGTCAGCGTTTCATAAAAGCCGTAGCCTTCACATAACATCATGTGCGAACGATAGTTCATAAGACAAAAAAAGAGGGGCGATTGCCCCTCTTTCCTATTCCCGCCAATACACCTCAACGAATAGTCTTTCCTGGCCAACAGTGAGCAGCACTCCACATGCGCAGCATACGGGTACGGCACCTTGTCGCGCTTACGCCTACTTTTTCTAATCCTGCATTTCTTGCGCAATGGCTTTCGTTGCATGTACTGTGCTATGCGGATGCTCAGGCGGGGCATAGATGACGGAAACCTTCATAGGACGATTGCCTGTATTCGTCACATTATGCCATTTTCCCGCTGGAACCATAATCGCAGAATCAACCGTAGCGAACGCTTGAAAATCCAGTTTATCCTTGCTGTCGCCCATTTGAACCATTCCCTGGCCCTCTTCTATCCGAATGAACTGGTCCGTTGTCGGATGGACCTCCAACCCGATGTCGTCACCGACATTAATGCTCATCACCGTTACTTGAAAATATTTGCCGGTCCATAAAGTTGTGCGGTAGTTGTTGTTTTGCTTCGATGCTCGGGCGATGTTGAGGACTAACGGTTTTGGCCCGTAATCTTGCAGTAAGATAGCACCTTGCGGGCTATAGGCATGGTTGCTCCAATGGTAATATTGAGGATGCCAATAGTATCTCCAATCGCTGCTCCAGTGGTCTTGCATAGGATAATGCCCTGTATAGGGATAGCATGAATTCGCGTACATACTCATGCTCCTCTCCGAATGTTCTGATCGACCATGTATCCTATGCAAAGACCTAGTTATAGGTAAGTAAAACTGGGCGCACTATAAAAGCTGACTCCGGTAATGTACCAAGGTCAACTCACAAGATAGTGTTTTATTCATTGTCCGCTAAATGGGGTTTGACCACCAACCTTTCTGCTAGAATGACTCGTCAGGGTACAGAGTAGTTTAAACTCTTCTTCAATCAAATAAGTCATCAGTGAAGTAATGTTTGAATTTAGTAGGTTGAATCATAGTTTGGGCTGATGCAATTAGGGACAGTTACTTGTAGCTTCATCACTGTACTTTTTAAGTAGCTTCCGGGTAATCAGCCCCGCCATGCCGTTACCTACACTCACCTCACTACCATCAATCCCCATTAACTTGTTTACTGGTATTAGTTCATAGTTAGAGTTTGTAAGCATGATTTCATCAGCGTGAAGAATATCTTCCCATTGATAGAAGCCCTCATATACTTCTATTCCCTCATTCTTTAATGTTTGGATTGCCCAAGAACGCGTAATACCAGGCAATGCACCTGTCTCTATAGCAGGCGTATACCAAACATTACCTATTCTAAATAACACATTGGAGGAAATCCCCCCGATAATTGAGCCATCCAAAGTAAGCTGTAGTCCTTCCAAAGAATCCAGCATCAGCCATCCTGATGGTTTTTTTTCACACAATTGATATAACTCTCTTCTACCCAAGATGGTATTAAACCAACTACTCGTTCTAAAACTCTGATGTCCATCTACCCTGCCGGCTCGTTGATTCAATAATTTTAAAGTTATACCTTCATTATATAGGCGCGTTTTGTAAGGTTCTAGTGGCTGGATCAAAAGGATATCTACAGGTTTGTTATAGGGCTGAATAGGCAACTCGAGGGATTGTTCACCGGGCGTCACGATAAAACGGAAATAAGCATCTCTTAGGTTATTCATGTCCAGCAGTTTGTTGATTCGCTCTTGAACTTTTACTTCAGAAGCTATGTAGCTGATTCTCAAGTCACGCAAAGCATTATTCATGCGGGTTAAATGATCACCTAGTAAAAATGGGATGCGATTATAGGTGCGAAATGATTCAAATATTGTCAATCCGTATAATAGACCATGATCAAAAGCCGAGACCCCCACCGTTCTGCTATTCTTTATAAGATCCCCGACGGCAATATACAATATGTCCCCCCCTTATTTACTCGGACGGCAGCAGACTCTCTTCGAAACGCGAATTACAACAAAGAGGTGTTGATTTTAAACTTGTGCCAGCCACCGACACTGTTTAAGAGCCATACTCTAGATGCTCGTTTTACATCAGTGAAGCTAAGTTTCTTTTCTTGTAGTACGCCTGAGTTAAGAAGCTGAGACCTCAAAACACCAGGAATGAGACCGCATTCGTAAGGTGGCGTCACTAACTGCGAATCAAGTTCAATTACAATATTCCCTCTAGTGAATTCGGTAATCTCGTTCTTCTCGTTATACATTAAAACATCGTCATTTTCATTTCTTTCTTCATAAATCAGTTCATACAACCGGCGGTTTGTAGACTTGTGGTAAAGAAACAGATTTGAGGAGTCGACAGGTCCTGCGGCAAAACAGAACGTACATATCTTAGCATCAGGAGGAATTTCTTCCTTTGCAAATGGTCTTGTCCCATCCAATTTCTCATAGGTAATTGTCGGTATACCTGCTTTACTTAGCGTCACCCTAAACTTATAATTTCCACTAAGAAGGTTATCTAAATTACGCTTTACTTCACCAATAATTCGATCATAATCATAGTTGTAGCTAAGGCTGTTCGATGACTCCTTCAATCGGACCATATGCAAAGGCAATAATGGAATTTCTCCATCCGATAAATACATGCTCTCCATTAGCTCAAAGCTATTTTCCTCAATCGGAGAATTTTCAAAATTGTTCACTCTTGATTCACTAATTTCTTGCATAACTTCATCTCCATATGTAATATATTGTAGATTTACTTAGATAATTTACCAATGAATTCGATAGCTAAATAGATAAAGTTGCTCCATGTAAATTATACCTTTATCTACATTATATTGCAATCTAAACAAAGCTGATCCGACTGTTTTCTTCATAAGCAAGTCTTCATCAAGATTCAATCCACTTGATAGCTAACTTAACGCTTTGGATAGGTGTCACCCTTGTAAAATCTAGTAATATCTAATATAATATATATATTTATGAGTGATGAACAGGTTGTTGAGATGAGCATAAGCTGAGATGAGCCTAGCAAATTATTCTATCATTTGTTTTTTATTCGGCTTAATACCTCCTGTTCCCCCTCTCACAAAGGAGGAAAAACATGAGTATTGTTTCCAAATTGGTCGTTAATCCCTCTGAAATTTTGTACACAACTCAGGCTGGATTTCAAATTAGGAGAGCCGCAACCCCTATTGAACCAACAACTGCTTCCGACAGGATTCTAGCCTTCATCGATCAACAAAAAGGAGCACTCTTCTCCAGTAGTTATGAATATCCAGGCCGTTACTCACGCTGGGATATCGGATTTATCAATCCTCCTCTCGAACTCCGCTCATATGGAAAGCAATTTGAAATTAGCGCCTTGAATTCCCGAGGTGAAATAATTCTAAATGAACTACATAAACATATCGAAGCCCTTTCTGTCATTGAGCATCTTACCTTTACGAATTACCTGCTTCAAGGCTCAATTAAGACAAGTGATGACTTATTTAATGAAGAAGACCGCACGAAACAGCCTTCTATATTTACTGTACTACGTGCTATTAAAGAACTTTTCTACGCTCCTGAGGATTCCTATTTAGGTCTGTACGGTGCTTTTGGCTACGATTTGGTGTTTAATCTAGAATCGGTGGAGCTATCACAGAATCGCTCAGAGAAGCTCCCAGATATGGTACTCTACCTGCCTGATGAATTAACAATTGTTGATCATCAAAAAGAGTGTGCTTACTTGTTGTCCTATGATTTTATCTTTCAGGGCGCTAGCACGGAAGGAATAGAACGCTCCAGTGAAGTTAACGTTCTTTCCCAATTGACAACAGATGGGAACCTACCACCTCAGTACATAAAGGGAAATTACGCAAAACTTGTCGAAAAAGCTGTAGAATCCTTTAAACGTGGCGATTTGTTTGAAGTCGTCCCAACCCACTCATTTTTCGAAAAATGCAAAGACGCACCCTCCAACATTTTTTCAAGGCTCCGCGAAATTAATCCTAGCCCTTATGGGTTTATTATTAATTTAGGCACGGAGCATTTGGTTGGATCTTCACCGGAAATGTATGTCCGCGTAAAAGGCAGCCGAGTGGAAACTTGTCCAATTTCCGGCACGGTAAGAAGGGGCAGCAACGCTATTGAGGATGCTGATCGGATATTGCAGTTGCTAAGTTCGACGAAGGATGAAGCGGAGTTAACTATGTGCACAGACGTGGATAGAAATGATAAGTCCAGAATTTGTGTCCCCGGCTCTGTTAATGTTATCGGTCGTCGTCAGCTTGAAATGTACTCGCATCTTATTCATACCGTCGATCATGTTGAGGGTCATCTCTTGCCAGAGGTGGATGCTTTGGACGCATTTATCAGCCACATGTGGGCCGTAACAGTTACTGGTGCCCCTAAACGCAACGCAATTAAATGGATTGAACAGAATGAAAGTTCACGTCGAAGATGGTATGGCGGCGCTGTTGGATACTATTCGTTCAACGGGGATTTGCATACAGGACTTACGCTACGGACCATGCGAATTCAAAATGGTATTGCAGACATTCGCGTTGGGGCGACACTTCTATTTGACTCCATCCCCGCAGATGAAGAAGAAGAAACCGTAACAAAGGCAGCTGCATTAGTCCAGGCCATTAAGGGGAGCCAGCACGATCTTAAGCATGAAGCTCCCCCGCTTCCGTTACAGAAAACGGCAAAGAGAATTCTAATTGTGGATCACGAGGATTCCTTTGTCCATACATTGGGCAACTACTTCAAACAAACAGGTGCTGATATTTTGACAGCTCGGCAACCGCTTGCCAAGAAGATATTAGAAGACCCTGCTTCGTCATTCGATTTAGTCGTACTATCGCCCGGACCCGGTACGCCTAGCGAATTCACCCTAAACGATACAATAGGTTTATGTATCAGCAATAACATCCCGATTTTCGGAGTATGCCTCGGACTTCAAGGCATTGTCGAATACTTCGGAGGAACCCTAGATTACCTTGAGTATCCAATGCATGGGAAATCTTCGCCTATTCATACCTCTAATGAAAGCCGATTGTGGGATGACTTACCGAAAGTATTTATGGCCAGCCGATATCATTCGATTCATGCCAGCACAGTCCCCGATTGCTTAAAGATAATTGCTGTATCAGATGATCAGGTAGTCATGGCTGTCGAACATAAAACATTGCCAATTTCCGCAGTTCAATTCCATCCGGAGTCCATTTTGACTACTAGAGGGGATTCGGGATTGAAGATTATCCATAATGTCGTGACCATGTACAGCTGATCCTATTGAGATTCATATACCGCTAATATTCGGAGCAATCCGGCTATTAGCGGTTAAACTCCTAATAAATTTGGACACTAACCACTTTCAATTGAAGCAGCTCGTTTTTAAGCGCACTCTTACTTGTTTTATCTAGCCCTCGTCCACTAAACGAAGGTTTTCGACTTGAGGCCAGTCATGGAGGCTGTTGTGGATTCGGTCTTTGTTGGAGTAACAGATAAAACGAACGACCTCTTTATACACCTCGTCTTAGGTTTCAGAACAACGTCTTTGGTAACGCTCCCTCTCCAGAAAACTATAGAAAGTCCCGAAGTAGGCGCTTCTTATCCAGTGTTTTCGTTGGATTCGTTCATGCTCAACACCCACTTGTCCACAGAAAGCGTAAAATGCCTTACTGATGACTATGCGCCTTTATTGGGACGAATTACGAGCGGTTTCGTCGCTTCTTATACTTCTTCTGCATGTCTCGGAATTCCGCTGCATCTTGCTGTAGCTGTTCGTCTTTCTAGTGCTTTTTAGCTATAGCCACATCCACCTCATCTCGGTAATGGCATAACCATTTTCTAAGTGAGCTAGATGAAAATCCATGTTTTCTGGCCACAACCTTCATTCGGTAACCCGACACCACCTTGGCAACATACTCCCTTATCGATTCAATAGGACACCGAAACCATCTTTTCAATGACACTCAACACAATTCTATCTAATCTATATGAAGCGTGTTAAGCGTCCAAGTGAATTAGGCAGTTGAATAGTTATCTTTTACAGGCACTTGTATTCGTATTCGATCGGGTCAGGAGGAGTCGCCACTGTTCACTTACCGAAGAGCAACCATTCATGACACGCAAACGCTCGTTAGGGCCGTCAAGCTTTTGCTGGAGGAATTGTCGGGCATAATAATCGACGAGTTCTCTATCCAACAAACATGTGAATCCCTGCTATCCAACATCGATCATTATATAGCCTATGTTGCTTTGGATCATTCAGAAACTTGTATCGGGGTTATAACTACTTTTGAAACGTATGCTTTATATGCCTGTGGTAAAATTGGAACCATTCAAGAGCTCTATGTTGCCCCCGAGCATAGATCCATGCATGTCGGGAAGGTTCTGCTGCAATGCGTCATCGATTACGGAAAAACCCATAGTTGGAGACGTATTGAAGTCGGAGCACCCAATGCCCAACTGTGGGGGCGTACACTTTCTTTTTATAAGAACATGGGATTTAGCGAGATTGGCCCCCGACTAAAACTGACTTTTGAATAACTGAATTTTTGAATTGGAAAAAGTGTGCGACCCGTTTCCTCTTCTGAAAACGGACCGCATACTTACCAAAAACCTAATGTAAGAAACTTACTAACTCACGGGCACCATGAATAACATAGTTGACTACTCTTTTCTCTCCGTTTAATGCGACAACTATAGCGTTCATTAACGCTTTCGCTTTAAGCAGCATTTCTTCGTATTCCGAATCTGCATTTGACTGAATCGTAATTCCGCCTCCAACTCCAATCGTTGTTTTCTCAGGCGTACAAACAATCGTTCGTATAACGACATTCAAATCCGCTGATCCATTTAAGCTAAGTAATCCCAAGGTACCTGAATATACTCCTCTTGGCTCCTTTTCTAACGTATCTATAATTTCCATCGTTCTGATCTTCGGCGCACCCGTCATGGATCCGGCCGGAAAGCCCGCTTTAATGCATTCCACGACCGACACCTCTTGCTTCAATTTCCCTTTAATAGTCGAAACTAGCTGGTGCACCGTCTCAAATGATTCTACTTCCATCAATTTCGGCACGTGGACCGATCCGACTTCGCAAACGACACCTAGATCATTTCGAATCAGATCGACGATCATCAGATTCTCCGAGAAATCCTTTACACTCGTCAAAAGCTGCTGCTTCAGCGTCTGATCCTCGTCAGGCGATTTACCACGTGGCAATGTTCCCTTAATTGGTTTTGCTTCCACGCTTCGATCCGATGAGACCTGAATGAACTTTTCAGGAGAACTGCACAAAATAGCAACTTGATCAAAACGTAAATATGCAGAATAAGGGGCTGGGTTTACCTTGCGTAACACGCGATAAGTGTGCAATGTATCTTTGATTGGACCTGTGTGTATCCGGTTTGTCAGATTCACTTCATAACTCTCACCTTCGACTAAATACTGCTTCAATTGATTGAGATCCTGGATATATTCCTTATAACTCCTGCTTAATTGAAACTCAACCGTTTGATTGACATATTGCGGTGAATATTCTTTTGAAGCGGACAAGTTTTGAAGATGCCGCTCAAACTCATCTAACCATGTATGAGCTACTGCCCGGGTAACATCATCGGTTAACGAAACGAGGTAAGTTTTTCGAAGTTCGTGGTCAAACGCAACAAACTGATCAGCAAAGATAAACATTGCGTCATGGATATCTGAAGCATGAACGCGATTGCCTCCACACTCTTCTTTAAGCTCATAGCCAAAGAAGCCTACAAACCCACCGTTAAAATCGAACGGAAGCTTTTGGTCGCACCTAAATGCTTTAAGTTCATGCTCTAAATAATCGAAGATTGAAGCTGTCCATTGTTTCGTTCCCTCGGACGTCGTTACTTCCAGCTGTTGATCTGCTGTACGGTATCGGATAACTTTTCGGAAGGGCCCTGTATTCGCCCCAATAAATGAATATCTTGAACGCCCCGGTTCTATTTTACTGCTGTCCAGCCAGAAAGCGTAAGGCTGGTCGGCCATCTGTTGGACAAATACCTCTTCGGGATCATAGTAAGCAGGCAGTTCCCTTACGATCACTTCGTATTTGCCGCTGGAATCCGTATCGCCATCACTGTTTTCTCGGGATGCTGCAGTTTCCTGCTCTTTCTCAAGCCGATCGATCATTTGTTTATCCGTATAATACTTTATCGTTAAATCGTGGAAGTTTTGAAACAATTGTTCACCATATTCTGTACAAATAGATTCTGGATGAAACTGGACACTCCATTGAGGTTTCTCTCTATGTCTCAATCCCATTATCACGCCATCCGAGGTCCACGCTGTTTTCTCCAAGCTAGCGGGTAAACCATCATTTACGATCAGCGAATGATATCTAACAACCTTGAAGCCTTGAGGAATATTTGTAAACAGCCCCAATTCATCATGAAACACCTCACTTAATCGACCATGAAAGATCTCGGGTGCATGCATTACCTCGCCACCGCAAACGTAAGCCAGCGTTTGGTGACCCAGGCACACGCCTAATATCGGAACTTCCATGTGAAGTAACACCTCAGCAGATAATCCGACATCTATCGGAATTTCCGGTCGTCCTGGTCCAGGTGAAATGATAATGTTATCAAAATCGAAACGTTGCAGTGAAGCAAAGCTCATCTGATCGTTACGAATAACGATCGGTTCCTGTCCACTGATTTTGGCCACAAGCTGAAAAATGTTATAGGTATACGAATCGTAGTTATCAATTATCAATGTTTTAATAACGATTACCCCACTTAATAGTTTTTCATTTAAAGGCTCATATACAAATGAGTTGACTCGTCCTTTACGTTGAACGTGCCAACTCATTTGTATTACTCTATACGATCACGTATTAGCCATTTTAAGTCCTAAGGAAGTGTGGCTATTCCTATTTATTTTGGATAATCCACATTGCATTACGATCAAGAATACTGTCCAGACGATCCCCTGCAGCTGAGATGGCGTTCTTAAGAAGCTCATCCATTAATCCCAACGAAAATCTGCCTCCCTTCTCTTTTTCGAATGATTTATGTATAAAATAAGTTCCGGATACAGAGTAGGCTCCAACCGTTACACCTGCACACTTAGCCTCAAAAGCATCCAAGTCAGCTAGGATTTGGTCCACTTTATGTTTCACGAACGGATTAGCCTCAAGCAGTTCTTTTGCCTTCGCGCTGTTCAAAAATGCTGCTACAGATTGCGTATTCGTAATGAAATCCAAAGTCAGCGTAATGAGATGGAAGTTTTCAATAGGTTTTACGATAATGACATCTGCCCCTTCATGGATATCCAAAATCGTTCGCAGATTCATCTCTGTTAGGTTGCCTACTAAAATTTTTTGGCCTGTTTCCAATTGATCGGGTAAATTTTCAAGATACATGTACGCATTCGTAGTTTCGGTATTTTGTGAGAACGACTTAATCTTCATGTTGGAACTGATCTTTGCTAAAGCTTTTTTGGTTACTTCTACTTCACCCTCGACCCTTCCCAAGGTGATAATCCCATCAGCGCCAGCTAAACTATAATCTGTAGCAATTTCCGCCAATAGATTCAAGGTTTCAAGATATTTTAATTTCCCGAATTCATCCTTAACACCCCAGCTGCCATCTTGGTTGAATGCAGTCATGAACGGATCAATCGTAATGTTCAATTCCTCTTTTGAGAAATGCTTACGCACTTGTTGAATTGCCTGTACGTGATCCTGAAGGACCTTATATGGATCTTGACCGTACTCATTTCCAACAAGGTGCAGCAGCACGGTGTTTATATTGGATTTTTTGATTTCATAGATATACTCTATCGTGTTTTCAATGGAACGGTAAGGATAATCTTTCATATTAATCATGTCAACAGTAACGTTTCCTTCCAAATAAATGTCGACATCGATTGATTGACAAAGGTGATTAGCTTGAATTGTAATTTCATCTTTATTTGATAATCTTCTTGTCGTATTCGTTAACGCTGAGAATTGTTTAATTTCATTTTCATTGTACAAAGACTCCAACATATCTACCTTATTGATAAGTACGTTCTCCATAATGAGTAAACTCCTTTAATTCATTTTATAAGTTAGGTGATTCGCAACTTACGTACAATATTGACACCCGATTTTCGAAAGTTTCATAAATACTACTCAATAATCTACCCGGTATCAATTAGTTAATTCGTCCGCACTCCTTAGGATTTTCGGTCCGAACAGTACATCGTTTCTACCAACGTGAGCGGTGCACTCATGTCGCTTTTTGTCTGAACAATTTACATAATTTTTTTCGTTTAATCACCCCCTTTCACTGACTCATCTTGCTATTAAATACAGGTCACACGCTATAGCAACCGATTCCTACGAAAACTCGCGCTTCATCAGTCCCTCCTCTTAGACACCATTTATCGCCATTTCAAACCCGTTAACATTTTCCTTCTGTTGATTAACTTCCTGTCGACGTGAACGAACGAAGCCCAACTAACCAAAACAAATACGCAAAACCACATAAAAAGATTGCAACTAGTGGAGACAACAAACCTATGTACTGAAAGTCAGAGGATTTTAATAATACCGTTGCTGGATAAAAAGCAACAAAACCATAGGGAATTATCCATGTCAACAACAGTTGAATCCATTTGTTAAAGATCGAAATTGGATAACGAGCATAATCACTTAGATGAAAAACTGCCGTCATAATAGGAAGACTATCCACCATCCAAAAAGAAAATGTCGCCACGAATAAGTTAACAGCAGCAAAGATTAACCCACTCGAAACGATCATAACGAGGAGTATAGTGACCTCTAAAAAACCCCAGGACAAATCTAGATTGGATAATGAGTAACTTAGCATAATGATTCCCATGACCATTTGTCCGATTCCATCCAATTGAACTCGTTCGGCGATTAAATGAAAAAGCGGGTTTATTGGTCGAATTAACAACCGGTCGAAGTTTCCTGGTCGAATATACTGGGAGCCCAACGTCCAAAGATTATCAAAAAACACGTGATGAATAGCCCTTCCCATTGCTGCGACCCCGTAAATTAGCATAATCTCTTGAAAAGTCCAGCCTTTAATCGAATGAATATGGTCAAAAACAAACTTCATTAGCAAAATTGATGTCGACTGAACGATAAGTACAGATAGGATGCCGATCAGAAAATCTGTTCTGAACTCCATTTTGTTTTTCAACTGACATTTAAAAAACTGGCTATACAAATGTAAATACATCCGCGACAACCTCTCCCTACCCGCCAAAGATGACAACTTTTTTCAAGGCAGTTTTATAAATAAGTCGAACGAGGAAAAATAATATAACAAGCCAACCCACTTGGGCAGTCATGGCGACAACGATTTGCCCCCATTCCATTGTGCCTGAATAAATGGCCGACGGTGTAAATACCATCGACTGAAAAGGCAGATATGCATTAATACTTTTTAGCCAGGGTGGATATAAATTTACAGGCATTAGCGCACCGGAGAAAAACAAGACGACAGCACCTCTTAACAGCCTCATCCCCCAATCATTGATCGTCCAGAAGGAAGCTAACCCAATCAACAATTCAAACTCTTTTCCAATAAAGAAACCCAATAACAGGCTAACCAAAAATATCAGCATGTGTGCAATACTCGGTGGGTAGTCAATTTGTAAAAATAGATACCCTACCACGAGCATTGGTAGTGTCTCTCGGACCAACAGAGAAATTTTACTTCCAATATCAAGTGATATGATTTTAAGTAGCGTATGATAGGGACGCATCAATTCAATGGCAATACTCCCCTCTCGTATCATCGAGGCCAAATCACTGGAGCCTCCGAATACATAGTTCACGATAACTGTTGCGATAATCATGTACGTCAACGTCTCGGTGAATGACATGCCACTGATTGTGGGCTGGTATTCAAAAATGGCCCTCCAAAAAAAATAAATTACGAAAAGCTTCATTAGAGAGGTCAAAAATCCGGACCAGTACAACAACGAGTAAGCCGCATCCAATTTCACTTGGGTCTTTGCAAATCTCCAATAAACGCCCAACTTACGATGCCTCTCTCTCATACAAGCGTTTTACGATGTCTTCGATCCGCGTATCCGTAATCGATAAATCATGAACCTCAAACTTGGACATCATGCGTGCAATAACCTCCGCGGCCGTTATTTCGCCATTATTGAATGATAGCGTAATTTTCCCATTCGAAGGATCCTTCTGGATGACCGATACGAACTCCGTTATATCAATGGGGATCCTGTCGTTATCTGTAAAAGTTAAATCGAAATCGATCACACGCTGATTTCCAAAGTCCTCCTTAATGCCCCCAGTGTCGCCGTCATAAAGGATTTTCCCTTGATCTAGAATAATGATACGGTTGACAATCTCTTCGATATCCTGCATGTCATGTGTGGTTAAAATTACAGTTGTCCCTCTCGTACGATTCATTTCACGAATAAAATAGCGTATCTTCGATTTCACGGAGATATCAAGCCCGATCGTAGGTTCGTCGAGAAAGACTACCGATGGATCGTGTAAAAAAGCCGCAGCCAGTTCACATCTCATTTTTTGGCCGAGCGAAAGCTGACGAACGGGAATACCTAACAAAGACGACAATCCGAGTGTCTCCACGAATTGCTCCAGATTTTGTTTAAACTGCTGTGGTGGAACTTTATAGATGTGCATTAGGAGTTCGTAGGATTCTCTAACCGGAATGTCCCAGAACAGCTGCGTTCGTTGACCGAACACAGCACCGATTTGCCCCGCATTCTTTTGCCGGTTTTTATACGGCTCAATGCCGTTCACCAGGACCTCTCCCGACGAAGGGGTCATAATCCCCGATAACATTTTTATCGTTGTCGATTTCCCCGCTCCATTAGCTCCGATATAACCGACCAACTCACCTTTTTGTATTGAAAAACTAATATTTTCCACGGCCTGTTTAATATAAAACTTCGGTCGAAATAGGCTTTGAACTGCTCCCATCAACCCTGGCTTCTTATCCGCGATTTTGTACATTTTGCTTAGTTGACTAACTTCGATCATCCGCTTCACCTCCTATTGGGCATCCCCATGTAACTCTAACTTCTCCCGTTTGATCAGTTGGGCTAACCCATACATGATTTTCACCGTCTTCATACACGACCTCCCCGGAGAAGTTTTTCTTAATATATTTATATTGAATTTCTATTCCTGCCGGTACGCTTATGTCGTAATACCAGGTTGGATATTGATATAGCACTTTTTTGAAGAAAGATCCTATTGCTTTCGCCGGTTCCCAATTTCCAAGTTCAAACACGTTTCCGATCAAGTAGATTTGCTCATCATCATTCGCGTATGCCTCATCAACGATAAAGCGAACAGAGACTTGCTCGCCCGTATTGATGCGAAAATGCTGATACACCGCCGATTCAGTATCGATTCGTGTAATCTCAACGTGGTGCTTCCCTGGAGTAAGCTCCGGTACTACAATTTCGATGCTGTCATCTTGCCAGTTCAGTATATGAGCCTCAACGGTGCCTACTTTGACCCTTCCCTGTTGCTTATCAAAAGCAGTTCCGTAAATACAAACCTTGTCTCCACGCTTTGATACCGCCGGGAAAATATGCGAGATTGCCGGCTGATACTCAAAATGATCACTTGTTCCTAAAACGACACTATCGTAGGGGTGAAGTACCATGGCTTCAATCTTACCGAACTTATCTACATTTACTTCCTTTTCACCTCTAAATTCGCCAACCAGATTGCTATAACTTCCCTCAGGCAGTTGCGTGTATAGGGACATAAACTCTACGCTAGTAGTACCCAGATTAGTTGCAACGACAACGACGTGCCCACCAAATGCTCTTTGGTAAACTATGATTTCCGGTGAATGATACAGTATACTTGTCTTCCCTTGAGCAATGGCCATATTCCGTTTTCTCAAACCGGACAGAATCCGAATAATATTGTACGCTGGCGTTTGTTTATTGAATGAATTCATCATTTGTCGATTAGCCGGATCAGAAGCACCTGTCATGTACTGCTCTGTCCCATAATAAATACTTGGTATGCCTCGACTTGTTAACAAAACAACAAGCGCAATGTCCGTAACAATCGAATTCTCCCTTGTAAATCTAGGCAAATCATGATTGTCGATAAACGTAACTAGTTCATGCGTACGCTCATACTCCTTCTCTGTAACGTTGAGCATACTCACAAAACCAGACCAATCATCTTCTTTTTCAAGCATGATTTGCTTTAGTTTGTTTGCAAACTTGAAATCCAGCAGCCCCATACCACTCTCATTTGCAAGCTGGGGGTTTCGAGGATCCCTCCGATGCTTTCCAAGGTACCATTCACCAAAAATAAATAGCCTTCCATCTCGAGCAAACGTTTGCACAAACGACGTTAACCATCCAATCGGAAGGTGCCTTACCCCATCTATGCGAATTCCATCTATTCCAGTGTCGATCCATAACGATATTGCTTCTTTCAAGTATCGATCCACAATATCGTTTTGAACATTTAGGCCCGCTAACCCGTATAGCTTCTTGTATAATCCATCTTCATAGGTATCAAAATCCTCATCACTATCTCCAGCATGATGAAAACAGTTGTGAGGATCCCAATTATACGAAGCGATCGCTCTCCCATTATCAAGCAGGACCCCATCTTCCATATAACCGAGATCGCCAACTTCCGCAGGAGACGTATGATGCGGGGCAAAATCAATTACAATTTTCATATCATGTTCATGAGCAATGCGAATCAATTCACGGAAGTCCTCCATGGAGCCAAACAACGGGTTCGGCCGTTTGAAATCCCGGGCCCAGTAACCATGATACGAGGACACATTCTCTCTTAAGGCGAATACATTTTCAACGGGTTGAGAAATCCAGATTACATTGAAACCCATATCAGTTAAATAACCGTCCTCAATTTTTTCGATAATCCCTCTCCAATCTCCACCGAGGTACTTCGAAAGGTCATGACCGCTATCATCGATTAGGTGCGCACACATCTGATTTTCTTTGGAGTTTCCAATATAAAAACGGTCAGTTAGAACTTGGTAGATGATCCACTGGGTAGGATCGACTCTATAATTCACGTCGTCTGCTCCTTTGATGTTCGCTTATGATGGATACATAAGGATCTATTCTAAGATCCCAATCGTACTGCTGTGACATTGCCCGCTCAATCAGTGATGACCAAACATCGGTTTGCTCATAATGGAAAATCGTAGTTTCGATAGCATCGTATAAACCTTTAAAACTATACTCCTCCATCCAAAACCCACAGCCCTGTCCATTATTTTTCAATTCGCAAACAATAGTATCTTTCAAACCACCAACGGGATTAACAATTGGAATTGTCCCGTAGGCCATGGCATAAAGCTGCGTTAAACCGCAAGGCTCAAACTTGGATGGATGGACTAAAATATCGCTGCCAGCCAATAATCGATGTGCCAACTCTTCGGTGTAGCGGTCTATATAGCGGAAATCCCCCTCTATCGACATCGCCAGCTTTTGAAATTTTTTATCAATTTCGTTCTCTTGTGGCTCGCCACATACAATAAATGCTGCACCTAGGGCCATTAATGCTTCAATATTTAAAGAGAAATTCGCGCCTTCGTTGTAAAACAATTCTATTCCCTTTTGGGGCGACAGACGTCCTAAGAATAATAAAATCGGTCTAGTTTCGTCTATTTCTAATCTAAGCTCTTTGATTAACCATTTCTTGTTCTTTAACTTATCTGTAACGGAATTTTTATTATAGGGGACAATTACGTATTCACTTAATTCGGGGTGCCAAATTGAAGTCTCATAGCCGTTTACAATGCCCCTTAAATCTGCTAGCTCAAGAACATGCAAATTTGGATGCGGCGCACTCCTTCCTGATAGTTCTTCCGCATAGGACTGACTTACAGTAATCACTGTATCTGCTTGGTTAATTGCCATGCCAGAAAGGGAACAATGACCGAACTTATTGAGAAAGATCTTGAAATCCACTTCTATATTTTCTTCTGCCAGATGGAGCATATCTTCGTTTAGTGCGCCCTGGTAGTGAAAGTTATGAATCACATGAAGTTTCATTGCCGGAATAGCAAGCTGCTTTATGTAGGGATAGACACATGCAACGTGCCAGTCATGCGTAAGAAGGGTACAGGGTGAAGAAGTAAGTTTGGTGATTACAATGGCCGTTATTTTGCCGAATAAGAAGTGTGATAAATTTACATTTCCATCATAGATGTCCAATCCTGTGTTATACATCTTGTCGAAAATCCAACTGTCTTTCACTTTTACAAATAGACTATAAACTCCTTCGGATATGGCAACATAAACCTGGTAGGTATAAACTCGGTCATTGTATTCGACTGAATCTTCAATGATCAGCTCGGGGTTGCCTTTTAGTGTACTGTAGTAAGGTGTGATCGTAATATTCAAAAATTCTCGTCTACTCAATGCACGGGGTAATGACTGAACCATATCCCCTAACCCCCCCTTTTTAAAGTAAGGGCTAATTTCGGCGGATAAATGAAAAACCACCTCCGTTAGGCATCTTCCTATAGCCACTCGTACATCATTCTCTGTAGAAGCCACTCAACTTCCTCCGTTTAGTCAATTGGAAAAATGATCCTTTAGTTCACATTTATACATAATATCAAATCAATCAGGAGAAGTCATGATAAATTTGAAGAATTATCAATTTTTTCTTTACTGACGCAAGTTCAAACTTTACCACCAGCCTCCAATCGGTGCTTCACAGATTTCAAAGCCTCAGTTACTATGGTGTCAGCCTCGTATACCGGGATCGATTCTTGCCTGATATCCCTTCACAATCTGAATAACTGTGCGCTTTACTTCTTCCTTCGATTCGTTTTTGTTGTTGACTATATACTAACTTTTACTTTTTAATATAATTATTTACACAAACCTATGGACAAATTTGGAGGTTACGATGAGAAAACAGATGAAGTTAGCTGCATTTTTAATGACTCCAGGTCATCACTTAGCCGCTTGGCGATATCCGGAGACGAATGCGGCGGATATACTTAGTTTAAGTTATTACAAACAATTGGCTCTTACTGCCGAACGTGGGAAGTTTGACATGCTGTTTTTAGCTGACACCCTCTCAGAAGGCTATGCAGTATCTGAAAAACTTCCTGTATCTGTTTCTCAAACGATAACCGTTCGGCCTGAACCAGTGACGTTGCTTTCAGCACTTTCAGCTGTGACTTCCCATATTGGGCTCGCAGCGACAATTTCGACGACGTATAATGAGCCCTTTAATCTTGCTCGAAAAATGGCTTCCCTGGACTATTTAAGCGAGGGACGTGCGGCATGGAACATTGTAACTTCCGTCAACCCAGAGGAAGCGCAAAATTTTAATCTCGAGGAGCATGTTCAGCATTCCGTTCGCTATGAACGAGCTGAGGAATTCTTTAATGTTGTAACGGGGCTGTGGGATAGCTGGGAAGATGATGCTTTCATTTGCGATAAAGAAAACGCGATATTTGGAAAAAGCGACAAACTGCATAAGATTAAACACAAGGGAAAGTGGTTCTCGGTTCGTGGACCACTCAATGTAGCCCGCCCCATTCAGGGTTACCCCGTGATCATTCAAGCTGGAGCCTCTGAAGTCGGAAAAGAATTAGCTGCACGTACTGCGGATGTCGTTTTTACAGCATGTTCGACTTTAATGAATGCCCAAACGTATTATCGTGACATAAAAAGCAGATTAGACAAGTATAATCGTCAGCGAGGCGACTTAATCGTCATGCCAGGCGTATTCCCTATTATTGGGAGTACTGAAGAGGAGGCATTGGAGAAAAAAGCTCGTCTTGACGAATTGGTCCCACATGAAGCCGCAATCAGTCTACTGTCGGCCCTAATCAGCTTTGACCTTTCCGAGTATCCAGTAGATGGATCCTTGCCAGATCTCCCTGATATCGAGAAAGTTAACGGAGGCAAAAGCCGATTTAAGTTACTGAAAGATCTTGCCGAACGGGAAGGGCTTACAATCCGTCAACTTTGCAAACGGATTGGAGGAGCTCGAGGACATTGCGAAATCATCGGAACACCTGTTCAAATCGCCGATAAACTCGAAGAATGGTTTACGCAAGAAGGAGCTGATGGGTTTAACATCATGCCGCCATATTTACCTGGCGGACTCGATGATTTTGTAGAACTCGTTATACCGGAGTTGCAGCGTCGTGGAATTTTTCGGACAGAATACACAGAAAAAACGCTTCGAGGTACACTCGGTTTGAAGCGTCCGTCACATCCTGCCCATCAAAAACAGCAGTCAATGTACCTAAAATAGGAGTGACCAAACCACTTAAGAAAGGCTATGATCATCATGGAAACCAATCTCAACCTAAAAATATTAGTTCTAGCATTTTTCCACGGTCTCGGTCATTTGAGCCGAAGCATGTCAGTCGCGGTACACCTAAAAAATAGGGGACACGATGTACTATTTGCCTGTTCAGAAGAAGCTCTTCATATACCTCAACAAGCCGGCTTGACTTGCAAGCCCATTCGAGAGATTGAGCCTTTGCCGCCTGAGCGTGAACCCAAACGCACGCAGTCCTCAAGCCAGACAAAGACGAGGAGCCGATTAGCGAATCCCGAGTATCTGAAAAGATGTATCGAAGAAGAAACATTGCTCATGAAGGAATTCAATCCTGATGTGGTTTTGCACGACTACCGACTGTCTGCAGGCGTAACTTCTGCCTTGAATAACATCCCATCCATCTCCCTGCACAATACGAATTTTTTTATTTATCCCTTAGCTCAAATGATCCCTGATGTCATTGATACCTTGAATGAGCTCGAGACGCCACAGTATGCAATACAAAAATTGTTTGGTGATATTATGGTTATTCCGGACTTCTCAACCTTTGATAATTTGTCACACATGCCACGAAGCATGAGAGAAATCGTTCTAAACTCAGTTAGAGAAATCCATCATACCGGTCCGTTTATTAAAAATCAGCCGAATAACCTACCGTCCAAGACTCAGTTGAAAAATTCTATTTCTCCCCACGGAATGCCGCTAATCCTCATCACATTCGGCGGAACCGCGATGGGATTCGCGAATTACATCAAACTGCTTCATAGCCTTCGGAACATAAAGGCTCATTATTACGTAATCACTGGACCAAATATTGATCCGGATTTATTAGCTCTAGAAATCAAACAGTTCAAAGGGAGCAATCCCGACTCCATTCTTGAAATCATCAGCTTTACAAACCAAGCCTTAGAACTAATGAAAGCTGCGGATTTGGCAATCATTCATGGTGGCCATACAACGGTCATGGAAGCGTTAATGTGTGGTACTCCTATGATCGTTATTCCACAACACGAGGAACAAAGGCTAAATGCACAAAGAGCCGTACAATTAAAGCTTGGGGAAATCGTTCACCCGGATGAAATTGAAGCAAAAATTACTTCTGCTATTGAGAAACGTTTAAAATCTAATCATTCGCAATTAGGTATTCAGGTTGCCAATCTGCTGCAACGCACCAACGGCATTGAAAATCTGATTCAATTAATTGAAAACGATGTAATGGTGAACCTTCAAAAGATGCAACATTAATAGATAGACAAGTCCTAGCATTTCACCTAGAAAAAAACGCCATACCCTCAAGTCGAATGGGAGTGCTCCTAATCGACCTGATTCGGTGTGGCGTCTTTCTTACTACTGATTTTTAATACCCTTTTCGATAATCTAGGACGTTTTTCATAACATGCTCTTCACCGTTGAGATAACACTCTAAATTCATCACGAACAAATTAACGAGACGCTCCCTATTCTTTACCGTGTTTCCACCTGAATTATGAGGTGTGAGTATGACGTTCGATAATGACCATAAAGAATGCTCTGCAGGAAGTGGTTCCTCCTCAAAAACATCAAGACCTGCGCCTGCTATCAGACCTTCTTTAAGCGCCCTAACCAAATCATCCGTTATCACAGTTGAGCCACGTCCAACATTGATAAAATATGCACTTTTTTTCATCTGACTGAATCTCTCATAGTCAAACAGATAGTAAGTTTCTTGAGTCAATGGCAAGATATTAATGATGAAGTCACTTTCCTTAAGCACATTTTGAAGCGATGTTGTTGGATAAGTCCAATCGGCTTCTGGAATAGGTTCTCCGGAACGCCGAACTGCAATAATTTTCATTCCGAACGCACGACATAAGTTAGCAACCTCCTTACCGATCTCGCCTGCCCCAATGATTGATACTGTGCATCCGTTCATTTCGACTAATGTTGGCGGGCTCTCCCATTTTGCATCAACTTGATTCTGCAGTGCCGACACAATTCCTCTGGAAAAGCCCAGCATCATCGCCAATATCGTTTCAGATACAGATGTTGCATGGACTCCGCTCGCATCGGTTACTCGTATATTCCGTTCCTCGAGGAGTGACAGAGGTAAATATTCAATACCTGACGACCAGCTTTGTAACCATTTCAACTTCGAGGGTTTGCAAAGTGTCTCGGTCACAATTCGGGGGTCCCAGCCGAAAATGATTTCTGCCTCCAAAAAAAGTTTATCCTCTAAGCCCGAAGCAGGAGCAAAATGAATTTCAAGATTCGGTGCTTGTCTCCTTATGCGCTCTTTCTGCGAATCTGTCATATCTAAAAGACAAATCATCATCCCCATTTACATTCCTCTTTTCCTTTAATTCCAAATTTAGTACAATGTTGTATTATCGGTGTCTTGCTTCCTAGCCATCTAGTCAACTAGCTATTGATTCCTGACTGTGCATACGTTAAAGTGACAATATTATGTTATCTGGTAAAAAAGTTAGACTAGTTATCCTAATGAAATGAATTTAGCTACCTCCTCTCTTCATCACTTCCTATGGAACGATTTCTTTACAATTTTTGTGATTGTTACATATTTACCACTCTTTATATATAATAAACACCCTTCGCTCGACAAGCTCTAATTTTTGAAACGAGACCTGTTTGTTAAAAACGTTGAAAAATAAAACTGTGTTCTCAATGAGACTAAGTACCCTCTTTCCGAGCAACTCACAAGTCGCGTTGGAAAAAAATTCTAGCAAAACCAGCTTCTTATTACTAATAGGACAGCTCTGTAACCATAGGTACTACATCACCCTTCTTTGCCTTTTACTCGTTTTCAAGTCTTGATTCACAAACTCTCTTCGAACTATAATTGAACCAATCTTTCAAATGGGGTGAACTGGATGTCTTTCCGTATCGTTCGAGGTATTTAGTTGTCGGGCTGGATAAAACGCGTACCAGCCATCGAGGGGGGAGTCTGCCCTTTGGTCTCATGAAACTAAACATATGAATGATATCGGTCAACATGTTATTCTCATTAGAAGGTGGAATACAAATGAATTCATTGGAATACAAAGAATTTTATGATAAAGTCGGCAAAACCAACGGTTGGGATTTCAGCAATGTGCAATGCGTTTCTGAAGGAACAAGATGGGATTTGTATCGTGAAGTAACGAAGAACTGCAAGAAATCAGATATATTGCTTGATATTGGTACTGGTGGTGGAGAAGCGATCTTATCAATAGCTGCATCTGCACTACTTCTAGTTGGGATTGACCAATCCACTGGAATGATTGAAACCGCAACTAGAAATTGTGCTAAATCAGGCATACCCAATGTACGCTTTCTAAAGATGGAAGCTGAAAACTTGGGTTTTCCTGACTGCTTTTTTAATGTAGTCTCTTGTAGACATTCGGAATTTTCCGCTAGAGAAGTTGCAAAAGTTTTAATTAAGGGCGGTACTTTCCTCACTCAGCAAGTGAGCGAAAACGATAAATCAAATATTAAAGAAGCATTTGGAAGAGGACAGGCATTTAGATCAAAGGCAGGTACATTACAGCATCAATATATTACTGAATTGAACGAAGCAGGCTTTAGCGACATTCAGGCATTTGAGTTTAATGTTACTGAATATTACCAAACCGCTGAAGACCTCATTTTTTTACTAAAACACACTCCAATTATTCCCGACTTTGGACGGACTGATGTTGATTTTCAAATACTCCAACAGTTTATTAAGGAAAATCAAACTCAGAAGGGCATTAAGACAAATTCGGAACGCTTTATACTAGTTGCTAAGTTATAGATTATAGAGATTGAATGCAAAAAGGATACTCCTTAATCGGGTATCCTTTTTACTTATAAGGCTTTATAAAATAAATTTTCAGGTCTCGCAACCTTTCGTTCACCTTCCGCCCTAACGTAACTCCATTCGTTTCTACAGCGGCAGTCCATTGGATCATAAATGCGTAATATTCAGCACTGGGGAAGTTGTTGCGGCATTCGATTGACGAGCATCTCCCCCGAGCTCCAACACAGCTACGATCCGTTCCTGTGGCCGAATCCCAAATGGCTTGCATCGTTCCCGATCATAAATCCATTCCGGTATCATGCGGCGCACATGCCATGGCACCGATTCGGTCAATAATCGAAAATTTTGGATCAAGCAGCATACCGCAGCGTAATCTTCTTCCCGCTTGTGGGGATCCGCCTCCTCCTTTGCTACAACCAGCAGGAATGACAGTGACGCATCCTCGTATGAAGCTCCGAGTTTACTGGCCGCATCGTCCCCAGCAACATAAATAAAACGCCAAGGCTCCCGCATTCCATCGTTTGGCGCCCAGACTGCCTCATTCAGAATATCCAGGACGCTCTGCGAAGACACCTGATGGCCATCCGAATGTCGCTGAACCCCTCCGTCCATAGCGAGCCATTTCTTTTCTGCCGGCGTTCTTTTCCTCCGGTCTCTTAGCGGTTGATCAAAGTACCCCATATGCAAAATCCCTGCAAACCGTTCACCCTCCCGCAAGCCTATTTCATTAAAAAATGACTCGCCTTGAATCATTGGATCAGTGAACCACAGCATGCCCAGCCCGCTCTCCCAGCCCAGCAATTGAAGGTTTTGCATGATGCTGCATACCGCTGCATAATTATTGTCGCTCAGTCGCTGATTTTCGGCGGCTTCTGCAATGAAGACTAAGTTAACAGGCGTATTGGATACTTGTTTCTTGAATAAATTCGTTATTGGGGCGGGGATAAGCTTTCCCAGCTTGCTTTCCTTTATTCTAGCGAACATGCTATCTGCCAGCCTTTGGCGCGACTCGAACGTGCTGTAATGAACACAACGCCAATGTGGCGTTTCCTCCGATTCATACAAGCTTGCAGCGTTATTCAGCAATGAAAGAATCCGTTCTTGTTCGATCGGTGTTTCATGAAATTTCCGAATCGTTCTGCGTTCTCTTATCGTCTTGGCAATATTCATTCGTATTCCTCCCTTAGCACAGCGCACTTATTCCAGCTCGATTATAGAAACGACTCATTTTGTTAAGGAATAAACAATAAGCAGATTAAGCTATATAAAACAATTGATGAGGAATACGATTCAATCACTTTATTTTGTTAATTAGTAAACAATAATCCGTTTTAGTTCGCTTGTCAAATTGTTTTCGGCTTATTATTAGAGTGGATGGGCTGCATTATTGATGGGATTTTCTCTGATCTGTGCTGTCAATGCCGTAGAATTGGTTCAGAAATTGATAGTTTATCGCTGATGTGGTATGTTTGTTTACACATTAACAATTCGGGTAATCTGACCAATGAAAGTGTCACAAGGGGGATCTCAGCATTATGCATCCATCGGAGGGACTTAAGGAATTATTGTACGATCGCTTTATTCATTTTTTGCATTTAGCCGAGCAGATCTCTTCGACCGAGACCGAAGAGTTTGCTGATTTTGCACGGGTGCATGGGCTCACCTCATTCCCGAGCAATTTGACAGCCATACACATTATTGATTGCATTGGCAAAAACGAACCTATCAACAACACGTCTACTGCAGAAAAAATGAATCTGTCCAAGGCGAGTGTGACGAATGTCAGCACTAAATTGCATAAAGATGGCTACATAAAGCGAAGCCAAATGAACGACAACAAGAAAGAAGTCTATTTCAGCCTCTCACCCAAAGGCAGGCATGTCTTCGAAGTGCACGCTATGCTGCACGAAAAGATAAAGCGCAGATTTTTCGATGATTTGAACACTTTCTCGGAGCCAGAGCTGCAGGCATCGTTGAAGTTTTTCCATACGATGCTTAATCAGAATGAAGGTCACAATAGTGGGGATTCCACGCCATAGTGGGGAATTAGGCAAAACAAAAAGCCCAAGCGCTAACTATGCTTGGGCTTCGTCAGATAGGTAAATGTGGCTCCGACACGCTATTTCCTGATAAGCGACAAACAGCATTCAACATGCCTTGTATCCCTATACTGTCATTGGATTGAGCTCATTAGCTCGTAGAAGTATTTAGGTTCATGCGTTTTATTAAGACGATACCAAGCGTCTAATGTTTCTGGAGAAACTACATCTAGCGCTTTTAAAACATGAACAGTAAATTCTAACGGAGCTACTCCGGTTGCAGTGATCAATTTCCCATCGGTGACAGCGGATTCCGCTTTGTAGTATTCTTCGCCCGTGTAAGAAGGGCAGATCATTTTAAGGTAGCCCAAATCATTGCTTGTGTGCCCACGTGAATCTAACAATCCTGCTTGAGCAAGTCCGAAGGTAGCACCGCAAATTGCTCCAACGACGATCCCTTCCTTTAAACACATCTCGGCCATTTTTAATAGGGGTACGTGAACAGCTTCTCCCCATGTATCTCCACCAGGTAAAATCAGTGCACCTACGCTTGTAATGCTGCATTCATCCACTTTGATGTCAGGCATTATTTTCAATCCGCCCGCTGTAGTTACTGGAGTCTTTTCGATCCCAACGGTGACTATTTTGGCGGGAGCCAGCCCCTGTCTGAAGTATCTTCCAGAGTTCAGCTCGGCGGTTAAATAACCTATTTCCCAATCGGACATGGTATCAAACACATAAAGATATACGGTATTATTCATTTCTAAGTGCTCCTCCTCAAGTTTATTAGGTAACAGCAACCATTCATCTGTAATGCGTGGTTATCCTTATAATAAAACAGCCTCACTGACAACTACTGTCAGTGAAGCTGTTAAGCTTGATAATATTCCATTAGCTCTGAAGCAACCGCCACAAGTTTATTCTTTAGATTCTGTGGCTCTATAACTCGAATGGATTTACCATAAGAAAGAATGATTAACGGAACATATGTATACAGCGCCTCTTCCTCAAGTAAAAAAATGGCTTGCGTCGATGTCCGCTCCTGCAAATGATGCTCCAAAAACCAATGTATGCATAGATCATCCAAGGCGTCTGCCTTGCCACTAATAATTAAAGAAATGTATCCGGATTTACCTGCCGCATCTGGCAACAGATTATTCATAAAAAAAGTACGCGCTGAAAATTCATTGGGACGCCTAAATGAGAATGACGTGCGTGTGATGCTCAGAATTCGTTCTACCCGAAAGCTGCGGATCTCATTCCTCAGGTGGCAGAATGCAATGGTGTACCACTTATTGTTCCAATTAACCACGCCATAGGGGTCTATTACCCTATTGGGGGACTGCTCTTCATGACTGTTACGATAAGAAATTTCCACAGAAGATTCATTTGCTACAGCGTGCTCCAATTCCTGCAATACCGGCTGTACAGCGGGGTATCCCCTGCGGTTTATTACTTCAAATCCGGCTAAATGATGGCTTAGTAACCTTTCCTGCTCCTGATTCGAATACATTTTCAACTTGGATGTTGCATTCTCTAATGCCTCACTCAAAGGATACCCGGCTTCTTTTGCAAATAGGGCAGCGTGAAGCAATGTCTTTTTTTCATCCATACTAAATAACAGAGGAGATTTGATAAAATTGTGCAGCAAGCTATACCCGCCATTGTGCCCGGTGTCGGATATGATAGGGACGCCACTGGCACATAAGGCATCCATATACCGATAAACGGTTCTTATATTTATCTCCAACTTTTCTGATATTTGCTTCGCAGTCAATTTCTCTCCCGAATTCAACATCCATAGAATGTTTAACATATTATCATTTTTTGGCATGACAGAACCCTCACCTTTGAATGACACTATAATTAAATTCTAATAAACACTTTATGTGTTTGCGAATCAACTATATTCCTTTATTCTGAGCCTAGTCGTGTTGATACACTCCTGAGTTTCTTATTATGTTGACTTATGTTGACAACGGCACCTTAAACTCAATTGCCACGCCGGCGTTATTCGGAATCTTAGTCACTTAATACCCAATACCTATACTGTATCGAGTAACCCCACGCCCGCACTCACGCTCATTCACTTTACCAATTTTCTCTGCAGAATGGGTATCAGAAAAGTTCTTTTTATCAACCGGACTGGTTAATCTCCATATCCCGTGAGTGGTAAGACGAACGAAAGGTTCTTCAGGGTGATACGATTTACTAGGGGGAACCAAACTCAATAAGCAGCTGTTTGAGTTGCTCGCGTACTTACTCGTACGGTAAAATCGTTTATTGCTACTGCAGTTGAGCAAGCGCTTCACCACTCTCATAGGCATAGCTCGTTTCCTCCGGGATCACCGCAAGCCGGATCATGGCGCTCTTGCTGTTTGCTATATAATGTTTGACACAGGCTATACCTAGTACCTAACGCACAAAATCAACAAGAAATATCGCCCTTTATACCCCCTTCATTTCCCATAAATGATGTATACTTGAATATGAAATAACTGAAATACATCTTTGGGGGAATCTCATGGAACAATGGTACTATTTCCTGCGAAGCCCACTAGACGACCTTGATACCTCAATTCAAGAATTGGTTTATCGTTCCTTTTACCAGTTCGTCTATAGGGATATATATTTTATAGTTCGTGACCATGCGCTTACGGAGGATATTATTCAAGATGCTTTCATGAAGGCCATAACGAAGGGACCGGAGATGCGATCCGATGTCAACATTCCCGCTTGGATCAAGCAACTCACTCGCAATACTGCGCTGGATTATGTGCGAAAGTTAAAACGAAACCGTCAGATAACAGAAGAATCTTTCGTTAATAATTATGAGGCAGCTATCAATGAAGTAAGTGCGGCCAGCGAAGCAAGAGACAGAAACGAGCTGCTTTATCAAGCAATGGATGAACTGCCAGCGGACTATCGTGTGAGTTTGTTTCTATTCTACATAGAAGGAAAGTCCTACCGAGAAATCTGCCAAGAACTAAATGTAAAGGAATCTGTACTCACCCAGCGCCTAGCGAGGGCGCGTAAAAAATTACTTAAACACTTTCTACAGAAGTGGACTGATGACAATGGATGAACCAAACAGGCAAGAATCTTTCATTAAAGAAGCGCTACAAGATTATCACGATCACATTGAAATTCCTGACGCAACCCCCACTTGGGAGAAGGTATCTGTCCGGTTACAAAAACGGCGCCGTCACAAGAAACTTCTTTTCCGATTAAAGATCGTGGCTGCTGTGATCGCAGCTACTATTGTGATTGATCTCACTACGACAACCAATATACCCGCAACGTATGCGAGTATGTCTTCATTATTTCGAGAGGTCAAAGAGAACATCGTGGAGTTTTTCTTTACCAAAGACCAATCCGATACTTCCACAGCTAAAACCGTACCGCCACCAGCAATAGACAATGAAAGCAATGAACCCGCGGCTCCAATAACAACGACGCTAGAGGATGCTAAATCCAAGCTCTCATTTACACTTTTGTTACCAAGCTACATTCCGGATCATTATGCACTGGAGACGGTACGTATCTTTCGTGAAGCTAGCGGGCGGTACAGCAACGTCTATTTGGAATATTTGAATAATAACGAAGAAATTTTTAAAATTAGCCAGCGCTTTATTGAGCCTGGATCAACACATGTAACCAGTGACGTGCCTATTACGGCGGGAACGATTAAAGAACCGATGATTGGAGATAACCGTGGCGTGCTTGTCATTTTACCTGAAGGTTTTGTTACGCTAGAGTGGCTCACAGCAGATTCCATTAAAGTATCTATCTCCGGAAAATTGACGGAGGATGCGATTCTGCAAATGGCCAGGTCCTTAGATTAAAAAGAGAGTGGGCGAACAAAAGTTCGCTCACTCTCTTTTTAATCTGGAATCAAATACGAAGGAGAATAAGCTTAATTTACTTGAAGTTGAACAGATAGCTCCACATTTGTGCTTGATGTTTGGCCTTCATTTACTAATACAAAGTAGTAGTTTCCTGATTCGGCCAAGTTGTATTTGTTATTGCTGCTCAATAGCTTGCCGTCTTCCAACACCTGATCCTCATATTCCAACAAGTAAACTTTAAGGTCACCACCAGCAGAAGAAAATTTCGGTGTAAGAGAATCGCCATTTTTTAGCGCATAACCGCCAAACCCTTTACTTGCGCCTGGTTTAATTTCCGTATAAGCAGTTTGATACTCTCTGCTCGACACTTTTTCTACAGTAAGCTCGATGTTGCTTTCCTTTTTAATTTCACTCAATAGAACAACGCCAGGTTTTGCATCGTTCAATTCCGGCACGCTTTTAGTAGTAATGCTTCCTGCGTATACAGCAGCAGAGCCACCAAGAATTAAGAATAGAGTAACCACACCGGACAGAATTTTAATCGACTTTCGCTTTGTGCCTTTATTTTTCAATATCATATTAATTCTCCCTTCAAGAAAGATTCTTTTATCGCTAAACGCAGTATAAACTTGGGATTTTTGGTCAGTAGCGTTCCACAGCACGCTTAACAATAGTTCGCAATACCGCTTTCGCTCCATCAAATTCATAGAACGAACCAGATGCTCGTCACAGGACAGTTCACAGTATCGGTCAATGTCTCTCCTTGCTTTATAAGCAAGCGGATTAAACCAATGCAAGGAATTTACAGCAATCAAAAATAATTTTAGCCAAATATCGTGTCGCTTATAGTGAATCAGTTCGTGAAGAAAAATCTGCCGATACTCATCAGATGTAAATTCAATACCTGCGGGCAAAACTATGCGCGGTCTAATAACACCATAAAGGAACGGTGAGCTAACGAATGGCGCGAAGTAAATCGCAACATTTTTTTTGATCCCCAGCTTTTGCTTGCTGGCTTCCAGTCCCAATATGATGTCAAGATCACTTACTGGTTCACAAACCGAAGTAATTCGGTGATGAATCCTAATATTGCGAATAAACGCTACAATGAGAAAGATAATAGTCCCTGTAAGCAACAAATAGGGAATCACATTCAATATATGCCAATCAGTTTGCAATACATAGGTTGACTGATTAATTCCCTGGTTAATATCCTCCACCATATGAAGGTTGGACACTTCTGTTGTTTCTTGAACTGCTGCTTGAATAGGAACCATTATAGAATCGGATTCTGATTGAATCGAAAATCGGTCATTAATAAAAGTTAAGACCTTAAAGTAAGGGAAAATAAAGAACGTGTACACCAGGATATAAGAAACGTAATGCCATTTCGCCGAGAAATAGGTTCTAGTCCACTTCTCTAGCAGCCATAACCCAACATGTAACATTGAAGCCACTGCGGACATGAGCAATAAGGAATAATATAGAATAAGCATACTGCACTTACCCCCTAAGACGCTTTATAAGCTCTTCAATATCTTCCTTATTCAATTCTCCGGTATCACATAAAGCGCTAATCAGCCCAGATACAGAGCCTTGATGAACATCCCGTATAAATTGCTTCGTTTCTATAGCCCGATATGCCGATTCAGTCATAGAAGCCTGATAATGATTAGCTTTTCCAATCCGTGTTGCTGTAACAAATCCTTTGTCCATCAAACGAGCCAAAAAAGTAATTACGGTACTTTGCTTCCATTTCCCATCAGGAAGCACTTGCAAAATCTCTGCTGTTGTCATCGGGTGTGCATACTTCCAAATAATCTCCATAATTTCTCGTTCGGCCTCTGAAATTTTTGTCATTTACACATCAACTCCTCCTTCATCTACATGATGTAGTTATATCATAAATCTACATCTTGTAGTTATATATGTCAACAGAACGGAACTCATAAAAAAAGCAACTCATACTTGGATGAGTCGCTTCATTTAGCAGCTTATATCAGTTGTTACGGAACTGTATATTAATGTTGCCGTGCCGAAACAGTAATGTCCATGTTATGGCCATCAGTGGTATATACATAGACTTTGTATGTACCTTGCATCCCCCCGCCGCCAGTCATGAAGAACGTGCGCGTGAGTTGATCCCCTGACCCAACTGCAACAGCCCTGAAATCTTGGTTATTATCTGTACGCTCTACTTTAAAATACACAGTCTTCGTGCTGTGGTTGTTTTTAACCCAAACATTCAAATTGTCGCCATTATCCGGAGAAAGCGTAAACGATTTTTCATACGCGCTACAGCCTGTATGTCCAACGCCATTAATTAACTGAACATCAAAAGGCACTATAGTCGGACCATAAATTGACGGTCCTTCACCGGTTGTTGAACTTGTAGGTGCTGCGGATACCACAGAGGAAAATGAAAATACCAGTACCATGACCATGAACCACATCAGACTTCTTTTTTTCAATTGAATCAGCTCCTAATTGATTTAGTTTGTCCTTACACAAATCATGACTACTTGCCCCTGCTATTCCCCTCCTTTGCTGTATCAGCCAGTTGAATTCATCCAGTCGTCTCCTGCTGTCTACTTATATAACGTTTGAAACAGGCCGGACCTAACGCGCACAAAATAAAAAAATGTCGCTTTATGTATCCCCTCCATTTCCTATAATTGATTCCCATAAAGGATCTATATCCGGAAAATTGACAGCAGATACGAATCTAGCAAATGGCCAGATCCTTACATTAAAAAGAGAGTGGGCGAACAAAAGTTCGCTCACTCTCTTTTTAATCTGGAATCAAATACGAAGGAGAATACTTATAGCCCGATTCCGAAACCGATCCATCTTTGATCCAATGATAAGACTTGGTTCGATAATAATAACCGCTTAGAACTGAAATATTGCTAATCGAAGAATATGCATAGGCCGAGTTGACATCTTTGGCATCTACTCCATAATATACGTCGATCCAAGCCGATCCTGTCCAGCGCTGCAAGGTGAGCTGGACGCCGATTTCACTAACGTGTGCTGTGCCATAGCTTTCACCCCATATATTTGCTTTCTGGTTCCCTTGATAGGTGAGGTAGCCTTGTCCCTTTTCTAAAAAGATCGAAGTCAGGCGAGAAAACGGTATACGGAGCAAACACACCTAGCGGCGGTGCTGTTTTCGCATTCGAAGCGAATACCTGAACCGGCAGCAACGTTACAGCTAACCCCAATAAAACAGCGAGGTAAATAAGCCTCTTTTTCATGATCTTCAATGAATATCCTCCCTTTAATGCATGTTGAATGTACACTTATATAACGAACAAGATCGGCATAACCTAAAGCACGACAAAATTTATTCTTCAATTTTGTACATTAAAGTCGTACTGGGGAAGATGAGATCGAATACCGTATGCACGTATTGTTTTGATTTTTAGTTCATTAACTCATGTTCATTTATCAGCGACAAAGCTAATAATTGTCTCAGCATAGCTACTTGCATGCTGCATAAACTACTCCCCCATACTGCTCACCTACGTTTCAAGAAACCGCGAAAAGCAGAGATCTCCAACAGAATCATGTACATCTCTGAACTCCGCCTCTGTTTGGCTACTCTGCTTAAACATCTAATCCGATGACGTTGGTTTATCGCTCTAATAGGATTCTCACATCTCCCAGTGTATATTGGTAAAATAACAGGCAAAGTGGTCGTGGCGCACATAAGACCGCAAGATGGTTTCCCTGCTCATCGTATTCACAAGCGCTACTTCGCCTGACGACAATTCGATGTTTCCCGGCATCAGGTCAAGACTCCAATTTGCGGACAATGAAATAAAGCCCTATCTTGCGAGCTGGATTCGGTACATAACCGGAGTCAGCTTCTTAGTCTTCACTGTGGCCGACAATGGTTGTAAAAGTGGATGTAGTCCTCAATTCTGCTTTGTGCTTCCTCGATCGATCGGATATCATAAGAGTAGAGCGCTTCCGTCTGTAGATGGGAGAAGAAGCTCTCCATTGAGGCATTCTCATAATAATAGCCTCGGCGTGACATACTGATTTGGGCGCCAACTTTTGGCAGCATGTCGTGATAGTCGTAGGACGTGTACTGGGAACCTTGATCGCTATGAACGATCAGCCCAGTCACGTCTTTCACTTATTCAAATGCCTTAGTAAACGTCAAGTACAAGCTCTTTGTCGTTGCGCAAACTCATGTTGTAGGCTACAATCTCGTTTTGGCACAAGTCTTTGATAGCGGAGAGGTATCGCCATACGTCACCAACTCGATATTGGGTAACATCGGTTACCCATTTCGTTTGTCTGATTGAAATTCGCGAATAAGCACGCTCTTTACTACTCGATCTCCAATATTCTAAACTCGATTATGACGGTATTTACGGTGTATTCTAGAGCGGAAGTACTGGGGATCGTCAATGTGGGCAGATTGAAGGTGTGGATGCGTCGATACAAACAGATAGGTGACTGTGGGCTAACACATACCGCGCGGGAAGCGAAAGGAATATGTCGATGAAACCGTTATGTTAGATGGTTAGAGATGGAGAATGCCATCCTAAAAAAGTGGTTGGCCATTACAAAGGCGGAGGGTACCAGAGAAGTGTCGGCTCGTCGAAGAGCTCCGAGAGCATTTTACCATTGCAGAACTATGCAAAGAAGTTGGAATCTACCGAATCGGATTCTATGCCTATCTGAAGCAGAAGAGCATCGATAAGGACCATAAACTCAAAGCATTGATCCGAAGCACCTTCGAGCGTTGTAAAGCTGTTTATGGCTATCGTCAGATTCAATTGTTTTTGCTTCAAGATCATGGTGTTGGGGTCAATCATAAGAAGGTTCTTCGATTGATGCAGGAAATGGGCCTACGTTCTTACTTTCTGCTTCGTCACGCCTTCAAGCCGTCTTATTCTTCGTTTCGAAGCTATATGTGACCAGTTTCTGTCCCTTCTTTGTCATAACAAAACCTCCATGGTTTTTGAACCGCTACCCCCACATGAAAAGTTGATCATGTCGAGGTTAGCGGCTCTTTTGCTTTTCCATACTGTTAAGGAACGTAATTGGAATAAACACGCAGCTTTTTAT
>NZ_WSTC01000059.1 GCF_009789195.1 Paenibacillus sp. MMS18-CY102 | reverse complement strand
CTAGCGCTGGCAGCGCAGCGAGCCGCTCGGCTTGCGCGAGCAGCTGCGCGCGCGCGTCGCGGAGCGCGCTCGCCGCAGCGGCAGCGCCAGCGCTGTCGCCAGCTGGCGCCATGCTCGCGAGCTGGCCGAGCGTGGCGGCCGTGCCGCTGGCGAGCTTCGCGGCAGCGGCCAGCTGCTCGCGTGCACGGGCCAGCGCGGCCGCATCGCTGGCGGCTGCGCCGAATGCGCGGCTGCGCGCTCCTGCCATGCGGCTGCTAGCCGCGTCGCTCGCATTCGTGCCGCTGCTGCTGGCAGTTGCGCCTGCACTCGGGCCGCCGGCGCTGCCGCTATTAGCAGCAGCATTTGTATCCTTTGCATCGCCATCAGGCACAGCTCCGTTCCCGCCAACGTTCGAACTTGCGCCACTGTCCTTATTGGTTACTTCATTACTCGAACTTACGTCGTTGTTCTGGCCAGCGCCTCCACTGCTTGCTTCTTCGCCAACCCCACCAACATTGCCCTTAACCTCATTGCCGCTTCCATCCCCGCTACCAGCATCACCCTTAACCTCATTGCCGCTCCCATTCCCGCCGCCAGCATCGCCCTTAACTTCACTGCCGCTCCCATTCCCGCTGCCTTCGCTCGGCGTTCCGCTCCCTCCCGCCTGCAGCCGCTCCGCAAGGGCAGCCGCCGACTCAGCTGCTTGCGCGAGCGCGGCAAGGCTATCGCCGATCATCGGCGACAATTGGCTTAACGCCTCGTCCGTACGCTGCAGAAAATCGCTTGCGCCTTGCGCAAGCTGGGCTCCCTCGGCAGCAATTCGCTCCGCTTCAGGCAGCTTCTGCTGTGCCACCCCTATTACCCGCTGCATCCGTGCGATGTCCGCAGTCGATGCATTGACTGCCGCTTCGATCTGCGGCAAGCTTTCCTCCAGCCGGAACATCAGCGCTGCAAGCTTCTGAATCGCCGGCAGCTCCTGTTGCAGCTTAATGCCAAGCTCGTTAAACAATTTAAAAATCGCGCCATTCGCCGTCTCCACGAAACTTCTGCTCACCTGCAGCATAACACCGGATGCGCCGCTTGCTGTCATTTTGGGCGCGATGGCATTGATCTTTTCATTCACGTCGTAGCGCAGCTCCGCCTTGCGCGGCGTATCCGTCACAACCGATGCGATCCGAGCAGAAAAATCGGAAGGAATCGTAATGCTCGCATAATATTTGCCGCTCCGTACGCCTTGAAGCGCCTCTTTTGCATCCGTAAATGTCCAGCCGAACTTATGGTTGGCCTTGAGCGAAGCGACGATCCCATCCCCCATGTGGACTGGTTTGCCGAGCATGTCCGCTCCACGGTCCTCATTCGCTACGGCAATCCGTACCCCTCCCGTATTGCCATAAGGGTCCCATGACGCGCCAATATTAAACCACGCATATAATGATGGCAGCACAGACAAGCCAGCCACAATGACGAGCAGGGCAGGGTTTGTCGCTAACGTACGCAAATCAGAGAAATACAGGGCGATCCATCTGGGCATGGCAGTACCTCCATCTGTCGGCTATCGTGTTATCCTTTTGATAGCGTGCGACGATTCGAGGATTCCCATTCTAAATGTCAAAATTGCCATGCCCCCTGCAAAGCCACTTTAGCAATAACAGCAAGTTTCAGCGCATGCAGGCTAGAGCGCCAATTTGGCAACAGCAGCCCTAATCACGCCGCTTGAAAAAGCAAACTGCTCCCGCTCCTCCGGCGCCAAATTGAGTTCGACTAACTCCGCGATCCCGCGGCGAGTCAAAATAGCAGGCACGCCTGCACAAACCCCACGCTCGCCATACTCCCCTTCAAGAACAGCTGATACGGCCGTTATATTGTAATCATCGTTTAGCATCGAGCGAACAATATGGGCAATCGCATTCGCGATTCCATAATAAGTCGCCCCTTTACGCTGCAAAATTTCCCACCCCGCATTACGCGTTTTCGCAGCGATATCATCCAGCTTCAACTGGCTGAACCGTTGCGGATGCTGGGCGAGAATATCAAGGATCGGCTTGCCGCCAACCGTGACATGCGACCATGCCGGAAATTGCGAATCGCCATGCTCGCCGAGCACGTAGCCCCTCACGCTGCGCGGATCGACCGGCAAATATTCCGACAGCAGCGTTTTGAGCCGTGAGGAATCGATCGATGTGCCTGTGCCAATAACCCGTTGCCTCGGAAGGCCCGATAACTTCCAGACCATATAAGCTACAACATCCACTGGATTGGCTGCCGCTACAAAAATGCCATCGAACCCGCTCGCCATAATTTGCGGAATCATATCCTTATAAATCGTATAAGCGGTATCCGCCATATCTAGGCGCGTGTCGCCCGGCTTCGGGCTAGCGCCCGCGCACAGCACGATAATGTCGGCATCGCCGCAATCGGCGTAGCTGCCGGTGTAAATTTTGGTCCGCGTATGCGTAAAATCCATGCAATGCGACAAATCGAGTGCCTGCGCATAAGCCCGGTCCGGCGTACGGCCCATTAGCATGATTTCATTGCATATCGATTGGTTCACCAATGAATAGGCACAGCTGGACCCGACAAAACCTACTCCCGCGATCGCTATTTTCCGAGTGGTATTCCGCATTCGATCATCCCCGCTCTCTTCGCTGCTATAGGACAGTATATGAAGGGACTCCCCTGAATTGTCATCCTAATGTGACGAATATTCACACCAGGAGGACGGGCTATTGGTTCATCTTGGTTTTATCCGGTTGTTTAAATTCCATTTACATAGCTGCCATATACTCGAATTAAGCAAGCAAACAGCCGCAAGCCTCTATGATAAAAGCTGCCGCTGATGCTAGAATACCGATAACGGGAACTGAGCGGTCGCTCCATGCGATCAAACGGATATAAGGGGGCAACGCTACATGGCTAACCTATTGGTTGTAGATGACGATGCTGCGATTCGAAAACTGGTGCGCCACTTCATGGAGACAGAAGGGTATGCCGTTGAGGAAGCTGTCGATGGGGTAGATGCGATACGCAAACTGGAAACGTTCAAAGCTGACCTCGTCATTTTGGACGTGATGATGCCCAATATGGACGGTTATCGCTTATGCCAGGAGTTGCGGGAATATTATGCGGATATGCCGCTGCTTATGCTAACAGCGAAGGGCGAGACGTCGCAGAAAATAAAAGGGTTCGACCTCGGCACCGATGACTATGTCGTCAAGCCATTCATTGCCGAAGAACTGGTCGCCCGTGTCAAAGCATTATTGAAACGCTACCGCATCGCGGTTTCCTCCTCCGTGCAGATCGGCGCTGTCACGCTGAACCGGCGGACGTTCGAAACTGTCATGGGCGATGCTAGCCTGTCGCTGCCGCCCAAAGAATTCGAGCTGCTCTTTAAGCTTGCGAGCTATCCGGGGCAAACGCTGCTGCGCGAGCAGCTCATTGAAGCCATTTGGGGCATCGATTTTGAGGGAAACGAGCGGACGCTCGATGTGCATATCAATCGGCTGCGCGAGCGATTCCCTGAAACGGAAGCTGGCTTCCGCATCGCAACCGTACGCGGGCTCGGCTACCGGATGGAGCCGTCAGCAGGAGCTGGCGAATGAACTCACTGGAGCAGCATTCCAAGCGGTATCGGCGTCTGCATATTGCGTTCTCTTTCGTAGGCGCCGTCACCGCGATGACGATCTTCTGGACGCTGTTGTTCATCGTTGTTTCCTACGCATCCGACCGGATGAACCGCGAGGACGTGAGACAGCAATTATGGCAAGACACGCAGCAGGCCGTTCAACTGCTGGAGGCTGCGGGCGTTAGCCCTGATAACGGCGATCAACGGAAGAAGCTTCTTCAAGTCTTCGCCCAACAAGAGAATCTGTCAATCGCCATAGAGGATCGCACGGGCGAATGGACCGCTTTCGGACCAGGCGGAGCTTCGCTGTTAAACCGGCTCGGCCTGCCGCCCTCCGATGCCAGCTCGCCCGTTCACTCCGCTTCATCCCTTGATGAAGCACGCTTTATTTATCGATGGGCCAATCCATTCCATTCCCGTGACGCTGCGTTAGCCGTGACAGTAAAAGGATCCGACGGCGCCTCGTATTCGTTAGCGATCGGCAAGCCGCTCCCTGCTTGGTTCAGCTCATACTGGCATGCAATAGCTCCCCTGTTGCTATTCGGATTGCTTATGGGCATCTTCTCGACGATTGCGGCCCCATGGCAGAAGCAATTTAAGCAGCTTCAAATTATGATGGATGCGATGAAACGCATTGCATCGGGCGATTTCAGCGTCAAGGTGTTCTCCACGATGCGTAATCGAGGCGAGATTGGGATGATCGTCGAAGGGCTCAACGACATGGCCTCTGAGCTTCAAGAGCTGGAGCAGACCCGGCAGCGGTTTATATCCGACGTATCCCATGAGCTGCAATCGCCATTAACGTCGATCGCGGGATTCGCCCGAGCGCTCCATCATGAGTCGTTATCCGCCCAGACGCGAACCGATTATTTGAACATGATCGAATCCGAGAGCATGCGATTGTCCAAGCTGAGCGACAGCCTATTGAAGCTCACAATGCTTGAAGCGCGGCGGGAGCCCGGGGAGCAGGCCTCCTATTCGCTTGATTTGCAGCTAAAACGAACCGTCCTGGCGCTAGAGCCGCTCTGGCTTGCCAAAAAGCTCGATATCGATATCGACATTCAATCGCTCAGCATAACAGGCGATGAAGATGCGCTGCGCCAAGTGTGGACCAATCTGCTCCATAATGCGATAAAGTTCACGCCGGAGGACGGGTGCATTCGCATCCGGCTCCAGAAGGATTCCGCAGCTAAACAAGCCGTCATCGTCATATCCGATACCGGAATTGGCGTCGACGAAACGGATTTGCCGCATTTGTTCGAACGGTTCTATAAAGCGGACAAAGCCCGCAGCAGCGCGCAAGGCGGCAGCGGGCTCGGCTTAGCCATCGTCGCGACGATCATCCGACAGCATGGTGGGGAAATTCGGGCGGATAGCGAGCTCGGTGCAGGAACGGCATTTACCATCTGGCTCCCGCTTGGCCCAACTGATCGTGCGGCTGCGCCGAACGCTTAAGCTATTGCTATTGCTATTGCTGCAGCAGCTAAACAAAGCCCTTAAAGCACGGCAACCCGCCGCAAGCTTCGAGGGCTTTTCCTTCATCTCCACCTATCAATTGAGCTTTTCATCCAAGCCGCAGGTGCTCTCCGCCAGCGCATCCAGCCCTTCCTCCCGCTTCGCCAGCATTGCTTCGTAGCCTCTGCCCCACTCCATCATCTGCATAATAATAGGACGGAGCGTCAGCCCAAACGGGGTTAACGAGTATTCCACCCGAGGGGGCACCTCCTTGTACACCTCGCGATGGACGATGCCGTTCTCCTCCAGCTCCCGCAGCTGAAGCGTCAGCATTCGCTGCGTAATGCTAGGCATTAGCCGCCGAAACTCATTAAACCGGCGCATTCGCCCCAGCAGATGGAACACGATGATTCCCTTCCATTTGCCGCCGATCACATCAAGGGTCGCCTCCACCGAGCAGGTGTACCGCCGATTCGCGCTAGCTGGATGCGCTGCCGGTTCCGCCATCTTCTCCAGCTCTTGATGATCACGCTTCTCCGTCTCATTCATGCCAAGCGCCCCTCTCCCATATACATTCCTAAGTATCAAAATCGATACTATACAACAAAAATGTGCGTACTTACGAAAAGATTATCTATTCGTCTATAATAATCCCAATCCCCCAAATTGAACAGATGCCGCTAGCGGGCTGCCCATTTAGCAAGAGCGCTCACCTAACTAGCAGGCATGAAGAAAGGATGATTGTTTATGTCAACTGTTTCCGTGTCCAAAGCTGATATTTTATCCGCTTACCAATTCCGCCATGCTACCAAATCATTCGATCCCGCCCGCCAGATTTCCGATGAAGACTTCGGCTTCATTCTCGAGACTGGCCGCCTGTCGCCAAGCTCCTATGGGTTCGAGCCTTGGCAATTTCTCGTCATTCAGAACAAAGCCGTTCGCGAGAAGCTCCGTGCCGTTACGTGGGGGGCACAAGGAACCTTGCCTACAGCAAGCCACTTCCTTGTGCTGCTCGCCCGTACGAAGGAAGGCGTTCACGCCGATGCTCCTCACATTACACATATGATGAAAAACGTGCAGCAGCTGCCTCCTGAGGTGCAAGACGGCAAACGGAGCATGTATCGCAAATTTCAAGAAACGGATTTCAACTTATACGGCGATGACCGTTATCTATTCGACTGGGCCAGCAAGCAGACTTACATCGCGCTTGGTAATATGCTGACCGCAGCAGCGCTCATTGGCATTGATTCTTGCCCGATTGAAGGCTTCGACCAAGCAGCGGTTAACCGCGTGCTCGTTGAAGAAGGGCTGCTTGATCCCCAACAATTCGGCGTATCTGTCATGGCAGCCTTCGGCTATCGCGCCAGCGAGCCCCGTCCCAAAACACGCCAAACACTGGACGATGTTGTCCAGTGGGTAAAGTAAGCGCAAGCGCAAACGAAGATATGCATGCTTGAGGCGCTTTGATGCTGCCAAGCAGCATTGGCACGCGAACAAGGCTGCGCCAGCGGCTCATTAGGGCAGAAATATCTCCCCTATTCACCTCCCGGCGGCGCCAGCGCTCCATTAGGGCAGAGTAATCTGCCCTATCAGCGCGGATGCCCCTCCTCACGTCGGATCGGGATACATTTCCTGCCGCGGGCAAGTATAAAACCATGACAAAAAAGCCCATCCTTAAGAAGAGCGGTGGGCTGGTTATTGCATGCCGCGCTTTAGCGACAGGAGGTGAATCCCCGTGGCAAAAGACGTGCTTTGTGAAGTGAACTCGTGCAAGTTCTGGGCATCCGGCAACAAGTGTAATGCTTCTTCGATTTATGTCGTCAGCCGTTCCAGTCAACCTCGCCAGTCCGAAGAAACGGACTGCAAAACGTTTGAACCCAAAATTTAATGATGCTTCACGCGAGCAGCCTTTCCGAGAGGCTGCTTTTTTTATTACACTAACAGGTTAACCAATAATGATAATTATTATCATGTTATGGCGATCTTATTCGCTCATCCTTTAGCGTGAGCTAGACCGCGAGCCCCGCTCACGGTCTAGCTCATGCCCTGCTTAACCGGCAGCGTCACGGTCACGGTTGTGCCAACGCCCAGCTCGCTCTCGAATTGGATTGTGCCCCCGTGGCGCTCAACGATGCTCGCCGTCATCATTAACCCAAGCCCTGTTCCCTTTTCTTTGGTCGTATAAAAGGGCTCGGTTAGGCGGGCTAACCGTTCTGGCGCAATGCCCTGGCCTTGGTCAGATACCAGTATGCGTATGTAGTCTGGCCGTGGTGCATGTTTTATGCTTACGTGAATATTGCCTCGGCCATTGCCTGGCATTGCCTCGATTGCATTTTTGAGCAGGTTCACAAACACTTGCTTGAGCTGCCGCTCCTCACATGCGATAGGCGGCACCTCCTCGAAGCCCTTCAGAATCTCAATGCTCTTCATAATCGCTTGTGTGCCCAGAAGCTCGATCACATAATTCAACAGCTCGCTCATGTCGCGCTCCTCAAACTCCATCACCTGTGGCTTCGACAATACGAGCATCTCATTAACAATAAGCTCGATTCGGTCGAGTTCCTCCTTCATGATGCCAATATACCGCTGTTCTTTATTTTGAAGCGTTGGCTCAAGCAGTCGCGCAAACCCCTTCAACGATGTGAGCGGATTTTTAATTTCATGCGCCACGCCCGCTGCCAACTGCCCCAGCACCGACAGCATTTCCGAACGCCCCAGCATATCGCGCGTTTCCTTCAGCTCACTTACGTCCTTGAACATGACGGCGAAGCCATTGCGGTCGGGGAATGGGGTGGTCGATATCATGACGGAGAGTGGCGTGCCGTCTTTATGGCGGCCTTGAAGCTCCGAATTTTGCGTGCCTTTACCGCTCATAATCTCACGAAGGCGTACATTAATCTCGTCTTGTGACCGGCCATTCGCGAACGGATAATCCACCAGCGGCGTGCCCTTTAACTCCTCTAACGTCCATCCAAATATTCGCTCGAAAGCGGCATTCATCTTGCGTATCGTCCCATCTCGGTTAAAAAAAGCGATAGCATCAATATTGTGCTCGATGAAGCTCTCCAGCTCCCCCTGCGCTTCCTTCAATTGGCGGGTGGCCGCAAGCTGCTCCGTGCAATCCCGCAATATGGCAATCCAGCTGTCCATTCTCCCGTCAGCCCCGACCAGCGGCGTGATAGAGAGAAGGATTTGTAACGTTCCGCCATCCTTTTTCAATCGTTCCGTCTCAAAGGTTGCCGCCGTCTTATTCGCAATCGTCTGAAGGCAATACCGGTTCATCTGCTCGCGATATTCGTCAGGAATAAATGGCGTATCGCCAATCCCATTGCCTTCTATTTCTTCACTGCTGTAGCCCAGCAAGTCCGTAAACGCCCGATTCACGCGCAGCACCGTGCCATCAGCCCTCCAAATGACGATCGGATCCATATGGTTATCGATAAAAGAGTACAGGTGATGATGGGCTAACCGGGCTTCTGTTTCCAAATTTCGCTTTTCTGTCCGGTCCTGCAAAATGCCGACATACCGCTGCGGGCTTGTCGACTGCATCTGCGCTTGCATCCAGCGCGTTTTTCCATCTGGCCGAATAATGCGGAAGCCGATCGTAAAGCTGTCCTTTCGATCCGCAACACCATGGTGTTGTTCGATCAATGGCCGATCCTCGGGATGCACCAGTTCCAGAAACGATTCCAGTTTCATACGGGCTCGCGGCGGAACAGGCACTCCTATAAGGCAAAAGAACAGTTCCGTCCCAAACAATTGGTTCCTCTCGAGATTGTAAGACCAGTTGCCAATTCCGGCCATACGCTGTGACGCAAGCATCAGTCGCCGATTCCGTTTCGGAAGGCCGCCGATGATAACGAACACGATTATCGATAGAAATCCTAACATCACCCATGCTAACGCCATAGTGTCCCTCCTAACGGAGTGCTAGTAATTAACCTTTTCGACCGATTTGTTATAAATGGTATTCGATTTAAAACGAATTTTTCCTTCCCATGTTATAAAAATTCACATCGGAGATAAATTCGCCATTTATAGTTACGAATCGAAACCCGTTCATGCGAGCAGGCCACCTCGAAAATAAAGAAACGCCCGCTGCTTGCTCGCGGGCGCTTGCCGGTAACATCGAATTGATTAACGGCGGCGGCTGCCGCGCGTGCGGTTGCCGCCACTGCGTGCGCTGCGCATTCCGCGCGTGCTGCGGGAACCGCTTGTGCGCATGCCAGGCATCATGCCAGATCCCATCATGTTGCCCATTACGTCCGTTTCCGTAACGACCGTGACGTGGTGCGGGCATGGAACGCAGTGATGCTGGTTAATGATATTGATGGGATGAACGACATCGTACGGCTGCGAGTAATAGAAATCTTTATAAACATTCACCGGATCAACGACTACAGGGTCAAGTTGTGGACAGTGAGGTTTGTGCGGATGACAGTTAGACATTTGTAAATGCCTCCTAAGTTTTGTGATAGTCTATCTTATGCCGCTCCCATTCAGAGGGACTGGACTTCCCCCCATCAGCGCAAATTAAGGGCGAAATGTACGCAGCGCCAAGGCTTGCGCGTGGCGGAAGTCCCCCGGGACACCGCCAAAAGCCTCTTAGGCTAGCAGGCCATTCGGGCATTTTGGCGGCAATCGTCCGAGATTGATAGGCAGCTATCTGCCGCTTCGCAACCTTAGGCATTCATTAGCGTATAGCCACCCATCGGCTCTAGAGAGGAATGATCGTGCATGCAGCAATCATCAACACCATCGGTTATGAAAAGCCCTTTTCGCGGCTGGGGGCCGTTCTGGCGCCTGATCCGCGCAACGAAACCTTCTAAACTCGCCCTCACCATCGCCTTAACGCTCAGCTTATCGTCCACCGTCGTCGCGCTTGTTGTGCCGCTTGTGACCAAGAACGTAGTCGACAGCTTCTCACTGTCTTCAATCGGGCTTCCCCAAATTATGCTGCTCGTCGCCGCTTTCGTCGCACAGGCAGCGACTGCCGCCATCTCTACCTATATGCTTGCCCGCGTCGGCCAACAAGTCGTTGCCGGCCTGCGGGAACGGCTGTGGCGCAAGCTTCTCGCCCTGCCAGTCTCCTACTATGACAACCACCAGACTGGCGAAACCGTTAGCCGCATGACGAACGATACGGGTGTTGTCAAAGGGCTGATTACCGAGCATATGACGAGCTTCGCCACCGGCTCCATTAGCATCATCGGCTCGGTCGCGATCTTAATCGCGCTCGACTGGCGCATGACGCTCGTTATGCTGACCGCCGTGCCGCTCCTCATGCTGTTCATGTTGCCGCTCGGCCGCAAGATGCATCTCGTCTCCAAAAGCATGCAGGACGAAACCGCAAAGTTTTCCGGTGTACTAAGCCAAGTTCCGAGATTCGTCTATTCCATACACTTTTGTTGCCAACAACAAAAACACCTCCAAGTTTGTATCCACATCTTACGACATGTCACATTTACTTGAAGGTGAAATTTGTCTCACGCTAAGAGTTCAGTTCCCTTAAGGTTGACTGGGTCTTTGATATATCTCTTTTAGTAAGAGTTATCAGTATAAATTCCTGACAAACCTAATCCATCATAAACATAACTATACTTAGAAAAAACCTCGCCCACTATCTGACCATTAGAGACGGCGTTTCCTTTATAAACACCTTCAATCCGGGCGTAATTCTTTACTCCATTATTCGCGATTGTATAAACTAATCCCCCACTATCGCCACTAATAAGTCCTCCGTATTCAGTTAATACTAAATGCGTTGGAAATCCAGTTACATTTAAATCAGTGTCTAATATTTTTAGTGGGGCTGTACTACTTCCACCCATAGAAGTAGCATGTATTCTCACGTACTGGCCAACTGTTCTATACTGACCGGAATAATCAGTAGTACCTATAGTCATTGCGCTCCCATTTAGATAGACACTGGGGATAGTTCCTGAAACGTAATTAACATATCCACCATCATAGCTTGTAGTAGAACTGTTGTTTCCATTTGACATTGTTCCAATTGAAGAACTTCCATCAGATAGATCGTAATAAGAGCCGTTCGCACAATGTCCAGCTGTAACCCCTACATCATTTCCATTTACCCTTGCATTAAAACCCAGACTACAGGTGTAATAATTCGTTGCATCAATTTTTCTTTCAATCCGTTCACCTGGATAGAGATAATAGGCATTATCTTTAATTCCCATATCGCCAATAACCCAGTTAACCATATCTTCATTAACATATTTTAATATTTCATTCTTGTTCTTGTCTAAAACTTCTTGAGTAACATAAATATTTATCTTGTTAATAGATTCATTAATACCAACTGCCTCAAGTTTTAACTTTTCTGCTTGACTAAAAACTTTTTCCTTTGCAGCAGCAATCTCTTTTCTAGAATATTTTACATATTTAATCTTCAACTTATTCTTTAGTTTACTTTTGTCCTTTATTGAATTTTCGAGGGCAGCACTTGAACTATTCTTAGTTAGGAGGATTACATTCAAACCATTTTCCGTATATGAACCAGAATAAGAATCTTTATTGTATTCAATAACATAGTTCTCTAATTGGACGCGATCATCTTGTAGATCAGATAGTTCTTTACTCCCTACTTCCTGCGGCATAGTAACTGCATTTGCCGGTGGGGGACCAGGATCAATTGGGATCTCATGATTTGAATTAGGGACTAAGTTTGAAGTAAAGCTTGGATTCTCCGCAGAAACAGAGGCAGAAATGAGCATCAATGACATTGTGGTCATTGCGGTAAGAGACAATATCTTTCCTTTTTTAAACATCCTGTCCATATCCTTTAGAACACATTTTTTAATTTTCTCGTATACTCTCCTAGTTGAGAGTGCATATGAGTCTTTCTTGAAAATAGAATCCCTGCAATCATCCTATGAAGCCGTGTCATACGCGCTGTTGTCATAAACCTCCTTAAATTTATTTTAATATCTAAAGCTTACAAATATTAGACTCATAAAAATTAAAAAAGGTTGCACGAAGAAGAACAAACTTTTTTATAAATCCTCTTACAATACGGAACGACCTAGTATTTGGGGGATTTCCTCTTAAGAATTGAATAGTGGTCACTCCGTTTCACTCTCTCCTTAGAATACCGCTTATGCGTATATTAGACCGTTAAAAAATTTTACGCAGTACGCTACGCAACGGCACGCGCACCTCCTAGTTCAAGTCATCAATATCGTTGTCCCCTTCCTTCCGTTACTCATACACTCATCTCCACCCAACTACATAAGGGAGAGACCCGTAGCAGTTGGCGGATGTCTCGAATATGCTATCCCATAGACGATCTACCGAGGAGGATGCATCCTTGAGCTTATGGATGGAGCTAGAACGGGATGGATTCGAGCAGTTGGTCTGGTGCCGGGATCGGGAAAGCGATTTAACGGCGTTTATCGCCATACACAGCACAAAATGTGGCCCCGCGCTAGGCGGGTGCAGGCTGTGGCCCTATGCCAATGAAGAAGCAGCGGCACAAGACGCCATGCGTCTGGCCCGCTCCATGACATACAAAGCGGCTGCTGCTGAACTGCCCTACGGCGGCGGTAAAGCAGTCGTCATCGGACAGGTTGGAGATGCTGCGAACGCTAAGCGGTTCGAGGCACTCGGACGATTCATCGACCGGCTGAACGGTGCCTATTGGACTGGTGTCGACGTCGGCACCACCGCAACTGATATGGACTTTGTTGCACTGCACACCCCTTTTGTTACAGACACGACCGGATCGCTTGGCGGAACTGGGGACTGGACAGCGGACATGACCGCATATGGGGTGTATGTGGGCATACAAGTTTCCGCACGGCGCGTGTTAGGTTCAAGATCATTGGCCGGCATTGCGATTGCAGTTCAAGGATTGGGCAAAGTGGGTTGGGCATTATGCCGTTATTTGTATAGGGCGGGTGCGCAGCTCATCGTCACCGATCTTAGCGCAAGCCTCATGGAGCAGGCCGTTCGCGAGTTTAAAGCATTGCCTGTTGCTGTGGATCGCGTGTACGATGCGCCTTGCCAGATTTTCGCGCCTTGTGCATTAGGCGGCATTATTAACGAGGGAACAATTGATCGGCTACAATGCCGCATTATTGCAGGGTCGGCGAACAATCAACTGCGCGATCCGTCATTTGCGCTTGCTTTGAAGCAGCAGAATATCCTGTATGCACCTGACTATGTCATCAATGCCGGCGGTGTAATCGCGACGGCTGCCGAGCTTGATGGAGAAGGAACGTTTCGAACGCGCAGCCGGGTGAAACGCATTGGCCGAACGTTAGAATCCGTCTATGCAGAGGCAGAACGAACAAATGAGGCGACAACGCTGGCGGCGGATCGTTTTGCGGAATTACGAATGTAAACCCCATGGCGGGCGGGCATCGGATTGGGATAAAAGGGGGCGCAGTCGCCATGCACATTCATCGTGAGCATCAGAGCCAACAGCTCGCTTGCGCCATCCGCCGGCTTCGCCGTGCAAGACGAGCGTTGCTATGCGGCAAGCGCTGCTCAGCAGCGAAAGAGATTAGTGCGGCTCAACAGTTGATTCGTGCTATTTGCAGCCAAGAACAGAAATAAAGAAGAACACTTCAGCTTGGGAGGTGTGGACATGAGCCAGCGCAAAAAACAGCAACCCCGCTGCATGAAACAAGTCGACCGGGTCATTCGCCTGCTTCAGTCTGCTCAGTGCGCCTCCCAATCTGATCTAGCCGATTGCACTGATTTGCTGGAAGCTTCGCGCATACTGGATGATGCACTCGTGTGCATCCAGCGTGAGGGGGCCCGCCCGCCATGCCGAGCGCGGAAGAAGAAACGCCATCTACATGTCGGAGCAACGGGAGCCACTGGCGCTACTGGTGTGACTGGTCCCACAGGGGCGATGGGCGTTGTCGGTGCTACCGGCGCTACCGGCGCTGTCGGGCGTGCAGGCGCGGTGGGTGCTAGAGGAGCTACCGGGGCTCGTGGGATACAAGGCATTCCTGGCTGGCCAGGCATGCCTGGCGCGCAAGGCGCTATAGGACCAACTGGGATGCAAGGCGATCCTGGTCTAACGGGGGCAACTGGGGCAACAGGCGCGACTGGTGTCGGAGTAACAGGCGTTACAGGACCAACGGGCGCCAGTACTGGCGAGACTGGACCTACGGGAAGTACCGGCGCGACCGGCGCGACCGGAGATGCTGGTGCTATTGGTTTCACTGGCGCCACCGGCGCGACCGGCGCTACTGGCGACACTGGTGCTACTGGCGCTACTGGCGACACCGGCGCTACCGGCGTCACTGGCGCTACCGGCAACACTGGCGCTACCGGCAACACTGGCGCTACCGGCAACACTGGCGCTACCGGCAACACTGGCGCTACCGGCAACACTGGCGCTACCGGCGACACCGGCACCTCTGGCGCAACGGGCGCTACCGGCGCTACTGGCGCTACCGGCGCTACTGGCGCTACTGGCGCTACCGGCGACACCGGTGCCACCGGCGCTACCGGCGACACCGGCGCAACTGGCGCCACCGGCGCTACTGGCGCCACCGGCGCAACTGGCGCCACCGGCGCTACTGGCGCTACTGGCGCCACTGGCGCTACCGGCGCTACTGGCGACACCGGCGCTACTGGCGCTACCGGCGCTACTGGCGACACTGGCGCTACCGGCGACACTGGCGCTACCGGCGACACCGGCGCTACTGGCGCTACCGGCGACACCGGTGCCACCGGCGCTACCGGCGCTACTGGCGCTACTGGCGCTACCGGCGACACTGGCGCTACCGGCGCTACTGGCGCTACTGGCGCTACTGGCGCTACTGGCGCTACTGGCGCTACTGGCGCCACCGGAGCAACAGGCGACACCGGCGCCACTGGCGCTACCGGCGCTACTGGCGCTACTGGCGCCACCGGAGCAACAGGCGCTACCGGCGCTACTGGCGCTACTGGCGCTACTGGCGCTACTGGCGCTACTGGCGCTACTGGCGCTACTGGCGCTACTGGCGCTACTGGCGCTACTGGCGCTACTGGCGCTACTGGCGCTACTGGCGCTACTG
>NZ_WSTC01000058.1 GCF_009789195.1 Paenibacillus sp. MMS18-CY102 | reverse complement strand
TAAAAAGGTATCCTTCGCAATTATTTAGGCGACTTCTATTTGTCAAGTGTTTTATCTTGTTTTTAGCTAGAAATCTATTGAACTTTTGTCCTTACAGTTGTTGGGGCGAACTGCATAAGTCATGATAGTACCTAATTATATAAATGCGATGAAGAGAAGAGTAAATAGATGTGTTCTTACGCCAGAGAGCTCCGGTTGCTGAGAAGGAGCAAGGAACGCTTTATTGAAACAAGCCTCTGAGCATCACATCGGAACTAGCCGGAAGCGGCGGGGATGGTGTGACAGGTGCTCCTGTTATCGGGCAGAAGTAAGCATTGTTTGGCAATGGCTTACTCGTTGAGGTTAATATGGCGACATATTGACAACTCTGGGGTGGTACCGCGAGGGTTAGGCTCGCCTCCAAGACTTATGTCTTGGGGGGAGCCTTTTTTAGTTTAAAAATCCTTTAAAAATCCTTTAAAAATCCTTTAAAAATCCGATGAGAGTTGTCGAACGTCATGGTGAACTAATACGAGAGGAGCGATTGAAATGAAAATGATGCTTAAATCATGGCTAGCGTCCTGGAAATATCCGTCCATCCTATTATTCGGAATGGGAGTTGCCAATATTGGATCATGGATCTACTTTATTGCGCTCAATTTAATTGTCCTTGATTTGACGCAATCGGCGTTAGCCGTATCTGCGCTATATTTGCTAAGGCCGCTGGCGACGCTAGTTACGAATGTTTGGGCAGGCAGCCTGATTGACCGGATGAATAAACGCCATTTGATGATTTTCCTTGATTTGCTGCGGGCAATACTGATTGCGCTGCTCCCTTTGTCCTCGTCATTGTGGTATATTTATTCGCTTGTATTTATGATCAATATGGCTGGCTCTGTGTTTGGCCCGGCAGCTGGCACTTATATGACGATTTTGATCCCTGAGCGCCAAAGGCAACGGTTTAACTCGCTGAACAGCCTGATCGGATCAGGCGCTTTTATGGTCGGGCCCGCGATTGCCGGCATGTTATTCGTAGTAGGGTCACCATCGTTTGCGATCTATATCAATGCAGCTGCGCTATTCATATCCGGACTAGTTACGATTCTTATGCCGAACATAGAGAAGGATAGATTTGCGGGCAATACGAAAACAAGGATCACTTGGGAGATGCTAAAGCAAGATTGGATTGCTGTTATTCAATTCTACCGCCGATCTGCATATATTTGGTTGGTCTGCTTTCTATTTAGCTGCGTTATGGTGGTTATGGCCTCCGCCGTCGATTCACTTGAGGCGGCTTTTGCCAAAGTGGTGCTGCAATTGTCCGAACGTGACTATGGCATTTTGGTGAGCATTGCCGGCGCCGGAATTATTGCTGGTGCGAGCATGAACACACTAATCGTAAAGAAGGTTAACATTTCCTTAATGATAGGGCTAGGAACGCTGGGGGTCTGCCTGGGTTATCTCGTCTATGCGTTTTCTACTTCCTTTGTTGTGGCGGCTGCCGGCTTTTTTGTTCTTGCCTTTTTCCTTGCATTTGCTAATACGGGATTTTATACGTTCTACCAAAATAATATACCGGTCGAGATTATGGGGCGAGTAGGCAGCATGAACGGGTTGATTGAAGCGATTTTGATCATGCTCACAACGGTTGTTATGGGAGTTGCAGCCGATGTGGTTTCCATTAAAGCGGTTGTTATTGTGGGGGTTCTCTTTATGTTTATGCTAGGGGCTATATTAAGCGCATTCGTATTGCAATCGTCAAGAAATGACTATTTTAAAATGAATTCAGAAAGCTAGCTGCATATAAAAAAGATGGCCTCTGGCTAATCAGAAGCCATCTTTTTCAGGTTTAACGCCTCATCTCTTTAAAGCTCCGTCCGGTCTTCGTGATGCAGCCACCATACTCCCGCACACTCCGGCACACGAACCAGCGCTTGCTCCCGAACCGCATCGGCCAGCCAATCACCGAAGAAGAACCGCGTCAGCTCCTCGGCCTGCGCTAAGCTGTCAAATTGATAGTCGGTCCGAATCCACTTATGGGAGAAACCATATTTTCCTTCCAGCTCGGAAAAGTAAGGTTTCAAAAAGCTAGGTGGGTCCGGTATGGTCGACCCAGTGCCCATGTTTTCAAAAATGATGATCGTGCCGCCTGGCCGCAGGACGCGCTTCATCTCTGCCATAATTTCTTGCAGGTTCTGCTCCCAGTTAGGGGCGTTGTTGCTTGCCAAATAGCAAATCGCCCAGCCAGCAACGATAAGGTCCGCACTTTGGCTTTCCAAGGGAAGCTTGCGCAGATCAGCGGCTGCCGTTGTCCAGTTTGCAGCCCCTGCTTGCTGCAGCCGCGAAGCGTTAATCTGGAGCATTGCAGCTGATGCATCTAGCGCCTTAATAGACTTGGCGAAAGGGGCTAATGCGGTTGTGAGCCTTCCTGTACCGGCCCCAAGGTCAACGATGTCTAAGCCCTCACAGTCCCGAATGCCGTTTACAACGTGGGCAAGCTGCTGTTGTTTGCTGATTAGCGTGTGATACTGGCTGGCTTCGTCTTGATAAATAAGATCATGGTCAATTTCTGTCATTGTGGAATCCTCCTTCGATTGGTCAACGGTCGTTCGAATTCATGTTAGAAGTTGACGTTACGAGAAGGTCAATCGTTTTTTTTTAGCGAATGGGGATGGCGTACACGATATGAAGCAGCTCATTGATGCGATGGGCTTTCGTAACATATCCCCTAGCTTCGAACCAGCCGGCCAGATCGGCCACTCTCGTATAAAACTTGTCCTGCTTCGGAGGATGCCCATCGGCGAGCATTAAGTCCGTTAAGCAGATGCGCCCGCGAGGCTTCAGCACGCGCCGCATTTCATCAATTGCTAATTGCTTCTGCTCGTCCGTCAGATGATGAAACGCGAAACTGGATACAGCGAAATCAAATTTTGCATCAAAATAAGGAATTGCAAGAAAGTTCCCAAGCTTGCATTCCATCGTTGGGAATTTGCTCTGGCATGCTTTAAGCATTTCCTTGGACTGGTCCACGCCGGCCATCTGGGCGCCTTGGCCGATGAGCTTGCCAGCTAAGTTGCCCGTTCCTGTGCCTACGTCCAGGCCGGTCTCGCCAGGGATAGGGGCTACCCATCGAACGGTCAAATCTAGCGCCGCCTCATAGTCCTTATATTCATAATCGTTATTGCTCACATGCTGGTCATGCATGCTCGCCAATCGGTCAAAATCCCAATGGTCCTGCCAATTGCTCCGCTGGTCCCGCAACCGTTTGGACCCTTCGGCCAACTGATAGATTTGCTCGACTGGCAATGATTTTTCGTTTTGTAGCACATGAATCATTTCATCCGTCGTTTCGATTATCTGCTTCATTTCAATCCATTTGGCAAACATAACAGCACGCTGAAGCTCTAGGTAATGTTGAAGCTCCCTATAGTCATCGCCTGTAATTTCGGAGAATGCTTGCCTAATATCTTCAATCGTCATGCCCGCTTCCCGCAAGGCGATGACCGTCTGCAGCCGCCACACATCTTTCTCGTCGAAGGTGCGATATTGATTGCCCGCTTGTTTGAAGGGAGCAATTAATCCCCGTTGTTCATAGAAGCGAATGGCTCGGGCAGATATGTTGAGCCGTTCGGAAATTTCTTTAATTTTCAAGCCGGAACCGCCTTTCTTATTTGCTGCTGTCATCCATTAAACGTTAACGTAACGTCAATGTAAAGCGGGACACAAATAAAAACCGCACGAAGCTGTCGCTGCTTCATGCGGCTTGCGCGAATCGCCATCTATTATTCCACGCCGTCTTTGAAATTTTTATCATAGTTTTTGTCGCCCTTATGCTCCAGATCATCCAGTGTTTTCTCCAGCGTAAGCAGAATTTGCTCCTTCGCCTGCGATAACGTTTCGTAGAACAAAGCCTCTTCGCTTCCGATAATCTTATAGCCGTTGATGGCATGTGCTGCACTTAGCAGGCGGTGCTGCTCCGCAAGGTCGTCAATCGACTTGATCGTATGCTTCGTATGAAGGAATAAGTCACGATGATGCTGGTTAATGAGACGCTGCTCCAGTGCCGCCAATCGTTCGATCATTGGGCCAACTCCCCCCTTGTGATGGATAGAGCACTATTATTATAAAGGGCGGATGGCTGATGTATTACTCGAAGGGGAGATGAACCAGCGATAAAAATGATATGAAATAAATGTATTGACACATAAAATAAGTAAATTTAATATGAATTATTAGTCAGAGTATGAGTGTTAGACCGTAATTTCAAAAGATAAGGGCACTGATTTATAGCCAATTTGGTTGCAAACAACCCCGGTAACTCTGTATGGCAGAGTGGCTGGGTTGTTTTTTTATTTTTATACTTAAGTATTGCAGTAAAGGAGGGCATGGCGATTGGAGCATCCTATTCAGCTCAAGCGTTGGTTTAAGGAGCCAAGGTACGCCTGGTTTATATTATTGTTCTTCTGGATATTCGGCTTCGTTGGATCGATCGGCAGGTTTGTTCTTGCGTATTACCAGAGCGACATCACAGAAACGTTAAACATGGGGAGAAGCTTTCTGGGCGTAACATGGTCGGTTAGCATATTGATCGGAGCGCTTAGCGCACCGCTAGGCGGATGGCTCGTAGATCGGTACGGATATAAGCTTGTCATCATTTTTTCGAGCCTGCTCGGAACGCTTTCCTCTACGATTATATTGCTAGCTACCAACCCGATTGGGTATTTCCTAGGATTCGGAATCTGCTCTGGGCTTGCGGGAATTGGGGCAACGACGGGCTACGTCATTATTTCAGATTGGTTTAACCATCACCGGGCCAAGGCATTAATGATTCTCGGAAGCGCTGGATCACTTGGGCTGGCGATTCTCACCCCCGTATTCGTAAGCAATAAATCGTGGTTGAACTGGACCGGCGCCTATTGGATTTTGTTTGTTATTGGTGTGGTGTTCATTCCTTTGACGCTGCTGTTCGTTCGTGAGCGGAAGCAAACCGCAGAGGAAACAGAGGCGCAAGCTGATGCTGCCAGGAAGGATGAAACGGTCCAAGCGGGCTTCGCCGATAAGATGCGCATTCTTTTTGGCTATTTAAACAATCGCGTCATCATGGCCGTGGCCTTGTCATTGTTTACATGCGGGTTTGGCATGGGGACGGTAGAGATGCATTTAATGGCGATTCATCAGCATGCGCATGTAAACGTAGCTTTGTTTACAGCTTCCTTGAGCCTGCTTGGGGTGTTGGAGTTGGCCGGCGGATTTGTATTTTCCTATTTAATGGACCGGCTGAACCGGGCTGCGGCGCTATCGGCGTTGTTTATCATGAGAGTAGCTGCATTTGTCATCTTATTCATGCATTGGGATGCTACCCCGCTGTTATTTTCACTCATATTCGGAGCAAGTTATCTGGGGGCAATTCCGGGTGGCATACTATTAGCAAGCGAAAGCTTAAAATCAAACCAAAAATTCGGCTTGCAATCGGGCGTCTTATTAATGGTGCATCAACTCGGCGGGGTATTGGCTGGCATAGCGGGTGGCGCGAATTACGATTTGCTTCATAACTATCAGCTTCTGATCGGAATCAATGTTGCATTAAGCACGATTACGGCTATCGCGTACTTCCTTATTTATCGCTATCAGATCAGCAGCAATCGCCGGCACCCTACTGCGGAAGTTCAAAGCGTGTGAGTGAACCATACTGTAACGTTCCAGGGGCCTTAGGCTTCTGGGGCGTTTTTTTATATGATGCGAATGGCACTGAAGAGCCAGGATTATGAATGTTCGCTTATTGCTGTGTCGCGCCTATGGGTAATCGCATATATTGCCTATGACATCTTAGGTGGAAGAAGGAGATGGCCATGGCGAAGAGCAAGAAGGGGAGCAGTCCCAAGGGACGGAAGCCGCTGTTTTACGTTGATAATCCAAACGCATCGGAGCTGCGTTGGCTAGATGATTTGCAGAAAAAGAAAGACGCAAGAGTAAGGGCAGCCCAGGCGCAAGCTTCTGCTGCGAATGAGCCGAAAGAGGAAGACCAAGAAAAAGTGACGCTGCACGCATCTGCAGTTGCCGAGCGGCCGCAGCCTGCTGAGGTGATGCAGCAGAGCCCAGTTGGCCCGTTCGAGCTGTCTTCTCCCGAAGAGGCCCAAGTGCAATCGCCGCCAGCGGAGGCCGCTTCCATAACAAAAGCTTCCTTGCAAAATGTGGGCATGCAAGGCAATCGGCCGGCCAAGAGGGAAGTGCCGGACCAACAAGTGCCGGTTGTGCCAACATCGGAAACAGAGCTTCCAATTGTATCAGTGGAAACGGCTGCCCAACCTGACGTACCGAACGAACTAATCGAAGCAGCCGCACCAATCGATTCGATGTTGCCTGTACAGCTTCCGCCGGAGGAGGCTGTTATTGCACCGATTGATGAGAAAGTAAAGCAGGAGAAACTGGAAGAGAAGCGCCAGGAGCGGCCGCAAGCCATTATTTTTACCGATGATATTGTGGATGAAGCAGTCGTAACCGATAAGATCGCCCCGGGAGCGGTGGATACGTCCAAAATCCGCGCAGGCTCCATCCAGACGACGCTTCTTGCTGATTATGCAGTCGAATCGATCAAGATCGCAGACGGCGCAATTACATCCTCCAAGCTGGTGCCGGAGTTGATTACGAGCGAGCATTTGGCTAAAAACGCGATATCTGGGCACAAAATTCGCGATCGCTCCATTACGGGCGATAAGCTGCGGGATAATAGCGTATCGTCGGAGAAGCTGGCGGACCGGACGATCAGCTCGGATAAAATCGCCGAAGGGTCGATTGAGTCCAAACATTTGAAACCATTCATCATTACGACGGATTTGCTGGAAGACCAAGCGATTACATCGAGCAAGCTGCGCAGCGGCACCATTAAGACGGAGAACTTGGCCAACGAAGCGATTACGACATCCAAGCTTGCTGACGGCGCAGTGACCAAAGCAAAGCTGCGCAACGGCATCGTGACGGGGGAAAAAATCGCGGATGAAGCCATCGACACGGCGCACCTGAAGCCGGGCATTTTGCGTACGGAGCATATTGCGCCGAGCAGCGTGCAAGGCGTACATTTGGCTCCAGGCGAAATCGCATCTGAGCATCTGACTGAAGGGGCGGTAGGCGCGCGGGAGCTGGCATCGTCAGCCGTTACCTCGCTCGCGCTGGCGGCAGACGCGGTTTCCGCTGAGCATCTGCAAGCGAATGCGGTGCGGGGCGCTCATATTGCAACTTCACAGATTGAAGCTTGCCATCTCATTGACGAATCGTTGACCTCTTCGAAGCTGGCGGAGCAAGCCGTTACGACCATTAAACTGGCGGATCATGCGGTAACGTCCTCGAAGCTGGCCGATACGAGCATTACATCATCCAAGCTGGTGGAGGAGAGCATCCAAGGCAGGCATCTAAGCCGTGCAAGCGTGACGAGCGAGAAGCTAGCCGAAGGAAGCGTGCGCCAAGAGCAGCTTGCCCCGGGGGCAATTTCGGCTGATAAGCTACAGCCGAATGTGATCGATGGGCATCATCTTCGCGAGGGCAGCGTGACCGATTCGAAGCTAGCGCCGCAAGCCGTCCGTGAAGAACATATTGGAGCCGCAGCAGTAGGAACGGCGCAGTTGGCTGACGGTTCGGTTGCCCAGAGCAAGCTGGCTTCGGCATCTGTGACGGGCGAGAAGCTGGCACGCGAGTCAGTAGGCACTGCACATCTGCAAGATGAGAGTGTAACGTTCGATAAGCTCGCACAAGCGTCAGTGCGGGACTATCACTTGGCGCCAGGCGCTGTAACGGGCGATACTGTACTTGAAGAGGCGATTGAAGGCAAGCATATTCGTGCCGGAGCGATCGAAGCTGAACATTTGAGCAGCTTGTCGGTCGGAACGGAGTCGATCAAGGACGGGGCGATAACGTCTAGCAAGCTTGCGCCGCAGACGATTACAGAGCGCCATTTGGGCCATGGCACTGTGTTTTCGCATCATTTGGCCGACTATGCGGTGAATTCGCTGAAGCTGTCACCGGAATCGGTTACGACGGATAAGCTAACGGATTATGCGATAGCTTCGAGCAAGCTTGCGACGGGGAGTGTAACGAGCGAGAAACTTGCGGTTCAGAGCGTAGGTTCGGAGCAATTGGCCAGCGGTGCTGTACACAGCTTACACCTCGCTGAAGAGGCTGTCGGATCGGCGCAATTGGCGGCGGAGGCGGTGCAAACCGATCATTTGGCAACAGGTGCAGTAACTTCCGAGAAGCTGGAGAACGGGGCTGTGGCGAGCCGTGAGCTTGCGGACGGCGCGGTGAAATCCCGGCATTTGTCGCCTGATTCGGTCGGCAGCCGCCAAATCGAGGAGCGCGCGATATTAGGCTTCCACTTGTCTCCCGAGAGCGTTGGTTCCGTTCATCTGCTTAACGGGTCGGTTGAAAGTGACCATTTGGCAATGGGCAGCGTCGGCAATGAGCATTTGCAGCAGGACGTTGTTGGTGCGTCGCAGCTGCAAGACAATTCGGTTGGGTCGAACCATTTAACGAGCGGGGCAGTGCGTGCCTTGCATTTGGCCGAAGGAGCCGTACAGGCGGGCCATTTGTCAGCTAATAGCGTGAAAGTGGAGCATTTATCCGCGAAATCAGTACAGACGGCATCCATTCAACCGCATGCGGTGACCGGAGACAAAATCGCACAAGGCGCGGTGAACGGCGAGCATTTGACGTTGGAATCGATTAGCGGCAAGCATTTGAAGGCGGAGTCCATTCAGGGCTACCATGTTCGTAAAGGCTCGATTACGCTTGCGCATCTATCGGGTGAAGCGCTAGCGTTCGATAAAGCGCCGGAAGGCAGCCTGAACGGCAACAAGCTGAAGAACGGCACGGTAACGGGCGAGCATCTTGCAGCCGGAAGCATTAGCAAAGACCATTTGCAGTTGGGCAGCGTTGGCGCGCTTCACTTGGGGAGCGGGGCTGTTGTTTCTGGCAATATCGCAGAAGGCGCTATCGTGGCGAGCTTAATTGCTCCTGGTGCGGTTCATACATCACAACTGGCCGATGAAGCAGTGACGAGCGGGAAGCTTGCACCGGGCGCGGTCTCGCAGTTGCAGCTTTCCGTACATTCGGTTGGCAGCGAACAGCTGCAAGATGGCGCTATTGGCGAGCCGCAGCTGGGCGATGAAGCAGTAACGGCAGCGAAGATTGCAAGGGGCGCTATTGCTTCCGATCAATTGGCAAACGGCGCAGTAAGCAGCGATAAGCTGGAGCAAGGCGCAGTCGGCAGCGACCAACTGGCGGAATTCAGCGTAACGAGTGCAAAGCTTGCACCGGGCTCGGTATTGGGCGTCCATCTAGCCGTCGGATCGGTTGGTACGGGCGAGCTGGCAACGGCATCGATCACGGAAGGCAAGCTGGCGGATGGCGCTGTGAGCAGCGCGAAGCTGGAGCTGGGCGCGGTTGGCACCGAGCAGCTAGCCAATGGCGCAGTGGAAGAGGCGAAGCTGGCTGATTTGGCAGTAACGGCGGCGAAGGTAGCGGACGGCGCAATTACGACGGATAAGCTGGCAGACGGCGCTGTGAGCAGCGCGAAGCTGGAGCAGGGTGCGGTTGGCATCGCGCAGCTAGCCAATGGCGCCGTGGAAGAAGCGAAGCTGGCTGATTTGGCGGTAACAACTGCAAAAGTAGCGGACGGCGCAATTGTGACGGATAAGCTAGCGGATGGGGCTGTAAGCAGCGCGAAGCTGGAGCAGGGTGCGGTTGGCACCGAGCAACTTGCATATGGCGCAGTGGAAGAAGCGAAGCTAGCCGATGCAGCGGTAACGGAATGGAAAGTAGCGGACGGCGCAATCACCGCCAGCAAGCTGGCAGACGGCATTGTGAGCAGCGTGAAGCTGGAGCGTGGCGCAGTAGGCAATGAGCAGTTAGCAGAAGGTGCAGTGAGTGAGTCGAAGCTGAGCGCTGAAGCGGTAACGGTGACGAAGGTAGCAAACGGCGCGATTACTGCTGATAAGCTGGCGGACGGCGCTGTCAGCAGAGCGAAGCTGGAGCGTGGCGCGGTTAGCAGTGAGCAGTTGGCGGAAGGTGCAGTAAACGAGGCGAAGCTAGGCGATGATGCAGTAACGGCGGCGAAGGTAGCGGCAGGCGCAATTACGTCTGTTAAGCTGGCGGACGGCGCGATCACAGCAGAGAAGCTGGCGTATGGGTCTGTTGGCATCGATAAGCTGGCCGATGGCAGCGTGGATGAGTGGAAGCTGATCGACGAAGCGGTCACTACACCGAAGGTGGCGGACGGAGCGATCACCGCCGAGAAGCTGGCAGACGGCATCGTTAGCCGTGCTAAGCTGGAGCAAGGTGCAGTTGGCAGTGCGCAGTTAGCAGAAGGCGCAGTGGAAGGAACGAAGCTGGCTGATTTAGCGGTAACGGCATCGAAGATAGCGAACGGAGCGATTACCGCTGAGAAACTGGCATATGGGTCAGTTGGCCTTGATAAACTGGCGGATGACAGTGTAGGCGAGTGGAAGCTGATTGACGGGGCGGTCATTACGCCGAAGGTAGCAGACGGCGCAATTACAGCTGAAAAGCTGGCGGACGGCGCTGTGAGCAGCGCGAAGCTGGGGCATGGGGCAGTTGGCAGTGGCCAGCTGGCGGATGGCGCAGTGGAAGGGGCGAAGCTGGCCGATGCAGCAATCACGGCATCGAAGGTAGCGGACGGAGCGATTACAGCCGAAAAACTGGCGAACGGTGCGATTGGGCTCGATAAGCTGGCTGATGGCAGTGTAGGCGAGTGGCAATTGATCGACGAAGCGGTCACTACGTCGAAGGTAGCGGACGGGGCGATTACTGCTGAAAAGCTGGCGGACGGTACTGTAAGCAGCGCGAAGCTGGAGCATAGCGCAGTTGGCAGTGGCCAGTTAGCGGATGGCGCGGTGGAAGAGGCGAAGCTGGCCGATTCAGCGGTAACGGCATCGAAGATAGCAAGCGGAGCGATTACTTCCGATAAGATTGCATTCGGTGCAGTTGGCAGCGATCAGCTTGCGGATTGCATTGTGAGCGAGTGGAAGCTGATCGACGAAGCGGTCATTACGTCGAAGGTAGCGGACGGAGCGATCACAGCCGATAAGCTGGCGGATGGCATTGTAAGCAGCGCGAAGCTGGAGCAAGGCGCAGTTGGTTTTGATCAGTTAGCGGATGGTGCAGTGGAAGAGGCGAAGCTGGCTGATTTAGCGGTAACGGCATCGAAGGTAGCAGACGGAGCGATCACCGCCGAAAAGCTAGCGAATGGCTCTGTTGGCATCGATAAGCTGGCCGATGGGAGTGTAGGCGAATGGAAGCTAGCTGACGATGCTGTCGTAACGTCGAAGGTAGCGGACGGAGCGATCACTGCCGAAAAGCTAGCGTATGGTTCCGTTGGAAGCGCAAAGCTGGAGCAAGGCGCAGTTGGCAGTGAGCAACTGGCGGAAGGCGCAGTGGAAGGGACGAAGCTGGCCGACTCAGCGGTAACGGCATCGAAGGTAGCGGACGGTGCAATCACCGCCGAAAAACTGGCGTATGGTTCCGTTGGCATCGATAAGCTGGCTGAAGGCAGCGTGGATAAGTGGAATTTGATCGACGAAGCGGTCGTAACGTCGAAGGTGGCGGACGGAGCGATCACAGCCGATAAGCTGGCGGATGGCGTTGTAAGTAGCTCAAAGCTGAAGCATGGCGCAGTCGGCAGCAGCCAAATAGCAGACGGTGCAGTGAAAGAGGCGAAGCTGGCTGATGCAGCGGTAACGGCATCGAAGGTAGTGGACGGTGCGATCACTGCCGAAAAACTGGCGAACGGCGCAGTTGGGAGCGATAAGCTGGCCGATGGCAGCGTGGGCGAAGGAAAGCTCATTGACGAAGCGGTCATTACGTCAAAGTTAGCGGACGGAGCAGTCACTTCCGATAAGCTGGCGTTCGGCGCAGTTGGAAGCGACCAGCTTGCAGATTGCATTGTAAGCGAGTGGAAGCTGATCGACGAATCCGTCATTACGTCAAAGGTGGCCGACGGTGCAATTACCGCCGATAAGCTGGCCGACGGCAGCGTAAGCCGCATAAAGCTGGAGCATGGCGCAATCGGCAGCGATCAGTTGGCGGAAGGCGCAGTGGAAGGGACGAAGCTGGCTGACTTAGCGGTAACGGCATCGAAGATAGTGGACGGAGCGATTACCGTCGATAAACTGGCGTTCGGCGCGGTTGGGCTCGATAAGCTGGCCGATGGCAGTGTAGGCGAGTATAAGCTGATCGATGAAGCGGTCATTACCTCAAAGGTAGCGGATGGCGCAATTACGACGGCTAAGCTGGCGGACGGAGCAGTTAGCATCGCGAAGCTGGAGCGGGGGGCAGTTGGCAGCGAGCAGTTGGCGGAAGGCGCTGTGGGCGAATCGAAGTTGATAGATGGGGCAGTTGCCACATCGAAAGTAGCGGACGGTGCAATTACCGCCGATAAGCTGGCGTTCGGTGCAGTCGGCAGCGACCAGCTTGCAGATTGTATTGTGAGCGAGTGGAAGCTGATCGACGAATCGGTCATTACCTCGAAGGTGGCTGACGGTGCAATCACTTCCGATAAATTATCGGACGGCAGCGTAAGCAGTGCGAAGCTGGAATTGGGCGCAGTCGGCAGCGATCAGTTGGCGGATGGCGCTGTGCGTGAATCGAAGCTGGCCGACGGCGCAATCGTTGCATCGAAGCTAGCGAATGGTGCGATCGTTTCCGATAAATTGGCCTATGGAGCGGTCGGCAGCGATCAGTTGGCAGACGGCAGCGTGAACGAGTGGAAGCTGGCCGACGAATCGATTGTAACGTCCAAGTTAGCCAATGGAGCAATTACGTTCGATAAATTGGCCGATGGCGTTGTGAGCGAAGCGAAGCTCCTTGACGAATCGGTCACAACATCGAAAGTAGCGGACGGCGCAATTACCGCCGATAAGCTGAGGGACGGCAGCGTAAGCAGCGCGAAGCTGGAGCAAGGCGTAATCGGCAGCGACCAGTTGGCGGATGACGCCGTGTGCGAATCGAAACTGGCCGATGGCGCAGTCGTTGCATCGAAGGTAGCCAATGGCGCGATTACTTCCGATAAATTGGCCGATGGCGTTGTGAGCGAGTCGAAGCTCCTTGACGAATCGGTCACCACATCGAAAGTAGCGGACGGCGCAATTACCGCCGAAAAGCTGAGGGACGGCAGTGTAAGCAGCGCGAAGCTGGAGCAAGGCGCAATCGGCAGCGATCAGTTGGCGGATGGCGCCGTGCGTGAATCGAAGCTGGCGGACGGCACAGTCGTTACATCGAAGGTAGCGAATGGCGCGATTGTTTCCGATAAATTGGCCGACGGCGTCGTTAGCGAATCAAAGTTAAGCAATAAAGCAGTGACATCGTCGAAAGTAGCGGACGGAGCGATTACTTCCGAAAAGCTGGCGTTCGGTGCGGTCGGCAGCGACCAGCTTGCAGATTGCATTGTGAGTGAGTGGAAGCTGATCGACGAATCCGTCGTTACGTCGAAAGTGGCCGACGGTGCAATAACCGCCGATAAAATATCGGACGGCAGCGTAAGCAGTGCGAAGCTGGAATTGGGTGCAATCGGCAGCGATCAGTTGGCAGATGGTGCCGTGCGTGAATCGAAACTGGCCGAAGGCGCAGTCGTTGCATCGAAGGTAGCGAATGGCGCGATCGTTTCCGATAAATTGGCCTATGGAGCAGTTGGCAGCGATCAGTTGGCCGATAGCAGCGTGAACGAGTGGAAGCTGATCGACGAATCCATTGTAACGTCCAAAGTAGCCAGTGGAGCAATTACTTCCGATAAATTGGCTGATGGCGTAGTGAGCGAATCGAAGCTCCTTGACGAATCGGTCACCACATCGAAAGTAGCGGACGGCGCAATTACCGCCGAGAAGCTGGGAAACGGCAGCGTAAGCAGCGCCAAGCTGGAGCAAGGCGCAATCGGCAGCAGCCAACTGGCGAATTTCAGCGTTACGGGCGAGAAATTGGCTTATGGTGCTGTGTCGGGCATTCATCTCGTGCCAGGATCTATTGGCACAGGTGAGCTGGCCATTGCTTCAGTGACGGAAAGCGCGCTTGCAATTGGCGCGGTCACATCGGATAGATTAGCGGATGGCGCAGTCGGCAACAAGCATTTAGAAGATGGGGCGGTTACGTCAAGCAAGATTGCCGAAGCAGCTATCGTTACTAGCCTAATTGCATCGGAAGCGGTCCAAAGCCACCAGTTGTCGGATGGCGCAGTTACGAGTGAAAAGCTGTCGGATGGCGCAGTAACGCAACAACAGCTTGCCGCCCAAGCCGTTGGCAGCGACCAGCTTCAGGATGGAAGCGTGAGCGGGCCGAAATTGGCGGATGGAGCGGTGACGGAATGGAAGGTAGCCGATGGCGCGATTACTGCGAGCAAGCTCGTGGACGGCGTCATCAGTACGGATAAGCTGGCGTTGGGCGCTGTTGGATCTGGCCAATTGGCTGATCTGGGCGTAACCAGCCCCAAATTGGCAGCAGCTTCGGTAACAGAAAGCAAACTGGCGGACGGTGCTGTTTCATCGGAAAAACTGGCAACTGGCGCTGTTGGCAGCGACCAATTGGCGGATGTATCGGTCCGGGCTTCGCATATTGCATATTCAAGCATTGAGCCAGAGCATCTCACGCTGGGTGTAGTTAGGAGCGAGCATGTGGCGAATGCCACGATTCGTTCCGCTCATCTTGCAACTGCAAGCATTGAACCAAGACATCTGCAAGAAGGGTCTATTACGGGCCAGGCGATCGAGGAGGGCAGCATCGACGCGAGCAAGCTGGGGGCGGATGTGCTGGCGCTGCTGCACAAGCAAGCGGAAGCCCATTCCTTTGGACCAATCACAGGCAGCCAAATCGCTGATGGTTCCGTTGAGGGCCGGCAGTTGGCGGCAGGATTGATCGGCAGCCGTGAACTGGCTGAACAGTCCGTAACGATCGATAAGCTGGCATGCAACCCGATCCTCGCGCCTTCCAGTTGCCCAGTGCCTCTTCAGCAGTTCGGGCTGAGTGCATTTGCATTTGCGGGCCAAGAAGAAACATGTGAAGTGCATATTCCCTTCGATGAGCCGTTCGCTAATTCCAAGTATACGCTTGTCACTACGACGGACCATACCGCATGCATCGCAACGATTAAAAACAAAACGGAACAGTTTGCGGTCGTTAACGTCACGCGTATCCGATTCAGCAGTGAAACTTCAGGCACGATCAACTGGATCGCGATTGGAATGGCATAAGGAATGAAAGCTATGCGGCGGCGAAGGCAACTGCTGAGACGTTGTCGATTGCCTCAAAAGAGAAATCCCACGGTATCACAACGTGGGATTTCTTTTTTATATGAAGGCCTTATTGCAGGAAGGGATTTCCTAAACAGCTGCCAGCCCAGCTAGAGCACGAATAGGGCAGAAAAATGTACCCTAAACAGCCGCCAGCCCTGCTAGAGCACGAATAGGGCAGAAAAATGTACCCTAAACAGCTGCCAGCCCAGCTAGAGCACGAATAGGGCAGAAAAATGTACCCTAAACAGCTGCCAGCCCGTCTAGAGCGCGAATAGGGCAGAAAAATGTACCCTAAACAGCCGCCAGCCCAGCTAGAGCACGAATAGGGCAGAAAAATGTACTCTAAACAGCCGCCGGCCCGTCTAGAGCGCGCATAGGGCAGAAAAATGTACCCTAAACAGCTGCCAGCCCAGCTAGAGCACGAATAGGGCAGAAAAATGTACCCTAAACAGCCCCCAGCCCAGCTAGAGGGTAGCGTCAAAAAGTTTGTGTAGTAGATTTATCCATCAGGAAGGCGAAGCCTGTTAGTTGTTGTTGCCCCACTAGGGGGCATCGTTCAAACAAAGGCGCAGGAGGCTTTTCACATCATCCTCCGT
>NZ_WSTC01000057.1 GCF_009789195.1 Paenibacillus sp. MMS18-CY102 | reverse complement strand
CCGCATAATCCATATTTAACCAACACCCTCCGCGCCAACGGAGGTTATTTGGCATGTACAGAATTATAACAAGATTTTTTCCTGACACCAAGACCCCAAAGCTTGACAAACATTAGCTGGTTTTTATGAATGGACCGAATAAATTCCTGTTAATTCACGGAACCAAACCTATTAATCTATTGTCTAATAGGTTGGAGGTGTGGAATGGAAGCTGATTATTTGAAGTATGCCGATTCAATTGATCATGAGAAAATTCCTTTCCGAGGAATCGGAACTTATTACACCTACTATATTTCCCCCAATGACACCACGCTTTACTGCGGATTCTCGCTTGAAGGGGTTTCGAATCCAGATGAATTATTCGAGTATGGGCTTGGCGGAATGCGGGATGTACAGATGGCGCCCAGCAGCGCATTCGGATTAGCAGACGTTCGGATAACTGGCGTTTGTTTAGTAGATGGCGGCAAGTGTAATTATTTTATCGGCAAAGATAAGATAAATCCTGCAAGTGCCAACAGTTTGACGACATTAATGTGGGATGCTTATGAAGAGGACTTGGATGGAGATGGCGTAACCGAGGTCGTTATTGTAGCGCCTAACCAGCCGATTCGAAAAATATATATTTATAAATATACGAAGGGCAGAATGGAATGGACTGAAGTGACCGAAGCGTTGAAGCGGGAGCCGGTAGATAAGATCATGTATGACAGCAAGAACAAGCGATTTATTGCCCAATCGGGCAGTGTGGCGACTAGCTATCGATATGCGGAGGGCAAGGATCGGCTCATTCGAGTAAAACAATAAGGTTGGGAACGGGTTCTTTCTCGATCAGCCAGAGGCGCGAAGCATGAGCTGCTTGCTTATTTTGGCAATTGGGACGAGTCGTTGAAAAGTTATGCTGCCTGTAGGCCTTAAGTGGGGGCATAAGCCTGGAGTCACACTCATCGAATAATCCAACTTGAATTGTTATTAGCCGCCGTTCGCGGCCGGATAAGGAACCGCTAAGCCAAGCGCTCATCGTAAGCACTGCATTGGAGCTGTTGAAAAACGAAGGCTCGTCTGGCATGAGCATGTGCAAAATCGCCAAAGCGTTAGACACTGGTCCAGCCTCGATGTATGTGTATGTGAAAGAACCTGCATGAACTGAACGCCTATGTACTTGATCATGGGCTGGATAAAGTCGTGCTGCCAGATGGCCTCAGGGAGCATGACGCCAGAGGGGCATGAGCGGCTTCGTTGGGGGCTCGAAGTTATTTTGCAAGGCATTATGCACAAGCACGCTTAGCCTTTCATGTACATGTATAGGCATAAGGACACAGAACAAGCCAAGCTGACATACGGTTAGCTTGGCTTGTTTTGTTATGTCGAGTGCAACAGATTCAGAACGATCACCTGGAGCCTGCAAGGGCTCTTTTTTGCGTAATTCCAAAGTCCCATCAGTGGTCCTGGCAGCCGGGACTCGCTATTTTTTTGCCCCTTCAAAGCGGAAAAGTACCCCTTCTCAATCCCCTGATCGAGCCTTCAAAATGAGAAATGTAACCAATTTGTAAATGCCATAGTATGAAAATGAAATGGAGGGTTGCCGCTTAGCCTTACCGATTCCTATTCACCCATTTATGAGACGAGAGGAGTTTTAGGATGAAGACAGTATACGCTTTTACAAAACGTTCAGTGATGGTTATGTTAGCGATGCTGCTGGCGGCGACCGCAGGATTAATCGTGTCACCAGCGCAACAAACGCAAGCAGCAGGGGCTGCCAATTATAAAGTGGTTGGTTATTTCCCGGCTTGGGGGGCTTATGGCCGCACGTACAATGTGTCGGATATTGACGGTTCTAAGCTGACGCACATCAACTACGCTTTCGCGGACATTTGTTGGAACGGCACGCACGGCAACCCAGACCCGACAGGGCCGAATCCGGTCACGTGGTCTTGCCAAGATGAAGTGGGCAACATTAGTGTCCCTAATGGAACGATCGTTCTCGGCGATCCTTGGATCGACGCGCAGAAGGCGTTCCCGGGCGATACGTGGGACCAGCCGCTCAAGGGCAACATCAATCAACTTAACAAGCTAAAGCAGCAATACACGCATCTAAAAACAATTATCTCCATAGGCGGCTGGTCATGGTCGAACCGGTTCTCCGATGTGGCAGCTACCGCTGCAACTCGCTCGACCTTTGCCAAATCGGCAGTATCGTTCCTTCGCCATTACGGCTTCGACGGCGTCGATCTCGACTGGGAGTACCCAGTAGGCGGCGGTCTCGCGGGCAACAGCGTCCGTCCGGACGATAAGCATAATTACACGCTTCTGCTGCAGGAGATCCGCAAGGAGCTTAATCTAGCGGGTGCAGCGGACGGCAAGTCATATTCGCTTACGATCGCCTCGGGCGCTTCCCCATCCTTTGCATCTAACACGGAGCTTGGCGAGATTGCGAAGTCTGTTGATTGGATCAATATTATGACTTACGATTTCAACGGCGCTTTTAACCCTAAGAGCGCGCATAATGCGCCGCTTTACGCTGACCCGGCTGCCGTTGCAGCCAACATTCCAGATGCAAGCACGTTCAATATCGCTAGCGCCGTGCAAGGGCATTTGAACGCGGGCGTTCCAGCGAGCAAGGTTGTGCTTGGGCTTCCGTTCTACGGCCGCGGCTGGAAGGGCTGCGCAGCAGGGCCGAATGGCGATGGGCAATACCAGAACTGTAATGGTGCACCTGCTGGCACATGGGAAGCGGGAAGTTTCGATTACGGCGATCTCGCGGCTAAGTACGTAAACAAGAATGGTTTCGTTCGTTATTGGAACGACGCGTCGAAGGTGCCTTACCTGTATCAAGCATCTACGGGCACATACATTAGCTATGATGACGAGCAATCATTCGGTTATAAGATTAATTACATTAAATCGCTGGGCTTAGGCGGCGGCATGTTCTGGGAGCTATCGTCCGACTGTCGAGTCAGCCCGAACTATTCATGCAGCGGCACGAAACTGTTGGATGTGCTGGCGAACGGCTTGAATGGCGGCGGCATTACTCCTCCAGTTGACCAGACAGCACCGAGCGTGCCAGGAACGCCAACCGCAACGAACGTTGGATCGACTAGCGTGACGCTCGCATGGGGCGCATCGACGGATAATGTTGGCGTAACGAGTTATGACGTGTATAAAGGTTCCACATTAGCTGTAACGGTTGGCGGAGCTAGCGCGACGGTAACTGGGCTGACGGCGGACACGAACTACACGTTTACGGTAAAAGCCAAAGATGCCGCAGGCAACGTCTCGGCGGCGAGTGCTCCAGTGACCGTTAAGACAGCGGTGTCTGGCGGAGGAGACGGCGGTACGACGTGTAGTGTTCCAGCCTGGACAGCTGCTGGCGTGTATACAGGTGGCCAACGAGCGGTTTACAACGGCATTATTTATGAAGCAAAATGGTGGACGCAAGGCGACCGTCCGGACCTGAGCGGCGATTATGGCGTTTGGAAAAATATTGGCACATGCTCGACGGGTGGCGGCGGCGGAGGTACGACAACAGATACGACGGCGCCAATAGCTCCATCTGGCCTTGCCGTGACCGCTGTAACACAAACGAGCATCGCGCTGTCATGGAATGCTTCCACGGATAATTCCGGCAGCGTTGCTGGCTATGATGTATACAATGGCACATCGCTGGTCGCGTCTGTCACCGGGCTGAATGCTACGGTAACAGGTTTGGCAGCGGGCACGACTTACAGCTTTAGCGTGAAAGCCAAAGATAGCGCAGGCAACATCTCGGCAGCAAGCACTACTGTTTCGGGCAAAACATCCGATGCAGGCACGACGAATCCAACGAATGCATGGGTAGCGAATCATGCGTACAAAGTTGGCGATATCGTGACCTATAACGGCAAGTCGTATCAATGCCTCCAAGCGCATACGTCGCTGGTGGGCTGGGAACCGGCTACAACGGCGTCATTGTGGAAGCTGCTGTAGCATGTTGAATGGATAGAAGAAGAGGGTGTCCCTAGAGCGTAAGCTTGGGGACACCCTTCTTTCATTTGGCAAAACTAGAGCATCGGTTTGTTGGAAAATCTAACGGACCGAGCGGTCCTTATTTGATCATAATCAGTCACTTTTAAGTTCTAACGGACTGAGTGGACGCTATATGGCCAATATCGGCCTCACGAGACAATAAAATGGCGAAATAACGGCCGTGGAGTCCGTTACATTTGTAACGGGCATGTTTTGAGGGTTATAGCGGCTTCTGGTGTCCGTTAGAAAAGTGGTGCTTCTGATGCAGAACGGTTTTGAGATATCATCTTGTTTGTTTAGGCCGGATAGCCTATCATGAAACATTTTCTTGCAATGCCCGTCTATTGAATTAGCGTATTGAGGGGGCGTTGTACATATGGGAACCATGTATTACAAAGGAAGTATTGCTCTGTTAGCTATTCTCTGTTTGGTGGTTCTATTGAACGCATGTGGCGCTGCGGGGCAGGAACAGGGGCAGGAGACGGCAATCCAGCCATCACCGCCTATTGTAACTAAAGCGGCGGATCCGCTAAATTCTTCGGTTCACGGGACGCCATATCCATTTCCGAAGTCGCTTAAGCTTCAGTTTCAACCTGTGGAGTTAACGATGTTAAAGGAGTCGAAGGTTAAGCCGACATGGGAGCGGACGGCAATCGTCGCTTTTGGCGCAATCGATGGGACCCCCGTGTCGCTTGCTATCTATAAAGAGACGGACGAGCATGCATTATGCGGATCTAGCTATGAACGTGTCGCGTTGCTCGAACATAGGGGGAAGGCGTATCGTTATGTGGATTGTTTCTCTAGCAGCTTGGAAACGGAAAATCAGGAAGACCAGAAGCCATTATTTCTGTTGGGAGCAAAGCAACATGCCCCAAGCTCGAACTTGATCCTTCATGGCGCTGCAGAGCTGAGTGCGAATGGTCCCGGGCGGATGGCTTATTTTATTTTGAATCAGAAGCAAGACCGGTGGTATGGGTTTGAAGATTGGGGATTTCCTCGCGCAATCGATCTGGATGGCGACGGTTTCGAAGAAGTGGCGAGCCAATTCGAGGGGTTACATTTGCAGTGGCCAGATGTCGTCATCTATCGCTGGAAGGGACGCACACTCGAACGAAGCCCCTCGATCAAAACAGCGCTTCGCGTACCGAATCCAACCTACAGCGAGGCGATTATAGATGAACGAAACAAACAAATTACTGTCAATGCTGTTGCTAACGCCGAGGATTTTGAGGTTAGTGACACAGGCAAGTACCAATACGAGGATGGCGTTTTAGTGCGGGTAGAGTAAGCGTTTTAAGAAAAATGATAGCGATTTCATTTTCTTCAAGGATTTCCACTCCTGTATATAGAAGTAAGCAAATGCTAAGGTGGAATGCTAGCAGTTAGGCGACATAATTCTCATCGTAAAATCCCGCCAAGATCTAATTCCGACTAAATCAATACATAAAATACATATTATGTAACATTGTTGATTTCTTACAACTTTCTTTGATTTGTGATATGTTTTTATGTGGTTATTATATGGTAATATTACCTTGTAATGGTAACTTATTACACAACATACTTGTAAGAAAGGAGGTTGTTCAATGGCTTGTACAAACTGCACTTGGGTAAATATTTGCCGGCCATACGCATGCTCATATAACGCTTCACTTCATGATTACTATCATACTTGCATCAGCAATACATCCGGCTCAGCAGTACCAGGATGTTCGTATAGCGAAGGTTGCTGCTAAGATGAGTGAACAAGAATATCCCTCTTACACAAGAGGGATATTCTTCATTTAAAGGAGGCCAAATTTATGCAATCGGCTGCTTCATTGCCATTTTTGCGGGAACGCCAATTTCTTCAAGCGGGAGATATGGTAGCTAATATTCCACTTCCGGACGGGTCGAGGCTTTATGAACAAATAACGGATCATCTGCTGCTTGCCGTCATTAGCACCTCATGCGCAGACTGTCTTCCAGCGCTGGAAAGCTTAGAGAAGTTTGCGAACTGCTATACGAAAGTAAATTTAGTTATTCTAGCTGTGACAGACGAATCGGGAATGGAAGTATTACAGACAGCATTTGATGGGATTGCAACAGTTTATCATCCACCGGAGCATATTTTGGCCGAAGAGCTTCAAATCCAAGGGTATCCGTGGGCTTATGGCATTAATGCTCGCGGACAAGTTGTTACATCCGGCCATTGCGGTCGTGTAGCCTGGATCGAACGGCTGCTGGAACCATTCGAAGAATGTTTGGGCAGCCTGCGATGAATTCGCTTTGGTTTTGGGCAAGGCTATGCTTCGTTCATGCTAGCCGCCCCCTGTATTTGTTAATTTTTTTAATGGGAATGCAGCCTTTGCTTACGTGGTGGCAGTTTGGGCTAACACGGCGGATTGTTGACTCGCTTGCTGCCACAGCGGATTGGAAGCCGATTATAACGTTGGCCCTTTTGCTTGGACTGGTCCAAGTATTCAATTTTGCTTTTATTCATTTGGAGAGGTGGTCGAACGATACAATCGGCTTGAACATAGACCGTGCTGTTGCTCGGCATGTCTATACCCAAATATCGATACATACGATTACTCGGCTCGAAACGCCCGAATATGCCAATGATCTGCATCTCTTAAAAATGAGCCTGAATAATGTCCGATTCATGGTCGGCGCTGTCATCCGAATTGTTCGGCAATTGGTGTTAATAGCGTCATATATGAATATTATTGCGCATTATAATAGCTGGCTGCTGCTTGTGCTGCTCGCGTTCTCGATTCCAGGGTTTGTATTTGAACAGAAATATGCGAATCGAATGGAAAACAGCCAACAGCAGAGGGCACAACATGAACTGAGTGTATGGCATATGGCGGACATTTTGACGAATTCGCGCAACAGTAGAGAAATGTTAATATTCGGCATAAGGCCATTTCTATTGCGCAAATGGGAGGCTGCCATATCGAACGTACATATGCATTTTCGGCAGTTGCATCGGATTGAGCTAACGTGGCGGTTGCTTTACGGACTGTCGACTCCGCTATGCCTCATTACGACCCAATGTTTGATGATCTACCTGGTAAGCCAGCATAAATTAACGATTGGCGATTATATTGCGCTTACGGCTGCCATATCGAGTGCCGAAGGCACACTTAGCGTTATCGCCAACAATACGCTCATCATGAAGCAGGTATTATTATTTGCAGGGCGGCTAACCCGCTTCCTTAACCGTTATGCTTCTGCAACAACAGAGGAGACGGCATCACCAAAGGTGAAACAAGAAATTCAAATCATCGCTGCCCGCAAGCTCTCATTTAAATATCCTAATAGTGAACGGCTCATTCTAGATAAAATCGACCTGGCCTTGGAGCGCGGCAAAGTGCTGGCATTGGTAGGTGAAAACGGTTCCGGCAAGTCGACGCTGGCCAGCGTGTTGTTCGGGCTTCATGAAATCGATTCCGGTATGCTTTATATGAATGAAAATGATCTGAACGATGTGGACCGTTCCGAATGGTTTAAGCAATTTTCCGTCGTCCAGCAAGACTATATCCGTTACCCAATGTCTTTGCTAGAAAATATAACGCTAGCTGAGAATGCCCCTGCCAGCAGGCAGCAATTGGAATGGGTGCAACGTGAATATCCGTATCTCATACCTGATCACTTGCATAACAATCCCGATGTGCTGTTAGGCAACAATCTCATTGGTTCCGTACAGCTATCCGGCGGACAGTGGCAGCGTATCGCCGCCGCCAGAGCGATTGTGAAATCTGCGCCTTTCCTATTGCTAGATGAGGCAACGTCAGAGATGGACCCTGAAACATCAGCCCAGTTTCTGCATAAGCTGCTTGATGAGCGGAAAGGGCTAACAACCGTTATCGTTACGCATCTAATGCCGATTGCTGCAATGGCAGATGAAATAATCGTCATGCATGAAGGCAAGATTGCAGAACAAGGCGATTATGAAACATTGCTCAAGCAACGGGGGAAATTTTCGGAAATGTGCCTCAAGCATCAAATCAACGAAACAAAGGAGGAAGCCAGCAATGAGTACGAACTTCAAAGCTTTGTTTAAAAAAAATCGGGAAGAGAAAGCATCGATTCAATCCAACCTAATGCTAGGGGACGTCTTCCCGCTTGAAAAACTGAAGGAACCAGTCGATATCGACAATGAAAACTTCATGGTGCTATTCGTCTCGTTTAGCTGCCGCGATTGTATCGAAATGTTGCCGCAATTGTCTGCATTTAACCCATTTCACCGGCAATTCCTTATCATTACTGACGGAGAGGAAGCAGAATATCGCGGCTTAATCGCTCATTTTAACTATTCATTCGTAGCGACTGGCATACCTTTTCGTGATTTCTATCCTTCATTCGGCGTGGCCATTACCCCTCAAGCCTATCGGATACGGGACGGCCGCATCGATCGAATCGGAAGCCCTCATACCGGAGAAGAGCTGCTAGCGTTATGGAATGGAGCAAGTGATCCACATGCGTAAACGCAACCTGGCAATGAGCGTGCTGCTTTTGCTCCCTTTGCTGCAAGCGTGTTCGGGGTTGAAGAAGGAGGAGCCAGTCACCCTTAAATTTGTGTTTCAAAGTGAAGACGCGTTCCAGCGGAGCTATGGTACCGAGTTCGCCGATGAACACCCTAACATTAAACTCGAAATAATTCCCTATGACTTGTTTACAGATCCGCCCGAGAAGCTGACGGATATTGTCCGTAACCAGAAGCCGGACGTCATTTCGATCGACTCGCTTGCGACCTACCGCAAGCTTTCTTCTGAAGACAAGTTAATGAGCCTCGATACGCTAATTGCCAAAGACGCTTACGATATCGATGCATTCATTCCCAGCGTTATTGATGAGCTTCGCTCTGCGGGCGGGGGATCAATTAATGGGCTGACGCCTTATTTATCCACGCAAGCACTGTATTACAACAAAAAGCTGTTCGATCGTTACGGCATCCCTTATCCCAAGGATAATATGACAATGGAGCAGTTCTTACAGCTTGCGGAACGTTTCCCCATGGATGGAACGGATGAGGAGCGAGTCTACGGCTATTATAATAGTGGTTACGTCGTGTTTACACCGTACTTTGGTGGGCTTATTGAACCGCTTGCCAAGGCAGCCAATTTGTCGATAATCGATCCGGCGACAGATCAAGTTCTAATCAATTCAGATGATTGGATGGAAGTCTTCGAGCGCGGCATCAGAAGTTTGCGATCGCAGGCTTTCCGGATTGATGAATACGCCGATGACGACATTTTCGCTGAAGGCCATGCGGCTATGCAATTGGGCGATTTAAGCCTTGCTGATTATTTCATTCAATACCAGAATGAACATCCGAATGAGCCAGACTTAGATTGGGATTTCGTTACTGTCCCTCATAATCCGAATGGTCCCAACTCATCAGCGTGGACGTTAGGGACAATCTTTAGCATCGGTGCCGATAGTTCAAATCAAGAAGCAGCCTGGGAGCTTGTGAAGTACTTTAATAGTGAGAAGAGCCAGCAATATGCGGCTACTGGAAGCTTAGTGACCCGGCAAGCACTGAACGTTGACCGCGATGGCAGATCGGTCGAACCATTATTGAACGTCCAATCGACCCAAGTCTACAATCCATGGGAGGCGCTTCCTATACCGTATCTAATGAAGTTCCGCCAATTGGCTAATGCTGCTGTCTTGAAAGTGCTTGATGACAATGTGCCATTGAAAGACGCGCTGGCTACTTTACAGAATGAAGCGCAAGCTGAATGGATGAAAAGTAAACTAGACGCCAATAAAGCAGCTTCGAATGAACAGGGAGCGGCGCCATGATGCTAGTTCTTTCTAACTCAAGAAAGAGGGATTGCTATGTTTAAACGCAACCTGGCAATGACCATGCTGCTTTTGCTCCCTTTGCTGCAAGCGTGTTCGGGTTCGAAGAAGGAGGAGCCAGTCACCCTTAAATTCGTGTTCCAAAGTGAAGATGCATTCGAGCGGAGCTACGGCACTGAGTTCGTTGATGAACACCCTAACATTAAACTCGAAATAATTCCTTATGACTTGTTTACAGATTCGCCCGAGAAGCTGACGGACATTGTCCGTAACCAGAAGCCTGACGTTATTGCGATCGACTCGCTTGCGACCTACCGCAAGCTTTCTTCTGAAGACAAGTTAATGAGCCTCGATACGCTAATAGCCAAAGACACTTACGATATCGATGCGTTCATTCCCGCTGTGATTGATGAGCTTCGTTCGGCAGGCGGCGGATCAATTAATGGGCTGACGCCTTATTTATCCACGCAAGCACTGTATTACAACAAAAAGCTGTTCGATCGTTACGGCATCCCTTATCCCAAGGATAATATGACAATGGAGCAGTTCTTAAAGCTTGCGGAACGTTTCCCCGTGGATGGAACGGATGAGGAGCGAGTCTACGGCTATTTTAATTATGGGCAAGAACTTTTAACAACCTACTTTGGCGGTCTCATTGAGCCGCTAGCCCGGGCAGCTAATTTATCGATTATAGATCCGGCAACGGATCAAGTTCAAATCGAGACAGAAGCTTGGATGCAAGTATTCGAGCGCGGCATCAAGAGCTTTCGGTCAGATGCTTTCCGTATTGAGGGGGGCATTGAAAACAACTTGTTCGCTCAAGGCCGTGCGGCTATGCAAATTTATAACTTATCCTTCTTAGATCATCTAACCGAATATCAAGCGGCACACCCGAACGATTCTGCCGTGGATTGGGATTTCGTCACCGTTCCCCACAATCCCGACGGCCCTAATTTAGCGCAGTGGAAACTGACTACGATTTATAGCATTGGCGCAGATAGTTCCCAAAGGGAAGCTGCTTGGGAGCTTGTGAAATACTTAAATAGTGAAAAGATACAGCGAAGCGCGGCGGCGGGAACTTTGGTAACCCGGCAAGCATTGAACGTTGAACGTGAGGGAAGGTCGGTTGAATCATTATTAAATGTCCAATCGACCCAAGTTCGTAATCCATGGGAGACGCTTTCCAAATCTTATCTAATGAAGTTCCGTCAATTTGCGAATGCAGCTGTCTTGAAAGTGCTTAATGACAATGTTCCATTGAAAGAGGCGTTGGCTACTTTACAGAATGAAGCGCAAGCCGAGTGGATGAAAAGTAAACTAGATGCCAATAAAACAGCTTCGAATGAACAGGCAGCGGCGCCATGATGCTCGCACTGTCTTATCTATTGAGCATGATCGTTGTGTTGATCTTCGGCGTTTCGTTAATCGCCTCGTGGCTGGAGGATCGGTTCTGGAGTACGCGGCTTCAGTTGGTTGGGCTTGATGCAATCCCGATACAGTGGACCCTATGGCTAACGGTCGGTGCTGCCACTGCTGAAACCACCGTGTTAGCCCTCTACTTCATGCCACTGCACAATTGGTGGAGAGCGGCACTTGCGAGCGGCCTGCTGCTTCTTTTTATTGTTTATCTCCTGATGAAACGAAAGAACAACAAGAAGTCGAGCTGCTCATGTATCGGGCAAGTAGGCTTTTTAAATCGATATCCGATTACTCGGAATTTATCACTAATGGTTATCATCATTGCCGAGGCCATACTGCCGGGACCATCTTTTCAAAGGGGAGTTTATATTCCTTATGTTTGCATCACAATTGCCATCCTTCTGTTGTTTGCCCTACGTTTCGTAATGCCTCAGTTGAAGAAGGATCGTCTAAAATTGCAGCAAATACGAGAGGCGGCAGGTGCTGCTTACGCCAATGCGGCCTACATGGAGCTTGACTATTCATCCGCCGGATTTAATGAAATCAATGAATGGCTTACGCAACCTGGGCTGCCGCCGATGATTATCGAATTGCATGCCCCAAGCTGGTATGTGGAGAACAAACGCAAAATATGGCCGCAACACCACGCCTATGCTATTCCTAATGGCACACAGAAGCAAACCTCAGGGCCTATGCTTTTGTGGACGACAGAACGAGGCAAACTGAGAAAAACAACGGAAGCCGAAGCGTTTCTGAAACTTTGTATTTTGAGGGGAGAGCGAGATCTTCATGTCCAATTTAAAGGTTCAAGTATTGATAGCTGACCGTGTCCACTTTCATGCAGACCATAAAGTACATAGTATCGATAATGTTCGTAATCATGCTGCCGTCCCTGTGTTTCCGGCAAGCGTTAAAGTCAGTGCTCTTGTTAAAGTTTGGATGGATAGTGAATATGAAGGGGAATTAGGCTGCCGGATCGTACGGCCAAACGGCAAATCGCAATATATTTTGAAAATGCCTAACATCACAAACAAACGTAATGAAACGCTCGTCCCAGGAATGGATTTCGGCGCAACCCTTCAGTTCTACGTGACGATGAGCGGCAATTATTTGATTCAACTTTTCGAAACAGATGATGAAGAAAGCATACTAGCGGAATATCCGCTTTATGTCCGGCTAGAAGAAGAGGCCAGTTGACGTAGATGGGCGCAGGACCGGATGGCTAGTCGGATAAATGAACGAATGGGAGGAAATCTTAACAATCAAACTAGGATAAGGAATGGAGCCCTGATGAAAACATTTGCCGTTTTCAGTTTGCTGCTAGTGTTAAGCCTTGCTCTATCACTAATCATGGACGGATTGATTCCCATTCGTTTTCCGATGTCCCTTCGAAATACCTTCAGTTTCATCTGGTTCATGAGAGCGCCCGAAGCGATCATTCTAGGGGTATTCTTCTCTACCCCGATGCTGCTTGCGCTTTATCGTTATGTTCAACGCCGCCGGTTGCACTAAATCTTTATTGTCCATAAGCTAGGTTTTCTTCACGAATCGCTTGCGGACAATAAGAACGATGAACAGGAGCAAGGGAAGGGCGACGGTTATAAACACTTGAAACTTTGCAATCGAGAGCTGTCCTTCCCACAAATGTTCATTCATGTTGCTTGCGATGAACATAGACAATAGAAGAATGACGATCCCAACCGGAAAAACGAGCGCCTTATGTGTTTGAAAACGAAACAAATCCGCAGCGCCGATAACCGCCCCATAATAAAGCAGGGAAACTTTAAAGAAATCGACGATGATTAATGTGAAAAGCGCTACCGGGTCTAAACGCTGCAAAAATTCGGCAACCTCTACTTTGCTAATCATGGTTAATAATGCGAAAACAGAGCGCCCTGCAATATCTGCCCCAAGCACAGCGATGTCAAGCGCAATGGTGTAGCTGAGCAGCAGTCCGGCTAAAAGGATCGCGTATAAGCCAATGCGGGTTTGTTTATTTGGCTGCCGCAAATATGGAAACACTGTACAAATGCAAACCAGCTCGCCGAATGGAAATATAATCGTATCAGGGTATGCTGTATCGAAAATAGGCTTCCAACCATTCTCCAGAACAGGCAGCAGCTGATTCAAGTCCACGATTCCGGAGAAATATACCAAAACGTTTCCAATTGCGCCTAGAGCAAAAATAATAAGGATGAAAATTTCACCAATGCGCGCCAAAACCTCGATGCCTAGGTACAGAACATAGCCAGCTGTAGCTACCATCACCACATTAAGGACGATAAGAGGCGTTTGGTGGTAAAAGGAAATATGCAAAAGCTCGCCGGCATCCCGCACATCCCGGGCAGCATCATAAATAAAGTAAAGAACGAACAACAGGCCGATAAGCCATCCCACTCCTTTGCCTACGATCATCCGGGCATAGCGGGTCAAGGGCATGCCCGGGTATTGGCGGGACATGTAGCTGTACATCGTATACAGCACGCAGCCGTGAATGGTACCCAGAAGGATTGCTAGCCAAGCATCTTTTTTGGCACTTAGGCCATAGTTGATGGCAATCGATGTTCCGAATACGAATAGCACGATCAGGGCAAACAACTGCTTGCCTGTAATCTTGGCATTCTCCATCGACGAATTCTCCTCCTTAAGTAAGGCAGCTATTGTTCTGGGAATGATGGCTTAATTCTCATGCCCGAATGGCGTATGAAAGAGTCTACGGTGACATTCACTTCACTTTCGGCAAATAAGCTGCTCCATTCCTTGTTGATCTTTTTCCATTGGCTTGGGTGCTGGCGATTGAACGTTTCACCGAGGCCAAAAATGTCGCTTTTCTCTTTTTGTGCAGCGCTAAAGGCGCCTTTTATTTCTTGTTTGACCAGCTCGCTCCATTGTGATTCCAGCTTTGTAATTTCCTCAGGTTTTTGAAGATTGATGCTGCACTTCACTTCATTTAAGCTGCCCTCTTGTTTGACCGAGATATGAAAAGACGGTTTTCCGTTATGAAACGCCGCCTTCACTTTTGTGTTTGCCCGAAGGAGCTCGATCGCTATTGCATTCTTCTCTGCCATGCACGGAAGCATATCGACGCTGCTTTTCATTTTGTTCTGAATGCGAACGACGCCCCGCGCATCTGTCCCATCAAGCCATCGCACCAGCTTTCCGCTCTTGAACATGGCAATTCCGCTAATTCGGGATCTTACGATCGGTATGGTGCTTTCCACATTTCTTTTCTTGTTTCCTTGGTTGATATCTCCCACTAAGCGAACGCCGTTAAGGACTGGCTCCGTTGCCGTACTGCTAAGCGCACGAATGACATCATCGATTTGAATTTCCATGTTTTCTGATAATAGCTTGGATGTAAATTTTAGTTTGCCGTTAATGGAGTTTGACGGAATCCGCTCGATGGGCGTGAGTGTAGAGAGAACTGCTTCAGCGCTGCTTCCTCTTGCGATCAAGACTCTAGAAGTAAGCCGGGTTTCACTAAATCGCTCGAACATATCGAAAATATCTTCGATTCCTTCGCGGGCCAATTGTTCTCCGATGACGATAATGCGCGTATGTGAGAAAAATAACTGGCGTGGCATAAGGTCCGAAGATTCGCGGATCGCTTCGAAGAGTGTGTCGCCGCTTCCCGCATAGACGGTTATAGGCGTCGTTCTGCCTCCGGTCCCCTCTGTAATTCCTGCCGAAATTTCAGACGGATTAATGACCTGAAACGAAACCCGGTACTGATTGCCAGCAGGCGATTTATCAATGCCCATCGAGGAGACAATGGCGAGCTGAGGCATTTCACGCACATCCCAGCAGCCGGACAATAAACCGATGCTAACGAGAAGAAGCAGCAACTTGGCTCGGCGCATGAACATGATGTCTCTCCTTTAGCGGGATCAATTTGGTTTGGCGGCAGAAGGCTTATCCGGCGAATGTGCTTCCTTGGGTATGTTAGGGCGAAATGGATTAAAGGAAGACAAATAGGGAACGCCGAATGACCGCAAGCTGCTTAAGTGCGCAAGCATAACGATGAGGGTAACCACAATGCCGTAAAAACCTAAGGTAGCCGCCATAATCATAAATAATAGCCGAATCAAGCGGACTGCAATGGCCAGATTATAAGCAGGCGTAGCAAAGCTAGCGATTCCTGTAATCGATACGACGATGAGCATTGCAGTCGAGACGATCCCAGCCTGTACAGCGGCTTGGCCTAAAACCAGTGCACCAACGATTGAGATCGCGGGGCCAAGCGCTCGAGGCATTCGAATGCCTGCTTCGCGCAACACCTCGAAGCTTAATTCCATTAAACTTGCTTCAACAAAGGCGGGAAAGGGAATGCCTTCTCTTGCAGCAGCAGTATGAATGAGAAACGTTGTCGGAATCATATCCTGATGAAACGTAATCGCCGCAATATAAAGGGAAGGCAGCAACAAGGAAACAAAAAAGCTGATGTATCGCAGCGCTCGCAAAAAAACGCGAATATCAGCGCGATCGTAGTAATCCTCCGGCGTATAAAAAAATTGCGAAAATACGGTAGGGACAATTAAAGCAAATGGTGTCCCGTCAACAAGGATAGCTACTTTTCCGCTTAACAAATACATGGAGACCGCATCCGGCCGTTCTGTATTATAAATGGTCGGGAAAATGGTGGCAGATTGATCCTCAAGCGATTTTTCCAGAAAGCCCGATTCGAGCACAACCGCAATGTCAGCTTCGAGCAGCCGCTTCTTAACTTCATGAACAATAGCTTCATCAATTTTCCCTTGCATGTGAAGGATGCCGATATCGGTTTGTGTATCTTTGCCGAGTTTAAAAACCTCAACGATTAAATCAGGGTTTTTGATTCGCCGCCTGATGAGCGCAATATTCGTTTCCAACGCTTCGTTAAAGCCTTCCTTCGGGCCGCGGATGGCCACCTGGGTGGATGGCTCCGTTACGCTTCGTTTCTCTCCGCCTTTGGTGCAACAGCTGATTGCTTTGCCATATCCGTCGAAGATGATCACCGTTTTTCCAGACAAAACAGACATGACCAGAGTGGGCCAGTCGGAGATAAAGGACGCTTCACCGATTTTTAGCATTTGTTCATAAATAAGTTCGAGCGATGCGTCTTGATTATGGCTATGTTCGAGCCCTTGGCGGCTGCCATTCGATGGCATCGGCGGTTCCCCTGATTCAGCCATGAGGGAAGGCAGCACAATCTCGCTAATCGCCTGGCGATCCGTGAGCGTGCCAATATACACGGCCGCAGCATCCACAGGACAGGCTTTAGCCAGTTTGAATCTTCGTATAGCCAGATCAGAAGAGGAGCCAAGTTTCTTGCTGATCCTCATCAGCATGGCATCTAAATTCGCATCAAGGCCGTTATCTTCGGGATCGGCAGGTTTGCTTTCATTCGTTTGATCGCGTTTATTCGGTTTGGTTCGTATCCATGATAGCACGCAAGGCGTCCCCTTCCGGTGAATTGGATACATCAAGTTATGAGCAAACCTATTGGCTTTTATACATATGTAACAGGGTTGGAGCGGTGCGAGAACACGCCAAACAAGCCCCGGCTTATGCGATGTGCCGGGGCTTGTTGCAGTGATGCGCTTACAGTTTGCCTTTCAGCGAGAACAGGTACTTGAGGACAACGCCAAGTGCGCCAACATAATACCCGACAGACACCAGCCAGCCCGTTGCATCAAGCATCGAGATGTCGGCGAGCAGAAGCAACGGCAGGACATAGTACAACATGTCTTTCAAATATCCGAGTACCAATTCTGGGGAGAAGTCGCTAGCACGAAGCGAGCGATAGAGGCTGACTAGAAAGTCAAGAGCCATGAAACCAAGCACGATCCACAGTGCGTATAGCATCCAGCCAGAGAGCAGCAATGCCATCATGAATCACCTCCTCATCCCAACCATCATTGGTTGTATACGATATCATATGGCGAAGGACAACCATTTGAACTAGTTGAAAATCCAGTGTGATATGCCTTTTCCGCATATTTTGCAGCAGGCGCCCGTGCGGGATAGGGGAGAAAAACCGAGGGCACTGAAAAAGTCCAACTCTTAGAAAAGGTACAGCCCTTCAAAAAAGTTGAAGAGGCTATGCCTTTTTTGCCGTATAATTGAGTCATTACAAAAAAGTAGGTGAGCGGATGATCCGGCAACAGCAAA
>NZ_WSTC01000056.1 GCF_009789195.1 Paenibacillus sp. MMS18-CY102 | reverse complement strand
CTCCACCTGGAACGGAGGGCGTAAAGCGTTAAACCATACTTTTTTTCCTTTAAATACAGCTCCGATAAAACAAAGAGAAACCCAGCGTTTTGAAAAAACGTGGGTTTCTCTACAATCTGAGGGCAGATTCCTCTGCCCTATTTCACTGCCCTTCCTGCACGGATCCACTCTGCCCTATTCCTCCAGCCCAAATTTGCGCCGATACTCCGTCGCGCTGATTCCTTCCAGCTCGCGGAATACGCGGTTAAACTGCTTCACATTCTCGAAGCCTACCTGCTCGCCGATTTCGTATACTTTGGCGCCCGTCGCCTGCAGCAGCTCCTTCGCTTTGGCGATCCGCAGTTTTTTCAAATAAACAACGAAACTTTCGCCCGTATATGCCTTAAAGGTCTCGCTAAAGTACGAATAGTTTAGCGATACATGGTTCGATACCATCGCCATATTCAAATCGTCTGCATAATGCGCTTCAATATATTCAACGGCCTTGCGCATTTCCTTGTGCGCCAAATGTGCGGACTTCACATTGCGAATATAGTCGTCGAGTTTAAACACGAAAGTATCAACAGCACGCGCATAATCGGCTACCGTCTCGAACCGGAATGGATCGCCTGCCCGTTTATACATTCGGATGATCTCGACCGACTCTTCCCCGTACTGCCGAAACGCCTCGTCGAACACGCGCTCATTCAGCAATCGACTCACACTCTCGACATAACCGATATCGAACCGAGATACCCGTTTGCGGTCAAACAGCTCCTCAAGCAGCTGCTTCATCTCCGCTTCCCGTCCCGTTCCCAGCATATTTGCCAGCTTGCGAACGGTTTCCACAGGCGCCTCAAATACATGCTCCAGCCGCTCAGCATCCTCATATCGAATGATGCCAGGCTGTGCTTGAAGCAGCCGATGCTTAAGCGCGTGCTTCGCTTCTGCATAAGCAACAGGCAATAAGCCCAATCGCTCCATATGCGTGCTTACGCCGACGGATAGCTCTTTCCCGCCTGGTTTGCCTGACCATTCCTGCATAATGCGGGTGATTTGCTCCTCATGCTTGAGCAAGAGCGCGAAGTGCCCGTCTTTATCAACGACGCCGCATGCGCCTCCATCACGAATTCGCTCTGATAAAGCCTGCTCCAGCCCATGCCACGTAAAACCATCCTCCGCTACACGCAACACAGCAACCGTAAACCCATTCTCGAAGACAGAAAGCCCATTCTCACGGCATTTAAGCTCAATCTCTTCCTCTGCCAAATCAGCCGACATGAGAAGATAACCAAGCTGGGCGGAACGAAGCGCTGCACTTAACCGTTCTACCGCATGAAGCTGCCCATCGACACGCTCCTTCGACACTCGCTCTTGCTCTGCACGTTCGACCGCTTGGAACAGCTCTTCCCGCACGATTGGCTTCAGCATATATTCATTAACGCCATATCGGATCGCTTCCTTGGCATAATGAAAGTCGTCGAACCCGCTCAAAATAATCGTCTCGGGACGCCCTTCCAGCTTAGCCGTTCTCCGAATCAACTCCAGCCCATCCACGCCAGGCATTCGTATGTCCGTAATCATAATATCGATTGTTGATGACGCAAGTAACTCTAGCGCTTCAGCACCATCCGCTGCGAACAACAATTCATACCGGTCTGGGAATTGCCGCTCCAGCATTGCCTTCAAACCAAGGCGAATATTACGCTCGTCATCTACAATTAACAATTTTCGCATCCACGCTTCGCCTCCATGTCGACCTTGCCATCTTGTATGCAGCATGTTCGTATTCCCGATATGCTAAGCATTGCGTTCAGAGAGAGGAATGGTCATAACGACGCGCGTGAACGCCCCCTCCTCGCTTTCCACCCTTAATCCATAGCCCTTGCCATAATGGAGCCAAATGCGTTGTTGGACATTCAGCAAGCCGATTCCTCCAGCATCCCCCGTCGCTACGCCTGCGGCTAGGCTCCCCGCAGCTGTGACAACCGGCCCGACAGGCTGTTTGCCTCCACCTTTGCCATGCTCCAATCCATCGCTGCCATTGGCTGCTCTCATTCCGTTCATGCTACCGCTGAGCTTCCAATTCAGCCCCTCCAGTTGCTCCTCCCGCATGCCGATGCCATTATCCTCAACGACAATTTCGAGGCTATCTTCCAGCGCTACGACCGTAATCGCAATGACTAACTGGCGCATCGCCCCTCTTGGAAACTGGGAGCCGTGTTTAATCGAATTCTCGACAATAGGCTGCAGCGACATCTTGAGCACTTCATGCCTTAGCCAAACCGAATCGATATCGGTCGTTAGCCCCATTCGTTCCTCGTACCGAATATTCATTATCGCAATATAGTTGTTGATATGATTGATTTCTTCCCGCAGGCTGACATAATCGCTCGTCCATCGCAAGCTATAACGCATCAAGCCGCCTAATGACGTGAGCGCGTCCGATATGTCCCGCTGGTCCTCAATCTCAGCCATCATTTTAATATTCTCAAGCGTATTGTATAAAAAATGAGAATCAATCTGATTTTTAAGCGTCCGAAGCTCTGCTTCTTGTGTTGCCGCTTGCTTCATAACCGCATCAGCAATGAGCTCATTAATTTTTTTGACCATTTTGCGGAAGTGATGCGCCAGCTCGCCGACCTCCCCGCCTCCCCTGATCGTCAGATCAATGTGGAAGTCCCCTTGCCGCACGCGTTTCATCGATTCCGTCAATTGATGAAGCTTTTTCAAAATAATGCCGTTCAAAAAATACGTCGCCACGGATACAGCCGCGAACAAAATAATAAAAGCTGCAATGATTTGGTTCCTCGTGCGCTTAACATCTTTAAAGATCGCCTCAAGCGGCGATAAATTAACCAGGTATCCGTCAATCTTCTCTACATATTGATAGGCAGCAAGATAATCGCGGCCATTTACGGCAAACCGAATGCTGGCAGATTCAACATTATCCTTATCCAGTTCTGGCGCTAGCCCGCCCGCCGGCAGGCGCTGAGCGAGCTGCGATTGCAATTCGCCGACAGCCATCTCCTTCGGAAGCGAATCCTTCCCATGAAACAGTTGGCCTTCATTATCGAGCACAACCATGCGCGATTGGCCCGGATCTTGATTGTTAAAGACATTCGGGAAAAAGTTTTGCATCAGCATGTCGATTTCCATAATGCCCACATGCTTGCCCGTTGGATATTCAATTTCACGCAGCAACGCGATTTTCGGCTCACTCACCACGCCCGTCGATTCCGTCCATTGGAGCGGCTCCTTATCCGTTCGCTCGAATGACCACAGCTCTTTGCCATTCATTTGGTTGACCCGATCGTACCATTTTTCTTTCCAAACGCGATGTTCCTTCAAAATAACGGGCCACAGCTCGGTCACATTCTGGCCATCGCTATAGAGCCGAATATGCGCCAAATTGGGGTTGTTGAATTGCAGCCGAATAATATTCGAGATCGCATTATCTTTGAGCTCGATGAGCTCGCTTGCATTAGCTTCGCCTGTACGCTGGAGGTAATAGAGCACATCCTTATCGGAAATGGATAGCTGCGCTGCGCGCTCCATCGTTTCGATATTGTTCTGGACATTGATCGCTTCGATGTTCAGTGCGCCTCTGAGCTTAATTTCCTCATCCTGCAGGTCGTTGTCTGCAAGCTGGTTAAACATATACACCGATACGATAATGCCCGGAATGAACAAAATGAGTATGTAGGCGGCGAACAGGCGGCGCTGCAAAGACATTTGTTCCATGCGAAACCTCACCCGCTGCAGCGTTTGGTTTAATCGTGCTCGCATCCCCATTTTCATTTCTGCTCCTTCCAGCTCAGCATACTAGCAACTTTTTTTGTTTTATTATAACTCGAAAAACCCGACGGAATCGGGTTTTTCGAATTTTCGATATGAGATGATGCGAGGGTTGTAAGCTGAAAGCTTACTTAATGAACTCAGCGAGCTTCTTAACATTCGATTCGAAAATCGACTGTTGGTATGCTTGCACTTTAGCAAAGCCAGCTTCGTCACGTTTTTTCAGGTAGTCGTTGAAGATTTTGTCGAACTCTTCATCCGAACCTGCGAGCAACATCTTAGGCAGTGCTTTACCGAACAGGTGCGTTACTTTATTTTGAATAATGCCTTCTTCGGAGTTGCCTGTCGGATTGATTTGCTCATATTGCGAGAAGCTCTTCGTTTTGCCTTTCGTCCACTCTTCAAGCGATTTGAAAGGCTCTACAGGTGGCGTCAGCCATTGCATTTGAATGTTCGTATCCATCAGCATCCAGAATGTGAAGGAAGAACCGTATTCTTTGTCAAACGCGGAGCGGTCAGTATCGAGCAACTTCTTAACTTCCGGCTTGAATGTGTCTTTGCCGTCGATCGTGTCGTAGGACACGCCTTTTTCACCGAGGAACAGGTCTTTGTTGCCTTCTTCACTGACCAGGTAGCTCAGGAAGCGAATTGCTCTTGCTTTGTCTTTTACTTTCTTGGAGATCAGCGTTACCGTCCAACCGGAGATGCCAGGGCCTGTCAGCGTAGGAGCTTCCAGCTTGCTGTTAGCCGGTCCATCTACAGCAACGTAAATCGAGTTAGGGTCTTTCGCGAACAATGCGTTTTGTTGGGCAGCAAAGTCTGTACGTTGGTACAGCATTGCGAAGTAACGGCCTTGTGCGATTTTTTCTTCCATTTGTGGACGTTTGTCTACAAAGATATCTTTCGCCAGCAATCCGTCTTGCGAAGCTTGGCGGAGCGTTTTGAGCCACGATACATATTCTGGATCCGTCGCGCGGTCATAGATTTTGCCGTCTTTTTCCCATGGAACTGCCAAGAAGTTTTGCAGGTAGTCCTGGAGGGAAGCATTGCCCGTGTCCGTGAACTCATGCAAGCCGAGTGGAATCATCGGTTGGCCGTTCACTTCTGGGAACTTCTCTTTCGCCAGCTTCAGTGCATTCAGGAAGCCTTCTGGCGTACGCATGTCAGGGCTGCCGATTGCTTCATACATATCTTTGCGAACGACGAATGTTTGGTTCGACGTGTAATCGCGTTGGTATTTCTCGAAGTCTTTCGGCGACGAGGAGGCATTCGGATAGCCGTATACATTGCCGTCAGGTTGTGTGTACCAAGCCAGTTTAGCCGGGTCAGCTACTTTCATGAAGTACGGATCGTACTCTTCAGCCAGCTTGTTCAGCGGCTCTACGAGTCCACCTTCGATCATTTGCTTCACGCCGTCTTCATACCAGCCGAGCGTGATGAAGTCTGGCATTTCGCCGGACGCGATCATCGTGTTCAGCTTCTCGTTCTCGTTGCCTGCTGGCACGATGAAGTTAACGTTAACGCCTGTTTTCTTCGTGATGTATTGCGACGTTTTGTCAACGCCCCATTTATTTGGGAACCAAGAGAAGTTCAAGTACCAATCAAATGTGATTGGGGATGTGTCTAATTTCCAGCCTGGCTCATCCGGGTTTACTTTCGCCGTTTCTGTTGCTGCTGTAGTTGGTGCTTTCGTGTCCTTAGCTGGATCGTCTTTTTTATCGCCGCCCGAACAGCCCGAGAGGGTCAGTGCTACGAGTGCGCCAACGATTGCGATGCTAGTCCACTTCCGTGTTTTGACCATTCCATCTACCCCACTTCTTCTTTTTATTGTATGAACAAGTCGCGCCAGATACAAGTCAACAATTCCCTGCCTGAGCATGACGAGTTTCAACCATTGTGCTAAAGACCGCCCCAAGATGGCCTTGGCTTAGCCCTTAACTGCGCCAATCATAAGTCCCTTCACAAAATACTTCTGGAGGAAAGGATACGCCACTACGATTGGCAGCGTGGTAACGACCATCGTTGCAAGCTTAACGGATTGCGATGTTACGCTCTTGCCAATGCCGCCTGGCATCGATGCAATCATCTGGCTCGAGCTGGATTGGGCTACAACCCGGAATAAGTACGTCTGAATCGGCTGCAGGTCTACGTTGTTGATGTAGATGATGCCGGTAAAGAAGTCATTCCATTGGTACACCCCGTGGAACAGGGCGATCGTCGCAAGAACCGGAAGCGATACCGGCAGTACAATCTTAACGAAGATCGATAAGTCACCAGCACCGTCAATGCGGGCCGCTTCATCAAGCGCATCCGGAATGTCCCGGAAGAACGCCAGGAAGATGATGAGGTCGAAGAAGCTGAACATTGCCGGAATGATGTAGACAAGGAAGCTATCTAGCATATGAAGATCCCGAATGAGCAGGAAGGTCGGGATAAGTCCGCCTGAGAAAAACATCGTGATCGTTCCCACGTACATATAGAACTTCCGTCCTATCAATTCCTTGCGAGATAGCGCATAAGCAACCATCGCCGTGAACAGCACGTGCACCACTGTACCGATCAGCGTCTTCGCAACCGTTACGCCCATCGCTGTCATGATGCCGGAGTTCTTGAACACCGCCTCGAAGCTTTCGATGCTGAACACCCGCGGCCACCAGTAGATGCCGCCGCGCATCGCGTCTTGGCCTTCGTTAAATGCATTTACAAGGACGTACCAGATGGGATATAGCGTTACGAAGCAGATGAGCAGCATGCCCAATCCGTTCAACACATCGAACGTTGTCTCCCCGGCCGTCATACGGTTTCGTCTCCACACGGTTAACCATCCACCTTCTCTATTATCTCTTGCCGTTCTAGAACAACGAAGTTTTTGTCAGCTTTTTGGATACGCCATTAGCAAGCAGCAGCAAAATGAGCGCAATAACCGATTTGATCAATCCAATTGCCGTCGAGTACGAATAACGGCCTTGCTGGATACCCATTTGATACACATAAATGTCGATAACGTTACTTGCGCTCTCATTCAAGCTGTTGCGCAGAACGAGTATCTGGTCGAAGTTGGAGTTGAGCACGCCGCTTACTGCAAGAACGAACAGAATCGAAATCGTGCCTTTAATTGAAGGAAGCGTGACATACCACATTTTTTGCAGCCGTCCCGCGCCGTCAATCGTCGCCGCCTCATAGAGGTCAGGAGATACGCTGGCAATTGCGGCCAAGTAGATGATAGCCGACCAACCAAGTTCCTTCCAAATATCCGATGCAATGACGATGGACCAGAAGTACTTCGGCTCTGCCAAATAAGTAATTGGCTCATCAATCAGGTGAAGCCCCTTTAACAAATCGTTGACGATGCCGACATCCGCCAGCCAAGTCGCCATAATGCCGCCGAGGATAACCCATGACAAGAAGTGGGGCAGGTAAGAAATCGTCTGAACCGCTTTCTTGAACCGAATTGACCGAATTTCATTAAGGAATAGTGCGAACAAGACCGGGAGCGGAAATCCGACGAACAGCTTGATCAAGCTAATGCCAAGCGTGTTGCGAATAACATTGCCTAGCTCATCATCTTCAAAGAATGCTTTAAAGTGCTCTAGTCCCGCCCATGGCGCTTCCGTAATGGATTGTGTGATGACATAGTTTTTAAATGCGATGATAATCCCGTACATCGGAATGTAATTGAAGATGACCATCCATGCGACGCCGAGCAGCACCATAATCTGCAGTGTGCGCTGTGCAACGAACTTACGCACCAGCTTTCGCCCTCGTCCAACCTGGACGACTGCGGAGCTTGCCGGACTAACATTGTTTATTGGGGTTTTCACCATGCTAACCTCCGCTTTCGCTTATTTCATTTGTAAGCGCTTAATAATTTCTATATTGATTGTATAGGTCAGGCGCGTACAGAAACAGGCTTCGAATTTCGTAAATGGTCTCAATTTTTCGGAACTTCACCCAAATTCATAGGCATGAGGGTCTAAAAGTGACGTTTTTCGAGCATCTTATGCACCTTAACGACATTGTATAGGGGTTACATGGCATGGCCATCCATGACTCAAGGTACAGTTGGCCCCGTTCCATTTCACGCAAAAAAGCTGCTAGGGCGTCGGCCCCAACAGCTTCTTCTGTACATGTGTTTGATCAACCAATGTTAGCCTTCCAGCCACACCGTCTTCGACGCTGCCGCTTGGCGTTTGCCTGCCGGAGGCACTAGATCAGGGTAACCAATATACACGAGCGCTACGAGCTTCTCGCTCTCGCTCAGCCCAAATGCATCGTGCATAAGCGGATGATACATCGGATCTCCACTGCGCCATACAGCCCCGAGCCCTAAAGCATGGGCGGTGAGCAGCAAGTTCTGAACCGCAGTATGGGCAGCAGCCAATTCCTCAATCGCCGTGACGCGTGGGCTATCAGAAGGCGTACATACAACCGCGATGACAACGGGTGCCCGCAGCGCTTTGGCACGTTCTTTGTCCAATCGGTCCTCTAGCGCTTTGCCTTCCATATCTTGCAACGACCCCGCAGCAATACTAGCATACGCTTCACCAAGCGTCTGCCTGCCATCACCGGCCATTACGATGAACTTCCAAGGCTCCGTGCCATGGTGATTCGGTGCCCAAGTCGCCGCCTCAATCAACTGCTCAATAAGCGCACGCTCCACCGGATCGGGCTTCACTTTGCCGATGCTCCGGCGATTTCGGATTGCTTCTTCTAGTAACATGAATCGTTCCTCCTCGTATTAATGCTCAAAATTATGGTCGATCCGCTTCATCCACATCAGCATAAGCGCAACCTCTTCTTCCGAAAATTGCTGCCGGATTCGCTGCTCGCCCTCCTCCACAATCGCAAGCGCATCAGGCTGCAGCGCCTCTCCGCTTTCGGTCAAGTAGATTCGGTTTACGCGCGTGTCAACCTTATCGGTCTCCCGCCTAATCAAGCCTTTCTCCTCTAGGCCTTTCAGCAGAAACGTAGTCGATGCCGGTTGGATGCCGAGTACGCGGACGATTTGCTTCTGCGTAACGCCTTGTTCTTCCCATAACATCATCAGTACGCCGAGCTGCGAATTCGTAATGCCAAGCTTCTCAAGCCGATGATCAAGGAAATTGCATACGTTACGGTAATTGCGTTTCAACCAAAATCCGAGCTTGGATACTAACAGCTGGTCCATCCGCCTCACTCTTTTCGCCATAATCGTTTCTTTTTATCGTACATCAGAAACCGATCAGGGAAAAGGGCAAGGCAGCCCAGAGCTTCGAGGAGGAACGGGATTACAGCATGCTGATCTTGCTTTCAGCTAAAATGATGCGCTTGGCGGCGTTTGGACCGTCACTTTATCGAATGCTTCCAGCGCATGAACGCCATGAACGAGCACGTAGCCCGCATTAACAGCCCCTCCAACCACTACTCCTTCCGCTATCTCTTCACGCGTTCCCCCAAGCCCGGCAAACCTGCGCGTATGCTGCTCGATGCTGTAAGCACAGCCAACGGCATGCGCGATAATAACGGCGATAAGTGCTTTCGTTCTATCGTCGACTGCTCCACCGGCCAAGGCCTGATCCGTGAAACGATCGAATGATTCAAAGGTCTCGGGAGACAATCCCCTCAGCCCGGCAATCGCTTCGGCTGTCATTGGGGGATACAACGAATCCTCGCGCGCCCCTTGAAAAGCCGCCAACGCATTCGTCCCATGGAGCATAACTGTCTCTGCCTGAATGACGCTTGCTGCAAGAACCGCTTCTGCAATTTCCTGCGCGGTCCCTTGCTGTCCCTTGAATTTGCCGACATGCACGTCAATGCAATACGGGCATCCGGTTACATGCGCAACGGCGACAGCGATTAGTTCTTTCGTATGCACGGACAGCACGCGGGGCTCGAAGGCCTGGTCCATGAACCGGTAATACGTTTTGGCCGCTTCTGGCACCAGCTTTTGCAGCTCGGGCAGGCGGGCAAGATTTGAGCGTTTGTACAGCGCATCCTCCATTTACAATCCCCTCCATTTTCTAAGATATTTATTATGATATCTAACTAAATGGTTGGTGTCAATCGCTAGTTTAACGACGGATATTCGGCAAATTTCCGTTAGACACTCTACTCAATTTAGTTAGATAATTAACTAAATGAAAGGCACCATTTTTGCTTCATGCACATAGGATAGGGAACGGATAAATTTCACTTTGGAGGCTTGGCTATTTATGACGCAACGCAACTTCCCCCGACGGCCGATGTTAGCCCGCGAACTTCCGCCTGTCGACCCCGCAATGCTAGAGCGTTCCGCACGCACCTTCCAGCCGATGGTACAAGATGCATCCAAGCTAATCAGCCGGCTATCCGAGCGTTCCTTCGCAACGCCACTAATGGCTGCTGCCCAAGCCGGGCATCAACAGGAAGTCGACCGCATGATTCGGACGGTAGCTACCAACTCCCGCATTCAAACCAAATACACACCGAGCGGCATCGTACTCACAATCGAACCCTCGGACGCTGCGTCCACCTGCTGTAACTTGACGATGACGTTGAAGTGGGGCTTGTAGCACGCTAGCCGACTGCCGGTTGGTGGTGAGCAGAATTGTTACTGTTGGCCCTCCTCAGGCTGGTGATCTTGCTTGTAACTGACAGGCTTACTCCGGATGGCGATCGGACTTGATACTGGTGGGTTGCTCCAACTGGCGATCGGGCTGATGTGGGTGCTCATACTTTTTGCGGGGCTTGCTCGTTAGTGCAGATGATCGCACTCTTGCGGGGCTTGCTCGTAACTGGTGCAGATACTCAGGCCTACTTTTGTTCTTAAACCAACTCAGATTTCTGGCTCCGGGTCCCTAACGGACTCCAGATCCGTTATTCGCGGCAAAACTCACGTTTCCAAATTCTAACGGACTCCACGGTCCTTATTGCACTACTTTGCTTGTGTTTTAGGCCTATTTCTCCTCAATAACGGCCCCTGAGTCCGTTAGAATCACAATCGCCCTCATAAAGCATGAATAAGGGCTCCTGAGTCCGTTAGAGTTCGAAGATGCTTCGGCTGTTGGCGTTACTTGCTCCGCGCGGGCCTTCAGCCCAAACCAAAAACACCCCCGCGCCGGTCCGCGCAGGGGTGTTGGTCATTCCAGCATGCAACCAGCTTAGCCTTGGCTGCCGATATATACATAACGGACGATAACGAGAATGGCCAGAATCCACATAAGCGCGTGGATTTTGTAGCCGCCGTTTTGGTCGCCTTTTTTCGCTACGTTCGCGATTGCCGCGAGCAGCACGTACGATACGATACCGAACGAGATGCCGTTAGCGATGTTGTACGTGAACGGCATAAGCGCCAGCGTCAGGAACGAAGGAATCGCATACACCATATCGGAGAAGTCGATCTCCTTCACCGACGACATCATCAGCACGCCGACGATGACGAGCGCTGCTGCCGTTGCCGAGCCTGGAACGAGTGCCACCAGCGGCGACAAGAACAGCGCAAGCAAGAAACATACGCCCGTCGTAATCGAAGTCAAGCCTGTCCGGCCGCCTTGTGCTACGCCAGCGGAGCTTTCGACGAAGGCCGTTACCGTACTCGTGCCGAGCACCGCGCCGCCGCCAACTGCTACTGCGTCGACGAGCATTGCTTTACCAACACGCTTCTTGCCCTCTTCTGGATTCTTCATGAAGCCAGCACGGTTAGCCGTACCAACCAGCGTACCGAACGTATCGAACAATTCAACGAACGTGAACGTCAGAACGACAGAAATGAGGCCAGCTTCCATCACCCCGTTAAAATCAAAGTGCCAGAAGTTCATCGCGCCAAAGTCCGGTGCCCATGTTTTGCCCGACAGCGTGTCAGACACGTTCACTTCACCCATCAAAATCGCAATAATCGTCGTGCCGATAATGCCCCACAGGATCGCGCCCGGCACGCGCAGCACCATCAGAATCGCAATCAAGAAAATGCCGATGATCGTCAGGACAACGCCGTTGTTCTCCAGACTGCCCATGTGGAATACCGTCTCAAAGCCGAATACATCTGTGAAAATGCCTTTCGGCACTTCCGTTACTGTGTTCTCAACAGCAACCGTCAGCAGGCCGCTATTTTTCAAACCGATAATTGTAATAAACAAGCCGATGCCGGCTGTAATTGCATGCTTCAAGCTGTCCGGCACAGCCGTGATCAGCATTTGGCGAACCTTCGTAACCGTCAGAACGATGAAGATCAGACCGGAGATAAATACTGCGGTTAGCGCGATTTCCGGCGAGATTTTGCCATTCGAGGTCAGTACTGTTGTTGCAAAATAAGCGTTAAGCCCCATGCCCGGCGCAAGCGCTACTGGGAAGTTTACGAACAAGCCCATCGCGATTGTGAAAATGCCGCCTGCGAGCGCTGTCGCGAGAAACACCGCGGTCCAATCCAGCCCAGTCGAAGACAAGATATTCGGGTTAAGCGCGAGAATATACGCCATGGTCATGAAAGTCGTCAAGCCCGCCATGATCTCTGTCCGCACATTTGTTCCCTGTTCCTTTAAACGAAAGAAACGATCCATTTTTGTAATAAGCCTCCCCAAAAAATGTGTTGGAACAAACAAAAAACCTACGAAAAATGCGGCTTTACGCCACGCATCTCTCCTAGGTTCCGCAAAAACAGGAAAATCATACACGCAGGACCGGTGCGCGCAGATTATCCCTGTCTTTTCGTAGCCAGATCATTACGGTGATCTTGTAGAGACTCTCAAGCCAATTCTTGAGATTATACGAAAATATCGTTATTTGTTTGTCGAAAATTGTCCTTTATTATTCTAAGTAGTGACCCTGTAGGTTGTCAACGGCTATTTATTTCCGCTAACGCTCTTGAATCATGAACAGGAAGACGTTACAGTAATTGGTAAGCGGACTGCTGTGTCCCGAGCATCGTGGAGGTGTCCATTGAAAACCTTTCTTCGCGTCATTTGGAAAAATATGAAACTATTCTTAAGCCTTTATCTCTTCTTCAGGCCAACCGATGAAGCTGTTGCGTCCGCTGCTCGCCCGCCGATCTGGTCACGAGTTGCCGCTTACGCTACGCTCGCGATTATGGTTAGTGCCGTGCTTTATATCAAAATCACTTGGGGGCAGAAATAACCGCAGAATGGCATGAAGTGAATGAAGGCTAATCCAGTTACGATTTCATGCAAAAGCATAAACAAAGACAGGCAGGGGAAATTTTCCGCTCTGCCTGTCCCCGTTTGTCCATATCGGCGAGTTTAGCTTACACTGGCCGCTGTCGAATCAGCTTTGCCCTTGCCGTGTCCCGGACCGCCTTTGCCTCCATGGACGCCTCCGCCAAAGCCAGCTCCCTTCTCGCCATTCACAATCGCCGCTGCATGCTCCGCCAGCTTCGCAGCCTGCTCATCGTACTGCGCTTGCGTCAGCTTCCCGTTCGCCAGCCGTGCGTCCAGCTTCTCTTTCAGCACCGCTTCTACTGCCTTCGTAACGACAGCTGCGTCAACGCTTTTCGCCTTAGCGATGTCAGCAAGCGACTTGCCGCCTTGCAGCTCCGTTTTCAGCTCGTCGGCCGTTAGGCCAAGCGCTTTGGCTACCGTTTCATTAGCGAAAGGTGCATGGAAGCCACCATGCCCGCCTTTGCCACCGCGTTCGCCGGCGAAGCCAGCGCCCTTCTCGCCGTTAACGATTGCCGTCGCATGCTCCGCCAGCTTCGCAGACTGTTCATCATACTTCGCCTGCGTCAGTTTCCCGTCCGCCAGCCGTGCATCCAGCTTCTCTTTCAGCACCGCTTCTACTGCCTTCGTAACGACAGTTACGTCAACGCTTTTCGCCTTCGCGATGTCAGCAAGCGACTTGCCGCCCTGCAGTTCCGTTTTCAGCTCGTCCGCCGTCAGGCCAAGCGCTTTGGCTACCGTTTCATTAGCGAAAGGTGCATGGAAGCCTTTATGGTCGCCGCCTTTTCTGCCGCCCTTATTTCCAGTTGCCGTATCCTTCGTGGAATCGGAAGCGCTCGCCTTAACACTAGAGGAGCCCGTCGCCGATGCAGCTGCGTTTACTACGCCGTCACTTAACCATGCGCCAGCACTTACAGTCAATGCCAATGCAAGGGCACTTACTGCCATAAATTTCGCTCTCTTGTTTCTCATCTTCATTCCGCCTCTCAATAAGTTTTCTATTCGCCGTCGAATGTCCTCAACCGTAAGCAACCATATCTGGATCATTGTCAGATCGGAAGGTCTCTTCCCCTCTTGCTATTACTATAGCCATGCAAGCTGAACTGGGCATTAACCCCAACTGAAAGTGGGCTGAAAATGAAAAAAACCTCGTAGGCCCTGATGGCCTGTGAGGTTTTTCTGGGTATCCATAGACATTCTGTATCTATTATTGTTTCACTTTGTAGCATGGAGTGTTTTCATTAGACGTGATAATTAAAACATTAATGGCCTTATCCTTTCTTTCTCAACAAAAAAAGCTTCGCTAACCGTTGTAGGTTGCGAAGCTTTTTACGTTCTATTTGACTATTCCCACTCAATCGTTGCCGGTGGCTTCGACGTTACGTCGTAAACGATCCGGTTCACGTTCTCAACTTCGTTAACGATACGAACCGAGATTTTCTCCAGCACGTCCCAAGGGATGCGCGCCCAGTCTGCCGTCATGCCGTCGATGGACGTTACAGCGCGGATACCGACCGTGTACGAATACGTACGCGCGTCGCCCATTACGCCAACGCTCTTCATGTTCGGCAATGCTGTGAAGTACTGCCAGATCTCGCGATCCAGGCCAGCCTTCGCGATCTCGTCACGCAAAATCGCATCGGATTCGCGTACGATATGCAGCTTGTCCTCTGTTACTTCGCCCAGTACACGAATCGCAAGACCCGGGCCTGGGAACGGTTGACGCTGTACGATAGCGTCTGGAAGGCCGCACTCGGAGCCTACTTTGCGAACCTCGTCCTTGAACAATGCTTTGAGCGGTTCAACGAGCTCGAATTTCATATCTTCTGGCAAGCCGCCAACATTGTGATGCGACTTGATCGTTTGCGCCGTAGCAGTGCCGCTCTCAACGATATCAGTGTAAAGCGTGCCTTGCGCCAAGAATGCGAAGTCGCCCAGCTTAGCCGATTCTTCATCGAACACGTAGATGAACTCGTTGCCGATGATTTTACGTTTTTGCTCCGGATCGGATACGCCTTTCAGCTTGCCTAAGAAGCGTTCGCTCGCATCGATTTTAATAACTTTCATATCGAATTTGCCTACGAACGTTTCCATAACGCTCTCAGCCTCATCCTTACGGAGCATGCCGTGATCGATGAACATACACGTCAGTTGATCGCCGATTGCTTTGTGAATGAGCATCGCTACTACCGAGGAGTCAACACCGCCGGACAGCGCGCAGAGCACTTTTTTGTCTCCGACCTGCTCGCGGATGTCCTTGATCGTATCTTCGATGAACGTAGTCATGCTCCAGTTGCCTTCGCAGCCGCACACATTATAAAGGAAGTTGCGAATCATTTCGTTGCCGTACTCCGAGTGGCGTACTTCCGGATGAAATTGCACCGCATGGAAGTTGCGAGTTGCATCGCTCATCGCGGCGATTGGCGCATGCTCCGTGCTGCCCGTTACTTGGAAGCCGGCTGGCGGCTCAACGACCAAGTCGCTGTGGCTCATCCATACCGTTTGCTTCGCGTCAAGGCCGCTCGTCAGTGCGAATTCCGATACGAAATCAACTTCTGCTTTGCCATATTCGCGTTTGCCCGCACGTTGCACTTTGCCTTCGAGCTGATGCGACATCAGCTGCATGCCGTAGCAAATGCCGAAAATCGGAACATTCAGGTCATACACAGCCGGATCAACCAGCGGCGAGTTTTCTTCGTATACGCTTGCCGGACCGCCAGAGAAGACGATGCCCTTCGGATTGATTTCGCGAAGACGCTCTGCAGTCGTGTTGTACGGCAGCAGCTCGCTGTAAACGCCCAAGTCACGAATACGGCGCGCAATCAGCTGGTTGTACTGTCCGCCAAAGTCCAAGACAACGATAATTTCGTTCGGTTTGTTCATGAGATCCTCCTAGTTATGTTCGCCAAAAAAATATATCAACGCCTAAGCTGTTGAGATCATAGAGATTGGACAATTGTAGTCATTATATATAACCGCCTTCGAACCAGTCAAGGAAAGCAGGCGGTTCTCTCGTATTGACATGAATATTGAGAACCGTTATCATCTATATCAACGATAATGATAATTTTTCTCACTACATATCAATCGCGATAGAGCGTGTTCTTGAAGCTGAATGTTAGCCTGTTTCGAATGCTCTCTTCCTAAAATAAAGGAGCTGAACGCTTTGTTCACACCCGAAGAACGCCAGCTGATGAACCATCAATTCGGCTTGAGCTTCGAGCCTCACCCGTCGCCCATCGCAACGTTCAAGCTGATCGACCTATTCGAGGATGCGCCTATGCAGCAGCTAATCGACGTATACAACTCGCTTATTAAAGGGCTGGAGCCATCTGTAGGCGCGATGTACTTCACCTCTTCCATTATTATGTTCAGCGCAGCGCTGCATTATATGGTGGCGAAACATCCTCAGGCAATTGATTTTGCGCCGGAGCGCTTCAGCGCAGAGGTCGTATTCATTGACGGCCAGTACTCCTATTACACGGTGCGCTTCCGCGTGGACAAAGCCGTTCCGGTCGATATCCGTCAACAGGAGGAGCATCGGATTGAGCAGCGCAACGAGCTGTTTGCCCGCTTGTACAGCAAAACAATTCGTCCGATGATCGAGTCGCTCCACCGTGTCACGGGCACGCCGCTCGTCCAAATGTGGGGGTCGTTCCCTCGCATTACATACACATATGAACATTTGATCGCCCAAGAGCAGGACGAGGTGTTGCGCAAACGTCTCGAGGACGACTATAGCTACATCAAGGAAGATATGCCTGCGGATGCTTTTGGCATGAAGCGCAACCCATACAGGCATAAGTACACACTACTCGACAACCCGTACAACCCAGATGAGCCGTACAAAATGAAACCAACCTGCTGTATGTTCTACCGCACGGAAGAAGGCTATTACTGCTACACTTGCCCGCGTCTGAAACCTAAAGACCGGGAAGAGCGCCGGCAAAAAATACTCGCAGATCTCGCATTGCAACAGGCCAACGGCTAAGCCGTTGGCCTGTTTTTTTTGAGATGGACGCTGGGTAGGGCGCGCCGATGGCGCGGTGATAGGGCAGGTTTTTATGCCCTATTGCTGTTGGTTTGGTGCTAGCGTGTTGCTTCGAGCTGGTGAACCGCTTGGCCGGCGTGCGCGCTGCAGCGTTCGGAACACCTCCGCCACCTCATCGGCGGGTGGCGGATCGAACGCATCGGCGCCGCCATAGCGCGCCGCTTCGTCCCAGCGCAGGCAGCGCTCCAGCGCCGCCCGCGCTTCGCTCGCGAGCGGCAAGCTCGCGCCATAGGCACGCGCGCTCTGCGCCGCTGCGCGCGCGCCTAACCGGCGCTCGACGCGCCGCCATAGCGCGTCCGACGCGGCAACGTACCGCGCCCGCGTAAGCGCCGCGCTTGGCGCGCCAGCGCCTGCTGCGCGTGCATAGCCGCGCAGCGCTGCGGCTACGCCGCGGCGGCGCAGCCCGGCGGCGCCGAGCGCCGCCAGCGCGCACAC
>NZ_WSTC01000055.1 GCF_009789195.1 Paenibacillus sp. MMS18-CY102 | reverse complement strand
ACCGTATGCACCACTTGGAGATATGGCATCAATTTATAGAGACAGATGCCATACCGCTTCGGAATGAGCATATTAAAGCACTGCATCAATATTATACTCGGCAAAAAAAGCAGATAGCAGATGAGCTAACCACATTAGTGGACCAATTCTTGCTTCATGTGCTTGATCAACAGCAGCGAGGAGAGTTAAAGGATTGCACGATGATTCAATTCTCTTTTATGCGGACGAGTTTGATTGAAGGCAAGCCTATATTTATGTTGGAAGCAGTTGATAGGGAAACGATGGAAAAGGTTCAACTGACGGACTTTGAATACGATGCAGGATGGATCTATGAATACGTTAATGCGTGGGAAGCAGCATGCGAGGAACGTCGTAAACGCTATATGAACCGTATCGATCGGCATACATTCGAAGTATGGAAGACGGAGCAGTTGTACCCTTTCAATATCTATATGGTGCATGCTGTTCGCTACGCGATGGATACCATTTCTCAGCTTTCGTCATTTCAGGAGTTAGCCAAAGATAGCTATTTTGAAGTGCGTGTAGGTGAATACAGGGATCAAGAAGCCAGCGAATCGGCCTACCGCATCAATGACAGGCAACGTACCTCGATTACATGCAAAGGATGGCTGGAAAGCCGCTTCGACCAAGAATACATCTATGAACATCTGGCTAAGGTTGATCTTGCCAATGGTCAATTCGAAGGCATTGATTTGAATTATGCAAGATTAGAAGAGGTAACGCTGACAGGCAGTAGCTTAGGCGGCAGTAAATTACTTGGTACTCGATTCGAAAACTGTGTATGTGATGGCACGGACTTTCATGCATGCTTATTAATCGATGCGGACTTTCGAAGCTGTGAGCTAGTTGGGGCCAGGTTCGATGGGGCATGGGCGGTTCGGGATATGGCAGTAGAGGAGCATGGCCTTGTATTCGGCATGAACGGTGTACAGTTTCAACGAGCTAACTTGAAGGGTGCAAGCTTTCGGCATGCCAAGATTGCAGGAGATTTTACAGAGGCGGAACTGGATGGGGTAGATTTTACGGGAGCAGACCTGTCAGGAAGCCGCATGCTGGAGAAAGACCTATTCCGAGTAGTGTTGACGGAAGAGCAACGACGTACGGTCACTTGGGTTACAGCAGGGGATGGGGCGCATGGCTAATATGAAATATTTTGTACTTGAACATGACAGGCGCTCACCGGCGAATGGCGCGAATATCAACTTTCCTGATCGGATGCTTCAAGGCTACAGCCATGCAGAGGAGCAAGAAATTGTTTACGCCAAGCAAGGGAGCCAGATCTCTCCGAGCTCGCTCATCGAACACCCTATTCTACTGATCAGTGAACCACTAAGAAAAGCAATTACCAGATTCATACCGAATGTTGGTTATAAGAGTATTGTTGTGATGGATTTGGAACAGCAGAGCCAATTTTATTATTCATGGATGGATTTTCTGGAGATTCCTTGCCTGATGCCAGAACGCATGGAAGCAGAGAACGGGCGTATTAGCAAAATGGTTGTAGAAGACGTAAGCGAAGATGCGGCAATCTTCCAAATTTCTTATTACCGGAGCCGTGTGCTAGTTGCACGGATAGACGTTGCCGAGTGCCTCCTTCGTACAGGCTTGTACAGCTTGAACGTGAGGCCAATCCAATTAACGAGAGGTGATGGTTGAGATGGGGATTCAAGATACGATGTTGCAAAAAGGAACGCGTGAAAGCCTGCAACAATCTCCTTGGCGAAGCGAGGACACTTATGTAACGGCAGGGGCTTATATGTGCTGTTCGATGGGCACTCACGAGGAAGTCTTAAACAAGTTAGACCCGAATGGGATTTACATAAATGGGAGCCCGATGCTCACTGTAAATGATTGTGCGGTTTCTAGTTCGGAGGCAGGCGTGATTCGGCAAGAATTTACGGATATCACTTATCCAGTAAATACAATGGGAAAAGAGATTGATGGCAACTTCTATTCTTTCGGATTTTGCCGAAGCGCTTTGCATCCGAAGAAATTGGCTCAAGGCGGAAGTTCGAGATGGTCCGATGCCTCCTATTTAGTAGATTCTGATAAAAATGAACCGACTTTCAGCCAGAATATCTATCCATGTGCCCCTAAGCTGCTGCCTACCGCATCGGCCTCTGCGCCCTCCGGCGCTCCTTTTAAGAAAGCAGACACATCTAATGGACCGTTTGGATTCGCTTCGCTGAGTTTAAGTGACATGCTTGCTAATTTGAAATTGCCACAAACGCAGTGGACGAATGGCAGCCCAAGCGTTTCGATTCAGGGGGTTCCCGCATTAACCAGCAAGTCCTGCTTATTCTGCCAGTATGGAGGGAAGATCCAGCTGCTGACGAATGGGATGGACCCAGCTCCTCCTGAATTTTCCGCAAGATAGGAAAGCGAGGTGAAGGCATGGAAGCTATGTATCAAGGGGATGGTTATGAACTGCTATGGCCTTATCCCTTGAAAGCTGTTCGAAGCTTTCGGATCGAGCGTAAGTTTAATGCGCATACCCGCTGTACGTTCACGGCTGAAGTGTCGGAGAAGGACGCAGAAGCGTGTATGCACAATAGCAGTTTTGAAGATAGCGTGATGATTCGCAATGCGACGAAGTCCAAAGTAGAGAATTGGTTCGCAGGCGGCATTACGAGAGTAGATATTCATATGGAAGACGGCATTCCCCATGTACAAGTCGAGGCGCTGTCCCGGACCTATGCCATGGATATGAATGCGAAGAAGCGCTCCTATCAGAACAAGTATCAAACTTACACGGATATCATTGCGCAACTTGTAGAGGGTTATCCGCGTGGGGATGCGCAAAATATGGCGACAAGTGACCAAGCGGCAATCGGGGCTTTGATGGTGCAATATGAAGAAACAGACTGGGCATTTATGAAGCGCTTAGCTGCACGGTTGGGTACAGTCATATTGCCAGATGTGCAAATGGATGCACCGCGCGTATGTTTTGGTGTGCCAGACGCCTCATGGGGAATGAAGCTGAATTCGAAGCGGTATACCCTAATGAAGGACCGAGCTGCCTATGAGATGTTGAAAGCTCAAGTCGAGGGCAGTGAAGGGGAAAACCTTCATGAAGAGGATTTTATCTATTACCGGGTGAGCAGCGGGCAGTACTGCCAAGTTGGCGATGACGTTGAATTCAAGAACCAGGTGTGGGTTGTATCCGAGTCGGTCATTTCGTATGCAGCGGGACGCCTTCATCGTGAATATGTGCTTGTAAAGCGACAGTCGCTGAGGCGAAAATCGAAGCGCAATGAACGCATACAAGGCACTTCGCTCGAAGGGCGCGTCTTAAAACGGGCTAATAACATGGTGAAAGTGCACTTGGATATCGATGATGCGCATGATGAACAAGGAAACTGGTGGTTCCCCTATTCAGGAGAAGGAAATAATCTATTTCACTGTTTGCCAGACGAAGGAGCACGCATCAAGGTCTATTTCCCGAGCGGGAATGAGAAGCAAGCGATTGCGATCAACTCCGTTCGTGGCGGCAGTGATGAGATGAAGAGCAGGACCGTGTTCCAGAAGCCTGCGACCAAAGTGTTCGAGATGCCGGGCGATGCCAAAATGCAGCTTGGCGACGATGGGGTGCTATTCAAGAAAGGGACAGTCACCCTACATCTAGATGGCGGAAATATATCGGTAGATGCAGGTGAAGATGTTCTATTAGTAGCCGGCAGCCAGCTGGAATTAGGCAGCGGGAATGGTTCTGGCGTATTAGAATCGATTCGTATGCGTGCTACACAATCCATAGCCATGCAAACCAACCAAGAGCACTATGTGTTCATTAATGGAGATCGAGTAGGGATCAAGAGCAGTAAGCTGGACCTTCAGAAGATCAACGTGGACTATATGGAGCTATTGACGGATGAAGAACTCAAACAGATGTATATGGACGAGCTGGCTCAACAGCAAATCTCCATGGCCGCATTGAATGCGAGCCTTGATGTAGGTGCTGCAATCGACATACCAGATAGCCAAAAAGCACAAATTCGAGCCGATGTGGAAGCGCGGGTGAACAGCGATCCGAAAGGGGCCGATGTAGCCCGGAGTTGGATGGGCGGAAAATCGGAATCCGATCAGCAGGAGCTGTACCAGAAGAAGTATGCACGGCAAGCGAGTGGATCGGAAGAACAACAGCCAGACTTGGAGCAGCAACAGAAGACGTATGACCAGATGGACAAGGACCGAACGGCCGTCCATAATTGGAATAAAGATGTACAAGGTATCATCGAGAAGGGCAAAAGCGAAGGGAAGTCCCAAGCGGACATTCGGGCATCGATTCCAGCTCCGCCTGTACTGGCGTCTAGGGAGGCGAAGCAAAGAAGCCAGCCCGGTCTATTTCAACAGATGCTGGACCATACAGGGATTGGAAACTTCCTCGAACGTATGGCGCCTTATATGGACGAATACGCATTAGCGAATATCGTCCCACAGAAACCTGATTATCTAAGCAAGAAAACGGATAAAATAGTTTACTTCTCGCGGTATACGCACGAAGTGTTGATCATTCAGCCACAGGTAATCATGGCGGAATTGAACATGATGCTTGGGATCATAGCAGTTATAGCAGCCATACCGACAGGTGGAGAATCGTTATATCTGTTAACTATAGCTGACGTTGTAATAGGTGGAGCGACGACCTACGTAAGTTATCAGAAATGGAAAGATCTAAAGAATGGAATTACGGATTCGAATCCATCGTTCCTTGGATTAGATCAGGAAATGCTCGATACGCTTGGAATTGGCTTGGCTGTTGTAAGTTTGGCGAGCTTGATGAAACACGGTTTGTATAAAGCGGCAGACAAGCTAGCGAATGGTAAGAATGTTGCCGCGTTGGATGAGGCTTGGAGTGTTTGGAAGAGCAAACTCGATAATTTGGGTAATAGTTCTGAAAACTGGTTCTCCAATCCGCAGCTTGTAGGAGCCAACGGAGTGAACATCGGCCGATATGATTTAGGTGATGCAGCTAAAGGAGGAAAACCGAAGAATCTAAGTCCTGAAAGGCAAAGACAAGTTCAGGATTTAGAAGATGGTATGTATTCGGGGCGTGGGGGTTACTCGGGTAAGGGAGCGGGTGACGATTTACTTTCTCCGGATGGTAAATTTATTGATCCTAAGTTAGAATCAGATTATCAAAAGTATCTCGCACGTAAATCGAAAGAAGGAAAAAGTCCGCGAGATCGGTTAGAGTGGAAAGAGGCTAGGGACTATTGGTTGAATGATTCACCTATGGCAAGAGGTAATGCGTTTAATAAAAAAGCTGTAAAAGAAGATTGGTATCCAGTTAACGAACTACATTTGAGTAATGGTAAACGATTAGATTCTTATGACCCGATTAAAGGAGAAATAATATCAAGAAAAGCCACAGATTTAGAACTAATTGATATATCAACTTTTGAAAGTTACTTAAAGGAATTGAAAAATAAATATCCTGCCGGTACAGTCATTAGATCAAATGCATACCCCGAACTTGACGGGCTTCCACTCACAGGTAAACAAATACTTGAAATACCCGAATCTAATAAAAATTTTAGTCAAATACAAGAGTACATCGATTTAGCTAAGAGTAAATATGGCATTGAAATACGTTTCAGGGGGGAATAACAATGTTGCAACTAAAACCGGAAATACGGTCTACATTAACAAATATGGACTTTATAGCTAAGTACAGAAATTTATCAGCGAAATTTTCTTTTAATTCAGATGAGAGTTTTGAAACATACGATAATAATGAAGTATTAAATCTGTTTGCGGAGTTAGGTTTTAAGGCTAGCTTCGACAAGAAAGAGAAATTTTTTAAGGTTGTAGATGAAATAGACTCTTGTAAGTTTCAATTTAATATTTCGCTGAAATATGGGCTTGTAGAGTTCATATGGGCAATATGGAAGAATAATGAATTACAAACAGGGCTATCGTGGGGAATGTTGAAGCAATTGTTAGATGGTAAAGATGACGACAAAATTAATAAGCCAGTCTTTCGTAATTACAACGATCTAAAAGAGATATTAGAGGAAGCATTTGCAATGTATGATGAATTTAAAAGAGTTTTAAAACTAGTATACAGTAATCAGTAGAGATTAGTTGTTAATGCAGTATATCTATGGTGACTACTCAGTTTCATCATTCAATTAATAATCAATTAATAATCCATGTACTACACGTAAAATGATTCTCCATTTCGATTGTACGCACACCATTGTAATTAACAGGTCGATTATGGTCAGATACCATCATAATCGACCTGTTTTTTGTTGTTATGTTGCTCACTCGCAGGTCTTTGAATACGTAGTATGATCATACAGGGATTGGAAACTTTCTTGAACGAATTGCACCTTTTATGGACAAGCGAAATAACTTGGAAAAATACCTGATGTTCCTATGAAGCCAGGGACAAAATATCCGGATTTTGAGAAAGCGGATCTGATCATAAAAATTGATGGGAAACCTGTTATACTGGAGCTGCCAAAGGAAGTTCCGATTGCAGCACTATTTTCTGGGGATTTTATTTGTTTGGATTTTAGAGTAACTGAAGAGCCCACAGTAGTTATTTGGTTTCAAGAGGAGTCCGAAAGGTTTTCGCCTGTGATACAAGCAGTTGCCCAGAATATCTCTGAATTTATTTTAATGCTAAAATAGTAGGTTCGTAAGTAATTAGAATTGGATTGTTATTAATATAAATAAGATGGTTAAAAATATGATTTTCAATTGTTATTTAATCCTTGGGAATATTATTCATCAATATGAAAACGGGATATTGTATTCAATAAACTAAGGTTATTACTTTATTATCGTTATAATGAATTAGACAAGACCTACTTTAACTTGAATTATAAGTCGAAAGTAGGTCTTTTGTTATATTCTTAAATGCATTCGGGATGATATTCTCTAATTCCAACATTACACTACAGGTCCTAGGAGGAAGGTTTAGTTAGTTTTTAATAGTTTATACTATCACTGCAAATGTAGTGGTAAGTGAGTTGCACGTCAAAAGCGTGGATCGGAAAAACACTAACACTAGACTGGTCTGGAGAAAAATAAGATGAAGGGGATAAATATGACTTGGATTTATAAAGACCTAATAGAATCGTATACTGAAGAATATGAAGAATACAAAAACATTTATCATCAAAGTCATTATGAGGCGGTATCTCAAGCTTTCGATGAAAACTGCAGCGAAAAGCATTCAGATGCTATGGAAAAAGCAGTTATTTGGGTCATAACAGCTGAGTTAAGATTAGAACAACTTAGAATATATAAAATTGCCAAAGAAACGTACCTAACAAAACTGAAATCAATAGACTTTCAAGAAGTATATGAATACATTCAAAAAGGTCAATAAACTAAGGAAGAATTTGAAGATCTGTATGTGTACAGAAATAGGGTACTAGTAGAACTCGAAAAAGTAAATGTGGATCTTTGCCCCAAAGCACGGTGGTTTTATGAAGAAATTGTAGATAGTGTAAATAATTTTTTTTGTAGAGTTTGTTAACGTTGAGCATAATGTTATTAATGTCATCAATTTCTTTGAAAGAGAGTTTACAAATAAAGCATGTGCAAAAAAAGTCGTTTACACAACAATAGCTGAGAATATTTTAAGACAAAATGAGATAGTCCCCGAGCATATTATTAATGAAATTAAGGATGGATATTTTGATAATTCACAATTTGAATTAACTGAAGTAGAGAGTCTGGATTTGTCAAATAGAATTGTTAAGATTCTTGAAGAGATTGATAGTTGCCAGCGGTAGTAGAACTCGATATAAATGGGGATCAAACTACACTTCAGTGACCAACATCATTATAATTGAAGCTCATCTTGAGAAGATCTTTAATTAATGGGTAGATAAAATAGCAAAAATGAAATCTTTCCCCAACGAGTGTTTATTTACTTGTTTGGGGTTTCTTATGTATTTCCTCGTTAGCTGAAGAACGTAACTTGTTTCGGACCATCAAATCTGTTAAAAATATAATATAAATGGTAAATTGAAGTAAAACGTTTTGGAGATGATACAATGAGGAGAATAACTTGGCTGTTCACAGATGAAGCAATAGATGAGAAAGCGATTAGTGCCGTTGAAAAGTCATTCCGTGTGAGATTTCCTGATGATTACCGTGAATGTGTAAAAAAATATAATGGTGGTTACCCTGAGCCTAATGTCTATGATATCAATGCTGACGAGGGTGGGGCAGTTTTTGACTGTTTATTAAGTTTTACAAATAAGGATGCTAATATAGAGGTTATATATGATGTAACTCCACTACCGGAGGGGATTATTCCTTTTGCACGAGATCCATTTGGAGGATTGATTTGTTTTAATTATCGTAACACTAAAGATTCTCCAACAGTAGTTTTCTACGATCAGGAGTCTGTGAATGATGATAAAATCAAATTAATATGTGGTACTTTTTCTGAATTGATTGATAGATTATATTCTGATGAAGATATTTAAAGTATAAATAAAAGAGGGATGAATATATGAAAAATCTGGATTACGAGTATTCATTTAATATTATCGGTTTTCAAGATATCAAAGATTTTGAAAATAAACACAGTATACAACTTCCTAATGAATATAAACAATTCTTAATGTTTAAAAACGGAGGAAGGACTGAACAACGAAGATTTACAACAAATGATGCAACAAAGAAAGGGAAAATAACATCATCTGTTTCAATGTTTTTTCCTTTATCTAAAGAAAATGAAGTAAATATAGAAGAGAAATTTGAAGGTTATAACTTGACTCGGATCGTTCCGAGTAATCTATTTCCTATTGCCTTGGATCCGGTGCAGGGATTGATTTGCTTGTCAATTGAAGGGGAAGATGAAGGTAGTGTCTATCATTGTGACATGGACTACTTTGATGAAGACAATGAGTTAAGAAAAGAATACATCAGATTAATATCTAAGAGTTTTACTGAGTTTTTAGATGGTTTAAGCATCCCGGCAGAATAATCTAAGGGTGTATACTAAATAGAAACCGATCATCGAATTAACAAATAATAATTGCAATTTATTTAACAGAATATGATTAATGAGCTGATATCGAAAACAATCGATGTCAGCTTTCTTTTTCTACAATCCTAACCTAATTCGATATATGATTACCCCAAGTAATTTACGAGAGTCATCTTAAGACAACGCAAATGTTGGTAAAGATATTTTTGGAATCATCGTGCTCTTGGCAGTAATGCAGACAGTCGGATTAACGTAGCTATATGATTTAGCTAGAGGTGACTGGACCTATGTAAGTTACTAGATATTGAATGATCTTAAAAATGGGATTTTGGAAACAAGGGGTGCATTTTGGCGACGAAGGGGCAAGGGATTTGGATATCGTAGATGTTGGTTGATTAAAGGGATGGATTCCGCTACAGACCGATTGACGAGTTTGGGTTAACAGACACACGCGGGAAGCGTAAGAATATGTTGTTGTAACCACTATGTCATACGGTTAGAGCAGGAGTGGTTGACCAATAATAAGGCAGAGCTGTACCAGAGATGGAGTGGTTCGTCGAAGAACTCCGAAAGCACTTTACAGTTTTAGAAATATGCAAAGAAGAGGGACTCTCTTAGAACGCATTCTGTGCTTATTCGAAGCAAAAGAGCATCGATAAGGATCATACACTCAAAGCAAACAGTGAGTCATACAAAACAGGTCAATTATGGTGAAATACTACCTTAATTGACCTGTTTTGTTTTCATCAGACGAAACGGGTGCTATTGCGTGCACGCTAAATTGGAAGATGATTGGATCCAAGAATTAGTCGATGGCACGAAGTCCGCTTTTAAAAATATGAATCCCGGAAATGTCTTCTATTCAGAAGGAGTCGATGACGTTCATGGCAAGAAGGTCGGATACCTGGAATTCAAGAGTCCGGGAATGGACGGATTCCTGTATCAGATTATGTATTTCTTCGAATTCGAGGGCCGGACAGGGATGGGGACATTTAGCTGCCCTTACAAAGAGTATGCCGACTGGAAAGACGTTGCGTTTCGAATTATTCGTGAACTAGCCGTTATTCAAGAGAAGGAAGGAGAAGAAACGATATGAATAAAGCCGTGCTTACGAGTGCAGATCTCATCGTATCGCCATTTCAATTTGAGAGCATTACCGAGTTGAGTGTAGTAAGAGAAATGAATGAACATGTGCGGTTCTCGATAAGCGGAATTGTTGCGGAGGATAAGCTGGATCGCTATGTCGAGCAAGAAGAGGAGAATAGCGAAATTGAGGTGAAAATCAGGAATGGTGAGCAACGCGAGATTAACCTCTTTCATGGCGTTGTGACCAAATTGACGATTGACGCGCATCGTAATGTACGGCGAATGACGATCGAGGCACAAAGTTCTACTATGCTCATGGATATTAGTAAGGAGTCCCGATCTTACCAGAATACAAGCAGATCCTATCATCAACTGATTCAGAACATCGCTGAACAATATGCAGGTGCTGATGTTGTGGACAATGGCACGAATCGCGGCAGCATAGGCAGTCTTGTCGTTCAATATAAAGAGACGGACTGGCAATTCATCAAGAGGTTAGCTTCCCATTTTCACGCACCGCTCGTTCCTGTGGCCTCGCAATCCGGCGTTAAAATCTTTGTTGGCATCCCTGATCTGGGAGAGCCTTATAAACTAGATGAATTTAATTATTCCATCATCAAGAATTTGAAGGAATATATGCAGAAAACGGCTGGAGAAGGACAACAGCTCCATGAGGATCAGATCATTAGTTACGAGGTTACGAGCGGAACTTTATTAGAGTTATGCCAACCCGTGACATTCCATAAACGGAAGTTGTATGTGTACCGCGCGACAACGGCCATTGAAAATGGCCTGGTAATGAATCGCTATGAATTGCGTGACAAGCAAGGGATGGGATGCCGGACGATCTATCCATATGAGCTTGCCGGGGCTTCGTTGTTCGGGAAAGTGAGTGCTATTTCTAAAGATAAAGTGCAATTAAAGCTTGACATTGATCATGGTGAGTCCGATGGGTCCATCTGGTTTCCTTATTCCACGGTTTATTCTTCCCCTGACGGATCTGGCTGGTATTGCATGCCTGAGGTAGGCGATGAGATTCGATTATATTTTCCAAATGAACACGAGAAAGACGCTTTCGCGGCTAGCTCCGTCGATGCTGAAAGCGCAGATACAACCAAGCGAAGCGACCCTTCAGTCAAGAGCATTGGCACAAAGCATGGCAAGCAAATTGTGTTCCAGCCTGGAGCCATTGAGATTATCGGCAACGGACAGCTTATGATGAGGCTCACGGATGACGGTGGCATCGAGATCAAGAGCGATAAGAAAATTACGCTGGATGCCAAAGAGGATATTGATATAAGCGGAGGCACAAATGTCGTTATTCAAGGTGTGGAGGGTGTTAATTTAATCCAGCAAGGAGCCAATTTGACGATAGCCGATCAAGTCAATCTTATGGGAACTCGGGTTAATCTCTCATGAGTGTTTTGATGAACAGACAAGCTGCACTAGATGATTTGGTCGAGCGGTTCGTTATGAATCAATGGATAACGGACTTGGCTTTGATTGAATCGGAATATGAGCGCCGCCAAGCAGAGATCGAATCAGCTTTCCTGGCCGCATTCGATGAGGCATGCAAGCAATCCGCGATGCTGCAGCAAACAGGCGGTAAAGGGAAAGCGGTGTATATTTATATTTCTCTTCTGCGCACGCAGGTGATGGAGGGGAGAGCTGGGTACCGAATTGAGGTATATGACGAGAATTGGTTTATGGATCGTCAGGATTGTGCGGGGGTGTGGGAGGCGGACTTCATCTTCCAGCCATTGTTCGCTCGAATGGAAGCGTTGAAGGGGCAGTTGGGCCAATATGCCCGGAAAGTAACCGTTATGGATATCGATCAAATGATTCAGCTTGAGCTGATCACCTATCATACACTCACGATCGAGCTGTTGAAGGAGATGGTTCCACGCCTGCTCCCGAGGAGTGAATGGTTCGAAAGTATGGTTCGATCTGACGCTCTGAAAATTCTTGCCGGCGAGTATCGTGACGCAAGCGAACTTCTATACCATTGCCGTGTGACGGATGAGAATAGGCAGACCCAAGAGCTAGGAGCGGACGCGCTATGATGGATTATTTTCGATTAAGGCAAGACGATCGGTTTACGGATGTTCCCGTACTGCGTGACATTAGGCAGCAGTTGGACACGCGGGATATTTGTCCGAAGCGTGCCCATCACATTGCGGACTCGATGATGTTCTATGTGGAAGCTGGCAAAGACACGTTCTATCCCGATGTACTGGATCAGCAGTTGTTTCTCGTCTCAGAACGGCTGAAGCCACTGATCGAAATCTATGCCCCCGATACGATATTCAAGGACGTTCCGCTCGTCGATCTGAAACAAGAACGGCAGAGCAACTACTATTTGCCAATCTTTGAAGAGCTTGAAGCGTTAGGGCCAGGTACGGAATATTACAGGGATCAACAAACCGTGAAGGAGCCGGTATTGCAATACGAACGATTAGGTTCGAAGCGGATATTTCGTGTGAAGGAAAGCGAAAAACCATTCATTGTCGTGCGTTTGGATGCGGCTGAAAGCATGCTGCGCCGTGATTTTACGGGATTAAAGCTAGAGCGATTGGTGGTTGTATAACGGAAGGAAGCGATCTTGTTATTCGAGGAGGATGCAATGATGGCGGATGAACAATATTACATCGTCAGAGGCGCTCAAATGAGGTGCATCTGTGGGGATAGGGCAGTAGGAACCCATCCGAGAAAGATTAATTTGCCAGCGAGCCATGGCGTGTATGTAAACGGGAAACCGATGATGAACGAAGAGGATAATAAACCGGAAAATGTCCCTTCATTCGGGATTTGCACCGGCTCCAACCAAACGAGCACCGAAATCATCTATCTAATAGCCGAAGATGGGTCGCAGACGATTTCTGGACCGCCATGCATTCCGAAAATACTACAGAAGTGGTCCAACACGAAACAGACGATGCTGGTAGACGGTAAACCAGCGCTACAGGCGGCGTCATCGCTTTATTGCATAAATAATGGGAAAATTCAGTTTTTCACAACCGGCCAAGATGAGCAGTAGCAATCATCCCACACGTGGGAGAGGAGGGGGAAGGCATTGATTGATTTCGGACAACTGCATGTCCAATCATCTTTTAAGATCCAGCGAATCGAAGATGTACATATGGAATGGAAGCCGAACGAACATGGGCGTATGGTTCTTCGAGGCATTGTAGCTGATACGGATAATACGAATAGTGCCATTCATGCGGCAGTCGATGAACCGATAATTCTCAAAGCAATGTCAGAAAAGCGAGAAGAAAGGTTGTTCAAAGGCGTCATTGCTTCCATTAAAACAACGAGCCGAAACGGTGTATTTACGGTTGAATTGGAAGCGATTAGCGGTACAATTAAACTTGACCGTACGATTCACAATCGTTCATTCCAAGATAAGGGCATGTCATATGAATCATTGATTAATAACGTGATTGCACCTTATCAGGGGAATGATGTTTTGGTTGGTGTCGGAGAGAATGAATCGATCGGCACACCAATCTATCAATATGGTGAGACGGATTGGGCGTTGTTGAAACGTCTTGCGAGCCAATTGGACAGTGTTATCTATTGCGATCTCTACGAATCTGCACCTAGAGTTTACTTCGGGTTTCCAGAAGGGCGCAGCTATACGATCCCTAACGAAACGTCATATACAGCAAGCAAAGATATGAAAGCCTACCGCCAATCCATGATGAATGGGGACAACTTGCCATCCTCTGAATTTTTCAGTTATGAGATTGAGACTGGCGAAAAGTATGTGATCGGAGACCGGATCACGTTCCGTAACAAACAGCTCGTCATCAGCGAAGCTGGTGCTCGGATGGTTGGGGGACTACTGCGGTTCACCTATCGGCTCTCGCGAACGGCGGGGGTCAGGAGCGAACGGATCCACAATCACAAGCTCACCGGATTATCGCTCAGCGGAAAAGTGTTGGCGGTAAAGGGCGAGCTCGTCCAGTTGCATCTAGATATCGACAAAGAGCAATCGATTGGTACGGCTAATTGGTATCCGTTTGCTCCACCTACCGGCAACGTTATGTATTGTATGCCACAGGTTGGAGCGCATGCGAGTTTATATTTGCCGGATTCAACCGGAGAAAAAGCAATGGTTATCGGCAGCGTTCGCCTGAATGGCGAAGCATGCGCGAAGACGGGTGATCCGAATAACCGTTACTTAGGGACAGAGCACGGCAGCGAGTTGGAACTGACGCCGTCAGCGATAAATCTAACCGGGGGCGGGCAATCGCCGCTGAAGGTGACAATTGACGATGCGACCGGCGTGAAAATTTCGAGCCCAACCCGTCTGACGCTGGATGCCATGCAGGACATCTCGATATATACGCCGAAGAAAATAAACATTTCAGCCCAAAGTTTGCTCGTTGTGAAGAAACGTGATGTAGCCAGCGGAATAACGGTTGATGGCGAGTATCATGTGCTTGGGGCAAGCGTTGTGGCGAACGGAAGCGATCGTGAAAGCTTTGCGCCATACGATGAAGAACCGCAGAAGGGCGAGCCGCCACCGCCGCCACCGAAGAAGAAGTTTAGCTGGGGCAAGCTGTTAGGGAATGTCGTAGCTGGACTAGCCGTCGTAGCTGTCGTAGCTGTTGCTGCTGCATTCACAGTAGCGACGCTGGGAGCCGGAGCCGTAGTCGTCGGCGCTGTATTAGCGGGAGGATTAGCAGCGGGCGCGATCGGAGTAGGGGCAATGGCAATATCCGATATTGCCCGAGGCGAAGTCAGCAGTATGGGCAGCTACATGCTAACGGGGGCCAGGGAAGCGTTCATCGGGGCCATAACCGGTGCGGTGTTTGGCCCATTGGGCGTAGCCGGTACTTTTGCCGGCAGGATGGCGATGGAAGGCGTGGAAGGGGCATTCGGCAGCATCGTCAACCAATTGATCACCGACGGTAAGGTGAATTGGAAGACCGTAATGTTCGAAGCTGGCATTAGTGCGGCGCTTGGCGGATTGTTGAGTAAAGAAGTGCTGGGCAAGCTTGGTGGATGGCTGAAAAATGGCAAGTTTGAGGCATTGAACAAATATTTGAAAGACAAGACAAGTCCTTTGTTCGGTCAATTTAGTGACATTGGAAAAAGCCTTAAGAATGGCTGGGATAACTTTGTCAAGCAGTTGAGTGAATTGGATTTCAGTTTGAACAAGCTTGAGTTTGCTGGAATTCCTGGCGGAAATAAGGGAAGTCATTACTTCGAATCAGAAGGATTGCCGAGTGGAAGTTCGCCGTCAGGTGGGACGACGAAGAAACCGCCTGAGGGGACAGGAAAAGTTCCACCTAAGAAAGAAACAAAATTTATAATTTTTAATAAAACACATAAAAATGCTGCCCCTAAGCCAAGAGGGAAAGGTCCAAATGGTGGGCGTCTTGAATCACATCATGGATTACAGGGAGAATGGGCAAAAGAAAATTTGGCACAGTATGGATATGATTACAAAGAAGCACCTACAGTGACGCTTGAAACGGGTAAAGGGCATCCACATACAGACCTCACAAATCGACAGAACGAAAGAAGAGATGCTCGTGTTGCTGAAGGTAAAGGGAAATGGAGTTCTACATTACAAGAGGAGCTTACTTATATTGTTGAAGATTTTAAAGAACTTGGTTACACGAGAGAAACTATAGAAACCATATTGGAACAACAATATAAAATGCTAGACAAGCTGAAAGTTCCGTACAGGAGGATTAATGTAGATGAATATTTTTGAAGAAATGAGCAGCATGTTTTTTGTAGAAGTAAAAGAAGCACCTGCGAGTGATGAGGATGTCAGAGAACTCCAAAACTTTTCCTCTATAAAAGTACCATGTGAATTTGAAGAAATTTCCAGAATTGCAACAGAATTAGAGATAAGTGTAAATAGCAAGATGTACATTCGAATATGGAGTCCCTCGGGTTGTATAGAGATGAATGAAGCGCACAATGTTCAAAAATACATCCCTGATTCGCTTGCAATTGGAGATGATGAGGGGGGGAATGTATTGATCTATCTGGAAGGTAAAGATGGATTCGGATTATATATGGTGGGGTTCGGAAATCTTGATGTCGAAGATGCAATATTAATTGCCCCCACACTTCGAGATTTATTGGTAAATAATATAGGGATAGATGTTGTAATGAGCGGTTATGTATAAATGGTGATAGATAATAATACCATTAATTCAATATAAAAGTTAAATTGAGAGTAGGAGTTATAATAATGGGGCAAGAACTAGTCAATCAGATCAATACAACATACTCTGTTGAACTGTTATTCGAAGAAGTTCCAATATTTGATATTGACGAAATTACAAAAGATTTATTCCGGAATTATGGTATATCAAATGTTGTGAATAACGAAAACAAAGAACTTGTTATTTTTACTTTTACTGAATACCAAGCAGAGGTTCAAGAAGGTATGGTATTGAATGTTCAATACATTCTGAACAGAAAATATTCAAAAATAGATCATGAGAAGATAGCCCCTTCCTTGCAACAAACTTGGGATTTTGAAAAAGCAAATGAAACAGTTCGTAGAGCGAAATATAGTTGCTTGCTTTCGGATGTTTTCGCTTCGCAATTGGATTATCGAAGTAGATGTGAGTTGTTTAATATTGTTTTATTGACTATTTTAAAACATACAAACTGTATCGCAGTCAATTGGATATTGAGTCAAAAGATATCCGATCCTAAATCATTTATTAGTCGGATTGAAAAAGGAGAATATTTAAATGGTGCATTAAATGTGAGACTGTTCAAACTGGAGCAAGCCAATGGAGAGATGGTTATGGATACAGTTGGTCTTTCAGGTTTTGGATTACCTGATATACAGTGCCATTTTAATAATATCACTGCTTCTGAAATAGCCAGTTTGTTGTATGGTTATGGAAATTATATTTTTGAGAACGGAGATATTTTTGAAGATGGTGATAGTGTGGAAGGAACAAGGGTAAATGAAAAATGGATTTGCCAACACGAAAGGTCATTAATCCCCCCTAGAAGAGTTGTCCTTAATATAATACCACAGAAATAAAACTTATCTTGAGAGTTGATATAATGGTGATAGTTGGTAAATCCAGCTATCATCTTTTTATTCTCAAGTTTAAGATTAGAACTTAGGGGACGGGTAAAGATTTACTTTCCCCTAATGGTAAATTTATAGATTCTAAGTTAGAATCGGATTATCAAAATTATCTTGCCCGTAAAGCTAAAGAGGGTAAACCACCACGAGATCGGTTGGAGTGGAAAAAAGCCAGAGATTACTGGTTGAATGATTCACCAATGGCTAGAGGCAATGCATTCAATAAAAAGTCAGTTGCGGAAGAATGGTATCCATGTAATGAAGTACATTTGAGTAATGGAAAACGTTTGGATTCATACGACCCTATAAAAGGCGAGATAGTATCAAGAAAAGCGACTGATTTAGCAGATATTGAGTTATCTACATTTGAGAGTTATTTAAAGGAAATGAAGATGAAGTACGAGCCGGGAACAATAATTAGAACAGATAAATACGCTGATTTTAAACCTCCAATTGACGGTCAACCACTTAAGGGAAAACAAATACTTGAGATTCCTGCGTCAAATAAGAACTTTTCAGAGATACAAGATTACATTGATTTGGCAAAGAATAAATATGGGATCGAAATCAGATTTAGGGAGGAGTAAATATGATAGATAAACATACTAAATACACTTTTGAGAAGATAAAATTTATTGAAAGGTATAAGAATCTAGCCACAAAGTATCAATTAATGTTAGTGAAAGTTTCGAAGACTATGAAAGTAACCAAGTAGTAAAAATTATTAGTGAATTAGGATACGAGTCCTCGTTTAATAAGAAGGAAAAGTTCTTTAAGATCACTAGCGTTGCATTAATATTCTCTGAATCTTCATAAATTTCTGTCTAATATACATCGGCGCATAAAAAAATCCTTTACAATAGATATGGAGGTAGCCCCGTCCATAATCCACTGAAAAGGATCAAT
>NZ_WSTC01000054.1 GCF_009789195.1 Paenibacillus sp. MMS18-CY102 | reverse complement strand
CGGAGGATGATGTGAAAAGCCTCCTGCGCCTTTGTTTGAACGATGCCCCCTAGTGGGGCAACAACAACTAACAGGCTTCGCCTTCCTGATGGATAAATCTACTACACAAACTTTTTGACGCTACCCGCGGATAACGCAAGGCGGTTGGATAGGGCAGAATCACCTGCCCTATTCAGCCGCTTTGCGCGTTCAAGCCCCAATAGAGTACATTTACTTGCCCTATTCAGCCGCTTTGCGCGTTCAAGCCCCAATAGAGTACATTTACCTGCCCTATTCAGCCGCTTTGCGCGTTCAAGCACCGTTATGAGAGTCCCTCTGGGGCTCTTTTTTTATGGGCATATCGCCTTATCTTTCTACAACCAAATCCCCAGCTTCGACAATAGTCATCGGGACCCGTTCACAATCTCACCATAATGTGGTTAATTAAATACTGTCGAATTTCAACCATGAAACGACAACTAGGAGGATCGACATGAAACGTTGGACCGTTATTCTGACAATAGGCGCACTGCTAGTGACAGGCGTTATGAACACTCCACTGCCTGCGGCGCATGCCGCACAGACTACTGCATTTACAGATATTAACAAGCATTGGGGTAAGGCTACGATTGAGGACATGGTCGCACGCGGCATTTTGGACGGTTATCCCGATGGAAGCTTCCGGCCGAATGAACCGGTGAAGGTCGACCAGTTTATTAAAATGCTCATTTTGTCCTACACGGACCTGCATCCGAACGGTGAGCGCAGCTGGCGGCAAACGTTTCTCGACTCGCTGAGCGAGGAGAATCGGACGATTCTGTCGCAGGACTATCGTTATTATGACTTTAAGCCAGGCACAACCGGCTATTGGGCGAAGCCTTTTATCGACGTAGCGAGTGACCTGCATTTTCTGAACAAAGGACGCTACAGCGACTTCCAAGGAAATATGACGCGGGAAAATGTAGCGGAAGTGCTGTACTATGCGCTGCAGGAGACCGAGTATTTGGAGGACGAGCAGTTCAGCCACTCCGTTGCGCAGTCGTATGGCGATTTGACGAGCGCATCAGACCGGATGCAGAAATTTATGGCGGAATCGCTCGTGAAGGGCATAATGCAAGGCTACCCGAATGGGCGATTCGGCGTTGGCGATTATGTGACGCGTGCGGAATCGCTCGTTATTTTGAACCGGTTGACGGATAAAAGCAAACGGATTCCCGTTGCACCATCAGCAGACAAGCTGCAACGGCTCGTTCCAACCTCAGGCGGCGGGCAGAAGGTAATCGTATTCCCGGACAAGCGGATGTGGGATGCTTATGATGCTCTCGTGAAAGCCGGCGAGCTGCGCGGCGCGAATCACGACCTGCTCAACACGACGCTGCGCTTGTTCAAGGACCAGAACGAACGCAACGCCGTGCTAAGCGGCGGCGCGCCAGGCGCAGAGAAGCCAACTGAAGAAGTTGCGATGTGGCTGGACCCTGCTTACAACACCTACGGCATAACCGTACGCTTGCGGGAAGGCACGCTTGCCCGCAATACAGAGGCGGTTCAGCTATTCGGCAATCAGCTGTTCGGCTACGACGCTTTTGCGTTCCATAAGTGGTTCGCAGCAGTATGTACCGAGGTGGAAGCCGGCCGTCCTCTTGCTTCCAAACAGATTACGATAGGGTCGGACACCGTTAATGTCTTAGTCGATAATACTGCGAAGACCGTTATTTTCTCAGTTGCAGCGAAGAAGGCATAACTCGTTCTAGCCTAGCGCCTAATGCCAAAAAGCAGCATGCTTGTCCAACAAGGACGGGCATGCTGCTTTCTATATTGCGAGATGTTACGGATGGATTCCGTGCTTCTCAGCGAACCGTTTCGGAATTTTCCTGCCACAACAGCTTCTTCGGGTCAACGCGTGGCACAAGCCCTTCGTCCGCTGCACGATTGAGCAATGCGCTTACCGCCGCGTATCCATCCTCGCCGAGATTGGCTGTAAACTCATTCACGTACAAATCGATATGCTGCTTCGCAACCTCAGGCGACATCTCCTGCGCATGGCACATGACATACTCCTGTGATTGGTCGGGATGCGCCCAAGCATATTCGACTGATGCACGCGCCCAGCGGGCAAGCGAAGCGATATCCATCGAACGGCGGGCGATAATCGCGCCAAGCGGAATAGGGAGCCCCGTATCCGACTCCCACCAGCTGCCCAGATCCTGCATGAGCTGCAAGCCATAGTTCGGATAGGTGAAGCGAGCCTCGTGAATAACGAGCCCTGCATCGATCAATCCGTCGCGTACAGCCGGCATAATTTCGTGGAACGGCATGACGACGATATCCAGTTGCCCGCCAGGAACGTGATCGGCTGCCCACAGCCGGAACAGCAAATACGCCGTCGAACGGTCGCTCGGAACGGCAACCCGCTTCCCTGCGAGGGAGGCCGGATTCATTGGGTGCTCGCCCTCTCCGCCCTTCACCAGTACGAGCGGCCCACAGCCGCGTCCAAGCGCACCTCCACATGGTAATAGCGCGTATTCATCCAATACGTAGGGAAGCGCTGCATAAGAAATTTTGAGCACCTCAGGCCCCTCGCCCTTCGCTGCCCATTTGTTCGTAATGTCAATATCGGCATATGTCACGTTCAGCTCCGGTGCGCCAGGAATGAGCCCATGCGCCCATGCGTGGAAAACGAACGTATCGTTGGGACAAGGTGAAAAAGCAATGTTTAGAGCCATAATGTCATAGCACCTCCGTCAAAATATCAAATGCTCTAGTTAGTGACTGCAGCGCATCGCCAATTCGCCATGCAGCCCGGTCCCGTGGGCCTACCGCATTCGAAATTGCCCGCAGCTCCATGGCAGGAATGCCCGCCAGCTGTGCCGCAACGGCTACGCCATAGCCTTCCATTCCTTCGGATGCGGCGTCTGGATTGCGCTTCGCCAACTGTTCTGTCCGTTCAGCCGTGCCTGTAGCGGTCGACACTGTCAGTGCAGCTCCACATGTGGCGCGCATGCCTGCTGTTAGCAAGGCATCCTTTAGGCGCGATGCGGCAGCCGAATCGACCGCAACTTGGGATGAACCAAAACCAAGCTCGTCGACGCTGAGGAACCCGCCCTCCTCTTGCGTCTGGGCACCCAAATCGGCGGCAATGATTCGCGTCGAAACGACGATATCGCCAATTGCCGCTTGTGCTGGAAATCCGCCGCCGATGCCTGCGCTGATCACAAGGCGATATTGCATGTTGGATTGGGCTAGCTTTGCCGCCGTATTCGCCGCTGATGCCGCCGGGCCAACGCCCGCCGCAATAACGTCAACCTGCGTTGTTTCCCCTAAGCCCCGAAGCACCGCTTCCCGCTCCGCTTCAACAGCCGTAACGATTAGAATGCGGCTTTCCTGCAGCTTTTTCGTCTCCCCTGGTGTGCTGCTCATTTCGCTGCTGTTCAATCTCCCCATCTCCCGCTTGTTATGTTAATTAACGACTATTGCCGAGTTTACACGATTCGAGTGGGGGTTACAACTTCTCAGTTTGGCTTGCTTATGCATAAAAAAGACGGCACCGGTTCACCGATGCCGCCTGCTGCCATTTTATACGCGAATATCTAATTGCCCGCCAAGATGCGGCTGAACCGATTGCTGCTGCATCATTTGGACGATGCCCTGCGCCTGTGTTTCCGCTTGCGACATTGCCTTGCCCAGCAGTGAAATGCCTACAGCTTGCGATAATGCCGAGCGGCTCATCGCCGAAGATAGTGCTGCAATATCCATGTTCATCCCTCCCTTATGGTTTCTATCGGCAGAAGCGCGCCCGCTCGACAGCATTTTCCACATCTTAGCTTAGGGCTTGGGCAATTCGATTATTGCTCGCATTCGCGGTACAATAAGAGGAGAACATTACCTACATATGCAGGGAGGAACTAAGCATGCCCGTAACCAAACAACAACTCGAACAGTATGCAGAACTGATCGTGAAGGTCGGTGTCAACATTCAAGAGGGACAGGAGCTATTCGTCACATGCTCCATCGACCAAGCTGAGCTTGGCCGGCTAATCGCCGCACAAGCTTATGAGGCAGGCGCAGCTAACGTTCATATGGAATGGACGGATGAAGTGACCTCCCGGTTAAAATACGAGAAAGGCGCGGACCGCATTTTCTCGGAATTCCCAGAATGGGAAACACAAAAACGCGACGCATTCATTAATCGCGGCGCTGCATTCGTTGCTGTCGTATCGTCCAGCCCGGATTTGCTCAAAGGCATTGATCCAAACCGCATCGGAAGTTATCAGAAAGCGGCCGGCACTGGCTTGCAAAACTACCGTCGCGCGATTCAATCCGACCAAGTCGCTTGGACCGTCGTCGCTGCTGCTTCGGAAGCTTGGGCAACTAAGGTATTCCCGAATGCAGAACCCGCGCAAGCCGTCGACCAGCTGTGGAAAGCCATCTTCGACTCGGTGCGCCTCAGTACGCCGAATCCGGTAGAAGCATGGGCTGCCCATAACGATAATTTGCATGCTAAGGTTCATGTACTCAATGACAAACGTTATGCAAAGCTGCACTACCGTGCGCCGGGCACCGATCTAACGATCGAACTGCCGGAGAAGCACCTGTGGGTTGGCGCAGCTAGCGAGACGAAGAACGACATTCCGTTCATGGCGAATATGCCGACGGAAGAAGTTTTCACCGTGCCCTACCGCGACGGCGTTAACGGCTATGTGTCGAGCACAAAGCCACTCAGCTACGGCGGCAACATTATCGACAACTTCAAGATTACGTTCGAGAACGGGCGCATCGTGAAGGCGGAGGCGCAGCAAGGCCAAGATATTTTGCAGCAGCTCGTCGAAACGGACGAAGGCTCGCATTATCTCGGCGAAGTCGCGCTCGTGCCGCATGAATCAGCGATTTCGCAATCGAACATTTTGTTCTACAACACGCTGTTCGATGAGAACGCGTCGAACCATCTGGCCATCGGCAGCGGCTACGCATTCAACGTCGAAGGCGGCAAGCAAATGACGCCAGAGGAGCTCGTCGCAGCAGGCGTCAATGCAAGCATCACGCATGTCGACTTCATGATCGGATCCGCCGAAATGGACATCGACGGCATTCTCGCCGACGGTACAGCCGAGCCTGTGTTCCGCAAGGGGAACTGGGCGTTCTAAATTGGTGTAAGTTGAAAAGGCAGTGCAGGGAGTCGCTCCTGCACTGCCTTTTTGGTGTTGGCGCGGAGCGCCTTGACGGTGAATAGGGCAGGTTTTTATGCCCTACCCACCTGTGCGCCCGCCCTCCCCTACCGCCTTATCGGTCCCGAGCCGATAACGCCGTAGCGGTACAGCGCCTTCCGGCCGAACCAGCCGACGAGCCGATCCGTCACGAAGCCCATCAGGCCAAGGCTAATCAGGCCGACGAATATCCAATCCGTGCGGAAGTATAAGCGTGAGTTCCAAATAAGGAAGCCAACGCCCTCGTTCGCCGCGATCATTTCTGCCCCGATAATGGCCATGTACGATGTTCCCATCGCAATTCGGATACCGGTGAAGATGTACGGCATCGTCGCTGGCACGACAACGTGGAGCAAAATCTGCCACTCCGAAGCGCCCATGCTTCTCGCCGCGCGAACCTTGTCTTCCTCGACGGCGAGTACGCCAGTCAAGGTATTCATAATGACGATGAACAGCGTCGCATAGAGGATCAGCGCGATTTTGGACTGCTCGCCAATGCCGAACCAGACGAGAAACAGCGTAATGAAAGCGATCGGGGGAATGAATCGGATGAAGTTAAGGAATGGCTCTGCGAACACGCGAATCGCATTCACCTTCCCAATCGTCAGTCCAATCGGAATCGCGAGCAGGCTGCCCAGCGCCCAGCCGATAAACACTCGGTAAAAGCTAATGCCGATATAACGAACGAGCGAGCCATCGCTCAGCAGCTCCTGCGCGCCCTTCCACGTATCGTCTGGGCCCGGAATAATTTCCGGCCCGTATGCGGCTGCAGCCGCTTGCCAGATGGCGAGGCCAGCCACCCACAGCACCACTAACGACACCCATTTGTACTTAAAGATATTCATCCGAACGACCCGCTTTCCTTAGTGTTAGTGATCAAAATGCCCCTGAATCGTCCGGTCCAGCTCATGGAAAGCAGGCGACGAAATATCCCGAGGATAGTCCAGCGGCACATCATAAATATGCGTAATCTGGGACGACGGCCCCGCCGACATAATGCCGATCCGCTGCCCGAGCAGCAGCGCTTCTTGAATATCATGCGTGACGAAAATAACTGTCTTGTTCGTCTCCCGCCAAATGCTGCTTAGCTCCCTCTGCATCGTCCGCCGCGTCATCGCATCGAGCGCACCGAACGGCTCATCCATAAGCAGGATAGCCGAATCATTGGCCAGCACGCGGGCAAGCTGCACCCGCTGCTTCATGCCGCCTGACAGCTCTCGCGGAAACTTGTTCTCATGCCCGGCAAGCCCAACCATCGCAATATATTTCTCCGAAATGGCCGCTCGCTGCGCCTTCGGCATTTTTTTCATTTTCAAACCGAATTCAACGTTCTGCCGAACGGTCAGCCAAGGGAATAACGATGAATCCGCCTGCTGGAATACGACCGCCCGATCCTGTCCCGGCTTATCAACCTCCACCTCACCGACGCGGAGCTGGCCGCCCGATTTCGAGACGAAGCCAGCAATCATATTGAGCAGCGTCGACTTGCCGCATCCGCTCGGCCCGAGCAGGACGAAAAACTCGCCGCCTTTGATCAATAGGTCAACGTCTTGAATGATATAGTGGAGCGCGCCTTTCTTCGGCATGGCGTAGCTTTTGTTCAACCGTTCAATGGTAATCGCATTCGCTGGGGCTCCCAGAGACATCGCGTTCCCTCCTTCGTTACTTGGTGTATGTGACGCGGTTCGGAACCGCTTGTTTAACAGCATCGAGCGAAATTTTGCCAGCGAGGTCGAAGTCGTCCTTAATGACGCCATTATCGACCATATATTTCTTCTGTTTGGACAAGCTGTCGAACGCTTCCTTCGTGAAGCCAATCGTCCAATTTTGCGCTGGCAGATCCATTAATGTCGCATCCTTCGGCTGCTTCACTTCTTTATAAAGAATGTCCGCAACCTCGTCTGGATTGGACTTGATAAATTGCGAAGCCTCGTCGAGCGCACGAATGAAATTCGCAATCGCTTCCGGATGCTCCTTCACGAGCGAATCCGGCGCAATCAGGTCACCGCCCGTACGCACATTCGTTTTCGACATATCCGACAGCTGATGGACGCCTTCAATGGCCTCAAACTTGCTGATCATCGCTGCGCCGTAGGCCCAAACCGCATCGACCTCACCTTTTTTCAACGCCACGTACGCTTCGTCAAAACCGCCCTGTCCAACGACTTTCACATCGTCCAACGTAAGATGGTTTAGCGTCAGGTAGTCATCCCACAGGTAAGAAATGAATGTGCCGCGGAAATTGCTTACCGTCTTGCCCTTCAGGTCTTCCGGCTTCTGGATTTCGTCGCGTACATAGAGCTTCCAATGCGCTGCACTTTCATCACTCAGGCCCGTTCCAGTCGTCGCGATGATCGAGTATTCGCCTTTGCTTGCCGCGTTTAGAATCGGAAAGTCCGCGCCGTATGCGACGTCTACCTGCTTAATGAACAACGAATTAATGCCTTCTGCCGGCGTTGCAAAAGTAACAAGCTTAGCGTCGATGCCATATTTGTCGAACAACCCTTTGCTCTTCGCGACGCGGAATACCGGATTGGACAAAATATCCGCGATTTTGATCGAAATTTGATCCTGCTTCGTGCCGTCCGCTTGCGCAGCTTCTGCTGGCTTGTCCTTCGATCCGCAACCCGCCAAAGCGGCGGTTACGAGCAGCAAGACGGCAATCAAGCTTACGAATTTGATTCTGTAATGGTTTATGTTCAACATGGCTATCGACCCCCAATGATTTGTGTATGTTAATTGTCGTCCAACTTCTCATCCGTACGTGCGACGCACAGCGCGCCATCCTCGTAGGAGAATGCACCTTCTATCTCTACGACCGAATCAGAGCCTGTGCTTGCAGCGCCCGGTACGCGGAATGACGCGATATCCAGCGGCTCAATCGCCGTCTCTACCGGCTTCTTCAACTGCGGTACCCACTCGTAAGGCACGCGATACGAACGGTATACCATGTTGGCGTTCCGTTTATTTTTGTAAGGCGAAACATATTCCCACACAAGCTCATGGTCGCGCGTCACCTCGAATAGTCGGCCGTCCGCACCTTCCGTTATGAGCGTATTGCCGTTAGGCAAGCGCTGTGCCGAACTAATATACGGACTATAGAACCGGTACGAATCGAGCGGCGCTTGGAAGCCCGCTTCCGTCGGCGTGTACTGCCATTCGATCTCCAGCGTCACCGGATTAATTTCGAGAATGCGGGAATGGTCGCGCACTGCGTTTTTCTGGCCGTACGTCGAAGCTGGATTTGGCGAGCCATAGCCAGCCCATCCGCCGTTATCGAATACGAGCAAATTGCCTTCGCCCGGCAACCCTCTAGGAATGATGTGCGCATGATGCTGGCCGATAATCCAGCCAAGATGCTTCACTTCTGGCAGCGAATAGTCCGGTCCGAGCTTCCAGACGATATTGCCGGTCTTCTTGTCGATGATCGCAATAATGTTTGACTCGCGCGCATCCCAGATAATATTTTCCGGATGGAAACGCTCGTCGCCAGCATCGTAAAATTTGTTCGGGCCAACCTCAGACATCGAGTTGATATGCATCCAATCGCCGCCCGTGTCATTGCCGAATGAACGGCCATTCGGATCACGGAACAATACATTCTTAGCCGCTTCATCAAACCCTAACTCGTGAAAATGGTCGCTGACCGCCCATTCCCAAACAACGTTCCCCTCCCAATCGACTTCGATAATCGTATCGTCGAGCAGCAGCTTGTCGGAAATTTCAGGCTTATGCACATTTTTATGGGCCAAAATAAGCGTATTCCCGCCATTCGTGCGCGGTTCCTGGCCTGGCGCATAATAGCCGACCGGATTGCCAGCCCGCTGGTAATCATGATGCGCACGGGCCATCCATTGCGGTTCATTCTCTGGGTCTTCGATATATTCATAGCGATCGAACTTCCAGACGATGTTGCCGTCCCAATCGACCTGAACCAGATTCACTTCATCTTGGAAGCCAAACCGCGGGTCGCGCTCCTTCGTGCTGCCAATGACGTAGCCGCCAGGCAAAATTTTGTTCGGGAACCCACGCAGCCCTTTCCACAAATGAACTTCTTTGCCGCTCATATCGATCAGCAGTGCGCCTTGGTCAGCTGCTTGGAAAATCGTGTAGCCGCCCCACGCTTTCTCTGGATTAAATACCGTCGTGCCTGTCGGATAAATAGATGGATGTCCCATAGTTCATGTCTCCCTTAGCTCGTTTTTGTTTGGTTGTAGCTATCTCTTTAATCGCTTTATTTAATAGCTGATAAAGTTCCGTTTCTCTTGTTGCGATTGCGTCTGGATTTGCGCCTGCGTTTGCGTTTGCGCCTGTGGCTTATCCATCTCCGCCGCTTGCGGCTGTTGCTGCCTGCTCCCGACGTTGTCCGGTTGCTCAGCATTGTCCTTGGCCAGTGAAAGAATCGTCTCCGACAATCGTTCGAGATTGTCGATCATTCGCCGGTACGTTTGCTTCTGCACGTCCAGCTCCTCGGCTGTGAAACCTCCAAACAGCACATCAATGCTGCTTGGGCCGATGTTCTTATGGCGATCCAGCATCGCGCGCCCTTGCGCCGTGATGTCTAGCAAAACTGTACGCCGGTCCTCCGGCTTGCGGTTGCGGACGGCAAAATGTTTTTCTTCCAGCTTGTCGCATAGGGCCGTTATCGCGCCTGAGGTGAAGTCAAGCTCCTCTGCTAGGTCGCTTAACCGTTGTTCACCGTCGCGGACGATTTTGTTCAAAATCATCAGCCCCGGCAGCGTAATGCCTTCAATCGTAATTTTGTCGCGCTCCTTGACGAACTTTCGGACCATTTTGCGAAACAGCCAATCCAGTTCTTCGAGCGTTCCTGTCTCCCTCGTGTCTATGCGATGCGCCCCTCTCCTTGCCGTCAGGCAACAAAAAAGGCTCGACATCCGGTTCAATCCGTCATGACGAGAGCCGCCATTAAGATTGAAGCGTATGCGAGCCTTTGGTTGGTCCAATCGGCATATGTTTGATCATTCAACGCTCATTATTTTAGCTTTAAAATAATGAGCAGCAATTGAATTAGATTTAAATCAATTTGTTGACCTTATATTAATCCGTTAATTCATACCCGTCAAGTAGGTATTTTAAAATTGTTGTTGTCGGTGCTGTTGTTGTTGCTGTGGCGACACGCTCCCCCCTGCACCCACACCTCTATCCGCTAACGGACTCAGGAGCCGTTATTTGCCCAAAATAAAACCTTTTAGATTTCTAACGGATCCAGCTGCCGTTATATAGATGCAAATGCCCCGTTAACGCAGCAAATTCACCAAATAAGGTCTCTGGTGTCCGTTACAGCTGAAGAATCGCAATTTCACCCAAAATAACGGCCATACGGTCCGTTGGCCACAGCCTGCGCGATCAAATACGAATTTAGCTAATGCTACTGCCTCTACTCCAGCACCAGTACCTGCGCCTCACCTTTGTCTTCTCCCGCTCCCCGTCCCCCCCTGCACCTCCAAAAAAACTTGCTCAAACTCACGCCCCTACTCCAACACTATCGTCTGCACCTGCTCCAGTAACTACATCTCACCTACTCATGTAACTACGTCTCACCTACTCATGTCGCACTTGCAGCCTACGCCAACTCTAGCTCACGCATCTGGAACCGCACGCCCGCAGTCGCTAACGGACCCAGGAGCCGTTATTTGCCCAAAATACAGCCGTTTGAATTTCTAACGGACCCAGCGGTCGTTATATAGCTGCAAATGCTCCGTTAACGCAGCAAACTCACTAAATAAGGTCTCTGGTGTCCGTTACAGCTAAAAATTCGCAATTTCACCCAAAATAACGGCCATACGGTCCGTTAGCCACAGCCTGCGCGATCAAATACGAATTTAGCTAATGCTACTGCCTCTACTCCAGCACCAGTACCTGCGCCTCACCTTTGTCTTCTCCCGCTCCCTGTCCCCCCCTGCACCTCCAAAAAAACTTGCTCAAACTCACGCCCCTACTCCAACACTATCGTCTGCACCTGCTCCAGTAACTACATCTCACCTCCTCATGTAACTACGTCTCACCTACTCATGTCGCACTTGCAGCCTACGCCAACTCTAGCTCACGCATCTGGATCCGCACGCCCGCAGTCGCTAACGGACCCAGGAGCCGTTATTTGCCCAAAATACAGCCGTTTGAATTTCTAACGGACCCAGCGGTCGTTATATAGCTGCAAATGCTCCGTTAACGCAGCAAACTCACCAAATAAGGTCTCTCAGGTCCGTTACGTCTAAAAAATCGCGATTTTACTCCAAATAACGGCCATACGGTCCGTTAGCGACAGCCTGCGATTTTCATATGCGCATTGCCCCATAGCCAGTGGCTCGCTGCTAGCGGTTACAGCCAACGGGCGCATAACTACGCAGCTGCTGGCCTCGGGCAAACGAGGCCCTTGCGTGTCCAGCCACAGCCACTGCCATCTAAGCGCGCCCGCGCCCCGAGCGCTGCGGCATCACAGCGCACAAAAAAAAGCCCCAGCACCACCGGAATTTCCGGAGGGCCGAGGCTTTTATATTAGGAGTTAACGACTGCGTGGCCGCCGAACTCGTTGCGAAGCGCTGCTACTACTTTGCCCGAGAACGTGTCGTCTTGCAGCGAGCGGTAACGCATCATGAGTGACATTGCGATAACCGGCGTTGCCGTTTGCAGGTCGAGCGCCGTTTCCAGCGTCCATTTGCCTTCGCCGGACGATTGCATAACGCCTTTGAGGCCGTCAAGTTTCGCGTCTTTGGAGAATGCATTTTCCGTCAGCTCCATCAGCCACGAGCGAATAACGGAACCGTTGTTCCATACTTTCGCAACTTGCTCGAAGTTGAAGTCGAAGCCGCTGCGCTCCAGCACTTCGAAGCCTTCAGCGATCGATTGCATCATGCCGTACTCGATGCCGTTGTGCACCATTTTGAGGAAGTGGCCGCTGCCGCTTGCTCCTGCATACAGGTAGCCGTTTTCTACGCAAATGTCTGCGAACAATGGCTCAACAGCCTTGAACGCGCCAGCGTCTCCGCCGATCATTGCGCAAGCGCCGTTGCGTGCGCCTTCCATGCCGCCGCTCGTGCCAACGTCGAGGTAGTGAATGCCTTGCGGCAACAGCGATTCGCTGCGGCGAACGCTGTCTTTATAGTTAGAGTTTCCGCCGTCGATGAGCGTGTCGCCAGCCGAGAGGAGCGGACGAAGCGTCTCGATAACGTTCTCCGTCAATTCGCCTGCTGGAACCATCATCCAGATAACGCGCGGCGCTTCCATAAGTGCTACGAGTTTCTCAAGTGAATCTGCGCCAGTTGCGCCTGCTTCCTCGATCCGTTTGATTGCTGCTGCGTCTACGTCGAAAGCAACAACTTGATGGCCATGATCCATTGCGTTAAGCGAGAGGTTGTAACCCATTTTTCCTTGTCCAACGATACCGATTTTCATGATGATATATACTCCCTTGAAAAAAAATTTCTTCCTAACACAAGTATACGAAAAATATTTCATAACGTAAACCGAAAAATCAAAATAAGTTTCACACCCGTTGAATATGGTATACTAACGCAAAGCCTCCTAACAGAAGGGAACGGGTCGACATGGTTCAAAACATACTCGGCAAAATTCGCTCCTCCTATGCCAGGTTCAGCGAGAAAGAGAAAAAAATTGCCGACTACATGCTTAACAACCCTGAAAAGTTCATTCATAGCACGATAAACGAAGTCGCCGAGGATTTGAATGTCGCAGAAGCGACCGTATTCCGTTTCAGCAAACGGATCGGTTACAAAGGCTATCAGGCGATGAAAATCGCTCTTGCTACCGAAGTTCGAAGCCCGGTCCAGCAAATTTATGAGCAAATCAGCGAGCAGGATAACGAGAAAACCGTCGCTGAGAAGGTGTTCAAATCCAATATTCAAACGCTCGAAAATACGTATCAAATTCTAGACGGCAATGCCATTAAACGTGCGGTGGAACGGCTCGTTCGCGCGCAGCGCGTTCATTTCTATGGCACAGGCGGTTCAGCCGTTATCGCCATGGACGCTTTTCACAAATTTATCCGTTCCGGCAAGCAATCGTTCGCCTTCTTGGATTCGCACTTTCAGCTGATGTCCGCCGCCCAACTGACGAAGGATGATGTCGCGGTCGTCATCTCGCATTCCGGCACGAATAAAGATACGATTCGCATTCTCGAAACCGCAATTGAAAACGGTGCCATGACGATCGGCATTACCGGATTTCCCAAGTCGCCGATCAGCCAGAAGGTCGACGTCGCGCTCTATACGAGCTCCGAGGAAACCGAATACCGCTCGGAAGCGCTCGCGTCGCGGATCGGACAGCTTAGTTTGATCGACGCCCTCTACGTTAACGTCATGATGAGTGATCGCGTGGATGCGAAGCATTCGATGGAGAAGGTACGTGAAGCAATTTCGGATACGCGCCTTTAAGCGTTCAAAAATAACGGAGCCCACAACAGCATGCGCTGCCTCATCACGATGCTCATTGCCCGTCGGGAACAGCACGCGTTCACGAAAAAGCTAGCCCTAAATCCGCCAGATCGACGTAACCGCCTCCCCTGCCGCATATAGATAAGGCAAAGCTTGCATCGGATGGAGGCGGAGCATCGTGATCGATTGGACTGCATTACGGCATCGCATTGAAACGATGAAAACCCAACTGCTAGCCGGCCAGTCGCAAGATGGCGCCTGGCGCATGTGTATCGATTGCGGCACGATGAGCGACTGCTATTATTTGGCCGTGCTTCGGCTGCTGGATGTTCGAGATGAGCCGCTCATACGGTCCCTCGCAGAGCGAATCGTCTCGCGCCGCTCGCCAGAAGGCGTATGGCGGCTGTTCCCCGATGAACGTGAAGGCAGCTTGGAAGCAACGGCTGAAGCCGTGCTAGCGCTTTTGCTTTCCGGCGTTTATACCGAAAGTGACCCCATCATTGTTACTGCAAAACGTTTCATTCGCGAGCAAGGCGGGCTTGCCAAAATTCGCTCTTTATTAACGCAAGCGCTGTTCTGTGCAGCCGGCCAAGCCGAATGGCCCCAATCGCTCCAAATCCCGCTAAGTGCATGCTTTGACAGCAAAGGCCCATTGCCGAGGCTGTTTCAGCTGTCTGGACATGCACGGGTCCACCTGGTCCCGATCCTCATCATGGCCAACAAGCGTTTTGCGCTTCGAACGGCTTATACGCCGGACTTGTCCGAGCTATTTCTCGGCGGACCGCCTCGTTTTGACAATGACTCCCCCATTGTTTCTGCGCTTAACAGCTTATTCGGCGCCTTCTCCGGCCTACTAGCTGGCGGCAATGCCCCTTTGTATGAGCCTGCCGTTACCTTCCTTCTGGAACGAATCGAACCTGATGGCACGCTCCTCACTTACTCAACCGCTACTGTGCTAATGCTGTTCGCCCTCAATTCCGTTGGCCGGCTGCCTACCGATCCCATTATTACTGGCGCAATCCAAGGCATACGCTCGCTGTTATGCGGCAACCCGCCTATGGTCCAAATCGCTACGCCTACGGTGTGGGATACCGCCATGCTCGCCTATGCATTGCGTGAAGCTGGCGTTACGCCTGCGCATCCAGCCCAGCAACGCGCAGCCCGTTTCATTCAAGAACGCCAGCAATCGAGATACGGCGATTGGCGCATTCGCAATCCCGGCACTTCGCCAGGAGGCTGGGGCTTCTCCTACGTCAATACACGATACCCGGATTGCGATTGTACAACCGCTGCCCTCCGCATTATTCAACCCCATTCGAACATGCCAACACAAGGACATGCCGCTTCTTCCGAGCCATGGGAACGTGGGTTAAACTGGCTGCTCTCCATGCGCAACGACGATGGTGGCTGGCCAGCGTTCGAGCGTAACGGCAAGCCGCTGCCTGAGGGTCTTTTCGGCTTTACGGGAGCCGCTGAGATCGTCAACGACTTGTCGACGCCTGATTTGACAGGGCGAACGCTTCACATGCTCGGCGAATCGCTCGGCATGTCCACCCAGCAGCGATGGATGTCGAGCTCTGCAAGGTGGATGCTCTCCCAGCAAGAAAAGGATGGCAGCTGGTACGGGCGCTGGGGAATCACGTATACGCATGGAACGGGAGCCGCTGTGCTTGGCCTAACGGCAATCGGCCTCACCCCCGGCCATCCGGCAATTACGCGTGCTGTGAAGTGGCTGCTCTCGATCCAGCAGCCTGATGGGGGGTGGGGCGAATCATGCTATAGCGACCAACGCCGCCGCTACGTGCCGCTAAGCTTCAGCACTCCTTCCCAAACCGCATGGGCGCTTGACGCGCTCACAGCCTCTTCCCCTTCGCCAACGCCGGAGCTGGAGCGAGGCGTACATGCACTGTTGCACATGCTCGAATTGCCGCCTCAACAGTGGACCCGCTACCCGACAGGCGCTGGGCTTGCTGGCACCGTGTACGTCCATTATGAAAGCAACAACTGGATTTGGCCGCTCCTGACGCTTGCACGAATCGAACGCAAATTCCGCACCCATCCGGGATAAACGAAGCGCCCTGCAGCCCAATCATGAATCATGCTACAATACAAGCAACCACATGCATCCTCATCGATGCGTTAACAAAGGAGCTAGTGCAGAACAATGCCCCACCTATTATTCCGAGGAATCTCTCCCCAGCAGCTTCATCCCGTTGCACAACAGCTTGCCGAGCAATTAGCGAGCATCTGCCAATGCGGAACGGACAATTTCACAATGGATTGCCTGCATACGACCGCTGTCTATGGCGGCGCAGGCGAACAATCCTTTCCCTTCGCCGAGGTAGCATGGTTCGAGCGCGGCGACGAAGTGCGCGGCCAAGTAGCTGCAGCCATTACCAAGCAGCTCGCGAACCTAGGCCTTACTGACATCGAAGTTGCATTCCGAACGTACCGTGAGGATAGCTATTATATCGATGGCGTGCCTTGCTCGGCGTTATAATCCAAAAAAGACGGCCTGCCACGCGCGATGAAGATGCGCCAGCAAGCCGTCTTTTTAGCTTGATTTGCGAATAAGCAGATAAACGATAAAGCCTATGATCGGGAAGAAAAAGATCATGATCGCAATTCCTAAAGCAAACAACGGCTCTTTGCCATGCCGAAGCGCATCCCGGAACGCCCATACAATCGTAACGATATGAATGACGGCCAGGATAAGGGCAAAGAACATGAAAAACAACAAAAGGATGCCAAAACCGCCAAATACACTTGCTGAGCTGTAATCATCCATAGGTCGCCTGCACCTTTCCTTTCTTCAATCGATATGTCGAGGGTGCCCATGGATATATACGCCAATTTTACCCAAATGTTGCTATCGCTTCCGTACATGCTGCTTATGAGGTAGCCAACGTCCGGTACCAGTAACGGTAAGCGGGCTTAAAGCCCGTTTTCCCATACAATCGAACCGCAGGCGCATTGTCGCTCACAACTGCCAAATAGGCTTGCTGCGCCCCGCTAAGCTTCGCCCATTTCAACATATTCAGCACGAGCTGCTCCCCGTAGCCTTGGTTACGATAGGCGGGCGCAGTCGCGATATCATAAAGCCCCACATAGCCCCGCTCCAGCACAGCTGACCCGCACGCTACATTTTGATCCCCATCATAAAGCGTAAAGAAGCAGGCCAGCGGCATAATCCCGTTCAAAATTTGTTTCATTGCCGCTCCAGCAGCAGGATCGCTCGCCTCCGACATTTCTAAATATTGGGCTATCCAGCGATCTGTGGGCTTCACGCTCATCTCAACGGTATACAAGCTCGGCTCTGGTACGCTATCCAAGGTTTGCGCCATAATGACACTTCGCCCCTCCTCGCTGTAGCCATAGCCGGCAAGCTGCTCATCTAATTGAAGCCATTCAGGTGCATCCGTCAGTTTAAAAATGACCGGCTGCCCCTGCTCAGCATATAAACGCTCGCACACCGCAATCCGCTCCTGCCAATCGGCTTCGATTCCGGTGTTATACATCGGATATACAGCATTCGCACGCTTCGTATATCCGTTGGAGAAACGTGCCACCCACCCATCGACCATGACTGTCCGCAGTGCTGGCCAAGCATTCATCATTAGTTCCTCTACCTTCCCTTGCATGCTCCGATCCCTCTCTCTTCTGTTCTTGTTATTATAATTATACACTTTAATGAATAAACATACAACCGAATGTACAACACACCCTATCCCCACTTGACCTTGCTGCCAAGACATGCTATCGTTCACATTAACCGTTAAGATTAAAGGAGTTATTGCACATGAGCGAACAAAACGAAGCAGTGACACCTGCAGCCGAAGAGCAGCAACCAAAGAAGCTCTCCCAAGCAGAAGCAGCGAAAGCCCTTCTCGCACAGAAGAAGCAAGGCAAAGGTCCTGGCCAACAGCAGCATCAACAAAGCGGCGTCGCTGAAATGAAAACACAAAATAAGAAAAAACCGAATAACCATCGCAGAAAAATGGGTGTGTGAGCATTTGCTTCACACCTGTTTTTTTTGTTCGAGTAGCCCAAACTTCCTATTCCCATGTCGATATGGTCGTGTTATAATGTAAGCGCTAACAATAATATCTTCCAACGAGGGGGCTTGAGGAAGAATGCGTATAGCATCCGATCCGATTCACAATTTGTATGACTTTGAAGTCGAGAGAGACATTCTATTCTTCAAAGTAAATCGGCAAGGCCTGGTCAGCTTTCATGGCGTCAACTATAACTTAAAGAAACCGATGTCCAGTGAGCAGCTAGCCAAATTGACGCAAGAAGGAACATTCGCTGCAGTAGCATCCAATTGTTACGTCAATCTGCAAAAAGTAATTTCGATGAATGAAGATAGCGTTTGCCTTGGCCGCGATGCTACCGAGTACAAAAATCTCCCATTGTCCAAGCGTCAGCTGCAAGGGCTAAAATCCCGGATCGTGGCATCACATCGCATCTCCTCATAATGAAGCGTACAAGCTGGCACTGTCCTTGGGATGGGCCAGCTTTCGTTTTGCGCATAGCTGCGTTTACGAATAACTTCCCAATGGACAAAAAAGAACCGAAGGGCTCACGCTCTTCGGTTCTTTGTCAATTGCATATTCCATTATTCGCCTGCTGGCGGCGTAAATGAACGGGCTGCGAAATCAGCGTCCATCATGTAGAAGGCGTTGCTATCCTTATCGATGCGCTTCAGCTTCTGGATGATGCCGTCGAACAGCGCTTCCTCTTCCACCTGCTCGTCGATGAACCATTTCAAGAAGCCAATCGTTGCATGCTCCCGATCGTTCCAAGCGAGGTCAGACAGATGGTAAAACCGTTTCGTGTTCACTTGCTCGTGATGGTAGCCTGCTTCGAACACTTCAAGCATCGATGCATATTCGTTCTTCGGCGTGTCCATGCCGCCAAGCGTGGCGCGTCTGCCGCGGTCATTGAGGAACTTATAAATTTTCATCGCGTGGAACCGTTCTTCCTCTGCCTGCACGATGAAGAAATTAGCGAATCCATCAAGGCTTTCTGCCGAACAGTAAGCTGCCATGGCAAGGTAGACGTGAGCGGAGTAAAACTCAAAGTTCATCTGTTCATTCAACGCTTCAACTAATGTATCGTTCATTGCGGGATCGCTCCTTCCAATCATTTCTTGTCGTTTGCTTGAACTAAGTATAGTATACCCCGCCTGCAATCGACAATGAAAAAAAGGTCCCGCTGGCAAAAATTCATAAATGAAGATAACCGTTCTCAGCCAATAGCAGCTTGGATTTTTTTGCGAAGCTTCTTAGGCGTGGGGGCAGTTACGATCGTTGACTTGCCGACCATAGCGAAGCATTCATGTTTGCACACTCTGCAGCGGCCAAGGCATTCTTCCTTCTTATGCTTCAAATCAGGAAACTCGTTCTTCACCGCTTTAAAAACTGGCTTTGCATCGTAGTTTTTAAGATTCTTCGTGCAATACTTAATTTTCAACGCTTTCACCCCGCACGCTCTCATTGGATTAATCGTTCTCATTGAGAATTATTCTCTATCATCAATGATAAGAATTATCATTCTCGTTGTCAATAGCAAATATGCCATTCCTGTCCATTTGCCTGTGTTCATTAGATTGTCAAACTTCTTCTTTTTCGATTCCTGAAGGAATTGGTTAGCGATTTGTCGAATTATGTCATCGCTATCATGAGAAAGGAGTTTCACACTTATATGAAACAAAGATTCCGCTATCATTCTAAATTAGTAAAAACTGCTACAGCTGCCGCACTCAGCTTATCCCTATGGTCAGGGGGCATCTCTTCTGTGTTGGAATTGGCGCCTTCTGCCCCACATAGTTACGCAGCTGTGCCAGCTCCATCTTCATCTATCGTACAGCCAAACCAAGTGTACAGCTATTCGGTCATGTCGAGCGACATAAAGAAGCTTGCAGCCCGATATCCTGGCCTCATCAAGCCATCTTCAATTGGTTCGAGCGAATACGGCCGCGATCTATTGAGTTTCGAGCTTGGCAAAGGCCCGGCTATTATTTTATTGAACGGCTCCCATCATGCACGTGAATGGATGACCACCATCTGGCTGATGGCCATGACAGAATACTATGCCAAAGCCTATGAGAATAATGCGAGCTGGAACGGCATTCGCGTACGCGAATTGCTTGATCATGTAACCTTCCGCATCGTTCCGATGGTTAATCCCGACGGCGTCACCCTTCAACAGCAGGGACCGAGCGCCTTTCCTGCAGCTGACCGCCCTGCACTCATTCGAATGAACGATGGCAGCGCGAATTTCAAACGATGGAAGGCTAACGGCAAAGGCGTCGATCTCAATCGCCAATATCCAGCCCAATGGCCATACATCGCGAACCCGGCTTCCGCGCCTCATTATATGAACTACAAAGGCGCCGCTCCGCTGCAGGCGAAAGAATCCAAAGCGATGGCCAATCTTGCCCAAATGATTAACCCTGAGCTAGCGATCTCCTATCATACTGCTGGCGAAATTGTGTATTGGAATTTTCATACGCTTGCGGAAAACGTAAGCCGGGACCGTGCGATTGCAACGTCTTATGCCGCCATGACGGGTTATCGGCTCGTGGCTCCCACAGCCAACCCATCAGGTGGAGGCTTTACCGATTGGTTTATTACCCAATTCCATAAACCGGCGCTTACGCCAGAGCTAGGCCGTGCTAACGGCAATAGCCATGTGCCATTATCCGAATGGAATCGCATCTGGGGACAAAATCGCGACACCGGCTGGATGTTCGCAGAGCGCGCGTATTCCCAATGGATGAAAAGCCAGAAGGCGACAGAAGCTACAGGAGCAATTCGCCTTACGCGTACGGAGACTGCCTACGCCTCGCCTGAGCTTCGCGCGAAGCAGATAGACTCGATTTTTACAGGGAAATATACGTTGCTTCGCACCAAAGGCGATTGGGCTGAAATTAAAGTTGCCGGCGGATCACGCTGGATTAATAGCAAGTATACGTTAGCCGGACCATTTGATCCGATTGCCGAGCCGCTCGTAACTGCGGACCAAGCGATTGCAATGTACCGCTCGCCGCTTGACGCAGAGCCGATGCAAGATAAGCTATCCGCTGGCATCTCCTTGCCAGTCATCGACAAGTGGAAAACATGGCTGCTTGTCAAAACGCCGTCTGGCACTTACTGGATCAAAGCAAGCACGGTGCATGCCGTTCCAGCAAAACCGACGAAGCCCGATCCAACTCAAACGCCTGAGCCTGAGGATAACAATAACAATACGGATCCAGCCGAGGAAACGCCTGCAACGGAGACAAATCCAAGTACGCCGGATTCAAATCCCGCTCCTGCCGGCGAGCATGAAACCGGATCCAGCCCTTCAGTGGAAACAGGCGAACAGCCGGCGAATCCAACCGGATCATCTTCCAGCACGACAAACGAATAGATAAGCTTCCAACCTATGGGCATCTCGTTCGCGAGATGTCCATTTTTATTTGGTTGACAATAAGACAAGTGGTTGTAGAATACAATTATATAGATTGTTAAGGCGAGGAGCACACACCTATGAGTGCTGAACAATTAGTGGCCACAGCTGATGATCGCAAGCAGCCTGAAACGGCGCCAGAAGCTGCAAGCCGGCAACAAACAGCCATGTTCCTAGATGCTGGAGATAGCCAACGAATTAGGCTTCAGCCCTTCCCTGTACTATGGCGGCACGAGCAGAAGGATCAACTGCAGCATGCGATTGATTCGCTAGACCGCGTATATGAAGAAGGCTTTGCGCAAAGCGGCGCTATTTTGCGAGGGCTCAATGGCAAAGATGTACTTTCGCTTATTCAATTAAGCCCACAAGCAATTAGCGATGAATCCAGCTTTGGGGCGGTCGCGATGCCTAACCGCTACCATGTCGAGCGTGTTGACCATAGAACCGGCAATAGCCATACTGCAATTGGGCAAGGAACGGTTCCGTTTTACTGTGTCGTGACGTTTAAGCTAACGCCAGGCAAACAGAATGAGCTGCTTGCCTCTTTTGAACGCGCGTTGGCACACGTACGCAAGCAGCCTGGCTATATTTCGACGAGTTTATTGCTTAGCCAAGATGGCCGAATGGCTGTTCAAATCGGCCAATTCGAGAATCGGCAGCATTTTCGGGCTAGCCTGCGTCAACGCAAAGCAATTGGGGTATTGGCTCATGGGGTGTTTCGCCGAATGAAGGCTTCTTTCTGTGGGGTTTGGCCGAAGCTGCCCCGTATTCGACTGTATGAACAAGCACATGCTGTTGCACCAAAAGAGCCTTATTCCCCAAACATATAAGTCGAGATTACCAGCAATAGAAAAGGAGTGCGGAAGGTTTGTCACTACTATCAAGATTACTGAACCGACGATTCTTTTATTTCACTGTCCTCTTATTGATTAAAGGTGCGTTAGCCTGGTTTGTCGTATTCGACGAAGGCCCTTCCGCTATGACGCTTGTAACGGAAATCCCCTTCTTCTGGGCTATTTTTTGCCTGATCGAGTGGCTTGCAACGAAGCGGAAAATTTTATATTACATGGTCGCCAATTTATTATTCTCACTGCTCTATTTCACTGTTCTCATGTATTACAAATATTACGGCATTATCGTTACGTATCATGCAATTAGCCAGGCCGATAAAGTTACAAAAGTGGGCAACAGCACCTATTCGTTGCTTGACCCGTACTACTTGCTTATTTTCTTGGACATCATCGTCATTGCTGTATTAGTATGGCGCCCGCGAGCAAAGCCAATTCGCCAAGCTGCTGTGATGAAGCCAATCAACAAGCCTGTGATTTCGATTATTTTTGGCATATCCGTCATTCTATGCTTGTTCAATATCTGGCCTAACCGCGCGAGCATGAATGAGAACAAGCAAGCCGAAGAGATGGGCATCCTGAACTACGAGGTATACACGATCTTCGCAGACAGCACGGAAGACGAGGAAATTATCGATAAGAGCGAGATTACACAGCAAGCGATTGATTCGATCAAAGCGCTGCAATCGCCTGAAGCTCCACGTTATTTCGGCACTGCAAAAGGCAAGAACGTCATTATTTTGCAAATGGAATCGTTCCAAGATTTTCTCATTGGGCTCAAAATCGACGGCAAAGAAGTAACGCCGAACATGAATAAGCTTGCTGCGGAAAATATTCATTTTAACAATTTCTTCACGATGGTTGGGCAAGGCACGACGTCAGATGCTGAATATGTCGTCAATACGTCGTTATATGTGCCAAAGCACGAGGCTGCAACCGAGCATAATGTGGATAAAGCATTGCCGAGCTTACCGAAGCTCATGCACGCTAATGGCTATACGACCGCAACGTTCCATACGAACAAGGTTGAATTCTGGAATCGCATCGAGCTGTATAAGGCACTCGGTTGGGACCATTATTACGACCAAGCGTTCTTCGGTGACGAGGACCATGTTGCGTTCGGCGCATCGGATGAAGTTCTGTTTGCGAAGACAGCGAAGCAATTGGAGAAAATGGATCAGGCGGAGCAGCCATTTTATGCGCAGGTCATATCCATGAGCTCCCATCACCCATTCGATATTCCGGAATCGAAAGTAAAAATGCAATTGCCTGAACAATTCGAGGATACGCTCGTAGGCAATTACCTTCTCGCCCAAAACTATGCCGATTACGCGCTTGGCCAGTTTATTGACGACCTGAAAGCCGATGGCCTGTGGGACAACAGCATCGTCCTGTTCTACGGTGACCATCAAGGGCTGTCGCTCTATTCGCTCGACCGCAAGGAAAAAGATTTGCTGCAAGATATGCTCGGACATGAATATGGCTACTCGGACATGTTTAATGTTCCACTCGTCATTCATGCCGGGGGCATCGGTTCTCCTGCTCTCATTGAACACACAGGCGGGGAAATCGACGTTATGCCTACCATCGCCAACCTAGTGGGCGTTTCGATGGACAACCAAATTCACTTCGGCCAAGATATTTTGAATGAGAGCTCGAACCTGCTGCCGATGCGGCACTTCCTGCCGACCGGATCTGTCATTACAGACAATCATATCTTCCTGACGGGCAACGCATATGCAGATGGTTCTAACTACTCGTTGCAAGACAATACGGTCACTTCATTCGGAACGTCTGAAGAGCAATATGCCCGCGGCATGGAGCTTCTGAAGCTCTCCGACAGCTACGTGAAGCAATTGCCGGATAAATAAGGCTGCCCGGCTGTGGGCGGGCGGGAGCCTTCATTAGCAAGACGCACAAATAGGAGGGCAGAGGATTCTGCCCTCAGGCTGTCGAGAAAGTCTCGGCAGCCTTTCTTATGTGCATGTAATTTAACACGACACCGCGTTAATATAGTATAATAGTGGTAATAACTTATGAACGGATGGTGTCACATGCTGCGTT
>NZ_WSTC01000053.1 GCF_009789195.1 Paenibacillus sp. MMS18-CY102 | reverse complement strand
CATCCCGTCATATCCGAATGTTTCCGTCCATAAAGCTACTCCGATGCTATTGCTATGCTTTACACTCGTCAGTTCGCCAAATGCATCTGTCATTTTAACCTGCTTCGTGCCAAATGGAGTAGCAACCGTACTTTTGTTCGCATTGTTACTGGTTTCATACGTATACGATACCGTGCCCATCTCCGGATAATTGACGGACTGTAACCGGCTCAGATTATCGTAAGTATACGTTACTGCTTTGTTGTCGGGATAAAGCAGCGAAGTCATTCGATCATAGCTGTCGTAGCCCACCGTGTACGTTTTTCCTGCGACAATCTGCTTAGTCTGCCTACCCCATTGGTCATATTCATACGATTGGCTTTCGTTCTCGCTCGTAGATATTCTCGTTGGCAGTCTTGTAGCAGGATCATACACCTGTTCTTTCCAGTAAATCTCCACCCCTGATGCCACTTTGACACTTTCCCTTTGCACTTCATTATAAGGGGTATAGGTGAACGTATGCGTTTGCCCTTTCTTGTCAATGCTCTGGCTCAGCAAGCCGTTGGGATTATAGCTGCTGTATTCCGAAAGCCCCTCTGCATTGCTCTTTTGAATTAGCTGGCCGATTTCGTTAAATACATTGGTCGTTTTCGTTGAAGCATTAACTTTAACTGACGTCACTTGACCGGCACTGTTATACACGTAATTATACTTCTGGCCAAGGTTATCTTTGACGTGAACCAGGTGGCCTTCCGCGTCATACGCATAGCTCGTCGTTTGCGATTTGCCATTGCCCGAAATGTTCGCAGAAGCCAAGTATCCGAAAGGCGTGTACGCATAGGCCGTAACCCTCATTTTCGTCGGGCTCTTATCTTCGACTCGAATCGTACGGCCTGATTTATCATTATACGTCCATGTTTCTTTTCCATCAGGCTCTACAGTCTTAACCGTCTGTTGCATATTGGTTTCGGAACCATTTGCCGTATAGGCAAAGTTGCTGTAATAAAAGAATGTTTTCTGTCCCAATGGGTTTGTTGCTTCGCTTATTTCCCCGTTTTCGCCATACAGATAAGACGTTTTCTGCGTAATGTCGTTATAAGGCAATGCTGCCTTTAATAATAGGCCGCTGCTGTCCGTCTCGTTTTTTAGAATAATTTTGCTTTCGGTCCCTACTGTCCGGATTTGCTTATCAATCTCGCCATATGGCGTATATTGGGACGTAATCCGTTCACCGTCGGGCATGGTCATCTCAATCGTACGATTTGCATCGTTATAAGCGTAGCTGGTCATTCGCGGAGAAGCCGTCGTCACTCCAGGTACGAATGTATCAGTAAGAATCCGGTTTTTATAGTCATACGTATATTCTGCTTTACTATTATCCGGGTAAGTGACACGAATCACCCGGTCTAACGCATCATATGTGTATTGCACGGCAACCGTAGACTTATTTTGCCCGCTGCCGAGCTTGACGTTATACGTTTCCTTCGTAACGTTCATCTGCTTGGCATCGTACTCCAAGGTCATTTCTTTCACTGTAGCATTCGTCGCATACTGCGCCCCCGTACTGGTTTCAACGATGCGTGTCGGAAGCCTGCTGGCCGTATAGGATGAATAGTCCGTCGTAACCGTATCCTGAAGCACTTGATTGACATTGTTCGGATCTCGATAGCTGCTAACTTTAGTCATTTTATTAATAGTGCCGTCTGCATTATAGACATAGCTTGCTTCGACAATCGATAGTCCGTCGCTAGCCGTTTGTTTCTCATAACTTAAGCTTCGGTACGGTCCTGCATATTGGCGCTCGACTTTATTGCCAAGTTCATCTTCTTGGTAGATCAAGCCACCATACTGGTCAAGCTCTGACTTCGCCAACGTGCTGTAATTCCCAAGGTTGCTTGGCAATGTCCGCGAATTCCCACTACGCAAGAACGCTTTAATCGAAGCTGGCGTCGTATCCCCAGATGCCCCGTCCCCGAACATCTTCGTTAGATAAGGCTGTGTTTTCCCCTCATCGTATTGATAGCTTACCGTCAGCTTCGGCGCATAAGCATAATTAAATCCGTTCGCAGAGAAGCCCAGTCCATTCGTTAATGGCAACGTTTCACTCGTCTGGGAGTCTAACTGGAACTGTCCCAGCTTCGTTGCAGTATATGAATAGCTTGTTTTCGTCTTGTAATCCCCATAATAATACGTTAAGGAATTGCTTATCTTATCGCCGGATCGGTAAGCCCCTGCCTTCTCTAAGCGATGAATCGGCAAATATTTTTTATAAGGCTCCTCGGTAATGCGTTGTTTAGGCCTAAACCATACTTCGTCGTACTTATCAGGGTTATCTCTCGTTACGCTCAATTGCAACGTCTTAGTTGCTGCATCGCTGTTCTTATAGCTATAGAAAACATTCACGACCGGCAAGTAGCCCGAATACTTGAGCAAGAATGTGTCCAAATAAAGCCGAACCGTGCCGCGGCGCGCATTTCGCTCTTTAAAGGAAGGATACGTCCTCCAATTTTTATCATAGGAAGCGTACTGAACCGTCGTTGTAAATCCGGTATCATCCGTTACTTCTTTGAGCAATAAGGCTAACGTTTCGCCGCCCGAGTGCCAGTCTACATATTGCGACTCGATGCCGGACCCGTCGCTATCCGTCTCTTCCAATACGACACTGTCAGTGCTGCTGTTATAAGGCATTACCCAGTCGTCTTCCAAATCAAAATCGACGACCGTCTTCGCCGATGGCTCATAATACGTGTACGTTTTCAGCGTTTTATTGTTCAGCGCATCGCTGACAGACGACAGCCGGTAATACGTAATGGTATAGTACGTACCCTCGCCATACGCCCGCCCGTTCAAAACGATCGGCTCACCACTGCCTACATACTCGGTGTTATAAGCAATTCGTTTGATTAACGTACCGTTATCGGTGACGGAAATTCCCGTGATGCGATTGTTTGCATCTCCTCGTTCGATGACGATTTTCCGATTTAACGAATCGGTGATCGTCACGTCGTCGTAGATCGGATCGTCCCCGTAGTCATAGGTTACTTTATCGCCAAATGCATTCGATTTCTCAATCAACCGTCCATAGTTATTAAAGACATATTTAATTTTGCCATTGTTCAGGTACAATTGGTCTTCTCTTCTTTGCTTCTCGCTATTGTATACTGACAGTTCCATCCTCACATCTTCATACGGATGGCTAATCGACTTATTCGGCATGGAGGTGAAGAATTTGTAAGTCGTTCCATCCTCAAGCGTAAAGGAAGCGATATCGCCGGAACTCCCTGCACTGCCCGTTGTATACAGCACCGTCCCCACAGGGGGAGCATACGGATATTGAGCATCAATACGCGTGTCCAAGCTCAGATTGCTTCTTGTTGACATCGTAGGAAGGTTCAGCGACCAACCGCTCGCAATAAAGTTAATGTCCGAACTCGACCCCACATTGGTAATCATATTAACCAGATTATCGCGAATTTGGCCAATATCATCTTTACTGCAAGGTGTTGAAACCATCCCTTCGCAGCCATAGTAAGGGTCCCATGTGTAGGAGTTGTTCGAATCATAGCTGCGCACGAAGGAGAGGTCCAACCCTTCTCGGCCCGGCAAGTAAATGTCAACATCGCGCTGATGAAACGCTCTCAGGTTGGGATCGACATCCCCTTCGACATCACGCTTATAGGTAAACGTCGCATCCTTTATCGAGTATGCCAAATTGCTTGCCCCTGCCCCAGCGGCCATTAGGCTGTTTGTACGCGCAGTTAAACCACTTGATTTGCCATAGACCGAATCGGGCACTGACGGCGATGATAGATCCTCCCCATACACACCCTCCGTTACCGTAAAGCCTTCCTCGGTATTGTATTGAACCACCAGTGGCGTAAGGCTTTGCAACTGGCCAATCTGGGCATCGCCCATTTCGTCTACCCATGCACGAACTTGTTTATCATCCAAATCCAATACGATCTGAATAGCAGATTGATCAAGCAAATGCGTTAGCTCTGGATAATAGTACGCCGCAGCCATTAACATCGTTGGCGTGAACGCTTGCTTCATTAAAGCGACTTGTGTTGCATCGAAATGCCCATAGTGATAAATGACGGACTCATCCTGCACCGCATTTGGAGTGCTGGCAGGCGCTTCTGCTTCACTCAAGCCAGCACTGGAACTGCCCTGTGCTTCAGCTTTATTCGCTGCAGGCGGTGAAACAGATGTTGCGAGTAAACATAATATGAGTAACATGAACAATATTTTTCTCATTTGTACCCTCTTCTCTTGATTCATGTTTTCTACAAAATCGAAACTCTTTATTAATTCGAAGCAATATCTACATCTTTCGTATTGCTTCCAGCTACAACAAACACCTTGCTCAAATTGGCATTCGGTATTTTGGCCAGAGGAATCTTAAGCTCTAAGATGGCACTAACGCCAAATGCCTTCCCTGCCGCTCCCGTATCTATAAAACTCCTGCTTGAACTGAAGCCATTATTCTCCGCCGAACCGGTCCATGTCCATTGCCATGCTCCGTTCTTATATTCATGTACAGTTGTATCGTTCAATCCCCAACTTGCAATCTCATAATAAGCATTGAGCGATGCGAGACTCGTTCCGAATCTTGTTAATGCAGTAGTCCCACTTGTGGCTCCCAAATAAACAAAATAATTATCGTCGTTATATCCATGTGGAAGCAGCGTATCGTAGTTTTGCAATCTTCCCAGTTCGATCATGATATACAAATTAGTGCTATCGCTTTCCATATACACGCTTCGGATATCTCTCTCTGGTTGCTTAAGTGTAGTATCTAAAAAATCATCATAACCATCTTCGATCTTCCTCGTTCTTGTTGTCCATTCGACAGGGTTCCCATCGGTAATTAATTGAGTATGTGAAATATCCTTCACTTTTTTCTTCAAGTTCCCGTTCAGGTCATATTCCAAAATCAGTTTTTCACCCGTAGTGTTGTTGAATATTTCCTTTAAAAGACTATTGCTATACACGTAACTCACACCGATACCATTGTTAACAACGCTTACATTATTGTTGAAAATATACCATGGTCCCCATGTCGTGCTGTTTAATACCCTCACGGCAAAACTCCATGTCCCATTGGCTAGCGCAACAGAGTGAGTAGAAGATGAACTGCTTACGATCCCTGAATCATACGCTTGCCAGAGATTGTTTTTCATCCCGATAATTTGATATTTGAGTTGCGGGTTCTCGCTGTGGGTTTGCCATGACAAGTTGACGATATTATTCACCTTGCTTATGCTTCCAGTACTAACTATAGGAGCTGAAGTTGAATAATTAATCGTCATTGTAGATGCGAGTCCATTAAATGTAGCTTCATCTATTTGATCATTCGCATATCTATAGATCCCGAAATTTAGCTGGCCATTACTATTGTTTACAGCTAATTGCGTCATGCTTTTGAGGTCGAATATCAGCCTTTGCCCGCGATAAGTCAATCTCACAACAGGGCTTGCTTGATCTGTCGTGTACGCAGGTCTTGTATTGTACGTTGTTGATATAGTCCAACCACTTGTAAGTCTGTAACCGACAAGGTCTATATATCCCCCAACAGAATTGTACGGATAAAAGTTATAATTATAGCTGGCATACCCTAAGTCCAGAGAACTACTAATGATTTGGCTACCTGCCGGAATTGCCGAAATATTATATTTAAATAGGCTTATTTTTTCATTGTAATAACCGTAGTAACTCATCCCTTGTACTTTCATGGTTGACTGGTAAGGGTATGATGTATTGGGATATGCTTTATCCACATACATCGCATTCTCCATACTAATCGTCGTCGTAGGATCAATAACGATAGGATAAACCAGCCCTTTATTGTCCCACTTCACATCCACAATGATCTTATTCCCACTTTTTCTTTTCGTTAATGTGACATCTCTCTTTGCCCCGGTCTTGTCCTGTAGCCACGCTGGCATTAATACGAGTTCACCAGCAGTCAGATTATTGGCAAGAGCCCCTACAACCTCGAACGAGAAAGAATCAGGCGCCGCGTCGCTATTCAAATAAATATTTTCCTTAATTCCACTGCTCGTTGTGATCAATTCCACATCGGTTTGTTTCCATACATCTTTATACAAAACTTTGTCTTTCGTTGTTAGATCCAGCTTCCCTTTGCTCGCTTTAGCGCCTACTGGAATAAACGTTAACTCATCATCGCCATAGCCAATCCGATACCCTGTATTGAAATTCTTTGGCACTTGAATTTCATAGGGAACTTCTAGAGCGCGGAAGTATTCGCTTTCTGGATTCTTTGCACTTGTTTTATCCTTATTGCCCTTCATTCGTTTCGCATTTGTTTTTGACATCGGCGCTTTGTTCACATCAATGGCAGCTCCGTCTAAAAGTTCCGTATTAATATTTCTTAGGCTGCCACGATTATCTTCATAGTGAATATCAGTCGAAGAACTAATGTACTGGACCGTTCCATCTGATAGCAAAAACTGTTTGCTGTTTCGTGTCCGCTTTTCTCCAAGCTCCCTTACTACTTTCTTCCCTTTCTTCTCTAGCGAAGAGTTCACCGATTTTTCATTGATTATCCCTGGAGCCTCGGGTACAACGATCTCTTCTGCCCTATTATTTATCGCACTGCCCTCAGCTTGTTGGCTTGCCATCGCTACGTAATCAACGTTCCAAAGCATACTAATAGAAACTACTAATACAAACAAACTTCTAAGCTTCCTGAATTTCACGTTTATGCTCCTCTCAAATAAATAAAACCCCGGTCTTTTTTCTGTGAGATGACTAAGTAGATCGTCACGTTTCACGGAATAAAGTACCGGGGTTGTTTTGTAAACCGATTGGTATCAAAATGCATCGCCCTTAAGTTTAGTTAATAAAATTTTTATAAAATGTAAGTAATCTGGAGTGACTCTATCTCCCCTTTCTTTTAGCTTTGTTTAAAACGACCCTGTCTCAAGCCCGCATTTTCAACTCCATGAGCACACATCTTCAAATATTGATTACCTACCATTTAATGTATCATCATATTCAATTTTACAGAAAGTGAATAAAATTGATTTTTTAATATTTATCTGATTATGGCATCAATCAGTTCTTATTTTTAGAGTAAGAGTTACTCATTTGACGAAGTTTAGTTAACCAACTTGGAGAGTAGGCGTAGCTTGATGGAAAGCCTTCATAATCTGCATAAGATTTATCATAATTCAGAAATGGAAGCAAAGGAGGCTTTATTAATTCCAAGGAATGTAAATGGATTTTTTTAAAGTATTCTATGCAATGTATACATTTAAAAATATCTTGGCCATATGATGCGTAACAATATAAGTTCAACTCTTCGTTGCAATTTGGGCAAAATTCAGCATATTTACGCGCATATGCATTCAATATTTTCATTTCATTCACCCCAAACTATGCTTCTAACATTTACTTTGATTATTACCGACCGATTCAATAGGCACTGGATGAAAGAGAATAAATCTTCAACCTTTTATCACTTATTAATTTAGGTACGACTCCAATTCTTTAACTGCATCATCAGGTAAAAATGGCATTATGAAATCATAAAAAATATCATTCTCTTGAACTTCAATCCCATTGACAAATATACAGTTATCATCGCCCCACATGGATACATTGAACAACTTGCCGTTTTTCTTGCTTTCAAGCACATAATACAATCGGGCATTTATGCGAGATTCATGCTTTACTGGCATTAAGGCAATGTTGTTTAGTTGATTAAACGAATTAAAGTGTTCTTCCAAGTCACTGCCGTTAATGACAATCTTCTCAACGCTACTAGATTTAATTAAATGATCAACACTCCAAGGATAACGAGTAAGAATGTGCGGGTTCACATAATAAATTGATAAACTTACATCATCGATGTTTTCATTTTGAATTAGTTCAGATAAATCAAACGTTACTTTTTTTGAGCGCGTATTTATCTCATTACAACTGCTTATAAAGGTCACTGCAAGCACCACGATAATAATAATTCCTAGATTGATGTATTTTTTAGAAGTCATTTCGATTCCCCCTCTTTTTAACACATAAAACCCCGGCCTCTTCTGTGATAAATGACGCAATAGCTCGCCACATTTCACGGAATAAAGTCCGGGGTTGTTTTGTAAACCGATTGGTTTCAAAATGCATCGCCCTTAGGTTTGTAAGGTTAGGATGAACTAATTTCATTGTATACTTCTTCTAAAAAACAGTACAATTAATCCTATATATTGCGGCAATGAAGATAACAAAGAAAGAGGTCCCTTAATGACAAATCGCACATTAAACCCTAAGGTTAATGAATTTTTAGGCAAAGCCAAACGATGGAAGGAAGAATTCGAAAAGTTAAGGGCGATCGTTCTTGACTGTGAGCTGACTGAGGAGTTTAAGTGGATGCATCCTTGTTACACTTTTGAAAATAAAAACATCGTGCTGATCCATGGATTTAAAGAATACTGTGCGCTTCTGTTCCACAAAGGCTCCTTATTAAAAGACCCTAACGGCATTCTCATCCAACAAACAGAAAATGTCCAGGCCGCGCGCCAGATTCGGTTCACCAATGTTCAGGAAATCGTTGAGATGGAGTCCATCCTGAAAGCGTACATTCATGAAGCTGTTGAAGTGGAGATAGCCGGTTTGGAAGTGGATTTTAAAAAGAATGAAGACTACAGCATGCCTGAAGAACTGCAACATAAATTTGATGAGAGCCCCGCGTTGAAATCGGCTTTTGAGGCATTGACGCCTGGGCGGCAACGCGCGTACCTTCTTCATTTTGCTCAACCTAAGCAATCCAAAACACGCGTGGCTAGGGTTGAAAAGTATGCGCAGCAGATTCTCGATGGTAAAGGATTGAATGATTGAGCTTCGGTGAAGTTCCCTATACTTAACATATTAAGCCACTCAGAAGAGTGGCTTTTCAAAACAATAGTCAATCATTTATTGATTCTACAAACGCAATGGCTTCATAAACATACTCAACAATTTCTTCGATTGAGGTTGTTTCTCTTACATATAGTTTATGCCATTCTCCATCTTGTACCTCGACGACCATAAGTTTAAATCCGCCCCTAATAAAATTAAACTCAGGGTACCATCCAAGATCAATAACATACTTCTCTTGGTGGTAGCGTACTTGAAGGATATCTTCCTTAAACGACAATCTTTGTTCGATATACGGAATGGAAGAGTCAAAGTCAAAATCGTTTAAAACGACCTCGCCTGATTTAAAATCAAATTCATATTTCATTCTTCTCTCTTCCTTATTACTGCTATAAGGTTTATATTCTGATTTTAGTCGATATATACAATTTCATCTACAAATTGTTCGACAATCGAATCGCTCTGAACAGGAATGATCAAAATGCTTTTGTTTTGCTTTAAAATCGAGCTACAAAGCTTCAGCCTAGCCCTAATTATTCCTTTCATGTCGTCTTCAAGCCACGGAAAACAAAAGATTCGTTTTCCATAAGCTAACCCTATTGCCGTTGAAGCATTCCAACGTTCATTGCTTATATAGTTTATCTCTCGCTCTAGACGGGACGCAGATAAACCAAACAATGTAATCAATTGTTCCGTTGAATAATTGCCTGGTGGAGCATTTTCAAGCTGCTCTCGAATCGTCTTTTGCTTTTTCATGCCTAATCGCGATGCGAAACTACTTTTGCCGTCTTCCCCTACATACCACCCTATTGGTTGAAATACATGAGCTTCGTTTATCTTATTGTTAATCAAAATATTGCCACTTTTGGTCTGCACTTTACCGGATAACAAATAAGATAACGCCCCGCCTCCCCTACCCTGTTCACCTACAATGGCGTAAGTCTTACCCTGCGTAAAGACATGTGAGAATAACCGTAGCTGTTCTTTAACGGGTTTAAAATGCATCCGTTTGGGCTTGCATGAGAGCGATACATGTTGTAATTCAATAGTTTCTACTTCATTTATCATGCCTAAATCCAGCCCCTATCAATTGAACTGGCCCTTCTCAAGCAATAGGATTCCCGCTAGCATCGGCGATTTCCTTCAAGTCTCCCCTTCACAAACTCCCCAATACGTGCAATCGCCTGCTGCGCTTCGGGCAGCAGGTAAGCCAATGCCTGAAAAACACTCCACATATTCTCCCAAACTTCGAGCTCCACCGGGACACCTGCGAGCTTAGCTCGCTCCGCCAGCCGCAACGAATCGCTTAATAGCACCTCATGATCTCCGACTTGCAAGAATAAATTCGGCAAGCCATGCAGATTCAATCGAAGTGGCGACAGCAACGGGATATGTGGGGATTGGCCGCCAAGATAGTCGTCCAAAATCCGCTGATTGCCTTCCCAACTGCCTGTCGGATCTAGCGCTGCCCGGCTCGTATATGACTCCCCATCTAGATGGACAAGGTCGGTATGCGGTGAAAGCAGAAAGGCTCCCGCAGGCAGCTTCTCTCCCTGATCGCGCAGTGATAACAATGCCATTAACACTAGGCTGCCTCCGACGGAATCTCCACCAAGTACAATCTGGGATGGCGTGTACCCGTTCTCACATAGCCAACGATACGCATATAAGCAATCATCATTTGCAGCAGGGTATGGAAACTCCGGCGCAAGGCGATAGTTTACGATCAATACACTTGCTCCGCTAGCTTTCGCAATTCTTGCACCTAAATCTCGATAAAATGCACTAGAACCCGCAATAAACCCGCCGCCATGAAAATAAAGGATCGTACGGTGGTTATGCGGCCGCAGCTGCTCCGGTTGCTGATCACTTGGCAATTCCGCTAATGGATCGGTTGGGATCACCCACTCCCCATCGATGTGGCCGATCGTGACTGGTTGGATCGTTACATCGGTATGTTGGGGCATTCGAGCCGCCGCCTCATCCATTTCCCGCCGGATTTGCTCGACTGGCTTGCTAGCGTAATTGCCTGATTGCCGAAGAAATTGCTTAATTGCCTCCAATTGTTCGACACTCGTTCTGTCCATATATTTCCTCCTACAAGTTTGAATACCGTTATTCTAAAGCCTGTAGGCAGGTACAAGGTCAACTACGATTCCATGTGCAAAATGTTGAGCGTCGATTGCACCTCAGGATGCTTATCGTTAGCCAACAAATTTTGCTTCAGCCCCTTCAACACTTCCAGCGTCTGTTCTTTCCTTGAAATTTCGGAATGGATGGCATCCATTTTCTTATCAATAACGGTTATAAAATCCTCGATGCTGATCGAAGCGTTCACGGATGCCGCCAGCGCCTTCTTGATTTCTTTTAGCGTGAATCCGCATGATTTGGCATTCTGAATAAATGTTAACCGGTGAAGCACATCCTCCGCATATAGGCGGTATCCCGAATCGGAACGCTGAGGCGGCACGATTAGCCCCAGGTTCTCATAATAACGCAGCGTTTCCGTATTCACATTTGCCAATCTAGCGATTTCCCCCCGCAAATAGCCGGCCATTTCCCGTCTCCTTCCCGATGCATAACTACAACCTATTTTACCAAATGTTGAAGCATTGCACCCGCAGTGCAGGAAATTCTGCCCTATTCCCACTCTAGCTCACCAACCGCCCCTTTAGAGCAGATTTCCTGTCCGCATAACAAAAAAAACCTTGCGGATAAAAACACCGCAAGGTTTGCCTACATTATTACAACAAGGCTGCCCATAGGCAGCCTTGTCATCCGTTCCTGTTTACTCCAAGCCATGCTCTTCCCGAATCTTGTACAAGCCTTGCAGCAGCACATCGGATGGATCCCGGTTCAGCAACAGCTGCGTGAACAACAGGTGCAGCGGGAATGCGCATACGTTATTGCCGTCTGTGATTGCAGGGAAGCCAGTTTCAAAGACTGGACCGTATTCTTCATTCATCGCTAAGCCCGCATGAACCTCTTCAGGAGCAAATTCTTCCTTCACTACACTGATGCAGTGTGGAATGAGCACCTGGTCGATGAGCGTTTTCGCTTCTTCTTCCGTTCCTGGCGGATCTGGAAGCGGCCTGCCGCCTTCTGCCTTCATCATTTCGAAGTAGAAGGACGCCATCCAATCCGACGGATCTTCGTTAGCCTGGAACCGTGTAAGAAGTTCACGCAGGAAGAAACCGCATACATATCCATTGTTAGAACTATCCTGTACTTGGTAAATGAAGATCGGGCCATAATTGTCATGGTGCAGAACTTGCCCTTCGACTTGATCGAAGTTCGTTTTCAATGCTACTTGGCCGTTATGAAGAACGCCCTTAATTAGTTCTTCCCATTTACGCTGTGTTTCGGCATCGTCTAGGTTGCCGGGTATTTCATTCGTCGTCTCGTTGGTCATCGTTTAATTCACCCTAGTCCATCATATCATTCGACGGTTTGTGCAGTCTAGTCCGACATCACAATCTCGGTTGCCAAAGTTTTTACATTTCGCTCAATGGTGCCTTAAACCAACAAGAAAAACGTAACGTTAGGCAATCAGCCGTCACGTTACGTTTCTCTTTTTTTCACTTATTTAACCATTGACGGCCATTATTTCTTCACATGCACACCGCTTAGGCTCCCGCCCTCGGCAAAAAATCGCTCGATATTCTTCTCAACCGTTTGATCTGGAATGAGTGGCGGCGCTTGATGCGGCTTTACGCGCGCGTCAATCACCACATTATCGCAAGCCCAATGCTTGAATTCGTAGAAGCTGTTCACGCCATAAATATCATGCGACGGATTGCTGCGCGTGAAGGCTGCCCATAGGAAATTGTTCGTCGTCGCACTCATAAACTCGCTGTCATCGCACAAAATAATTAGCGGCGCCGAATCAAGCGCCCCTTGCGCATTGATCGCTTCGCATAAGCCGTCGATTTCCTGCTGCGCTTGCGCATAGCTGGAGAAGGCAGAGCCTTGAATTGCCACGATGCCCGGCATGACGAGCCTTGCTCCCCCAAACCCTGAAGGCAAATCGTATAGCTGCACTGGCACCTCACGGCACAATTCCCGCTTCTTCTCCCCCACGGCTGCAAAGATCACTTTACTGCCCGTATTGAGCCCCGTACCCGAATAATCCAGCGTATCAATCGTCGTATTCGTGTAGAAATGAATGTCCCGCTTCAAATCCATTCGCTCCAGAATATACGCCAGAAACCCTTCAACATCATGCGTATCTAATGGCTGGTTTTCCTCAGCTGTCATGAACAAGTACTTGGCTAAGCTAAGTTGGCCCGTTCCGAGAATGCGGTTCGCAATGGTCAATATCTCTGCCGGCTGCTTCACCTGCTGGTAAGGGGTGTAGCGCTCGCTGCCGATGGCGAATAACAACGGATGGACGCCTGCTGCATCGACCGCATGCACCTCTTTGACTCCCGGAATTTCTTGCTTAATCGCATCACCAGTCAGCTCATGGATAAGCGCACCGAACGCTGTATCCTCCTGCGGCGGACGCCCAACGACAGTGAATGGGAAAATCGCATTCGGCCGAGCATACACCTTGTGCACACGCATGACTGGAAACGGATGCGTCAGGCTGTAATAGCCCAAGTGATCGCCGAATGGCCCTTCCGGCTTCGTCTCGCCCTGATGAATTTCGCCCGTAATGACAAAATCAGCATCGTTGCTAATGCAGAAGCCATCGGCATAGCTATAGCGGAACCGCCGTCCCGAGAGCAAGCCCGCGAACGTCAGCTCGCTCATGCCTTCCGGCAACGGCATAACGGCCGACAGCGTATGCGCAGGAGGGCCCCCTGCAAAAATGCTTACCTTCAGCGGCTCACCCTTCCGATTCGCCCGGTCCTGATGGATGCCGATGCCGCGATGGATCTGGTAATGGATGCCGACTTCCTTATCCATCTCATAATCATTGCCGCTTAGCTGAACGCGGTACATGCCGAGATTCGAATTCATAATGCCCGGCTTGTCCGGGTCCTCGGAGTAAACCTGCGGCAGCGTCACGAAAGCGCCGCCGTCCCCTTGCCAGTGCTTGATTAAAGGCAGGTCTGAGATGTTAACTTCTTGCATCTCCGCAGGCTTGGCACTCTGCTTCATCGGCAACGCATGCCGAGCCGCAAGGCCCGTGCGCACATGCTTAAACGGATTTTTCATCGCCTTAACGGGATCGTTGCGCAGAGCAATTACGTCTTGAACCGAATCCCATGTTTGCCGAAAAATAAACTTGCTGCGCTCCACCGTTCCGAACAGGTTGGATACCGCGCGGAATTTCGAGCCTTTCACATTCTCGAACAAAAGGGCAGGGCCGCCTGCCTGGAACACCTTCAAGTGAAGTGCCGCCATCTCCAGATGGGGATCAACTTCCTCGCGAATGCGAACGAGATGCCCGTGCTTTTCCAAATCATTGACACACTCTTCTAAATTGCGGTAGATCATCTGCGTACTCCTATCCCAAGAAGCTTAATGAATATATGTTGTGCTTTGAACACTGCTATGTATCATTATAGCCTCAACTGAAGGCCGAGCCTATTCATTATGGTGTTATTTTTTCGGCCGTTTAGCATCAAATAAAAAACACGCCTTCAGTTGGCGTGCTCTTTCATCTTATTAATGACGTCCTCCCAATGCTGCTTCATCGCTTCGCGAGTATGCGCATTGTCCAAGTTTTCCTGATGAAAACTGACCGTCGTCCCTGTCTTAGCCGGAATCAAACGAATCTGCAGCGTGGAATCATGCTCCCATTTCGGCAGCTTCCATTTCAGGCGCAGTTGCTGGTTTTCCTTGATGACTCGGAATTGGCCCGATATCCCCTCCCGATCGCCGAAGTTCTCGCCTTGCTGAAATGCAGGAGGCTGAACGTCTCCTAGCCACAGCGCTAATCCCTCCGTAGAAATTAGAAACGCCCATGCCTCCTCGGCAGACATTGGCAGTGTCCGGCGTACGCCAATTTGGTATCCCGCAGCAGCCGTCAGGCCGACAGTTTGCGGTGTAGCTTCATTTCTTTTCGATTCCATCATTAATCACTCCATTTTGTCCAATTGTTTGTCTGTGTGCCTGTCAGCGTTCCTCCTGCAAGCTTCCTCTCTTGTAATATTCGTGCAGGGATTGGACATTCCTGCCCAGCAGCTAGAAAATGGCATCCGATGGGAATGCTTCTTCACATCGATTAGACCACTTTCTTATATCGCATAAGCGTGTAGTTTTCCCTTCGCTTTACTTCAACGACTTTATACTTTTTGACAAAAGCAAGATCATGATAGCCCTCGCCATCCGCAAGCGTAATATTGTCAGCACCGCCGATAATGATCGGCAGCTGCATAAGGATGATTTCATCTACGAGGCCCTGATTAAATACATGCCAATTCAGAAAACCGCCGCCTTCAACCATTTCGTCCGTCCATCATCGGACAGCACATTGCTGTTCATATCTATTTCCATCGTTGCCGGCGGTACAATCCGAATTGGATTTTTATCGTCCTCATAACGGTTCGTTAGGAACGGATTATTGTTATGAATCGTATTTTTGCCTACCATAATGCCCTGCACATAGCCACGGAATTGATGACTGAATGCCATATCTTCATTAGAAAATAGCGAAAATAGCTGTTTGCTAGAGCTGCCTGCGCCAAGCGTTAACTTTCCGTCGATCGAAACTTGGCGTATGAACTTAAATTACTGGCGGCCGTTGGCATTCATTTAAAATATAGCCTAAATAATAAAAACGACCATCACGATGAAGTGATGGCCGTCTACATCAATAAATCAACTCGTCCTCAATAACTCTCAACCAAGCTCCTGCATTGCAGCTGTTGCTCTACCTGCTCCTTCGTGAGCATCTGCGATAACGAGGCTTTCGCAAGCGTAACCGGCTTAACTTCTCCCGCGGACAAATGGAAGTAGTTATCGCTGAACACCCCGTCTGCTTCGCTCAACTCCAACTCAATGAACATAGCGAACGCGCTTGCGCACAGCTGAATCTCGAACGCATCGCCATGCTCTTCGACATGGCAGCTAAGCGTCGCCGACAGTAGCTCGAAGTGCTTCGCTGGCACAAAAATCGTTGCGTTCGAGCTGGCTGCTTCCCCATCGATATGGAACGCGTATGCCAAATAATGCGTACGCTTCTTCTCCAGCGTATCGAGGTGTTCCGCCAAATCAAGCGTAACGAACGCAGCTGATGACAGCGCCTTCGCATGCACGTTCACTTCTCCGCTCGTTATGATCGCCGAATACCGATCCCGAAGCGACCAGATGAGTGTGCCATCCACGCTGCCCAATTGCTCATTGCTGACGTAAAGCGTTGCCGACGTGCCTTCTTCGAATGCGGAGACGAGCACAGGCGCGAAGAACCGCTTAGCCGCATAATGGAGCGCTTTCCATCTGCCGTAATAATCGATGCTCGCCCATGACGCTACCGGCCAAGAATCGTTCAATTGCCAGTACGTTGCACCCATGCAGCGCCCGCGATTGCGGCGCCAATGCTCGACGCCATAGCGTACGCCTTCCGCTTGGATAAGCTGGGATACGTACGGGAATTGCTCGAAGCTGCTTGGGAACTTAAAATATTGTGAGACGTAATGCACCATCGGTGCCAGGCCATCCGGGTGCTTCTGATGATCCTCCATCACATAAGAGAAAATATTGTGGTCCTCCGGAAGCGTAAACGTCTCGATCGTCTTCATGCTCGGGAACGATTGCAGCCCGAACTCGGACATGAATCGTGGATACCGGTTACGGAAATCCGTGAACGGCTTGCGCCCATGCCAAATGCTCCAATCATGCATATCGCCGAAATTCTCGCTGTTCGGTTGGTCGAAGCTGCCCATTGACGATGGCGAAGCAAGCCAGTAGAACGTATTCGGGTCGATCTGCTTCGCGATTTCCGGTAACACGGTCTCGAACTGCTTAATATAATCGGACTTAAGCTTCAAGCTCTGGTTCAGGTTCCAGTCCACCCACGCCCATTCCATCTCATTGTTGCCGCACCACATGCCCAGTGACGCATGGTGGCGAATCCGCTTCATATTTTGAATCGTTTCCTCAGTAATGTTGGCTTTGAATGATTCAGTGAAATCATAGACCGCGCAAGCGTACATGAGGTCCTGCCAGACAATTAGCCCGTATTCATCACAGAGATCGTAAAAATCATCATCCGCATAATAACCGCCGCCCCATACCCGGATACAGTTAAAATTCGCTGCAACGCAGTCTTGGATTAGGCGCTCTGTCCTGCCACGGTTGCCCCGTGCGATAATGTTGTCCTCCGGGATATAATTGCCGCCCATCGCGAATATATCGTAGCCATTCACGCAGAACGAAAACGAACGTCCCCATTGGTCATCCTGCTGCGTCACCGTAATGGTTCGCAGCCCGATCCGCATCTCCCTGCGGTCAATTTCTGCCCCGTTCCTATCCTTCACGGCAACTTCGAGCGTGTACAACGGCTGCTCACCGAAGCCATTAGGCCACCAGATTTCAGGGAAATGAACCGTCAGCGGGACATGCTCCGTTGCGCTTGTCGCCGTAATCTGTTCATGGAACGAATCGCCATTGGGCGCACGAAGCGTGAGTGCTACAGCAAGCGGCTCACCTGACCAATTATCCAATCCAATGCGGACATCGAGCTGGACCAGATCCTCTTGATGTTGTTGGGTAACATACACCTCATCCAGACGGGCGATCGACATGCCAACAATTGAAACCGCGCGCCATATGCCCATATCTGGGAGCGCAGGCCCCCAATCCCAGCCGAACATGTAATGTGCTTTACGAAGATGGGGGAAGCCCTCTACGCCGTTCGCCCCCCAGACCGGATTCGCTTCTTGCTTCTCCCGAATGAATCGCAAAGGCGAACGGAATACGATACGCAGCTCGTTCACTCCGCGCAGCAGCTTGCCTTTCACATCAAACTCGTAGGTTCGATGCATATTTTCAACATGTGCAATTGCCTGGCCGTTCAATTCAATTTCTGCAAGCGTATCCAATCCTTCAAACCGCAGCAGGACGCGGTCATGGCTCAGCAGCGCCTCATCAAGCTCGAACGTCCGCCTATATTCATAATCAAACTCCGACAGCTTGATGGCATCAAGATCGTTAGCCCGATAATAAGGGTCGTCCATCAAGCCCGCGTTCAGCAAATCAGAATATACCGAGCCCGGCACGGTAGCCTCGATCCATTCGGCATCCTCCAGTTTCCGCATCTGCCAACGCCCGCACAAGTCCAAGATTACCATCTCTATTTCCCCACTTCGCTATTGTGTCATTTTATGATTTATAAACCCCATTTTATCGGCATTCTCCCGTTAATACTTGTATTTTCGAAACATGAATTGTGTGGTATTTTAACATTATCAATTCTAATTCGAGAGGTAGCTCCCTTATGGAAATGTTAAAATATACGGCCGAAGCCCATCTTGGTCCCGGTGTCGAATCCCATTTCTTCACCATCAGTTCCCTCGCTTATGCTTCACCGCTCCACACCCATGATTTCTTCGAGCTGTTTCTCATAACAAGCGGCTCAGCCATCCATCTCGTGAACGGCAAACAAGAGCCATTAACGGAAGGCATGCTTGTGTTCATAAGGCCAGATGATTGCCATGCCTATGCCTATGACGGCGATTCAGACTGCTCCTTTATTAACATCTGTTTTACGCAAAATGGCATGGCTGCCGCCTTCGAATTTCTCGGTGAACCATTCGGCTATAATCGGCTGCTTCAGCCCGGCTCTCCTCCCATGGCGCATATGCCCTTATTGGAAAAAGAAGAAATGGTTAATCGGCTGGACCGCATCCGGGCCATGGCCGTAGATGGCAAGGCGCAGGAGATGCAGCTGCGAGGGCTTCTCACAGACTTGCTCGTGCGGCATTTCTGGAGCCATCAGGCAGCGCCAGAAGAGCGAATGCCGGATTGGCTGGAATCGCTGCTCATTCAGATGCAACGGGAAGAGCATTTTACCGCGGGGCTGCCTCGCCTATATGAGCTAGCCGGCCGCAGTGCCGGCCATATTAACCGCGTGTTCAAGGAATGGATGCATACGACGCCCATTTCCTACATCAATCAGCTAAAGCTTGGCTATACCAAAGACTTGCTTGTGGCGTCCCAGCTCAGCATAACCGATATCGCGTTTACAGCAGGCTTTAACAATCTGAGCCACTTTCACCATTTGTTCAAGCGAGCCTTCCATATGACGCCGCTCGATTATCGCAAAATTCGCATGGCAGCAGGAAAACCGTGATTCATCGCGCAAAAAATGAGGGTGTCCCCGAAGCATAGGCTTGGGGACACCCTTCTCTATTTGCAACACAATAGAACCGTTTGTTGGCATATTGTAACGGACCGAGCAGCCCTTATTTGCTCACAATCAGCCGTATTTATATTCTAACGGACTGAGCAGCCGCTATTTGGCGCATTTCGCCCTCACGGTGCAACAAAATAGCGAAATAACGGCCGTGGAGTCCGTTACGATTAGCAACAGGCGCTTTTGGAAGGTAATAGCGGCGCTGGAGTCCGTTAGAAAATAGGTGCCCCTTAAGCAGAACTGCTTAAGGGGCACCCGCTTACTCTCAGCCTGCCAGCAGCTTGCCTAACCTTGCGGCATTTGCGCTTCCGTACTAACCTGCCACTTTATGCCGAATTTGTCATCCACGTCCGTGATCAATTAGGTTCGTAGTACGGATATTCGATCGTGAGCGAAGTCGTACGGGCAACTTCCTGGCCGAGCAGCCTCGCCACCATATGAAAGGATAGGTCAATTCCAGCGGAAACGCCAGCCGAGGTAAAAATATCCCCATTGTCCACGAACCGCACATTCTGCACAACTTCCGTGCTTGGATAGCCCTCCGCTAAATAATCCATTGCAAAAGCGTTTGTCGTTGCCTGCTTATTCACTAACAATCCCGCTTCCGCAAGCATGATGGCACCTGAACAAATGGATGCAACCCAACTGCCGCAGCGGTGCTGGCTTACAATCCATTGCAGCAATTCGGCGTTGTTTTTGCCCGACTTGACCGCATTCAGCGGTCCCCCCGGAATGATGGTGATATCGAATGCGGGATGGTCATGAAAGCTGTAATCCGGTTGTATTTTCAAACCATTGTGTGCCGTTACAAGCTGTCCATCCTGCGAGACCGTCTTCACGCAAAATGGCTTATCTTCTGCCGCTATGCGATTCATCAGCAGCAGCGGCACCTGAGCCGCTTCCCAAACCGTAAGGGAGAACACCTCATATGGCCCCGAATAATCCAACACGTCCACATGGTCAAACAATAAAATGCCTACCTGCCATTGCTTGTTTCTTTCATTGCCCATCCCAGCGTTCCTCTTATCCTTCATTTCATAGCCCCCTCAACAACTAGTCAGAGACCATTCGGTCTCTATCAATCAAAAAAATTACTGCTTTACGCAGCAATTCAAATAATGCTTCAGCTGGTTCAAATATCGCGAGACGTAGCTATTGTCATTGTACAGCTTGCCCATCATAATGTTGCCTTCAAAAGCCGACGTGAGAAAAATCGCGACCTCCCTCACATCCAGATCCGCCCGGAACTCCTTCGTTTGCATGCCAGCTTCGAGAATGGATTCGACAAAAGCTAACCATTCATCCATCACCTCGCGCGCTCTTCGATTTAAAGCCGAATGCGTATCATCCGTATCGATTGCAGTGTTAAGCAGCGGGCATCCCCCTTGCAAGGGCGGCGCTTCTGCAACATTATGGTAAACCGATAATACGGAGAGCAGCTTATCTTCTGCCGATTCCTTCCCGGCCACCGCAGCACGATAGGTGTTTCGCAGCACCTCAACAGCATGGCCAAACGCTTCAAGCGCAAGCTCATCCTTGTTTCTGAAATGCCGGTAAATGCCGCCTTTCTTCAGCCCCGTCGCATCCATAATATCAGACATTGAAGAACCAGAATAACCCTGCTCGTTAAATAACACGGCAGACTTCGCTATGATCATGCTTCTCGTATTTTGTCCGCTTCGCATGCGCACATTCCTCCTAACGAACGAGAGACCGTTCGGTCTCTCGTTGTATATTACTGGATACCTTACCATCCGTCAAGGCTAAGGTTAGCGCCCAGGGCACTCAGCCCCGCTTCACCTCCTCGATGATTGCCCGAACGCCTTCCTCGATCTGGTCCAGCCTCGCCCTTGATATGCTAATGCGCAAAAACTTCTCGCGCTCTAAGTAATCAGTCAGATAACAGCCTTTGCTTAATTCGACGATAATTCCCCGCTTCTCCAGCCGCTTCGCCAATTGCTCCAGATTGACGGCCTGCGGCAGCTTAAACTGGACATAAATGCCTGAGCCCGTACCAGCTAGCGTAATGGTTCCCGCTTGGTTATGCCGCTCCACTGCATCCTGCAACGCGCGCATCCGCAAAGCGTACTGGCTGTAAATTTTGCGCTTATGCCGCTCGTACATGCCGTTCTTAATATAGATCTCTAGTGCCGCTTGGGACAATAAAGACGTGTCCGCATATCTTTTGTACGAACGGAATGTCTCTAGCAATTGCTCCGGCAGAACGGCCGCTCCGATTCGAAGCCCTGGGAATATGATCTTCGAGAAGCTTTTGAGATACACGATATGTGACGTTCGGTTATAAGCATAGATCGGTTCGAAGCCCTGTTCCTCGCCTAAATCCGCCATATAATCATCCTCGACGACATAGACGTTATGCTTGCTTGCTAACGCAGCAATTGCCTTCCGTTCCTCTACGCTAGTCGTTGTGCCCAGCGGGTTATGGTAGCGCGACATCGTGTAAAAAAATTTAATTCCGCCATGCTTGAACTGCTCCTCCAGCTCGCGAAGGTCAATCCCTGTCTCACGACGGGCAATTCCCCTTACCGGGATGCCCTCTGTCTCCAAAAAACGCAAATAGATTTTATAGCTCGGCTGTTCAACCAGAACGGCCTTATTTCCGTTTGGAAAAGGCATTTTGGCCAAAATCTCAAGCGCCTGCTGCGCACCTGATGTAACAACAATCCGTTCCGGCTTCGCAAAAACCTGATCGCCCGCTAGATGCGAAGACAGCGTCAGGCGCAGCTTATCCAGCCCAAGTGAATCCCCATAGGTAAACAAATTGTATTTATAGGTGTCGATCGCCTTATTTAAACAATGCTGAAAATCACGATAGGGAAAAACGTTCAAATCTGGCGAAGCCGAAGACAAGTCAATCTGGCCGCTCCCGTCATGATTAAATGATGCCCCAGGCCGCTCGACTGCGTAATAGCCGCTCTGTGCGATGGTGTAGATCGCGTGCCGTTTCTCAAGTTCCCCATATGCGCGAATGATCGTGCTTGTGCTGCAGCCGTAGGCCTTCGCGGCATTTCGAACGGATGGCAGCTTTTCGCCGGAACGGTAATGGCCGTCGTCGAGCTTCTGCTCCATATCCGAAAGTATCGCTGCATATTTTTTCATGCCCGCTCTCCCCTCCCTTTCCTTATTCATTATAAACGAAGGCTACGACTGTATCGATACAGTTGCAGCAAAAGGGTATAGTGAAAGATCACAATTCGCTCTACGATAGAACTAACGATTCGATAGAGTTTGGAGGAACGATGAATGAATAATCTGAATGATTTGTTTCGCGCCCGCATCGGCTACTCGGATCAAGGCGCATTAACGTTCGAGCGTTTGCCTGAAGTGCTCGCCTTGACGGCCGTCACGGTCCCTTTTGAAAACCTGTGCATCATGGACAACAACATTAACCCCGTTACGGAGGAGTATGTCGTTGACAAAATTCTGGTGAATCGCGAAGGCGGCTTATGTTACGAGATCAATACGCTGCTCTATCTGTTCTTGCTCCGCAATGGGCTAGATGTCGTGATGACACGCAGCGTTGTCTATGACCATGAGATAGGTGCGTATTACACGCATGGCCGCACGCATATAAGCATTTTGCTCAAGCATGAAGGCCAGTTGTACATTATTGATTCGGGGTTCGGTGGCAATCACCCGCTAGTGCCTGTCCCTCTAACTGGCGAGACGGTAGCTTCAGCGAACGGAGAGTTTCGGATACGGCGGGCGGAGCATGCGATAGGGAATTATGTGTTCGAGATGAAGCTTAAGCATAAGGATGAGGACTGGCGAACTGGCTATACCTTTGACTCGGAGCGCGCGATTACCGATCTCGTGGACAGCAATGAAATCCAACGAATTGTCGTGGAGCATCCCCTTTCTAAATTTAATAAGACGCCTGTTATTACAAGGCTGACGCCGGAGGGCAGCGTGACCTTAACGCAGAACTCACTTACTCGTTGGACAAATGGGCAATTAAGCAAAGAGCAGATCGAAGAGGAGCAGTTCGAAGAGCTGCGGAAGGTTTATTTTGGAAAATAGTTCACGCTACATCGAAAGGGGTATTGTACCTGAGCTTATCGTCGACTGAAATCATCATCCGTAACTTCTGCCATGAGGACATGGCAATGCTTAGCGAGCTATACGAATCGGTCAAAGCTGATGGGAACGCTGTTTTCTGGTGGGTAGGTGCCGAAAACAATTGGTGCAACGTGTATTGTGCGTTTGAGAATGGCCGAATGGTTGCGAAAGGGCAAGTCGAGATTATGAACACGGTCCCTCCCGACCGGCCCTCGGATAGCAAACATGCGATCTACCTCAATCTGAAAACCGTGCCTGAACGAGCTAATGACTCGCTGCTGCTGGAAGCTGTCTACCACCATCTCTACTTGAGGGCCTTAGAGTTGAAGAGAGCGTTGCCAAGCGAATATGGAACGAACTTGTGCGTAGGCAATGCAGCTTCTGAAACAGCCAACAATCATTTTTTTGTCCAAAAGGGTTATCGCCACCTCAACAGCTTGTTCAGCATGAAACGGGATTTAAACGAGCCTATCGCCGATCTAGCGCTGCACGAGAGCTTTCGGTTCTCCCACTGGATGATGGATACGCCAGAAGAGGAACGCGAATATCTCGAGCTGGATGCCGAGATCTGGACTTCTGCTCCGATTGGGATCGAGAAGCTTGCTAGACATAAGAATCAACCGCTATGGAAATCCATGATCGTTCGCCAAGGGGAAACGATTATCGCTGGGCTAATGGCCTGGGAAGAGGATGGCGAAGGAGAGATTGAGGACGTATTCGTGCGGGAGCCTTGGCGCAATCGCGGCTGTGCCAAATATTTGCTGACGCAAGCCTTGCATGATTTGAAGTCACATGGCCTGCCTTCCGCAAACCTAATGGTACTGACGGCCAACCATGCTGCTTTGTCCCTTTACGAAGGGGTCGGTTTTGGCGTCGTCAGCGAGGAAATTCGTTATTATATCGAGCTGGAATAGTTGGCTATGTGAAGAGGGGGCCCCCCCTCTTTTTGCTATGTTTTAGCGCTAACCCGCCCTATTCGGCGCCTGGTGCCGCTTTCCCGCCAATAGGGCAGGTTTTTCGAGGCCGCTGAAAAACCTTACACTTTTATCTCGCGAAACTGTAAAAAAGACATCTACCTCCTTTTTTTAGAGGCGGATGTCTTTTTTTAGATCCTAAATCGGTTTATTTACCACATTTTTTCAATCTGCCAGTT
>NZ_WSTC01000052.1 GCF_009789195.1 Paenibacillus sp. MMS18-CY102 | reverse complement strand
GCCGCCGCGGCGGGGCCATGCGCCGCCGCGGCAAGCAGCATGCGCGCGAGGCGCGGCGGGGCGCCAAGCGCGGCCATGCGCTGGCCCGCTGGCGTGAGGCGCAGCCCCGCGTCCAGCGCGCCGAGCTGCTGGAGCAGCGCGCAGGCGCTCGCATAAGCGCCCGTTGGCGGCTCGTCCAGCCAGGCTAGCTCGCTGGGCGTCTGCACGCCCCAGGCCGCCAGCTCCAGCGCGAGCGGCGCAAGATCTGCTTCCAGCAGCTCCGGCGTGCTGCGCGGCGCAAGCAAGAGCTGCTCCTGCTCCGTCCAGAGCCGGTAGCATACGCCAGGCGCTACGCGTCCAGCGCGGCCGCGCCGCTGGTCCGCGGAAGGTGCAGAAACCGGAACGGTCTCCAGCCGCGACATCCCCGTTCGTGGCGAAAAGCGCGGGACGCGCATTAAGCCGCTGTCGATGACAACGCGTACGCCTTCAACGGTCAAGGATGACTCCGCAATTGACGTTGCGAGCACGATTTTGCGCTTGCCTTCTTCACAAGGCGCAATTGCCCTGCCTTGCTCCTCCAGCGGCATGCTTCCGTGCAGCAAAGCGATTTCAACGCCATTGACCTGTCCAATGCCTTGTTGCAGAAGCAACGATTCCACACGGCGCATTTCACGCATGCCTGGCAAGAATACAAGAAGATCGCCAGCATGCCGGCCAAGCGCCGCTGCCACGGTACGCGCAACACGGGATTCGAGCGTATCTTCCCGATTGGCATTGCCCCAGCTCCCAGCAACTGGCCTTCCTGTGCCCATTCCAATGCCCAACCAGGTGCCTGCGCTTGTAAGCCCAAGATTGTTCTCCGCATAAAACGTCTCAACCGGAAAAGCTCGCCCTTGGCTCTCAATGACGGGTGCGTCGCCTAGCAAACGCGCGACCGGCACCGCTTCTAGCGTCGCCGACATAACTAGAATGCGCAAATCTTCCCGTAACAGGGATTGCGACTGCAAGCTGAGCGCCAATCCCAAGTCGCCCTGCAAATGCCGCTCATGGAATTCATCAAACAAGATAGCGCCGACATCCTCTAGCGCTTGATCAGCCTGCAGCATCCGCGTCAGCACGCCTTCCGTCACAACCTCGATCCGCGTTGTTGGCCCAACCTTCGTATCGAGGCGCACCCGATAACCGACCGTCTCGCCCGCCTTCTCTCCTAGCAATGCAGCCATATGCGTTGCAGCAGAGCGGGCAGCAAGCCTGCGCGGCTCCAGCATGACGATTTTTCGGTCGCCCAGCCACTCCTCCTCAAGCAGCGCTAGCGGAACGCGCGTCGTCTTGCCTGCCCCTGGCGGTGCAACCAATACAGCATTAGGCCGTGCTGCAAGTGACCGTTTTAGATCAGGAATGGCTTCATCTATCGGTAATGGTTTCAATCCTTTCAATCCCATCCGTTCCTTTCTCACAAAACACACCGAATTATTACAACTTCTCATCTTTCCTTGCCAGCCGAATCATTTGCTCCACACGCCGTCCATCGCCTGATAACGACGCTTCGAATGAACGCAGCTGGGACGAACCGTCACCATCCAGAAAAATGCCATCTTCAATCGTCGGAATCGATGCAATGATCGCCACTCGAAATGCTGCAAGCGTCGTCTTCGTGCTCGTCACGATAAGGTATAAATGCCCTTCTGCATCATACACAACAGCTGTGCGCAGCCGATCATCATCCGGGAAAGGCGCTAATTCTTTCTCGATTTGTTGTTGCCAGCCTGCTTCGTCCTTCGGTTTCATGCTAATGCCGCCTTGTGCCCAGTAATGGTCCCGGTCACTGACAGCCAGCTCAGCTTGGTTCGATACAACTTGCACAGATAACTGATCTTTCACACCGTCCCATACGAGCGTTCCGCGCGGAACGCGCATATTGTCTGCTCCCGAACCATAAGCGCCTGCTTGGCCGCCGACAGGTTGATCATTCACAACTGCAATGCTTAACAACTGCCCGTTATAAAAAAATCCGCCGTTAATACCGTAGAAACGCGAAGCGCTTACGTTGCCGCGCACCGCTTCCAAGGTCACCCGCTCCGGCTCGGTCACGAGCGTATGCAGCTTAACACTGCCTGATTGCTTCAACTCATAAGCATACCCATCATAATCAGGCTTGTTATTCTCCCGCATCTGCTGAGAGCCTGTTGTAATCCAAACCGCAATCCCGCTTGCTGCAAGCGAGACGGCAACTGCGATAAAAACAATCGCGATAATGCCTGCCGCCTTGGACGGCCGCTCTTCCTTCCGATCGCCTAGTGGCGTAGCTCCCTTGCCTTCCGATGGCTGCATTAGATTATATCACCGACATAGACTGGGCCAGCTTCACCTGACCGAATAATACGGCCAAGTGATTGGGGAACTAGCAAGATATGATCCAATTGATCGAGCGGCACCCATTCTACCCCGATTTGGTTCGTATCGGGCACCGAAGCGGAATCAAACGGCCGTTCAGATAGCAGCCGGCATTCAAAATAGCATTCGACCTGATGAAAGTGGCTTTCATGGTCAGCAAATTCGTGGTTAGCGCCAATATATTCGCGTACATAAACAAGAGCCAACGGCTCTACATCCTGGCCGATTTCTTCTAGGCACTCGCGAATAATCGCCTGATGAAGCGTCTCGCCATGCTCCTGGCCGCCTCCAGGGAACCCATAATGGACACCATGAGCATCCTCGAATTTAATTAAAAGCAGCTGATCGTCCCTGCGTATGATTGCTTTTGTTGCCATCCGTACTTTTTTCATCATCTTGCTCCTCCTCTACTTACGCCAACGCTCGCATATCCCCATTAATCGAACCAGCCTTTACGCTTAAACCATAGGAACATGCAACCGCCCAAAATCGCCATTACCGCCAACACGCCAAAATATCCCCAACGCATATGAAGCTCCGGCATCTGGTCGAAGTTCATGCCATAAAGCCCTGCGATAAAGGTGAGTGGCATAAAAATAGTCGTAATGACGGTCAATGTTTTCATAATGCCGTTCATTCGATTGGAGCTATAGGAGATGTAGCTGTCGCGCAAATCTGCTGTCATCTCTCGGCTGGCATCCAGCATCTCCGACAGCTTTAAGAGATGGTCGTGCACGTCAGCAAAGAAAGCGCGCTGCTCATTCAGCCCTTCTATCCGGTCCGAGCTAAGCAACCGATACAGCAAATCACGCATCGGCATAATCGTCTTGCGAAGGTGAAGCAGCTTAGCCCTGATCGCGAAGATCTCATCCAGCAACGCCGTGCCTGAACGGCTCGTGTCGTCGATCTCCTTCTCAGCCAGTTGGTCATCCAATGCATACATCGCCGGAAAATAACGGTCGACCAACTCATCCATCACCAAATATGCACCATGCAGCGTGCAGCTGTGCAGCCCCTTCGTCGATGCCATCATTTTCGCCATAGCCGCTCCTAGTTCAGGGGAGGGCTGCATATGGAAGGAAACGATAAACCGTTCATGGATGAACAAATTCACCTCATGAACGAACAGCGTTTCGGGCTGTAGCGAATGCAAAACAAAAAAATGCGTTTCCCCATAATGGTCGAGCTTCGGGCGCTGCAGCCGATGCAGGCAGTCCTCAATCGCAAGGGGGTGAAAATGAAACATCGTTTCAAGCAGCCCGATCTCTTCATCAGAAGGCTGGTCAAAATCGATCCAAAACCATTCATATGCCTCATAACGCAGCCGGATATCCTCTAGGCTTAATCCTTGTACCCGCTCATGCTGCTTAGTCACAGCCATTATCGACAGCATCTATTTAACCTCCGGTACTTTAACCATGTTCCAAAATCTATGAAATGCAACTATTGTACCATGACTCGCTATAAGTGCGACATTCCTTCAAGCCCATTCAATTGCACCTTATTGGAGCGCCGTGATAGAATATTTTGAATATAGCTTGGCAATTAGGACGCTTACGAATCTATTTAACCACAATGGGCAAATGCAACGCTTTCTCGCCTTCTTGCCCCATTCAATCGAGGTGCATACTTATGCTTCGCGGCAGATTCGCCCCGACGCCTTCGGGGCTTATGCATATTGGCAATGCGCGCACCGCACTGCTTGCCTGGCTTCAAATCCGCCAAGCTAGCGGACAATTCGTACTTCGTATGGAAGATATCGATAAGCCGCGCTCCAAGCCACATTTTGCGCACCAAGCGCTGGAAGACTTGCGATGGCTGGGCATAGATTGGGATGAAGGGCCAGATGTAGGCGGCCCTCACGCTCCCTATGTCCAAAGCTTGCGTGAACCATTATATGCAGAAGCACTTGAACGGCTGGAGCAGCGCGGGCAGCTCTATCCATGCTTCTGTAGCCGTGCAGAGCTGCTTGCAGTCGCAAGCGCGCCACATGGATTGTCAGCGGAGGGCCCTGCATATGCTGGCACTTGCCGTTACCTTAACGAAACGGAACGCGCTGCGCGCCGATTGGGCAAGCTGCCGTCCATTCGCTTCGCCATCGGGGAGCAAGCCATCTCGTTTCAAGACGGGATCGCTGGCCAGCAAGACTTTCCTCCGGGCGCTGGAGGAGACTTTGTTGTAAGAAGGGCTGACGAGCTATTCAGCTATCAACTGGCCGTCGTCGTAGATGACATTGCGATGGGCATTACCGATGTATTGCGCGGCTATGATTTGCTTGATTCAACGCCTAGACAACTAGCGCTGTACGATGCCCTTGGCGCATCCCCTCCCCGCTTCGCCCATGTGCCGTTATTGCTTGGCACAGATGGCAACCGCCTGGCCAAACGAGACGGCTCGCTCTCACTCGCTGCCATTCGCGAGCGCGGCATACAGCCAGAACGGGTAATCGGTTTGTTAGCTGCAATGAGCGGCCTCATTGCTCGCGCAGAGCCTATACAAGCAGCTGAGCTCATCGCCAACTTTAACATTGACCGCATCCCTCACGAGCCCGCCATTGTCGATCAATCGGCACTGCAATGGCTTTACAACTCGTAATTCCTCACTCCATTAACGCCAAAAAACGCGATCGGCTTCGGCACGAACGCGTTTTTTATTTCCTTGTTCATCTCTTAGTAATGATACTCCCGTTCGTGCGCTTCCTTCGCCTCACGCGCCGCTTCCTCCACCCGCATTGCAAGCCCACACAACGAACCGAAAATCCATAATGCCATATAAGGCGTAACCATGTTCAAATAATCGCCAGCATATAACACAACAAACAGAATGCCGCCGCCAAATTGGACGGGAACCATTATCTGCCGCATGATATAGGGAATTGCGAACGCTGCGCCACAACTTGACAGCAGAATGATCCATTCGAGCATATCGACACCCCCGTTCCATGTTCCTTTATCCAGCCTATGAAACATTATCCAATGGGACTGACGTGTTTGTCGATAAGTTTGTTGCAAAGCACTAGGGTTGATGCTGCGTCCTGACAGATTCATGCACTGATTCGTATACTAGGCGTCCAACAGCTGCTCCCACCGACGTCGCAGTGCCAGCATAGCCATGGATAGCACCATACGAACGGTTGCCGCTTGCCCCGATGACAATTGCATCCGTAGTCGTCCCCGTGGCGATTAATCCATTATCGGAATCACAAAGCCCAATATCTTGCAGTGCAGCGGCTTTCGCTTCAACAGCTGTCATTAATGCGTTCACCATCGCCGGTTCGCCAAGCTGCCCATCGAAGAGCAGGAATGTGTTAATCGTGCCTGGCCGCCATGCCTCATACACTTTGCGCTGCGACCCTGCCCGAGCGGCATTGCCCGTTCCAGCAGTCGTAAGGCAGAATAAGCGAAAACGTTCATCCTCGGCTTCGATGATCGAAGCATGCGTCAGCTTCGCAGCGGTCATGAGCACAACCGATTGCGATGCGTCGCATTGCCACTGGCAGAGTTGGCGTTCGATATCGCGATTCGGGTCATCCGAATTATAAGTAAGCGGAACTCGCCAATTGACGTAATGGCTGGCTCGCGCCCTTCCGCCTCGGTACACTGAATTGCTTAGTGTATCTAAAGGGCCAGGCGTTCGGATGATGATCCGGTCATCGATAAGCTCAGCAACAACGCCTTCCCAGCTGCGGGATTCAAATCGGGTTTCTGAACGGAAGGGCTGCATCAGCTACCCTCGTTCCATTTCCGATTGAGAGCCGGATTCTTGCAATACGGCTTGCAACTTCGCAACTAATTGCTCGTTTTGTTCTCGCAATTTTACTGCTACACGGATAAACCGTCCATTTAGCCCGGCAAAATGTGAAGCATCCCGTACTAACACGCCGCGCTGGCCCATTCGTTTTTGCAGTTCCGAAGCATCAAGTGCGCAGCGGTCGGGCAGCTTCACCAGCAAGTAATTGACCACACTTTCAAATACATGGCATCCAAGCGCTTGCAACGAGGCAGTAAGGCGTGGGCGCTCATCTGCCAACCATGCTAACGTACGTTTCGCATAAGCTTCGTCCGCAAGCACAGCCTCTCCCATCCATTGGGCGAGCGAATTGACGCTCCATGGCGTTTGCAGCCTGCGCATCGCTTCGATCACAGCTGGAGAGCCTACCGCATATCCGAGCCGTACGCCAGGCACGGAATAAAACTTCGTCATCGACCGAATGACTAACAAATTTGGCAATGTAGCAGCTTCACGCACAAGCGTTAATCGATCCTCATCAGCTATGAAGTCAATAAAAGCTTCGTCAATGACGACGAATGCGCCAGTTGCAACCAGCCGCAGCACAAGCTCACGATTCACTAGCTGCCCGGTCGGGTTATTCGGTGAACCGAGCATCCACAGCCCAGGCTTGTCGCGTTCAACAGTCTCGAACACCCGGAGCTCAGATAACTGAAACTGCTCTTCTTCAAGCAAGGGCACTGTAAACAGTTCGCCTCCATATTTATGTGCCGCATCCGCATACTCGCCGAAGCCTGGCACAGCCAGTGCGACAGAAGCGCCAGGTCGAAGCGCACGGATGGCGAGATCGATGATTTCCGCAGCACCATTTCCACAGAGGACGTTATCCATCGTAATCCCGTGGCGTGATGCTATTTTGCCCCGCAACCCACGTACTGCTGGATCTGGATATTGATCGAGGTCCTGCCACCGCTGCTCCATAACGTGCCGTACCGCGTCAGGCGGCCCGAAAGGATTCATGTTGGAGCTGAAATCGACGAAGCCTGACGCTGGCAACCCATACATTTCGGCTGCCGTCACCAGATCGCCTCCATGCCCATACCGTTCTAGCATTGTGCATCCTCCTTCACGCTCGTTAGTTGGTTCGTTTGTTTACACTGCACACAGCCAACAAATAAAGACAATAATTAGAGCTTCTAGCCCTTCATTCATCGCCCCATAGGTATCGCCAGTTAATCCGCCTAGCTTGTTATTCAGCCATCTTGCCATTAAGCAGCCAAATAAACACGTTGCTGCAATAAGAACGGCTACAACGAACCATGCGTCAGGACCAAGCATGCCCGCCTGAACCGCAACAGTTATAACCGGCAATGTACATCCTGCTGCAACGGCCGCTGCGCCAGCTGCATGCTTCTTGCTTGCTTTTGCGAACAACACAGCAAGCCCGCCTTCGCGAGCAAATGGCCAGCCCATAATTGCGGCCGTCATCCACCAGCGGCTCCATACTGGAGCCAGCACGAGCAGGGCAAACGGATACAGCTGATCATCCGCACGATCAAACAACGTATATAAAGCTGCGAATTTTACTAACATCAGCACGAAGCCAGCTATAGCACCCATCGCACCGACACGGCTATCTTTCATAATGTCCAGCATTCGCTCACGTGAACGTCCGCTAAGCACGCCATCCGCGGTATCCATCCAGCCATCAAGATGCAATCCGCCGGTTAATAGAATCCACCATCCCAGCAGCAACGCCGCGCTTATCATCGGGGTATCCAACAGCTGCAGCAAAGCAGCGCCGCCACCTGTGAGCAGCCCAATGAGCAGTCCCGCAAAGGGAAAAGCGTACAAGCTGCGCGCTAAAGTGGGGGGATCAAATGGCACTTGCAGCGGAATCGGTATGCGCGTCAGAAATTGAATAGCGGCTATAACGCCTTGCATGCCCTGTTTTATTGCACGGCCCACCATAGGCCCAACACTCCTATCATCATCAGCCCGCAGCTCGCATAGAGCAGCTTCACCGTTCGCAAAATATCGTTCGCTTCAAGCGACCGTAGCGGCCACCCCATGCGAGCCCGTTCGCTGCTATGTCCAAAATAGTGATTAATGCCGCCAAGCTCAATGCCCAGCGCTCCAGCAACTGCCGATTCGGGTATGCCGCTATTCGGGCTAGGATGCTTGCTAGCAAATGCAGAGATCGCCTTCCAACCGTTTTTGGCTGACATCCCAGTGAAGAACATTGCCGCTAGTGGCATAATGACGGCACTTATACGCGCAGGAATATAGTTCAATACATCATCAAGCCGAGCGGAGCTCCAGCCAAAATGCAAATAACGGTCGTTTCGGTACCCGACCATCGAATCCAGCGTGTTTGCCGCTCGATATGCCATCGCAAGCGGCGCTCCGCCTAACATGGCGAAGATGAGCGGCGAGAGAAACGCATCTACTGTATTCTCAGCGACCGTCTCAACAGCCGCCCGAACGGCTTGTGGCTCGTTTAATTGCTGCGTATCCCGGCTCACAATATACCCTACATATTTTCTAGCTTCATTCAAATCGCCACGCACGAGCGGCTTATACACCAGCATTGCCGCATCCTTCAATCCTTTAACTGCTATCGTCGTCGAGATAAACCAAACGCTCACCGCGTACCCCACCCAAGGATGAATCCAATTAGCAAACCAGACGGCAGCCATCATTATGCCAGCAGCTAGCGCTACCGTTGTGACGGTTAGCACGATACCCCTTGCCCGAAGCCGGGAAGGGGTCGCCCACTTTGCTTCATCTCGTCTCAAGCGCCTTTCGAGCCAGCCAATCCATTGCCCGATTCGGATGACGGGATGCGTTGGCCACTTGGGATCGCCGAGCAGCAGATCGACAACAATAGCGGCAGCCGACATAAGCAGCAGCTCTGGCCATGAATATCCGAAGCAGATCATAGCTCGTCCCACGAGAACGCAATTCGTTTTAGGTCAACGGGAATACCGCTGGCTACTAGAAACACACGCTCGCAACGCTCTGCCAATAAACGGTTCATGCGGCCAGCCACATCGCGGAAAATCCTTCCTAGCGAATAGGCAGGCACGATCCCGCTACCTACCTCATTCGTAACAAGCAGCAAGGGATGGCGATAAGACGCGACCGTTTCGACAAGTTGGTTAATCTCGTTCTCAAGCATTTCAGGCGGTGACGCTTCGTGGTGCAATAGGCGATTCGTCAGCCATAAGGTTAGGCAATCCACTAGAACGGCTGGCGGTTGCTGGCCAATCAGCAGTTGTTCATCTGCACGCTTGCCAATGTCCACTAACCGGTCCGCAAGCAGATCAGGCTCCTCTATCGTTTCCCAACGGAATGTGGATTGCTCCCTTTGCTGCTGATGGAGGTTGACCCTTTGGTGCATTTCCTCATCGTCGGAAACGCGTGAAGTGGCGATATAAATGCCTCGTGATGCAAGCCGTGACGCACATTGTTCTGCGAATAAGCTTTTCCCGCTGCGAGCGCCGCCGGTAATTAAATATGCCAACTTGCTCCCTCCCATTAACCCCGCGATACGCCGGCGCTGTCGAATGTAGCCATTTCCTTCAGCAATCGTTGGGCCGCTTCAATCAGATGGAAACAGAGCGCAGCCCCGGTGCCTTCGCCTAAACGCATATCCAGATGGATAACTGGCGACAAGCCAATTGCATCAAGCAGTTTCTTATGCGCTTGCTCATTGGATAAATGGGATCCGATCATATAATGAACGGCATCCGGCATCATTCTAGCAGCAATTAGTGCAGCCGCTGAGGAGATGAAACCATCAATAACGACAGGGCAGCGACGTGCTGCAGCGCCAAGAATAATGCCCGCGAGCCCGGCGATTTCCAATCCTCCGACTTTGCTTAATACATCAAGCGGATCTGCGGCGTTCGGTTCATTCACCGCAATGGAACGGCGAATGACATCAACTTTGTGCGCAAGCCTTGCATCGTCAATGCCAGTGCCGCGCCCTGCGGCATCCTCTGGCGAACAGCCTGTCAAGACGGACATAACCGCAGCGCTCGCCGTCGTGTTGCCAATGCCCATCTCGCCCGTAGCAAATAAACGATAACCTTGTTCCCACAGCTTGTCAGTAACCTCAATGCCCGTCAATAAAGCTTGCACAGCCGTTTCATGCTCCATCGCACGTCCCTTTGCCATATTGTTCGTGCCGTGCATCAGCTTGCGCGCGTACAATTGGGGATGCTCCAGCTCGGCGTTTACGCCGATATCAACGCAAACTACGTCAGCTCCAGCTTGTCTGGCCAGCACATTAACCGCAGCTCCGCCAGACAGGAAATTCATGACCATCTGTGGCGTTACATCGGCAGGAAAGGCACTAATGCCTTCTTCACATACACCGTGGTCAGCTGCCATGACAACAATCGCTTTGCGCGACAGGTCTGCGTCTACTTCACCTGTGATGCCCGCAAGCTGCCGGGCTATGTCCTCAAGTTTGCCTAAGCTGCCCGGCGGCTTTGTCAAATTCGCGAGCCGAACATCCGTTAATTGCATTGCCTCTTCATCTAGCGGCCGAATCCGGCCAAGCTCAAGTGCAACTTGTGTATTTTGATTACTGATTGCCATCTTTTCATTTCCCCTCTCTTCAGTTCAAACAACAGAAGAACGACGAATCCCATTCGCCGTTCGTTGGATTATACATTTGTAAAGGCCCGATGCCTTGAAGCGATTCGTTTCGGGCGAAGCAGAATTTGCGGCGCTCCGCTATCCGGATGCGGCATAATGTCCGCCTCTGCTCCATATACTTCGCGAACAAGTTCGCGCGTAACGATCTCCTCTGGCGTACCCGATCCATATAAGCTCCCATCTTTAAGGACGAGCAGCTGATCGCAATATAGGGCTGCCAAATTCAAATCGTGAAGCACGGCGATGACCGTCAGAGCGCGTTCCTGCTGCCATTGCGCGACAGTATCAAGCAACTGCAGCTGATAGCCGATATCGAGATAGGTGGTCGGCTCGTCCAGCAGCAAGATTTCTGGATTCTGAACCATTACTTGCGCCAATGCCGCTCGCTGCCGTTCTCCGCCGCTCAAATGATCGACCGTACGGTCCCGCAGATGGGACAGCCCCATCCTAGCCAATGCATCCTCTATAATCGGCGACGCATCCTCTTGCTCGTCTCCGAACCAGCCTTGGTACGGGTAACGGCCTAAGGCTACCGTCTCTTCTACGGTGAACCCAACTGAAGGAAGCCCTCCCTGCTGAAGCACAGCCATCCTTCTTGCCAGAACCTTCCTGGGATAATCAGCGGAAGGCTTGCCATCTAACAGGGCAACTCCTGCGGTAGGCCGGTCAACGCCGGACAATAACCGAAGCAGCGACGTTTTCCCTGCGCCATTAGGTCCGATAATACCATACATTCCCGGTGCAGCAAATGAGAAAGAAATATCACGTAACACCGGTACGCCATCGACCGTCCGGCCTAGCCTTTGCGCTTCGATCATGCACCCAGCCTCCCTCGGCCATGCTTCCTTCTGTACAGCAACAATGCAAAGAATGGTGCGCCTACGATTGCGGTGACGATGCCAAGCTGAATTTCCCGCGGGCTAAGCGCCATTCGGGCAACCGTATCTGCCCATAGGACGAAAATCCCTCCGCATACTGCAGACAACGGAACCAGCAACCGGTAATCTGGACCGCAGATCAGGCGCAATAAGTGAGGCACAACAAGGCCAACGAAGCCGATCACGCCGGATACCGATACAGCTGCCGCCGTGAGCAAGGTCGAAGCAATGAGCACGATTAGCTTCGTACGCTCGACATGCACGCCAAGATGTGCGGCATGGCGTTCACCATAGGCGAATAAATTCAATCGTTGCGCGTTCATCAAGATAAGCGGAAGCCCGACTGCTAGAAACGGCAACACCATGTATACATGCTCCCAGCTGCGGAGCGCCAAGCTCCCCATCAGCCAGAACAAAATCTGGTTTACGACGCCCTGGGACATCGAAACCATAAAGGAAACGAACGCCCCGAGAAAAGACTGAACTATGACTCCCGCCAGCACAAGCGTCTCAATATTCATCGTCCCCCGCGAGCGGGCAAGCGCCAACACGCCAAGCAGCGTTATAACTCCGGTAATAAAAGAGACAATTGGAATAGACCAAAGACCAATAAACGATTGAAAACCGAACAAGATGAGAAAAGCTGCCCCGACAGATGAACCCGATGCGACGCCGAGCGTAAATGGATCCGCCAATGGATTGCGCAGCACGCCTTGAAAGCCCGCCCCGGCAGTTGCCAGGCATGCTCCTACGAGAACTGCCAATAGTACGCGGGATAGCCGAAGCTGCGTGACGATTGCGACGTCAGAATCTGGATATTCCGCCCCGCCCAGTTGGATGCCAGTCACCCAGTGGAGCATGATGCCCCACACATCGATAACCGATAAGCCGGCGGAACCGATCGATAAGCAAACCCCGATAGAACCAACAAGGAGGAGCATCGCGGCTCCTCCATACAGGACATATCGAAATCTCATGTTATTGGAACAATTCCGGATGAATCGCTTTAACCAGCGACTCTAGACCTTCAGCAAGGCGCGGGCCTACACGGGACAGCGGATCTGCCGGCACTTCGACAAGACGGTTGTTTTTAACAGCATCGATTACTTTCCAAGCCGGACGAGCCTTAATGCCTTCAAGGATTGCATTGGGCGACTCGAACCACGAGGAGTACACGATCACTTGCGGGTTGCTCTTCACGATCTGCTCCGCATCAAATTCATACCAGCTCTTGCCGGTCGCGATATTTTCGCCGCCAGCAAGCGTAACTAGCTCGTCTAGGAACTCCCCTTTACCGACCGTGTAGCCTGGCGAGAACTCAAGGAATACTTTCGGCTTGTCGGCCGATTTTACTTTTTCGATCACATCAGCCTTCACTTGCTCCATGTGGGCAGCTGTATCTGATGCATTTTTTTGCAAATCGACCACTTGGCCAATCGTACGGATTTTCGCTACAACCGCATCATATGTCTTCGGATCCGAAGCATAAACATTCAACTTCAGTGCGCGCAGCTGTTCAATTGCCTGCGTGTTCATCGACACCGATGCGAGTATGAGATCCGGCTTCAAAGAAACGATTTTCTCGATGTTGGACGTCATGTCGCCAACCTTCTCCAGCTTCGCCGCTTCCTCTGGATAGTTGCTATACTCATCAACCCCAACTACGCGGTCGCCTGCACCAATGGCGAATGCAACTTCGGTTTCACTCGGCAAAAGGGAGACAATGCGTTTAGGCGCTTCATTAAACGTCAGCTCAGTGCCGGAATCATCTTTCACCGTTAACGGGTAAACTGTCGCTGCGGGCGCTTGTCCCTCTTGTGCTGCATTGTTGTTTTCCGTATCCGTCGTTACCGTTTCTTGCTTAGCCGGCGCCTTGTCAGGCTCCGATTTTGTGTTGCTGCCGCAAGCGGCCAGAAGTGCCAACATGAGCACTACGGCAAGCAAGGACAAACGCTGCATGCCTGCCATCCATTTTGAATTCCGATGCATCTCAAATCCTCCTATTTCCTATAAAAAAATAAAAAGCATTTCCGACTCAAGGGTCGGAAATGCTTTTGTTCCAGAGAACAATGGCGTCCGCAATGCTAGCCTCAATCTTAGAGGCCGCCTTGCCAGGCGCGAGCGCTAATCCAACACCTTCCCTAATTCCACGTAGGGCATAGCGTTAACGAGCAGGCAGGTCTCCTGACTTGAAGCCCGTATATTCGGCGCCTTCCCGGGATAGCCCAGTGACGATTGCCGATACAGTTGTCCGCCTTGGCGGTGGACACTTCTTTACAGTGGCGGGTCCGTGCTGGAGTTTCACCAGCTTCCCTATTAAGCCTTCCCTTCATTCAAAACCAATGAAGCAGAAAGCACCTTCTCGTATTCCATATTCCATTTTTGCTGTAGTTACTATATCACCGACGATACCATTTGTCTATCATTTACAAGATCTCCGCAGCTGTAAGCGGAGCCTGATCGCATTGCCGACGACCGATAAAGAGCTTAGCGCCATTGCCGTCCCAGCCATCCATGGCTCTAGCTTGCCAAGCGCTGCACTTGGGATAACGGCCGCGTTATAAATAAACGCCAGCGCAATATTTTGCCGAACATTCCCCATCGTTAACCGGCTTGTAACCAATGCATCCGTAATTCCAGACAGCCGCCCATGCATTAGCGCAATCTGCCCCGCCCCCATCGATGCTTCAGCGCCGCTCCCAATCGCAAAACCGACATCTGCGGCAGCAAGCGCCGGCGCATCGTTCCATCCGTCCCCAACCATCGCAACGGCACCGTGTTTTCGTTGCAGCGCACGAATTAGCTCGACCTTCTGCTCGGGCCGAAGCTCCGCTTGCACATCCGCTATGCGCGCCAATGCGCCCGCCGCCGCCGCTGATGCCCGGCGATCGCCAGAAGCCAGCGCCACATGCATGTTAGCTGCTCGTAGCTTCGATACCGTAATGGCAGCATCCGGGCGAATGTGATCGGCTAACGCGATTGCCCCTTCGCATCGGCCATCTACTGCCACATGCCACACCGTTTCTCCCCGCTTCTCACGCTCTTCAGCAAACTTCGCTATAGCCGCCTTTATCAGCCACCCCTTATCAGCCATATATCGCTCCGAACCTACCGCCACAGTCGATCCATCCAACGTTAGCAATACGCCGCCCGTTGATTCGACTGGCGGCGCTGAAGGCACTCGGTTAGGCGGCGTTAGGCCGTGCTGCTTCATAGCCGCATCCCGTACCGCTCTTGCAAACGGATGCGCCGCATTCGCTTCAGCAGCTGCAGCCAACCGCAGTAGCGCTGCCGGGTGCATCGAAGGCGAACATATCGCAGAAATGCTGGCTCGGCCCTCCGTTAACGTGCCGGTTTTGTCAAAGGCAACAGCTCGCAATCTTGCTAATGTTTCAAGCGCGTCAGCTTGCTTAAGCACGATCCCTCGCTTGGACAGAAAAGCGGCGGCTGCAGCCAACGACAGCGGCGTTGCCAATCCAAGTGCACAAGGGCAGGCAGCGAGCAGCACAGCTAATGCGCGAATAAACGCTGCTTCTGCATTCCCAGCCGTTAGCCACCCATAGGATAAAACAAAAGTGGCAGCTGCCAGCAGCAGCATAATTGGGACGAAAATGCCCGCTAATCGGTCTGCTTTCCGTTGCACCGACGTTTTGGAAGCCAACGCTTCCCGCATCATAGCAGATAAGCGATGGAGCGCCGTTGTTTCGCCAGCAGACTGGACGGACAGCACTGCGGTGCCGCGCAGATTCATCGTCCCCGCATAAAGCCGTTCCCCCTTGCGCTTTACGACCGGCCTGCTTTCGCCAGTTAAGAGCGATTCATCCGCCTCTGCCGCGTCACTAACAAGCGAGCCGTCTGCCGGAAACCGTTCGCCCCCTTCGACACGAATCTGGTCGCCTATACACAGTTCAGTTGTTGGCCTCATCATGGTTTCATTACCGCGAATGACGGCAGCCTGATCGGGCTGTAAAGCGCCATAACCGCCCAGTTCTTCCACCGTGCGCCTAGCTGCGCTTGCTTCAATCCATTTGCCCAGCAATACCGCCGTAATGACGACCGCTGACGTTTCAAAATATAATGGAGCAGTCCCAACGCCCTCTCCGCCACGAAACACCATGTAATGGCTGTATAAATAGGCGGCTGTCGTTCCAACCGCGACGAGCACGTCCATGTTCGCAGATCGCTGCTTGAGTGCATAATAAGCCCCATAATAAAAAGGCGCTGCTGGAATAAACTGAATGAGCGTCGCAAGCGCTAACTGAAGCCATTGATTCATGAATAAGCCGGGAACTGGCAAAAACGACAGCCACGCAATGTGATGGGCCATCGTCCATAACAAAGGCAAAGTCAACATTGCCGACAGCAATAAGCGAAACAGCAGTGAGCGGCGCTCCTGATGATCAAAACTTGCTTTCCCAACAGGGGCTGATTGAAAACCGATTTTGCTAATCGCTAGCTGGATCGAATCCGTCGATTGCTGCTCGGGTTCATAAACAACCCATGCCGAACGCGAAGCATAGCTGACTGCAGCCTGCTGAACACCTGCCATCCGGCTTAACGTTTTCTCGATTCGAGCCGCGCAAGCTGAACAGTGCATGCCTCCGATTCGCAAATCGACAGAAACCGAATCTCCTCGTAATGTCATGGAGGACAACCTCCTTTGGGTACTCACTATCTCCCACCCATTGTATGAGGATGAGCCCGCTAGCATGTCTGCATGCCAAAAAACCCTCAAAACTCTTGGCACAAATGCCATCCGAGAGTGAGGGTTTTCATTCATTCCATTCCTTTATTTGCTTATTCGCCCGTTATCGCATTGCCATTCCAATTCAGCATTCCGCCAGTGACGTTAATGACTTCATAGCCTTGCGTAGCCAAATATTCGCAAGCTCTGCCACTGCGGTTGCCGCTGCGGCAAATAATGTAGAACGGCTCTTCGCCTTCCGTCAGTTCGCCCTGCCGTGCAGGCAAAGCCGAAAGCGGCAAATGAATCGCCTGTTCAATATGCCCATCCTGCCATTCATCCGCTTCGCGAACATCAATGAGGCAAAGCTTCTCGCCAGCCTCTAGTTTTTGCAACAATTCATCAGTACTGATCTCTCCGTACATCTATGCTCTCCTCCAGCCCATTCGTATTCATAAATTTCTCTACCAAATTGTACATGGTGGCTGTGGGCCATGTCCAGTTTAATGCAGAGCCTCCAATTCGATACGCTGCTGCTGGCCTGTCAATTCATTCACGAACACATGAACGATAAGCCCATACTCCCGGCTATCCTTGCGCATCCACAATCGGAATCGATACTCGGATACGGTTGCGCTTGCCGCAAACTTCCCTTGATACGCATAATCAATCACCTCAGCCTGCTGCTGATTGATCGCGGTTTGGACAGCAATCCGCCCCCATTTGGCGTACTCCGGCTGCTGTTGTATTGATGCAATGGGGGCGCTGCTTGCCATGCTTACTGGCATTAGCGGCGAGCAACCGATTCCTAACGTTAGTATCAAATGAACGATAAACATGCTTCCTCCTTAACCTCACCCATCTTTAGGTTGCAGTTGGGAGCGTTGCTTTATTCGCTTCATGCGATAAAAAAGGGCGCCTCCCTCGCCATGTTGCCATGACGCTGGAGACACCCTCATGAGGAGGAATTGCTTCACCCTATTCGGCAGAAGCATCCTTGAACTTGCGTTTGCGGTTAATGAGCTCATAAACCATTGGCACGAAGATCAACGTGAGCAATGTCGAGCTTGTCAGGCCGCCGATAACGGTAATGCCGAGCCCTTTGGAAATCAGGCCGCCGGATTCAAATCCGAGCGCAAGCGGCAGCAATGCGCCGATCGTAGCAATTGCCGTCATAAGAATCGGGCGCAAGCGTGTGCCTGCTGCTTCAAGCAATGCTTCCCGAACCGCCAAGCCTTCACGTTGCTTCTGAATAACACGGTCGATCAATACGATTGCATTCGTTACGACGATACCAATGAGCATGAGCATGCCGATCAATGCAGTAACGCTTATCGTCTCGCCTGCAATGTACAAGCCGACGAATGCCCCAATAACCGTAAATGGCAATGAGAATAAAATGGTGAACGGTGTTAGCGCACCGCCAAACGTAATGACTAACACTAAATAGACAATCGCGACTGCGGCAAGCATGGCAAGGATTAACTGCGAGAATGCCTCGTTCATGTCTTCCGTTGCGCCGCCCATCTCCGTTGTTACGCCAGTTGGCAGCTTCATCGCATCAAGCTCACTTTGAATGTTAGTGGAAACTTTGGACAGGTCCGCCGACTTTGCATCTGCTGTTACTTCGGCATAAACCTTGTCATCGCGGCGTGTAATCGTGTTCGGCGACGTGCCTTCTTCGACTTTCACGACGTCCTTCAAGGAAACTGGGAAGCCAGCAGGCGATATTAGTTGTTTATTTTCGAGATCCGAAATGCTGCCATATTCCTTCGCATCCACATGAACGTATACGCTCAGCTTCTCGCCATCCTTCTCAATCGTCGTCAGTTGCGGCTGTTGGCGCACTGGCGCTAATGCCATCGCCACCTGGCCAGCTGTCAGGCCGTACTGGCTCAGCTTCGATTGGTCTGCTACGAGGCGATACTGCTTATACGTTTCGCTTAGGCTTGTGTCCACATTCGTTAATTCTTTATTTGCCCGCCATTTGTCAGCAACGTCCTTCACAACCGTTTGGAGCGTCTCCATGTCTGGACCATAAACGATTAGCGACAGCCCGCTTCCGCCGATACCGCCACCGGTGAAGTCCTGCTGCTTCCATTCGCCTTGGCCACCTAGGCCTTTTAACATATCGACTACAGCCGTTTTCTCGTCTTCAAAGTTTTTCGTATCTTCGTTGTACGTCAGGTACACGAGCCCTTGTTTTGCTGCGCCTGGGCTGAACGGATTGCCTCCGCCAACCGTATATTGCATCAGCTCAACGTCTTTGCGGCCAACAAGCTCTTTCTCCGCTTTCGTTGCCATTGCTTTCACCTGGTCCAGCGTCTCGCCTGGGGCAGGGTTGTACGTAATCATCATCGTCTTCTCTCCCTCGGAAGGAAGGAAGCTAAAACCGATTAACGGCGTGAGCATGCAGCTTCCTACGAGCAACACAACAGCTAACAAAGACGTGATCAGCTTATGGTCCAAGGTCCAGCGCAGCACGCGGCGGTATTGGCCTGCGAGACGGCCTGGCTTATCTTCATGATGCTTCGCGTTTTTGAGCCCTTTGCGGAACATCATATGCGCCAGCATCGGTACGACCGTAATTGCTACAAGCAGCGACGCCAACAAGGAGAATACAATTGTCAGCGCGAACGGCATAAATATTTGGCCAATTGCGCCGGACACGAAGCCCATTGGCAAGAAGACGGCAATCGTCACGATCGTCGAAGCGAGAATCGGAACAAACATCTCACGCGTCGATTCGAGAATAAGCTGCTTGCCTGTCAGCTTCTCCGAGGAGAGCGACATCCGGCGGTACACGTTCTCGATAACGACAATCGAGTCGTCGATAACCCGCCCAATTGCAACAGTCATCGCACCAAGCGTCATAATGTTAAGCGTTACATCCATCTGATTCAAAATCAGCAAAGCGATGAAGATCGAGAGCGGAATCGACACGACAGCGATAACGGTCGAACGAATGTCGCGCAAGAAAATCAAAATAATGACGATTGCAAATGCTGCACCGATGAATGCTTTGCTCAGCATCGTATTAACGGACTGTTCGATCGGCTTGCCTTGGTCAAGCGCAGTTACGATGTTAAGCCCTTTGTTGTCGTCCATCAGCTTCTTAACTTGATCCTTCACGTTGTTAACAACATCAACCGTATTCGCGTCCGCGGCTTTCACGACCGAGATGCCGATTGCGTCTTCACCGTTCGTGCGGGAAATCGACGAAGCTTTGCCTACTACCTTCAGGTCAGCAATCTCAGAAAGCTTAACTGTCGGCAAATGGATCTTAACAATACCGTTGGCTGCAGAAGCATTATTATTTGGCGATTGGCCGGCAGCCCCATTGCCGCCTGCTGGTGCACCTGCGCCAGCACCTGCTCCGGCTGGGACAAGCGGAATTGCAATATTTTTCAAATCGTCTTCAGACCATACGTTGCCATCCACGACGACCGTGTTTTCTTCATTGCCGAAGGTGAACAGGCCAAGGGGCGCTGAAACCGCAGAGCCTTGAATGATGCCTTTAACCAAATCTTCCGATAAGCCATATTGTTGCAGCTTGTCTTGTTTAAACGTCAGTTCAGCCGACTTCACATGTTGGCCCGAAATTTGGACCGATGAGACGCCTTCAACGCCTTCAATGGAAGGGAGAACTTCAGACTCTACGAGCTTCGTGAGTTGCTCCAGCGACAAATCTTTGTTCGCCGCGCTCAGGGACAGTACCGGGAATGCATTCAAGCTGATGCGCGTAATATCCGGCTGCTCAACGCCATCGGGGAACTTCAGCCCGCTAAGCGCTTCGCTAACTGCCGCTTTCGCTTTCTCCATATCCGTACTAAAATCGTACTCAATGACGACGGATGAAGCATTCTCCATCGAGGTAGAGGTCACCAACTTAACGCCTTCAAGATTGCGCGTATGCTGCTCAATCTGTTTGGTGACATTTTCCATTACTTCCTCAGGCGCAGCGCCTGGATAAACCGTCGTTACATTTACGATTGGAATCGTAATGTCAGGCAACGTCTCCATTTTCATCTGTGTGCCGGAGAAAATGCCAGCTAGCAAGACGATAATCGTCATGATCCACAGGGCAAACTTATTGTTTAATGAGAACTTAATTAGACTTCGCACAGCTTGTCCACTCCTTCTTTTTATCTAGATGTGATTGCTTGCTACACTTTGAGCCGGTAACCTACACCCCACACGGTATCAATGTATTGGGGATTGGACGGATCCAGTTCGATCTTCTCGCGAAGCCGGCGGATGTGAACCGTCACCGTCGAGCTATCCCCGATCGATTCCAGTCCCCATACGCGCTCGAACAGTTCATCCTTCGTAAACACCCGGTTGGGATGGGCAGCAAGCAATAGCAGCAAATCGAATTCCTTGCTCGTTAAGAGCATATCTCGATCTCTAATGTTTACTTGCCTCGTCAGCTTATTAATCGTTAATCCCCGAATCGTCAAGGATTGTTGCGCTTCGCGGCTGTCTCCGGTTAACCGGTCATAACGGGCAAGATGCGCTTTAACCCTTGCAACCAGCTCACTTGGGCTAAAAGGCTTTGTCATGTAATCGTCCGCGCCAAGGCCAAGGCCACGGATTTTATCGACATCTTCCTTCTTGGCGGAAATCATGATGATCGGAATATCCGCTTCTTGCCGAATGCGCCGGCAAATCTCGAACCCATCGGTGTGTGGGAGCATGAGATCCAATATAATCAGGTCATATTGCCCATCAAGCGCTCTTCGTAAGCCAATGTCGCCTTTGCCTTCGATATCCGCCCTGTAACCATGGCTTTCCAGGTAATCCCGCTGAAGCTCGGCGATCGTACGTTCATCCTCAATTATTAAGATGTTCTTCATTGCTGCTTCTCACCACCTGCTGTTTCTTGCTTGTCGTGTTCTGGCCATCGATGGAGCGTGACGATGATCGCCAATCCCCCGTCTGGCGGCAGCTCTGCACGAACAGCACCGCCATGGCCTTCCATGATTTGCTTGACAATCGCTAGCCCTAACCCGCTGCCGCCCGTCTCCACATTTCTCGATTGTTCGGTACGGTAGAAGTGATCGAATAACATGGGGAGTGACTCAGGCGATACCCCAGGACCGTTGTCCCGAAGTTCTACCGTTATTTCCTCCTCATTCTCAGAAACCTGAATTGCTAAAAACCGGTTTGCTGCTCCATCCTCCGTATTCATGTACTTGATGCTGTTGCCTATGATGTTATGAAATACACGGCCTAGCTTCTCCGGATCTGCAACAACGATTAATGGCGGGCCTTCAATGCCCGAGCTTACGAGTGCAATTGATTCTTTCTCCAACTCAAATTGTAATTCTTCGGTGTAATGGGCCAGATACCGCCGCAAATCAATCGGTTTAAAGTCATATGCAACATGGTGCATATCCAGCCGCGAAAACAAGAATAACTCATCAATGAGCCGATCCATGTCCGTTGCCTTCCGATATACGGTGCGCAAGTACTTTTCCTGTTTTTCCTGCGTATTCGCAACCCCGTCGAGTATGCCCTCCACATAGCCTTTAATCGCTGTTATCGGCGTTTTCAAATCATGGGAAATATGCGACAGCAGCATCTTGCGATTGTCTTCATCCTGCAGCCGTTCTTCGATAGACGCCTTTAGTCGAACTCGCATCGTCTCGAAAGCTTCGGCTAGCTCCCCAATCTCATCCTTAGTCGTCGACTTCACCTCGCCGTCCAGCCTGCCTTCGCTAATTTGCTCCGCCGCGTGCTTCAGCGAGTACAGTGGCCGGATAATGCTGCGAGATACTAAATACGTTAAGAAAATGCTCGTCGCAACCAGCGCTAACAGCACGATGAGCGGAACGAGAACTTTCCAATAAATAGGAAGCGACTCCTCTTGCCGGAACAACACGGCTGACCCGTGTGAACCATCTGGGTACGTGATGCTGAGATGATGGATTTGGTACCGGTAGCCGCCGATATTCGTGCTATCGCCCGCATTCAACACATCTTTCCAGTCATCGGTTCCCGATTTGTGCTTGAGCATTGGCGCTACGACAATTGGCTGCTCCCCATCATGTTCAACGACAAATCCGGCTGACAAAGGTTCAAGCCTATCTTTTAACTGCTGGACATATTGCGGATCATCGAGCCGCTGTGGATCATTATGAAGCACGTACGATAGCTCTCCAAGCGTAGTCGCTTGTTTGTACCCCATATTTTTCTCATTATTCATGAGTTCGTGCAGCGTCTGGTCACTCAAAAAATAAAGCAGGAGTACAATCAAGCTAATCATGATCACGTTCGGCACGATAACCATGGCCCATAATGCGACTTGCAGTTTACCGCGAATCGACACATCATCACGCCTTATGCTTAATAAGTATCTTCTATTAGGATAACGTTCGTTTATTAACGGTTTTCAAACCATTTCTTACAAATTTATTAACGATCCGGTTCATTTGCAATGAAATCACGGCCATCACTGCGACGAGCCCCCACATTGTGACGATCCAATCCATTAACCGAGATGTCGAAATGCCGATTTGATGCAATAAATAGATATGCGCTTCGAACTTTAATGCGCCTAAAAGCGCGAGCCACAAAGCCACCAACCTAAAACCTGCACCTAATTGGCCATGTTTCTGGGAGCGCCCCAGCAGGCATGCACCGAATATGCCTAGTGCTGCTGCCGAGAAAGGTGCTGCGAACCAAATCGATAAATCGCCTGGATCGACAGAGAAAAGGAGCTTAATGAGCATCGTAAACATGCCGATTAGCAATGCCCACGGCCATACCCATGGATCACGCGCGTATTCGAGTAATTTGGCGCTGTGATTAGTGCCGCTTCGCGGCGCATCCTTTAACCATCGCAACCATTGGATGAAACCCCATATTGCGATAACCGCAGCCCCCAAGGCAGAGAAGGCAAACTGCAGCAGTTGAAATAGCGGCATGCCTAGCGTGTGTACTGTAAGCCCGGGCAAATGCTGAACAAAAATCCCGCTCCCATGCGTCCAAGCATCCATAAACATATGGGTCAAATACCCGACAAACGCCGCCGCCGCAAAATGAAACCAGCCCGCTAGCGACAAAGGTTCTCCCCGTTCATAACATTCCCGTACAAAACGCTTTAAACCGAACAGGTTGGGCATGAATGCGGACAGCATCGGGCGTATGACCCGTTCATAGCTGAAATAAATAGCGAAGCATAACGGCAACCCTATAAGCATAAATCCAATAAACTGATGGCCAATCGTACCGCGTGCTTCCATATTGGCAAAGTACTCAAGATCAGGCGACATGCTGCCTAATACGAGTCCTGCTATACTTAAATTTGGAAAATACCGGCGCAAAGGCACTGCAAATGCGGGATGAGACAATGTAAACGGCATAATTCGCCCTCCTTCTAACAGAATTCCATTATATTCCTTGACGAATGATTTTCACAAAAAGATTTTTGGAACGGATAGCATAGTTTCGATCAAAGCGTTAAAGTAAAGCAAGTAGGCACGGACTCTTCGATAGAGCAAGGAGGCTTCTTATCATTATGGCATCAGAGATCAGCAGTTCGTTTAGCCGTGCGCATCGTGTACGTTTTGGCATCATGACGGTATTGTATTGGACATCGATGTATATGTACGTCCCGATTTTATCCCCCTACTTGTCATCACTAGGCTACTCATTAGCGTTCATTGGGATCGTGCTCGGCAGCTATGGTTTCGTCCAATTGCTCATTCGATTCCCAATCGGGCTATGGTCAGATGCAAAAGGGCGCCGCAAACCGTTTATTATGCTTGGGCTGGCGGCAGGAGCTGCAAGTTGCATACTTGTTCATCATTCCCGGTTGGTCCGGCTGGCCGCTTGCAGGCCGCATTACAGCAGGGGTATGCGCCTCAACGTGGTCCGCTTTTACGGTTATGTATGCTTCAATGTTCCCACAAGGCGAAACATCGAAAGCAATGGGGCAAATTAGCGCGATGACAGTTGCTGGCCAACTAACGGGCATGGCATTCAGCGCTCCTCTAGCAGATGGCTTCGGCTGGAATACAGCTTTTCTTGCTGGCGTGGGGGCTGCAGTGATCGGCATCCCATTTGCGTTATCCATTCCTGAGACCCCTATCGCTGCCAAGCGCATGCCGCGCCTATCCCCTTCATTATTTCGAGGCGTAGTACGGCAGCGCACGCTTGTCCGTGCTTCTGTGCTCTCAGTAATGGCGCATGCGATGCTGTTCATTTCGATGTTCGGCTTCACGCCTCTTAAGGCGCAAGATCTTGGTGCTGACGGCTGGCTGCTAACAGGCATCGTGTTCTCTTTCATGATCCCGCATGCCCTCGCTTCTTTGCTCGCTGGTGGCGTATTATCAAACAAATTCGGCGAATGGCGGCTTCTCCGTGCTGGTTTTGGATTAGGCGCGATAACGACGGCGCTCGTCGCCTTCAGCCCATCCTTGATCTGGCTAGCCGCAACGCAAGCCGTAAACGGGTTTATGCAAGGGCTGCTATTCCCGCTTCTGCTTAGCCTAGCGATACGGGAAGCTCCAATCTCCGAGCGAGCGACCGCAATGGGCTTTTATCAAGCGGTATATGCCATGGGCATGTTCGCCGGCCCTTTCGTGGCAGGCTGGATGAATGACCAGTGGGGCATTAATAGCGGCTTTTGGCTGGGCGGTGCTGTTGGGATTTTCGCGGCCGCTTTGACGTATTATTGGAGCAGTTCGCGGCGCCAGAATGTCGAACAAACATGCAGTTGAATGATGGGTTGAACGAGGAAAAGAGAGGTTCTAACGGACTCCAGGGCCGCTATGTTGCTCCAAATGGGCAGATTTCAAATGTAACGGACCCAGTGGCCGTTATTTAGTAATTTTGATGCCCTATGAGGAAGAAAATGGCCATATAGCGGCTGCTGGCTGAGTCCGTTACAACCCAAATGTGGTTGAATTGGATCGAATAAGGGCCGCTCGGTCCGTTACATTTTTATAAATGAAGAAGGGTGCCCCGAAGCTTACGCTTTGGGACACCCTTCTTTTTGCGGAAAAACTCGTACTAAGAAGCAGCTACGTGAACCATCGGTTTCCTGTATATAAGAACAAAAAAATAATAATGCTTGCAAGCACAATTAACGTATCTTGAGCCGCCCATCGCAGCACGAGGCCTCTTGTAGGCTTCACATCGATCCGGCCATACCCCCGCGCCTCCAGCGCTTCTGTCATCTGCTCGGCATCACGCAGCATTGCGAGCAAAAAAGGCGCGAGCACGGCGACAAGCATTCGCATCGGCACCTTGCCAGGTTGTGCTGCCATTTTGCCGCGCGCTTGTGCAATGCGTGCAAAGCGTTCCCATTCGCTGCTTAGCATCGGAATAAATCGAAAAATAAGAGCGACGGTTAGAGCAAATTTGGATACTGGAACTCGAAATCGCTCCAGCCAGCCGAATGTTTGCTCCAATGCCCGCTGCAAGCGAAGCGGCGTCATAAGTGCACTTATCGGTAGCCCTAGCATCATAACGACAAGCAAACGGCAAAGATTAAACCCTGTATTAAGCGCTGCTGAAAGCTGGAAGCCCAGTGGCGAGAAAGTCAGTCCCCCAATTACAAAAAGCACAGCAACCATCTGAATGTAGAGCATGATTGCTCTGCGCCAAGGCGCAATGGCTGCGCGAAGCGGAAGCCATACAAGCACGCTTGCGAGTGCAGCAGCAACGAGCAAGCCCGTCCAGGCCTGCTGAAGCAGAACGGCTGAAGCAAAGGCCATGTACGCAAGTATAATCGCACGCGGATCCAATTGCGCAGCGAACCATCGGCTGCGCGGCCCAGCAGGATGCCGCTGGGCCGGCGCGCAGTGCGGCGGCTCAGCATGAGGAGCCGCCGGGGCGGCATGCCGCCCCGCTGCCGGCGAGGCTTCGCCGGCAGCAACGGCCGCCGCTTCGCGGCGTGCCGCTAGCGCAGGCGCGAGCGCTGCAGCGAGCGCCTGCGGCGGCGCCCATGGGGCG
>NZ_WSTC01000051.1 GCF_009789195.1 Paenibacillus sp. MMS18-CY102 | reverse complement strand
GACCGGGATGGACGCACCGCTGGTGTACCAGTTGTTCCGCCAGGAGCATCGCTGGGTAGCCAAGTGCGGACGGGATAAGCGCTGAAAGCATCTAAGCGCGAAGCCCCCCTCAAGATGAGATTTCCCAGTATGTAAGACCCCTGGAAGACGACCAGGTTGATAGGCTCGAGGTGGAAGCGCAGCAATGCGTGCAGCTGACGGGTACTAATAGGTCGAGGGCTTATCCTAAGCTTCTTATCAAGAGAAGCAACTTCGTGAGCAAGACAAAGCTAAGGATTCAACATTCGCATCCAGTTTTCAAGGTGTAATAAGCATTACACCAAAGCAACAAATTGATTGGGGCCATAGCTCAGCTGGGAGAGCGCCTGCCTTGCAAGCAGGAGGTCAGCGGTTCGATCCCGCTTGGCTCCACCATTCATTCCCTGATAGCTCAGTTGGTAGAGCACTCGACTGTTAATCGAGTTGTCACAGGTTCGAGTCCTGTTCGGGGAGCCATGGAGAGATACCCAAGTGGCTCAAGGGGACCCTCTGCTAAGGGGTTAGACTGCGCAAGTGGTGCGAGGGTTCGAATCCCTCTCTCTCCGTTCGATCTTACCTTAATAGATCGTAACGAATTAATAAAGAATGGCCCGTTGGTCAAGGGGTTAAGACACCTCCCTTTCACGGAGGTAACAGGGGTTCGAATCCCCTACGGGTCACCATTTTTGGAGGCTTAGCTCAGCTGGGAGAGCATCTGCCTTACAAGCAGAGGGTCGGCGGTTCGATCCCGTCAGCCTCCACCATTAATTTAATACTGACGCGGGGTGGAGCAGCTCGGTAGCTCGTCGGGCTCATAACCCGAAGGCCGCAGGTTCAAATCCTGCCCCCGCAACCAATTTTTACCGAACAACGGATAGTTGTCCGAACTTATAATGTGGAGCCGTGGTGTAGAGGCCTAACATGCCTGCCTGTCACGCAGGAGACCGCGGGTTCGAATCCCGTCGGCTCCGCCATTATATCCTTAACCGGCTTTTCAGCCACGAAACATAAGTATTGACCTCACATGGCGGTCGTGGCGAAGTGGTTAACGCATCGGATTGTGATTCCGACATTCGGGGGTTCAATTCCCCTCGATCGCCCCATGTTTTTTATTGGGGATTAGCCAAGCGGTAAGGCAACGGACTTTGACTCCGTCATTCCCAGGTTCGATCCCTGGATCCCCAGCCATTTATGAGCCATTAGCTCAGTTGGTAGAGCACCTGACTTTTAATCAGGGTGTCGTAGGTTCGAGTCCTACATGGCTCACTTTTAACTTCATATGCGGTTGTGGTGGAATGGCAGACACGCTATCTTGAGGGGGTAGTGGGCGTACGCTCGTGGAGGTTCGAGTCCTCTCAACCGCACCATATTATTTCGCGGTCATGGCGGAATTGGCAGACGCGCTAGATTCAGGTTCTAGTGGTGTAACAGCCGTGGAGGTTCAAGTCCTCTTGACCGCACCATCTGCGGAAGTGGCTCAGCGGTAGAGCATCGCCTTGCCAAGGCGAGGGTCGCGGGTTCGATTCCCGTCTTCCGCTCCATAAATTAGTGCCCTTAGCTCAGCTGGATAGAGCGTTTGACTACGAATCAAAAGGTCGGGAGTTCGAATCTCTCAGGGCACGCCATTTTCATAATTGAATAACGGGATGTAGCTCAGCTTGGTAGAGCACCTGGTTTGGGACCAGGGGGTCGCATGTTCGAATCGTGTCATCCCGACCATATTCAGCCATTATCGGATGAGTGGATAACTCAATCGATTCAATAAAGTAAAAGAGAGTTCCTTTAACAGGGGCTCTCTTTTTTTGTTTTTATTAACAGATTGCTAACATTATTTGAATAAATGATTTTCGACAGGAAATAACACGTAGGAAGAGTCTTGTCTAATTTGTCTGGAAAAGCTGAATATTTAGTGGGTAAGTTAACAAATGTGTGTAAGAAAAGCAAGAAGGACGTGGAAAGTTTGATTCATGCTTTAGTTATGTGTGTTAGTGCAAATGTTCTGTGGATAAGTTTTGGTCATATACAATGAAATAAAGCAGCGTTCAGGCCAGTCTGAAAGCCATCTGTTAACCATATATGGTAGATTTGGTTACACTAATGATCGTATTACGATCAATATGCTAGTGATTTGTCATAAAATTTCCGTAAAATACGTCCTATGTTTCGACATACAGCAATAGTTCCATTCTTTTATACTGATCATAATGATTAGGTGTAATGAAAAGTGACGTTTCATCAGGATGACTGATAAGACGAATGGGAGGGTAACGGTCATGGCCATGCCGATGATTCAACACAAACATTTATTTGCTAATTACAGCAGTCCGGTATTTTACGACGAGATGGTTGATCAGAGCGGGAAAGTACGGACACCTTACGCAGCTGTTATGAAACAATTGGCCATGATGGGTTTGGACGAACTGACTCGAAAGTATGAAACGATGCAAGCGCAGATGATGAGGCAAGGCATTACGTTTACGATGAACGGATCTGCCGACGATGACGCTGCATTGGAGCGAACGATACCGTTCGATCTGATTCCGCGCATTATAACGGGGCAAGAGTGGCAGCAGTTAGAAACAGGCCTGAAGCAGAGGACGAACGCTTTGAACTGCTTTATAGCCGATTGCTATAATAGCCAAAATATAATCAAGGATGGCCTTGTGCCGCGAGAAATTGTAGTAAATAACCCGTACTTTTTACCGGAGATGGTTGGGATGAATGTGCCAAATGGTACGTATATTCCGCTATCTGGCATTGATATTATTCGCAGCGAGACTGGAGAGTTTTATGTGCTAGAGGACAATTTGCGCACACCTTCAGGGCTCTCCTATGTATATAAGAATCGTTCACTGATGGCCACCTTGTTCTCGGAGTTATTTTACCATAATCGGATTCGGGATATTGATCGGGGGCTTAGCGAGCTTTTGCGCTGCTTGCGCAGTCTAGCTCCTAATGGCAAAGCTGACCCGCTAGTTGTACTGCTGACACCGGGCATATATAATGCAGCCTACTATGACCATACCTTCCTTGCTCAGGAGATGGGCATTGAGCTTGTTGAGAGCAGGGATTTGACGGTTATCGACCGTAAGGTCTATATGAGGACGATGCGTGGGCTGCGGCAAGTAGATGTGATTTATCGGCGGGTGGATGATGAGTATCTGGACCCTACGGTATATCGGCCGGATTCCGTGCTTGACGTACCTGGCTTAATAGACGCTTATCTAGCTGGCAATGTGGCGCTTGCCAATGCACCGGGAACCGGTGTTGCGGATGATAAAGCGATTTATGCGTATGTACCAGATATGATCCGATATTATTTGAATGAAGAGCCGTTGCTGAACAATGTGCCTACGTATATTTTGTCTAGGCCATATGATAGAAAGTATGTGCTTAGCAAATTGTCGGAGATGGTTGTTAAGGAGCGCTCGCTGTCTGGTGGCTATGGCATGTTAATTGGCCCTTCAGCTAGCGAGGAGGAACTCGGGAAATTTGCCGCGCTAATTGAGAAACATCCTGAGCGATACATCGCTCAACCGACGATGAAGTTATCGTGCAGCCCTTCCCTTACGGATGGCGACATTGCACCAAGGCATATCGACTTGCGTGCTTTTGTGTTTACCGGAGGCGCTGAATCTTATGTTGTTCCGGGTGGATTGACTAGAGTTGCTTTAGAAGAAGGATCGCTTATCGTGAATTCGTCGCAAGGCGGCGGCACGAAAGATACGTGGATTATTTAAACTCTTACAATGCGATGAGGTGCTAGCTGATGATTAATCGATTGGCAGAGATGCTCTTTTGGATTGGCCGCTATGTTGAGCGGGCAGAAAATCATGCGCGATTGATCGATGTGAACTATCATGCCCGCCAAGAACAATTAGGATCACCGCATGAACGGGAATATGTATGGGAGCGGCTAGTGTCGGCAGTCGGCGATATCGAACGGTACAAGTCGAGCCATACGAGTGTAAACGAATTGAAGGTGCTGCATTTTATGACCTTCGAACGTTCAAATCCGAACTCGATTTTCTCCTGCATCCAACAAGCTCGTAACAACGTGCGCGCCCTTCGCCAGCTGTTGCCTAGTGAGCTATGGGAAATCATTAATGGCGCTTACCTGTGGTTAAAGGAGCAAACGGTTAGCCAGGTGATGCTGCAATCGCCCTATTTGTTTTATCAGCGGCTGCGGGAGTGGACATCCTTGTTCAATGGAGCAGCAGACAGCGCCATGGTGCGGGGGCAAGAGTGGAACTTTATTCAGTTGGGCAAGCATTTGGAACGGGCAGAAAATACGGCACGGGTCGTACGGGCATTCTATACGAACTCGTTGCGGGATGCGAGCGTGCCGAAGGAGCAGCATGAGCATAACCGATCGGCAATGCTGCTGAAAGCACTTGGCGCTCATGAGGCATACCGCAAGCAGTATGCAACAGACATGGCTAGCAATACAGCGATAACGTTCATTATGGGCAATAATGAGTTCCCGCGCTCGATTACGTTCGCAGCCGCTTCCCTGGACCATTACCTAAAAGCATCGGTGGTGATGGATCCCTCTTTCGATGGGCTGGCGAAGCAAGCCAACGTATTAGTGGCAATTAGCGAACGGATAGGGAAAGGCCCGGAGCCGGATGTATACGATAATGCGCGTGAGGGCTTAAACCGTTTAGTAGCGGTATGCCATCAGTTGGGGAACGCGATATCGAGTTTATTTTACGAGGCAGAGTTGGTCGGAGGTTAAAATAAGAGCACAACCTGCATGATCCTATCGGGGAGCGTGCAGGTTTTATTCGGTTGGCGCATGATTGCCCCCGGCATTGCACAACCAACCTGTGTAAGGTATGATCGTACATATAAGAAAGCGTGTGCATGACAGGAGGGGGGCGGAACGATGGGCGTGCCAGCAGGCGTATGGGTTTCAGCCGTTATTATTTTGATTGCAATCACTTGGGTAACGTTATGGGTAACCAAGAAGGCCTACTCCCGTAAATGGGACGAGTCAGATCATTAAGAGCAGCCGTTGCCAGCGGGCAGCGGTTTTTTTATGCCATAATGAATGAATTTCCACATCAAATTCGTCCAGTTATTTATCTCTCTTCTCCATTGTGAAATGGGCGTTTATACGTAATAATGGGCTATAATGTACGAAAAATGGCTGATAGAGGGTTTGCGACAAGGCAAGCAAGAGATCGTCTATGTGCTGTTAAAGAAGGGATGAAGGAAATGAGGCTAGGAAACAGCGTCGACAAACAAGCAGTAATCCAATATGACCAACAAGAACAATCGGCGCTGTTGTTGCCGAATATCCATATTGCTGGCGATATGCTGATGAAAGCTGGCACCGGCTTAAAGCCTAGACGGATTTGTGACTATGAGCTGCTTTATTTTCCGAATGGCACTGGCAGCGTGTATATGGTGGAAGGACGCACGTATTCACTCACGGAGCCCTGCTTTATTATAACAAGGCCAGGGGAGTGGCATGAGTATCGTTACGATGCGGCACAGCCGTCCCGGCATCTGTTCGTCCATTTTGGTTATGACGGAAGAGAGGATGTAAGCGAAGCGGATTTGCTGCCGATTTTGCGGCATGATGGCCCTTCTTGCATTCCACTTGGGGACGAATGGCTTGCCAGCCTCATGACGCAGCTCATGAACATAGCTTATGCCCATCCTAATCGCATGCAGCAACGTGGAAGCGCTTTGCTGCTCGCATTGTTGGAAGAGCTGAACGCCTCCTACGTGGATTATCCGGTTGAACGGGCAACGGCGATTCCGCCGCAAATTACGAAGGCGATTCATTACATAGAGGCGCATCTGGATGAGCCTTTTACAATAGAGGGGCTAGCGGAGCAGGCGGGCTGGACGCACGAGCATTTTACACGCCTGTTCGCAAGGCATACGGGGCGTACGCCTCGGGAGATGATTATTCAACGCCGGATCGAACGCGCTTGCCATCTTTTGCTGTATGAGGATGCTACCGTGAAGGAAGTGGCGTTCTCGGTCGGTTTCGCCGATGAAAATTATTTTTGCCGGGTATTTAAGTCCCTAAAGGGGATAACAGCAACGCAATACCGCAAAAAATATTATAATCCGAAGCATCGCGGGATGAATCCTGTCATGCAAGACGATACCACTTATCCGCCGAATCGGGTTCTTGTTTTTCCCTTAGCGGCGAATTTTGGACAATAGGCGGGATTAAACATAATGGTTGAGCATAAGAAACAGGGCAATAATCATGTGATTCATGTGAAAAATGCTATAGAAAGTTATGTAAGAGGAGATGAACCAAGTGGACAGCCGGCAGCTGTAAAGACTGCCGAGTTTATACTTGGGGAGTACAAGAATATTGGGTCAGTGCGTTCAAAATTCGATTTTAACAACGCGGATTCGCAAAGTGATTTAACGTTATATCTAAACACAGGCAAAGAGATTAAAGTTAATTTGTTTACAGTTAAAGGGAATAGCGACATTCAACCGAAAAACGTTGGGGCAAAGTCCTTTATATCCAAATATTTTCTCGATGAGAGCCTTCAAGCGAAATTTAATGAGCCAATGGAAAAGGAATACAATCAATACTTGGCTGATTTGTATGAATACAAAACAGGCATCCCAACTACTGAAACAAGCAGGGGGGATTTAAAGCAGTTACACCCTGATTCCGATTGGAAATTTGATGATGAAGATTTGAATGAAATTCGTGACCGTTTCCTTTTTAGCCTAAGGGAGAACTGTTTTAACCTATTGCAGGACTTCTGCAACTCTAATCCCAAGCTTATTGAAAACGCCTATAAGACGATGCTTATGGTGGATGATTTTAATATCGTAACGCGCCTTTATCCCAATGGTACGATAAGGGTGGAAAAGCCTGATCCTACGGTTGGGCTATTATTCAAAGATATTAAAGTGTTTAAGAGCGGCGGCAACACGGTCAGCATTTTATGTGGCTCAGCTTGCTTGCGGCTAAGGTTCAAATTTGAATCTGATCCATTGTCGTCGGTTAAACTTGCTATAAGCCATAAACAGATTGACAATCTTGTCAAATTTGACGAAGGCATTCGATCCCAAAATTTAAAAACGTTAAAAATCGCTAGTAAAATATTAAATAACATTTTGCCTGTAGATAAAGATAACAAATCAAACGCGATCGGAAAATGTAACGAGGCACTCGTTTATCTTGAATTGCTAAGGAAGTTCCCTGATACGATTCAGGTCGACTCCGAATATTGCTTAAAAATGCTCGAAAGCTACGCGCCGTTGGTTAAGCCTGAAGAAATCGAAAAGCTGAAAGCATCCGCTGTTCCGACAGTTGATACAATTATAGGGATGATGAATGCTAAATATAATGAATTTACGCTAGAGAGCATCCAACTCGTGCCGGAGAGCTACGTAGCAGATAAATTGGACACCTCTGACTTGCAGCTGAATATACGCCACCGCAACACACTGATTACCGAAAACCTTTCCTTAAAGGCAATTAGTGATAACAAAAAAGTTACGCTTAAAAATCCAGGAATCGGCAAGATTCTGGTTACCTTCTTCCCGCTTGAAAAAGTGGTTAGCGATCAGCTGAAAAATGTTGTTTCGTTAGCGGAAGAGCAATTTAAAGCAGGCGAAAGCACCCATACACAATGTTTGAAAATCGTTTCGGACAAATTAGGCGAGTTGCTTCAAAATGCAGCCCAAGAACTGCTTCGCCAAGGAATCGAAAACCTTCTTGGGAAACCGCTTGTCATAACGACCGTGTACAACGAGGAAAAAGCCTATATTCATGAACGGCAACCGGTGTCAGGCGAGATAAAAGTAGAAACCCATTCCTCGAGCCCGACTCTTGCTTGGGACGGTAGCAAGTCTCAAATTTCATTGCGGGTGAAGTTTAGTAAAGGCCAAGAAAAACACGGATGGTCATCGTTAAAATTGGCTGTAGAACAAAAGATTCACTAGATCATTCCTTAAGGATAGATGTGTGAACAGGGGGCGAATCCATGCTGATCATGAATGAACAAATCAAAGCATCCGAAGTTTTGCTAACAGGCATCAATGGTGAGGACTTAGGTGTCGTATCAAGAGAAGAAGCTTTACGTATGGCGAAGGAATATGGGGTTTCGCTAGTATGCACGTCGCTGATGAGCAGCCCACCGCCATGCAAGCTAGTTGGCCGCAGTGATGCCAAGCGGGAACTGTCGCAGCAGAAGCGGGGGGAACGCCTGCAAGACCAGCCCGCCAAGGAGAAGGAGCTTCGGCTGTCTGCGAATATTGAAGAGCATGATTATGATACGAAGCGGCGGCAGGCCGAGAAACTGCTAGCCGCAGGCAATCCGGTTCTGCTGGTGGTGCGCCTGAAGGGCAAGCAGGAGCAGGTGCCGGCGAAAGAGCTGTTGGAGCGCCTCGCCATAGATTTGAAACCCGTTGGCACCAAAGCAACGGGCATTCAAGTAAGCGGCAAGCAAGCGACCGTTCGCATTAACCCAGTGGGCTAAGCGGGCGGGCTGCTAGGCGGCGGGCGATTTTTTTGTACAAAATGGGAAGTAGGATGCTGCTAATCATGGCGATTGCGTCCGTATACAGAAGTTTCTTAAGCATAAGCTTCACGCCGTAATATAAAGCCGTGCTGCCGACGAGGTCTACCGCAATAAATTCACGAATGATGAACGCAGGTACGACCACGATAATAATTTCCCGGTTTGGACGGAGCAAGCAGCAAGCCCCCCTATTCTAGGTTCATATTCGTTAGTTTACACAAGCCTCCGGTCTCCGCGAGGCTTAAACGTTATGATGTATGCACCGGAGGGAACGTCCTATGCTAAAAGTTTGAGCATGCATGCAGAATGAATGTAGCTATAGCAGCAGGTACTAATTGCGTCGTTGTCGAATCTGACTAAGGTCGTGTCGAATTGATGCGAACTTTGGCGGATGAGATGAGGGAGAATGCAGTGAAACATCGGTTGCAGGGGCTTGTTATTGGCTTGCTTGTAGGCGTAATGCTCTGCGCGGCGACCGCATATGCGGCGACTGGGACAATAACGGTAGAATTCAAGAAACTTACGTTCCTATTCGATGGCGTGGAGAAGAAACCAACAGGTGACGGGGCTTTCATGTACAAAGGGACGACATATGTACCCTTGCGTTTTGTTAGTGAATCGATTGGCAAGCCGGTTACTTATGATGCGGATAGAGCGACGATCCGGGTAGGCAAAACCTATGCGAAAATGCCGGCGATGGCGATTAATACGTCTAAGTCATACAAGGCGAAGGTGACAACAACGCTTGGGGCGTTCACGATCCAATTGTTCGCGAAGGATGCTCCACTTACGGTAAATAATTTTGTCACGCTGTCGAAGGACGGTTATTATGATAATGTGATTTTCCATCGCGTTCTGGAAAACTTCGTCATTCAATCTGGGGACCCGACAGGGACGGGAGCGGGCGGTCCAGGTTATACATTTAAAGATGAATTGTATAATGGATATACGTATAAGGACGGCATTGTTGCGATGGCGAATGCTGGCCCGAATACGAATGGCAGCCAATTTTTCGTATGTACGGGTACCGACAGCGAACTGTTGAACGATAATCCGAACTACACGATTTTCGGCAAGATTGTCGAGGGGCTTGATGTTGTGCATGCAATCAGCAAGGTCAAGGTTAAAGCGAGCGGAACAGGGGAGTTAAGCGTACCGGTTACGCCAGTGAAGATTAAGTCGGTCGTGATTGAGGTATCCTAGGAAGCAGGAGCTTGATTTGATGTGAAAAAGGAGGGGGCAGCGCTCAACGGAGTGCTGCTCCCTTTTGGCTGAAGGCTACCTGCTAGCGCGCTGGAGTGTGAATAGAGTAGAAAAAGCTACTCTATATGGGCGAATGGTCGGAATGCATCATGCGTGCAAACATAACCTGATCTGGGAGTAACACAGGATATGTTTTAAGCAGCCACAGTTAAAACAAATGAAAAAGCTGTACAAAAAGCCAATTGGCAATGGCTTTTCGTACAGCTTTTTGTCTATCTATCCGATTAGCCGATTGAGGAAGAAGATGAGCCTGCAGCTTGCGCTGAAGCTCCTTCGCTGCGGCGGATCGCGCGGAGGAACTCCCGCGTGAAGCCTGGCAAGTCCGGCCATGCATGCCCGGAAATAATATTGCCATCGACATGCAGAGTTTCTTCGGCATATGTAGCCCCGAGCGATTCGACTTCGAGACGGCTTGCGTTATAACCAGTAATCGTACGGCCTTGGAAGAGCGTATTGTCTTTCAGTGCGAGGAACACTTGAGCGCCGTGGCAGATAACGCCAACTGGTTTGTCTTCCTCTAGGAAGTGCCGGATAATGCGCGGCAAATCGGCGTCGTTACGAATAAATTCTGGTGCGCGGCCGCCAGGAATAATGATGCCAGCGTAAGCAGAAGGATCTACATCAGCGAAAGCGATGTTCGCCGCAAGGCGGTGTGCCGGCTTTTCGGTATAAGTAGCCCAATCATCAACAAAGTCATGACAGACGGTGTTAAGAATTTTTTTCTGCGGTGCAGCAATATCCGTTTCATAGCCTTCCTCAAGCATACGGTAATATGGATAGTATACCTCAAGTACTTCAGCAGCATCGCCTGTCAGGATAAGAATTTTACCGGACATGAAATCACTCCTCTGGAAATGGTTGGATCTACCTATTCCATTATCGGATGTGGCCGGACAAGCGTCAATGAATCCACAGACGGAGGGCAGAAGGCCTGCCTTTGTCGAAATAAAGCGTTTTCAGTAACTGGTAAATCGTGGCAAAAAGCCTCGGGCGGCATGCCGAAATGCCGGTCCGAGACTTATGATTTGAAGAGTGGGTTAATTAAAGCCATGCAAAGCTTCTCGACAATTTGGTCGGTCGTGTAGCCATACTCTTGATGCAAATGCTGAAGCGTATGAGGCGCTAAAGCGGTAATGAGAATATGCGCGTTAAAAGCAGGATCGAATGGAACCGTTTGGCCGCTATCCAATGCTTCCTTCAGCAGGGTTGATAATGTCCCATGCAGGAAAACATAAGGGGGATACTGAAAGAAGGACTTCTTCTCGTTCTCAATACAATTCAGTGGGGTGATCGTCGCATGAATCGCATGTAGCAACGCAGACTCATCATTAGAAAACTGAACGAGCCGGCGCACGAGCGCTTTAAGGCGTGTATGGGTTGATTCCTCGGACTGCTCCAGCTGTTCGAGAAGCAAGACCACATCGTTCTTAAACCGGTTAAAATGATCGTCCATCAGTTCTAAGCATAAATCGGCCTTCTGTGTATAGCGCCGATAAAGGGTTGCTTGTCCGACCCCGGCGGTCTTGGCGATCTGATGCATGCTTACTGCATCCACGCCATGCTCCGTGAACAACTCCCGTGCGGTGTCCAAGATTAGTTCAGTGAGCTGCTGCGCATCTTTTCGTTTGGGCGTTGCCAATATCCGGCCTCCCTTCTTTCTTGAATCCTTTGTTAATACTTTGCATGGAGAATTGACAAACGGACAATTGTCCGATATTATTCAGTAGTAATGTCTGACGGACAATTGTCCGCTTCAATTGTGGTTATTTGTGAAAATCGCTTTCAGAAGTCTGTTTTCATTGTAACGCGATCAAGGCGGCAGGTCAATTTCAGAAATAGAGGAAAAAGGAGTGGAGAGGAAAGTTATGTCAAGTGAAACGTTAAGTAAGGACCAGCAGTCGATGAGCCACATTATCGCACCGCTGCTTGCTATTATTGTTGGTATGTTCATGGTTATCCTTGACGGTACGGCGATGAACGTCGCACTGCCGAGGCTGCAGGAGGATTTTGGCAGGACGTTGAACGTTGTTCAATGGTCCGTTATTGGATACGCACTGTCCCAAGCAGCTGTTATTCCGTTGGCGGGGTGGCTGTCCGACCGTTTTGGCGCTAAAAATATTTTCTTGATCTCTGTTGTATTGTTCACACTCGGTTCTGGCTTGTGCGCTATGGCTGGTTCTATTGAGCAACTAATCGCTTATCGCGTTATTCAAGGCCTCGGCGGCGGCATGGTTGCCCCGATTGCGATGGCGTTTACGTATCGTTTGGCGCCTCCGGGCAAAGTAGGGGCAGTCATGGGCATGATCGGTATCCCGATGTTGCTCGCACCTGCACTTGGCCCTGTAATTGGCGGTTGGTTGATTGAAAATGCTACTTGGCACTGGATCTTCCTGATTAACCTTCCGATCGGTGTTGTAGCTGTATTGATCGGCATTAAGACGCTTCCGGCTATCAGCCGCCAACAAGTGCCAACGCTCGATACGCTCGGCATGATCTTCGGGCCAATCGCATTCTCGGCACTCGCTTATGGCGTAAGTGAAGGCGGCAACTCTTGGACGTCTGCAAAAACGCTGACAGGCATCATTGTAGGCGGCGTTGCACTTATTATCTTTATCATTGTAGAGCTGAACCGCAAGCAGCCGCTTCTGGAGCTTCGCGTATTCCGTTCCGGCAACTTCACTAAAGGCATTATCGTACAATGGGTATCGCAAATTGCGTTGTTCGGCACGATGTTCATGATTCCGCTCTTCCTAATCCAAGCAAAAAATTATGGCGCATTCGAAACAGGCGTTATTATGCTGCCTATGGCGCTTGCATCCGCAGTCTGCATGCCAATTGGCGGCAAGCTGTACGATAAACTGGGCGCACGCGTTCCGGTTATCGGCGGTTTGGTTATCGTGACCTTAGCAGCATTCCTGCTGTCCCAAGTGACGACGGATACGACCAAATATGGTTATATCCTGCCATTTGCACTGCTCGGCGCAGGCATGGGCTTGTCGATGATGCCGCTTAACACGCACATCATTCAATCAGCACCAGCAAACCTCGTTGGCCGCGTAACTTCATTGACAGCGGCGCTTCAACAGGTCGTAACATCGTTCGCTATCGCAATTCTGACGACGATTCTGGCGAATCGCATTGAGCATTATGCACCTACTTACGGTAATGACCCTTCTGCACTCATGTCCAAATCGTTCGGCGATATGTTCTCCGTGCTGATCTACATCGGCGCTGCGGGCATTCTATTCGGCTTCTTGCTGAGCCGTCCGAAACGCCAAGAGGGCGACTCCGGCGAGGGTTCGGAAAAGCCAGAAATGACGATGATGATCAACCACTAAGATTAAATAGCAACAAACGCAAGAGAGGATACCAGCCTGTTAAAGGGCGGGTATCCTCTCTTTTGTTGTTGATCCACCAAAAGATGAATTAATCGAAAAATAAAAAGTGCGTCGGCAACGGCCTCAATTGCCCATCGGAAGGCCGGTTCACTACGCTGCCGTTAAAGATAAGCGACGATGATCCTCCGCCGTCGAGATTGTAGGCGTTGACGGCGCCGAAGCGAGTGAGCAGAATTTGCAGCTCTTCCAGCGTAGCGCCGGAGCTGCCTGACTCGCTGTACCCGTCGATGACGAGGAACAAGAGCTGGTCGTCCTTGTAGCTTGCGATGGCTGTACGTGGCGCACGTTTCGGGCTAGTCTGCCATTTGAGCGGAATCGGCACTGGCCGGCCATTTTGAAGCAAGATGGGTACGAAGGAAGCGCCGAATTTCGGTTTTAATCGATCGAGCTGGTCCTTATTGGAGAAGCTGCCGCCGATCAGCTTGTTGTCCTCGTTGAGGCCGACGAAGAACAGGTCGGCATGCGTCGGGTCAAAGCCATTGACGTATTGGCCGTCCAGCACGGTCGTACTGAGCGGGTAACGCTTGCCTCGGCCGTCGGCGAAGCCGCCTGCGTTCACGCCTGCAACGGCGTTATAACGCTTTACAGCGGCTAGTGTCGTCTCGGAGCCACCGAACTTGTCATGCCCGAGCACCATTCGCATCGCATCCTTGTCGCCAAGCTTTACTTTCAAGGCATAGCCGCTGAAGTTCTGCGCCGATATTGTGAATAACTGCGCCCGAAGCTTGCTGGACTGGATTGTCCGTGTGGTGTAGCCTAGTTTGCCTGTAATTCGGCGGTCATAGACGAGCAGTGGACGCTGGACCTGTGTAGATACCGTGGAAACGATCAACTGGATATTGGCGTTCGTCTGCTCGTACAGATGAATCTGCTTCTTGATGGAAGCTTGGGTAGTGGCAGCAAGATGGGACGCGTCATCAAGCCCCTTCGCAGCCGTCTTCGTCGCTGTAGCGGTTCCGGTATCCGGCATACCAGTAGCCGTAGGCTTCTCATTCGGAATGGTGATGATAAGCTGCGTCACCAGCAGCCAGATGAGTATGCCAAGAAACGGTGCGCTGGCGAGCAGCATCGAACGGTTTAACAGCTTGACGGGCATGTTCATTTTAACACGTCCAAATTTTTCTTCAGGGCATCGAGCTGTTTCTTCACGTCATTGAGCTGCGTATACAGCTTGTTGCTGTTGTCGGTCTTGGCGTTAGCGTTGTCTTTGGTAAAGGTGAGCAGCTCGTTGAGTGCATCAATCTTGCTCTGCAAGGCAGCGATCTCGCTCTTGTAGCTTTCTTCCAGCTTCTTCAGGCGGCCGTCATAATCTTGCTGCATCTGCGTGAGCTGGGCTTTGGTCTGCTGGCTTACGTCAGCCGTTACCGTTGCTTGCATATGGTCGGAATACAGCTTGGCCCCCGTAAGGCCAGCGGCAATGAGCATTAGCCAAATAAAGACGAAAATGAGAAAAGCACGGCGGCTGTTCCGTCTGCGCGGGGCGCGATCGGATCTTGGGGCGGATAGGGATTGCAAAGGAGCTTCCATTTTGATGCGTACACCTCTTCTTTCGATAGCTTCATATATTGTAACAAAAAATAGCGTCAGCGACGGCTCAGTTCGCGAATTGGCAGGAAATCGTAACAATTGACGTCGCAGTGGCATGCCTCGTTGCCTATCGATTTGTTCCCGCCCAACCATTGGAGTATAATCGAAGCAACGAAAAACGGAGAGGAGCTTCAACAATGAGTGAACAGCGTATCGAGCTGGCGACCTTCGCTGGCGGATGCTTCTGGTGCATGGTCTCGCCATTCGAGGAGATGCCAGGCATTATCAGCGTCGTATCAGGCTACACAGGGGGAACGACCGTTAATCCGACGTATGAGGAAGTGTGCCGCGGAGGCACTGGGCATACGGAGGCGATCCAGATTACATTTGATCCCGAGCAGTTCCCTTATGCGAAGCTGCTTGATATATTCTGGCGGCAGATCGATCCGACTGACGGCGGCGGGCAATTCCATGATCGCGGGGATTCCTATCGCCCGGCTATCTTCTACCATAACGAACAACAGCAACAATTAGCTGAGGAGTCGAAGCGGGAGCTGGACGCAAGCGGGCGATTCGACCGTCCGGTAGCGACGGCGATTGAGCCAGCATCTGTGTTCTATCCGGCAGAGGATTATCATCAGGATTACCATAAGAAACAACCGCTAAGGTACAAAATGTATCGCAAAGGCTCCGGTCGTGACGCGTTCATCACCCAGCACTGGAAACATCGCGAGGATGAGCAGAGCTTGCGCAGCAGGCTGACGCCGATCCAGTACGAGGTTACGCAGAACAATGCGACAGAGCCGCCGTTCCGCAACGAATTCCACGACCATAAGGGAGAGGGCATCTACGTCGATATTGTCTCTGGCGAACCGCTGTTCAGCTCGTATGACAAATATGACTCGGGCTGCGGCTGGCCTTCCTTCACGAAGCCGCTTCAGGGCTCGGGCGTAACGGAGCATCTCGATGTGACGCATGGCATGGTCCGTACCGAGGTGCGCAGCCAGGTGGCGGATTCGCATCTGGGACATGTATTCGAGGACGGGCCGCCGCAAGCAGGCGGGCTCCGCTATTGCATTAATTCGGCAGCCTTGCGGTTCGTGCCGATCGACCGTCTAGAGGAAGAAGGCTATGGCGAGTACCGCAAGCTGTTGAAGCGGTAAGCGAAGCTATTTTGGAATAAGCAAAAGAAAGGCCCTTGAACGATTCCTTATCGGAAACGCAAGGGCCCTTTTCGTTAACTTACAACAGCAACCTCTTCCGATTGCTCCTGGTCATTATGGATAATGAGTTCTACTTTCCGTATCCGGTGTTTGCTTACTTCACGAATAATGAATTGCAGATGGTTGTATCGGAATTCTTTGTTCGGCTTCGGTTCTTGAATCTCATTGTACAGCCAACCGCCGATCGTATCGACCTCTTCATGGCCGAGGTCCTCGCCGATCAAGTTGCCGAGCTCGTCTAACGAAACTTTGCCGTCGAGCAAGTAACAATTATCCGCTAGCTTCTCGATATCTTTGCGCTCATCGGCATCGAATTCATCCCGAATCTCGCCGACAATGATTTCTAGAATGTCCTCAATCGTAATCATGCCCGACGTGCCGCCGTACTCGTCCATGAGGATCGCAATATGCATGCGTTCCAGTTGCATCCGCTTGAGCAGCGTCTTAACGGGCATAACTTCCGGAACAGTCATAACAGGGCGGACCAGCTGTTCAAAGTTAAACGGAACGTCATCCTGCAACTGAAGGAAAAGCTGCTTCGTATTGATCATGCCAATGATTTGGTCCTTGCTGTCCTGCGCAATCGGGAAGCGGGTATATTGCTCTTGGCGAATGATCGCCATATTGTCCGCGAGCGGCTTGTCGATGAACAAGCAGATCATATCGGTGCGCGGCACCATGATCTCTTTGGCCAGCATCTCGTCAAATGCGAAAATGCGGCTCACATAGCCGTACTCGGTATTGTTGATTTTGCCACTCTGAAAGCTGTCATTCAAAATAATCTGAATTTCTTCTTCACTGTGCGCTTCTTCATGCTCCTTGACCGGTTTAAGGCCGAAGAGGCGAATAAGTGCGTTAGCGGATCCATTCAGGAGCCAGATAAACGGGTACATGACCTTGTGGAATATAATAATCGGCCGTGCAACGGCGAAGCTGATAAATTCAGCCTTCTGGATCGCCCACGTTTTCGGTGCCAGCTCGCCAACTACGACGTGCAGGAACGTTACGGTAACGAAAGCGAGAAGGAAAGATAACAGATGTCCGGCTTCACTGTTCACATTCCATGCTTCGAACAGGGGGAGCAGCAGCCTCTCTACGGTCGGTTCCCCGAGCCAGCCGAGGCCCAGTGCCGTAATCGTAATGCCAAGCTGACATGCAGATAAGTAACCATCTAGGTTGCTTATCACCCGCTGAACGGATAAAGCGTTGGAGCGGCCTTCCGATACCAATTGATCGACACGGCTGGAACGAAGCCGGATTATCGCAAACTCCGTTGCTACGAAAAAAGCGGTCAATACAATTAATACGGCTACCATAAACAGATTAAAGCCTATACTACCCATTGTCGTCGTTCACAATCCTTTGTTAGTAGAATTAGAGTTCTTTTGAACTACTATATCGAACTTGCCTATACTTTACAACCTTTAGGGACGAGGGTATGATGGGTTCGATTACATATTGAATAAGAATAGGTTGGTAGCGGCCGATGGCGAATAAGAATAAAAGCTGGGCTTATGTAGGGCTCGTGGCTGTAGCCGCGATATGGGGAGCCAATTTTGGCGTATCCCGATTGGTAATGGAAACCTTCGATCCGATTCTTTTTGCTTTTTTGCGATTCGGGCTTGCGGTCCCCATATTCTTCGGATTGCTTTATTGGAAGGAAGGCAGTATCGGGGTCCCGGTACGTGTCGCTCTACAGCTCGCGATAATCGGGTTTGTCGGCATCACGGTGCTTGAGAATGCAGTCATGTATTCGATTAAATATACGACGCTTGCGAACGCTTCATTATTGAACGTAGCGCCATGGCCGATATTCGCAGCCTTGTTCGCCCCCTTATTTACCAAAGAATCGCTAACGAGGCGGCTGGCAATTGGCGGCTTTGTAGCGATGGCGGGCGTATTCTTCATCATTGTCGGCGGTGAAGAGGGGCTGAATTTCTCCTCTAGCCATATGATCGGCAATCTGCTGGCGTTCGGAGTCAGCTTGCTCGGTGCGTTATTCAATCTGGCGTGCATGCCGCTCATGCAGAAGTATTCTCCGCTGCGCGTCAGCGCATGGTTCATTGCGTTCGGCGCTTTGTTCATGCTGCCGCTTACGTTTGGCTCATGGGGAGAGGTGGATTGGTCCAGCCTCGGGGCTGGGGACTACTCGGCTATCCTATATAATGTATTGTTATGCACGGTAGCGGCTGTCTTCGTATGGAATGCAGCGATGTTGCGAGTTGGTGCAGCACGGTCTAATTTCTTCCGGTATGTCGTGCCTGCAACGGCGGTAGCGGCTGGCTATTTATTTTTCGATGAACAGATTACAGTGCTCCAGATGGGCGGTGCTGCACTGATGGCCATGGGATTGGTGTGGATTACTTCTGAGCGGAGCAACGGCAATTGACTTGGTTGGGCAGCATAAGGACAATAAACGGATGCCCGTAAGCGGACACTTTGAGGAAGTGAGCCCTTGCGGGCTTTTTGGTTTCTATGGCATTCATTGAATTCGGTGTTCGGTGGTATAATTAGACAAACTGTTCATCAAAAAAAGGGGGACCGGGCATGCGTAAGCAAAAACAGGCATGGAGCTGGTACGTTGCCGGCATGCTGCTCTCCATTGGCTATATTGCGGCGGCTGAGCTGATCTGGGTGCCTGATCCGTTTCGTTGGCCGGGCGGCTTGACGTGGCTGGAAACCATAGATGGTTTGCTTTATGCGCTGGCGCTTATTCCGCTGATATGGCTTGTTGGAGCATGGCAAGCTTGGCGTAACGAGAGGATTGCTGTGAGAGAGCGGCGCAGGGGAGCTAGGGGCGTTGTTAGGCTCTTGCCACGTGCCTGTGCTGCTGCTGGGAGCATGCTAGCGATCGTTTTCGTGCTGCTAGCGCCGCGCAATCTCACCATTAATATTGGGCTGTTGGCAATCGCATGGCTCTTCATTATATTGGACCTATTCATAATTGAACTAGGCGGTGCTGGGCGCAGGTATAGGTTTCCTTTCAAAAGCGCAATTGCACTGGCTATACAATTGCTGCTGCTTGCCGCTTTTGCGCTTCCGACATCTTATAACGTTACCTATCCGGGGCTAACGATGAATATGAACCACTATGCGCAAACTGAGGGAGGCAAGGATCATGGCCAGCTGCGCGGCGTGCTTGTTTTCGAACGTAGGGCATTCCCGGCGGACTGGCTGTTCGCCCGTATGCTGCCGATCTATGAGCTCAACCCTGTGCCGCCTAATGAGCCGCCGCTGCGTGAAGCTTATGCAGAGGTCGTAGCGATGAAAACGGAGGCAGAATCGGTCGCTGCCGCCATTGCTATGGGTAAGCTTGGCTTGGGCCAAGGGGCTGTGGCAGAAGGCGTTACCATCATTGCGGTCTCCGCAGAAGGCGCTGCGCGAGGCGTACTGAAGGCTGGAGACATTGTTACGGGAATTGATGGTACACCCGTCTTAGGCATCGAAGCGCTGAATAAAGCGATGGCGGCGGTGAAGCCGGGCTCAACGGTTCAAGTTACGATTAATCGTATTGGGCAACAACTATCGGTTGCAGCGCCAACAAGCAGCGTTGAAAATGAGCAGGACAGCACGAAGAAGCGGGCTGTATTCGGCATCTCGGTGCAAACAGCATACCGTTATGATATTCCGCGAAATGTTCATTTTGAGCGCCCGTTGGCGCATATCGGCGGCCCGTCCCATGGGGCAATGCTCACGCTCACAATCATCGACCAGCTAACCCCAAGCGGCGTAACCCACGGCTGGCGAGTAGCGGGGACGGGGACGATTGAGCCAGATGGCAGCGTAGGGCCAGTAGGCGGAGTCAGGCAGAAGGCGTATGCGGTCAATCGGACGGATGCCGAGGTGTTTTTCGTTCCAGCAAGTGAAGCGGGGGAAGCCGTGCTTGGTGCACCGCATCTGAATATCGTTCCGGTGCGGACGATTGATGATATGCTGAGTTGGCTGAAACAGCATGCTAAATAATTGAGAATAGTCTTTCCTACATGCACGGTCAGTTGCGTGACGGGAAAGGCTTTTTTGTTTATAAATCCTATGCAAGGTATAGGGCAAGTTGGGAATAGTAAGAGCGGCAATACAATAAATGCAACCAAAGGAAGGTGTCTGATTACAATGCAGGACCAGAATGAATGGGTGCAACCGCGCCCTGAGAGACGAAATATAAGTTGGATTGGAAGATGCTTTGGCGCGGTGGTGCTTGCCGTCATGCTCATGCTCTGCCTCCCTGACACAAGCTTGGCTGTAGGGAAGCCGGCGCATGGTCCAGACGTGTATGTCATTCAGGGAATGCTCAAGTCACTTGGCAGCTACGCAGGACCTAATAATGGCAAGTATGACGATGCAACCGTGCGCGGGGTCAAATATTTTCAGAAAAAACACGGTTTGCCTGTAACAGGCGCCGTAGATGCACGGACACTTAAATCGATCACTTATTCGTACTCCAAGCTGAAAACGACCGGCAAGCTGCGCGGCAGCAACATTGGCGGCGCCAAAGGCATTGGCGGTGGCCAGGGCGCAGGAGGCGGTAAAGGGTTCGGCGGCGGCCAAGGTGCAGGAGGCGGCAAAGGGTTCGGCGGCGGCCAAGGTGCAGGAGGCGGCAAAGGATTTGGCGGCGGCCAAGGTACTGGCGAGGGTCAAGGCCAAGGCGGCAGCCAAGGTACTGGCGAGGGCCAAGGCCAAGGCGGCAGCCAAGGCACTGGCGAGGGTCAAGGTCAAGGCGGCGGACAAGGCACTGGCGAAGGCCAGCAGCAAGAGCCGCAACAGCAACAGCCTGAGCAGCAGCAACAGCCTGAGCAGCAGCAACCACAACAGCAACCAGAGCAACAACCACAGCAACAACCGGAGCCAACGAAACCACAACCGGGACAATATGGAAACCAACAAGGGATTCAGCCAGACCAAAGCAATCAACAAAAGCCTGGCGGCAATTCCTATTAATAAGTGAATAGTCATGGCAAATCAGACGGGGGCCTTCTACAAAGGCCCTCGTTTTTTTTTGGCGTATTTCGACAGGAAGCTCGCGTATTTTCGTCATATGAATTGAGGCGAAATGTTTTCTGCGGAGGAACAACATTGCGTGTTTTGCGGTACTTATTTTGTTCTTGTAAAGAGCATAATCACATATTAGTTGCCTTAGAATGCCGTAGTGGCGGGGATTGTTGTGTGTATCGCATGGGGTAAAGCAACAGTACCGCATATGAATGACGGGAAGCGGTAAGGCATCACGCAACACAATTGTGGTAATTGCGGTATGGATAGTCGGTGAGAACTAATCGCATTATCTAGTATGATGCTAATAGTGAAAGATGATCGTTGTTTTGTGGTCGAGGGGATCTTGATAGAAACGATCTGTATAATGACAGAATGCCTAAGAAGAGAAGAGGGATGACGGATGACAAACGTTCGGTATGATGGCTGGAAGGCGCTGCATTTGTTTTGCCGAGGAACTAAGCTCCAAGAGCATGTATTAGTAGAGAAGCTGCTTCTTATCGTTATGAGAATGCATGAGAAGGGCGAGGTTCTCAGCTGGTTTTACACACGCTACTCTGGTGGAGGTGCACATTTGCGATTGCGGTTATTCCGGCCAACGGAAACGGCCATGCGTCGAATTAGGTCAGCCGGTGAACGATTCCTCAAGAGCATGCCAATTATGGTACAAGAGCACGAAGACGATGAATGGAAGGATAACGTTACGCCTTTCTCCGTACGGGAAGCTTCGGCAGCGCTGGAGTATGATCTTGCGCCTGTCGTCGAACTAGAATATGAGCCTGAGTTTGCTAGATATGGCGGCGTCACAGCAATGCCAATTAGTGAGAAGCTGTTCCAACGCTCCAGCGAGACAGCAGCAATCATTATTAGCCGTTCTCTCAACAGCCGCTCTAGAAGAATGGTGCCTGCCGTTAGCATGATGGTTATTACGGCTGCACGTTTTGGCGTGACGCGTGATGAATTGTCTTCGTTCTTCGCCGCATACGCCGATTATTGGAGTGTGTTCTTGAATACGAAGGAAGGCAAGATGCAATATGATCTGCAGGCAATGGAAGAAGCAAGGACATTAGCCGGCCGGATCTCGATGTCATCGTTAGTTGGATCTGAGGTGCCTCAAGATGAGGTGCTGGAAGCTTGGTCAATGATGGTTGGCGATGCACATGCGCGCCTAGAGGATCTTGCAATGATGGGCAAGCTGCTCGTTCCTTATACGGGACAACCAGCTAAGACAGCGGAAGACCAACTTGAGGCAATGCGTTCAATCGCTTGGTCCCACATTCATATGATGAATAATCGGCTCGGCATGACGCCAGCTTATGAATATTATCTTGCAAGAGTCGCTCAACGTTTGTGTGAGCTTAGCATCGCGGTAGTGGAATAATTTAGCCTCTAGCTTTTCATACTGAAAACTTCCTTTGCTGTAACAGGCCAAGGAAGTTTTTTTGTGTCATTTTTTATGGCATTTCAATTGTGAACCGCAGCTGTTTCTGGAAGGGATTTCCCTATACATCTCGAAATGTAGTACATTAGTAACGAGAAATTGATAGAGGAGGGCTGCAATTATGTCTACTGTGTATGCAACGATTGCTGCTAAATTACGTATGGCGGGGACGGGGGCACTATATGAACCTGAGCTTCGTCAGCTTGCGGAACAGTTTATTGCATATAAGCAGTCAGAGGGTGGCATCTTCGGTGACATTGCATCACTGCACTGCCGCATGTTCGGCGGTGATGAACAATTGGCGGATACAGGCGCTGCTGCTGTAGAGCTGATGATTCTCGCTTTGGATATTTATGATGACTTACAAGATAAAGATAATAATAAGGTGCCGTGGTCGCAAATTGATCCCGCTATCGCCTTGAATGTTGCGATCGGTTTACAATCGCTGTCCTTGGATTTGGTTCTCACAGCATCTGGGCCTACTGATCGCAAAATGATGGCGGCCACCTATCTGAATCAAGGCGTGCTCCGTGCGGTGAATGGGCAGCATACCGATCTTCGGAATGAACCGATGACGGAAGAAGAGTGTTTGCAAATGATCGAGGATAAGTCGGGTTCGCTAGTAGCTGCTGCTTGTCTTGTAGGAGCGGCACTTGCGACTGATGAGCATGCCGAGCTGATCGGTGCTTACGGAAGGGCAATGGGGGGAGCAGCGCAATTGCGTAACGATGTGGAGGGCATGCAAAGGTGGGATACACGCAATGATTTGTTAGCCCGCAAGCAGACACTGCCGATTCAATACGTACTGGAGCAGCAATCAGAAGAAGCGGCCCTCGTCCGAAGCTACTACGATGGCGAGATTTCACAGGATAAGCTGCTGGAGCGCAAGCACGAAATTATGGATTATGTCAACGGCTGCGGCAGCGTGGAATATGGGCTTATTCACGCTAAGCTGAAGCAGTACGAGGCAGAAGCTGGCATTAACCAACTGCCTGTCGATGAAGTGTGGAAGGAAAAGCTGCGTGCCTTTGCGCAGTGAGGAGGCGGTAGTGTATATAGTGTTGCAATAATCCACGCAATACGGTTGCGGTATCACGCAATATATATTCGGATACAAGCTTGTCCTGCTCATGATATAGTAAAAAAGGCTTATAGCAACCAAGATGACTAAAAAAAGGTGGAGTTATGATGATTAAAAACATTATCATTCTGCTCAAACCTTATTAAGAATAGATGATAACATGAAGCCGGCAACGTGAACATCACGTAGCCGGCTAACTTGTTTTGAGGAGCATTGAATGTATGGTTAGAAAAAAGTACGGGATTTGGCTAGGGATGCTAATGATGCTATTGTTGGCAGTTTGCCTTACTATTAAGGTGATTAGTCTTCCATATATGGCGATTGAGCTAAAAGTAGAATCAGATAAATGGATTGTATCACAGATATACGATGATTCTTGGGCGGCAAGCGAAGGGGTTAAAGTTGGCGATATATTAGTTGCGGTCGATCATAGACCGCCAGATATCGAGAGATTGTCTCGAGAAAGAGATATTGACAGTATAAAAAGCATGGATGTGAATCGGAACGGGACACTGCTGCAGTTTAATTTTTCCAATCCATATACTCAACCCATATCGATGAATCAATTGGTGATCCCACTATCCTTATTTATTGTATTATTTTCCTTTTCTTCTTTTATCCTTTACAAGAAACCAGATGATCGTGCTGCAATTCTATTGACATTGTTTCTAATGTTTGTGGCGATTGGTTATTTAGCTACAGGTGGCGCCTCAAGAGGAGATCGAGTTGCTCAAACGATAGAGGAGCTCACGATAACGTTAGCTTCTGCCGTTTTTATCCATTTTTTGCATAATTATTTCAGTAGAGCAGGGATTTACGTCGTTAACTGCAAAGCGGTCTATATTTGGTATTTCATAACGACAGCATTGAGTGTTGTTTTTTTGGTTGATGATTTAAATTTGGTTTTAATATTTGAAAAACCTGGGAGTACAACAATACCGTTGTTTTCTATGTTTTGTAGCGGAATGATATTTGCCTCCATTATACAGGTTCGAATGTATATTCGTTATCGGAACACCCCACATCATGCATTGTTGAAGTATATGATGATTGGAAATATTGGGGCTTTTATGCCGTTAATATCACTTATTATAATTCCAGCACTTATATTTAGGAGGCTGATCATCAATCCAGGCGTTGCTGGCGCATTTCTGTCGTTTTTGCCGCTAACCTACTCTTATTTAGTGGCTTCTAATCAATTGCTGGACATTGATTTTATTATGAGTAGGCTCCGTTATTTTTACATCATAGCATTATTGCCTACTTTAGCGATTGTGGTAGGTATTGGTCTGATGTTTTATGATCGGGAGATTCAAGCGGTTCAATGGGTGCAAACGTTTCTAGTTGCCTACGTAGCTATTGTTTTATTCTTATATGCTAAGGAAATGCTTGATCGTAATTTACGCAATAAAGTGGTAAAGGGGCTACATGAATTTGAGCAAAGCATAGAAAGCTTCCCGCGAAGGGTTACGAATGTTATGAAAGTATCGGAGCTTGAGCAGTGCTTGGCCAATGAATTGTTAGGACTGCTGCCAATTCATTCAATTGGGTTTATTGAACGCCAAATTGAGGGCAATATAGTTACGCTAAAATCGAGAAAAGGGGTCGAATCGCTCGAGTCATTGTTGCCTGAGATTCATGACAGTTTGCCTGTACGTTTGAGTGTTGGAGATGCGATAAAATTGTCTAGAGGGTACTGTTATATGATTGGTCTCGGTCGAGGCATGCAGCAATTTGTATGGATTGATGATAAGGCAAATCATATGGAGTACAATCATGATGAGAGGGTATGGTTGCGAACGGTTATTACGCACGTTGGCTTTGTTTATCAGAACCTTCAGTTAATCGAAGGGCTCGTTCATGATCTTGATACTAAACAGGGAGAGGAGCCACCGCCGTGGGTACTGCGCTTATTGTTCCAGTTGTCAGAGAAGGAGCGTCGGAAGCTCGCAAGTGACCTACATGATTCAGCTCTTCAAGATCAGTTACTATGGTATCGGAAGCTGGAAGCAATTTCTCATGATGACAAGCAACTGCCAACGGCAATACGCACAGAGTTAGAGGGAATTAGTGAAGGGTTATTGGATGTTGTCCATCAGATTCGTGAGACTTGTAATGAGTTACGCCCTCCGTTCTTGAAGGAAATGGGCGTCATCGAAGCGATTGAAAATTTATGTTCGCATGCACAGTTGAATGCCAATTATACGATTTCATTTAATCATCAGGCATTTCGAGTAGAGATGGGCGATGAGCATGTACTGGCGCTCTACCGAATTACACAAGAGCTGCTGCGTAACGGAATGAAGCATTCGAAGGCAACGCGTGTCGAGCTAATGTTGCATTATCACAAACGGCAAATCTACTATCGTTACAAGGACAATGGCGTCGGGATGGAGATGGAACGGTTGCAGACCTCATTTGAGCATATGGGGTTGTCAGGCATTCGGGAGCGGGTATCGGGCTTAGAGGGCGAAACCTATTTCCGTACCGCACTCGGACAAGGTCTGGAAATCGAAATTATTATTCCACTTGGGGATGCTGAAGGTGCTGAGTTCCGAGGCAGTGGAGAGGAATCTGCCTGACGAAGGCATAGTGCTTACAGTAGAACAGGATTGAGGGCGTTCGTACGAAGTTACTATTACTGAGGAATTTTACAGGACAGGCTACTAGAGCAAAAGAACGAAGTGGTCGATGATTTGTTTAGCTGTGATAGGGTTGAGTACGCTTTCTTTATGCAAATCAAAAGCAGGATGATGGGAAACACGGGATTAATCAGCAGCTTGTCGACAAATTTTGGAAGGGTGAGCTGTGTTCCTTTACGAAATAAGAATCATTTTTTGTGGGACGAGCGCCTTAATAATGTTGAACAGAGATGCAAGGGGGAGTATATACGGTGGGTATATATAGTACCGCAATACTACACGCAATACGTATGTGGCATTTGTCAGTGTAGATTACGATGCGTGTTCGTCCTGAGCCGTGATATAGTGTGAATAGGCTTACAACAACCAAGATAAATAAAAAAAAAAGGTGGTAGTCACGATGATTAAAAACGTGATCGCACAACTTAAACAAAGCCCAGAAATGATGAGCCAATTTCTTCAAGGTCATCTTGTGCCTGCAGGTGTAAGCGCAACCGAACGCCAGGTCATAATTGATATTATGTGTGGACCACAACAGAGTCCTAAGGACGGGTATCGTTTATCCACTTGGTGGTTGGGTTATTAAGGAATAAAAAATAAAAGCCGGCAACGTGTTCTACACGTGCCGGCTAAACTTGTTTTAAGGAGCCTTGATTGTATGTCCAGCAGAAAATACGGGCTGTGGATAGTGATGTTTTTTACGCTGATGTTGGTTGGATGGCTTACTATCCTACAGTTTACTCTACCCTATATGGGTATAAATTTAAAGCTAGAATCTGATAGATGGATGGTCAAAGATATTGACCCAGAATCATGGGCAGCTGCTGAAGGGATCGAAGTTGGAGATATAATAATGAATATTGATCATAAGTCACCTGATAGTAATAGGCTGGCAAGGGATCAAGGAATATTTAGCGCAAAAAGCATTAGCGTTGATCGTAATGGTACGTTGATGCAATTTGATTTTTCTAATCCGTATACCCAACCAATATCTTTTAATCAGACGGTTATGCCAATGGTATTATTTATATTATTGTTTACTTTTTCGTCTTTTATCATATACAAGAAGCCAAATGATCGTGCTGCGCTTCTATTAATTTTATTTCTTTTGGCTATAGCAATCGGATTTTTGGCTGCCGGTGGAAATGCTAGAGCAGACAGGTTTGCTGGAATAGTGATGAAACTTTCAATTACTCTTGCCCCTGCTTTTTTTATTCACTTCTTACATGATTATTTTAGCAGGGCAGGAATTTATGTTGTTAACCGTAAAGCTGTATACATGTGGTATGTCATTATGTCTTCTTGGTGCTTAATAATTTTTGCTCAAGCATTTAACGTTATTTCGATTCTTCAAAAACCAGGAAGTTCATCAAAAGTTGTATTTATTTTTTTTAGTGCTGGGATGATATTTGCTATTCTAATTCAAGCTCGAATGTATATCCGATATCGAAATACGTCACATCGTGCTCTATTGAAGTACATGATGATTGGAAATATAGGGGCGTTTATGCCTTTAATATTATTTGTAGTATTTCCAATAATGGTTTTTGGTAATCTGATTATTGGTCCAGGCGTCGCAGGTTCATTTTTATTATTACTGCCTTTAACATACTCTTATCTGGTAGCTTCTAATCAACTGTTGGATATTGAATTTATTATGAGTAGGCTAAGGTATTACTGTTTAATAGCAGTAATTCCAGCATTGGTGATTGTTGCAGGTATTGGTTTGACATTTTTTGAGCGAACGATTCAAGCGGTACAATGGCTGCAAACGTTTCTGGTCTCCTATATAATGACAGGACTTATGCAGTTCACGAGATTAACTGGCAAGTGTGAGAATCTATGCTTGAATAAACCGGCCACCAAGACATAGCAAGCTCAGGTGGCCAGAATTGTGAAATAAGGGTTGCAAAACGGCGAA
>NZ_WSTC01000050.1 GCF_009789195.1 Paenibacillus sp. MMS18-CY102 | reverse complement strand
GGGAGAACAGTTTTTATTACGGAGTCAGCGCCCCTAAAAGCCGCACGTTCTCCCGGCTATCGCCATCATAGACCGCCTATAAAAATAGGCCAACCAGAAATGTCTGGCTGACCTGATAATACGAAAAAGCAGCCCGCAGGCTGCTACTAAATAAATGAACTGGGAGCCTATCTCGTAACCGCCAACGCATTGCCAAGATTCGCTTTAATGTTCTCCAGCACTTGGAAAGCGTAATGATCCGTTGTTTGGTAATAAACGCATGTAGCATGCGTCTCCGCTCCGAATCGTTGTTTCTCTTTGTTAGCATCAATGCCCAAGTGGACGACCGGCAGTTTTAATTGAATCGCTCGCTTAATGGATTGATAGAAGGTTTGGCGATAGAGGTGATGGCTCTCCGTGTACTGCGAATTGATGCCGACCATCGACATCACATAATGGTCTTTCCCTTTATAACAGCTCATGAATCCTACAGGCCGGCCATCTGGATCACCGCCATGCTCAGGAGCAATTCGGAATACGAGCAACTCCCATCCCGGATGCTTAAGCATCTCAAGCCACAGATTCATCGGGAGCGCAAACAGATTAATATCATGCTTTCTGCGCTGCACATTAAGATAGAGGTTATGAAGGTCTTCGATCAGTTCCATAGATGGCGCCGGGCTGTCGCATGTAAGTATGTCCACCTCAAACATATGCTCTAGCGACAGCACTTCCTTGCGGATCAAGGCTCGTGCGCTTCTTGATAACTGGCTTACATAATCGTGCTCATCCTCGCATTGCAAGGTTAGGACGTTGCTTTCGGGCATTAGCCTGTTGAGATAGCCATGCTGGTTCATCCATCCCGCAAGTTCCTCGTCATCGATTGAGAAATCGCGAAGCATGATGGTGCTGGCCTGGCATCTCGCTTGCTCCGCTTGCAATTCTTCAATGAACATGGACAACGCTTCCTGCCAATTGCCTTGGCGGTTCAGATACAGATGGTTGCCTTCTGTCAGGAGCGAGCCCATCACCAGGTAGTTAGAGGTCAGATAATAGGGGTTATCGATTCTAAGCTGTTCGACTGCCTTCGAAACTTCGCCGGTTTCCAAAATATCGTCCTTCAACAAAACCGCCGTACAGTACGTTGCAAGGATAGGGACACCGGCGGCATCCCGTACGATGTAATAATGGAACGCCCAGTTATTCTCCAGCAATGGCTGATTTTCAAATGTCCGCTCCAAGCAATGAAGGAAATCCCATTCGAAGCCGCGCCCCCCAAGCAGCCGATTCCATTCTTCTGGCTCGATTGCTTGGATGCTCGCATAATGTTCAATCGTCAATGATCCAGAATTTGAACCATTTTCCCTGTCAGCAAGCAAGCTCTCCGGATTTGTTTCCGGGCTTGGCATTTTGAACGTTTTGTACAGCTTGTCCATCGAGCTGCCGCCCTCGCGCACCATGACGGGGAGAACATCCGCAATTGCCTGAACCAGCGCCAAAATATCTTCCTTGGTGTGATGATTCGTCACCGTAATTCGAATGCCGCAGCGGCGCATTGGAACAGCAGGATAGGCCGCTATATTCGTATAGAAGCCTAGCTCTTGCAATCGGCTAACTACAGCGTAAGCCAGCTTAGGCAGCCCGACTCCGATGAACCGGATCGGGTTTTCCGTCGCATTCACTAACGGCAGCTGATACGCCTCCGCCATTTGATTAAAATAGCGAATGTTTTCCATCAATTGATTTTGCAAGGCAGGAAGTTCATCTGAGAGGTGCAGCTTCGCAGATGCAACGGCTGCGCCGAGCGTAGGCGGATTGATCGGAATCGAGAAAATCATCGGGCCGCCGCATGAACGGACTTTGTGATAGAGGTCGAAATTGGGGAATACGATTGCGCCTCCTCCGGCCGAAAATGATTTGCTTAATGAAACGACGACAATCATGCGCTCATGCTGTTCGATTTGGTTCAACACGAAGCCTCTTCCATGCTTGCCGCTCCAGCTCATGCCGTGGGCATCATCAATATAAAGATGGAACTTCTCGTAGCGGTTCAGCAATGATTCCAACGTTGTTATTGAAGCCGCATTGCCATACATGCTATAGATGCCATCACACAAATACCAGATTCTGCGATGTTGGTCCTGTAGCGCAACAATCCGCTCTTCCAGCTGCTCCATATCATCATTGCGAATGTACTCAATGTGAACCTTCTTTGTTCGCAATTGGCTAAGAGTCGTCTGAACACTGTTATGCACCTGAAAATCAACAAGGACTGCATCATTCGGTTCAATAATAACCGGCAGTGCGGCGAGATGGCCTAACGTCGTGTTTTGCGTAACTAATACATGCTTGCCGCCAAACATTTGCCCTAGCAGATCTTCAAGCTCCGTATACAATCGATTGGACACATAAGCCCGGGAAACGGAATATTGGACGCCATGCTGGTTCACCGCATCGATTACGCCTTGCTTCAATCGCTCATCCGCTTCGATCCCTAAATAGCTGCACAGCCCAAAATTAATTAATTGCTGGTCATGAATGCGAATCGTTCTCCCAGAATGGCTCTCATCCTCTGCAACTTGATGCACGATCCCGTAGGAAATTCCGTCCTTCACCATTTGGTATAAATGGTCGATCGGATCTACTGTTCTTGACATAACTAGTCCCCCTTAAAATGGCTTTTCTTCTTGTTCGTACTTTAGCTTCTGTTGAACAACGTTGGTTTTTCGACTCCCTTTTCGCCCTTAAAATTGCGCAAACGTTTGCATGATGGCAATATTATAATAACAAACCGCCCGTAAAATGTAAATGAATAGAAGAAAAGCAACCGTTATCCGGTTGCTTTTTCTAGGCAGGCTGCGTGTCCTGAAACTCTGGTGGTTCATCCTAATAGACGCGGAGAGTGACGCCGAGGGGATACTCTTTCCTGTAACGGAGTGAGTTATTTGTCGTGGGGAAAACGCCATCGCCGGCATTGTCTCATTACCAAGGCAGCGCCTCTTGTTTATGGTAGGACCCGCCGGTTGGCCCATCACTTGGAAGTGTAGCTAACCATACCGCCGTTTCGGCTCCTTCTTCGATCTCCATCACGGCATTCGGGCCGCCCATGTCTGTTTTCACCCAACCCGGGTGGCAAGCATTCACCTTAACATTAGTGCCACGAAGTTGAATGGATAGCTGCGCGGTCCATGCATTCAGCGCTGCCTTGGATGTCGTATAGGCCGGAGCAGAAGCGTTGCCCATGCTCTCATCGGACAGGATAATCCCAATGGAACCGAGAATGCTCGACTGATTTACGATTCTCCCTGCTGGGCTAGCTTGGATCAGGGGGAGGAGCGCCATCGTCAATGCGAAAGCACCGAAAAAATTCGTCTCGAACGAACGCCTCATCACATCAACGTTATTTCCCTCATGATCTAGGAAGATGCCTGCATTATTGACGAGAATGTCCAGCTTCCCATATTCGGACTCGATCTTCGTTGCAGCAGCTTGGATATGCTCGCTGTTCGTCACATCAAGCTCGATCGGAATCGCTGTAATGCCCTCTTCCTGCAATTGTGCCGCCGCACGCTCTGCATTCGCTATCGTTCTCGCTCCGAGGAGCACCGTTACCCCCTGCTTCCCTAGCTGCCTGCCAATTTCCAAGCCAATTCCTTTATAAGCACCTGTGATCAATGCAATTGTCGTAATCGTGTTCATATTTATTACCTCCTATTTTTAGTTAAATACCGATCAGTACAAAACTTTCAAAAAAAAGAGCTCATATGAGCAAAGTAAGCATTTCGGCCACTGCATTCTCGACATATGCTTGCTCGGGAGCCGACTTCATCGTGACCGCGAGCCCGACGGCTGTAACCGTCAATGCCCTTGCAACCGTGACAGCGTTCAAGCTGCTTGCAAGCTCGCCTTTGCGGATGCCATCCTCAATTGTCTGCTGAAGCAGCTCGGTAATGCGCAGCTGATAGCTTTTGGTCAAATGGGCGAAGCTCTGGTCATGTGGCGCTAGCTCGACCATCGTGTTCATGCATAAGCAGCCAAAGTTAGGCCCTCCGCCATCCCCGCCTTTTATGATCCCTTGCAAATAAATTTGCACGGCTTCTCTCGCCGTAGATGCACTCTTTAACAGGTTCTGGGTGTACGTTAAGCTGATTTGCGTGTATTTGTGAAGAACGGCTTCGAACAGTTCCTTCTTCCCCCCGAATGCCGCATACAGGCTCGGCCGTTGAATGCCCATGCTTGCCGTAAGGTCGCTAATCGAGGTTGCCTCGTAGCCTTTCTCCCAAAACACTTGCATTGCTGCAGACAATGCTTGTTGTTCATCAAATTCCCGCGGTCTCACCATGCTGCATCCAACTTTCTGTACTCATCGGTATGTAACCATATTATGGTCATATTGATGAGCCGTCAACCTTTTTTTTCTAGCGTTAGCTAATGCACGTGCAGGCCATGAGAATATTGCCATCCGGATCTTTGAAAGTAAACTCGGCCAAATCCGGATAAACCTGAATCGCTGTCACAATTTCCGCGCCTAAGCCAACTACATGACGATAGGCTTCATGAATATCTGCTGCACTTAAGTTCAATAGCGGCTGGTTCGACGGAATGAATCGATAATCATCCTCAAAACAATGATTGTCCAGCGTAAGCCCCGGCCGTCCGGCGCCCATATCGAATGTGAAGATCGGGCCTGGATATTCTTTATTTTCAAAAGAGAGGCCTAGCAATCTGCTATACCATTCAATTGATTTCGAAAGGTTCGTTACATGTATAAAGATCGTATCTACCCGATTCAGAATAGGGCTTTGCAAGCGAATCTCCTCCTTTGATTTTTATAAAAAATAGGTGCCTTTGACCACATCGCAATACTGGCCAAAATCAAAATAAATAGGGCCTAGATCTGCTAAACGGCTGGAATGTTCGGTAATCCCGCCGTAGTCTCCTTCCCACTTGAAGTTTTTCCAAACAATCTTATTATCCTCAACCTGCATGTCGACGGATATTGCACCACACCCCAAATCGCCACAATCAGGGCACACATAGATCGAGTTTCTATTTCCCTGCATATCACTCGGTTCTTCAAGCACTAATCTGTAAATTTCAGCGGTTCTATATTGCGCAGTACCCCAACCCAAACAAGCGATTACATCAAAATCCCTGCTTTTAAACAGATCAAATAAGGAACGGCCATCGATCTTAATATCTGCAAAATTTTTGCTCGAACTGTCCGTTACTCTCGTTCTTATGTCGACTTCAATAGTAGATAGCGCTCCTGTACTCAAAAATTCGATCACCCCTAATAAGTGCTGCCCCACACTTCTACTTTGGCGCCCTCTCTATTCTAACGGACTTCAGAGCCGTTATTCCCCCCCAAAAGTGCCATTCAAAACTGTAACGGACACCACAGCCGTTATTTAGCCATTTCGCGGCCTCACGAGGGAGATATCGACCAAATAGCGGCTGCTCGGTCCGTTAGAGTACAAATGTCGCTAATTCTGCTCAAATAAGGGCTCCTCGGTCCGTTACAATTTCCAACAAACGAAAGGAGGCACCCCGAAGCCTACGCTGTAGGATACCCTCCTCCATTAATTTCAGCTAGTAGCTGCGATAGCTAATGGCTGTTTTTCTTCAATTCGCTTGATCAGCTCTGATAACGCTTTTACTTCTAACTCTCTAATTTCATCGACCAGAGCATATAATTTTTCCAAGTCCAATCGATTAAGCAATTTCATTTTAATCGCAATATTACGCAAGGCGGCAGCTTTCGACTCTAACTGCTCGAATTCCTCTACCAGCCGGGATGGCGCATCAATTAGCTGCTTCTCCTTCAAATATCGTACACGGGCATGCATCAGCTTCTTATGTTCCCATAACGTCGTAAGTGCAATTAGGGGATCAAAGTGCTCGTAATTCGCATGCATGTAGGCAATGTAACCTTTAATCATTTCATAGATCGATATGCCAAAATCATAATAATCGGTATTAAGATTCTGCTTCACAACTTCAGAACGGCATGTTGATTCTTTATAATCGATCAATTCCTGTAACAACAAATCCATGTCAACCTCGGTTACGCGAACCCTGAATTCGAATGATGCATCCGGGCATTGGATGAAGTACATCGTGTTATTCCAGAACGCGTACTCGCTGTGTTGAACCGCCAATTCCATGTCTGCGAAGCTAACCTCAATCGTCGTAAATTGTTTGTTTTTGTTGTAACAGAGAATATAATAAATCCCCTTCTCTTCATCCACGCCATACACTAGCAGATCTTGCGTAACCGATACTTCTTGATAAAATGGTGACATCGGAATGTGGAATTTATTAGCAAACATATAAACGTACTTCTTGTCTGCTATCGCATTCCGCACAACATTTAGAATGGAACAATTTAACTTATTGAAAGTAGGGGCTTTCATCACTTCCAAATCAATCATCGCCGAATAATAGATCGGGCTATCGCTCTTGCAAAACCGTAGCTCATTGTTGAGATCGCTGATCGTCTCCGCTTTATTGCACTGCAAATTAATGAAATTGCTAAATAGCCAAGGCTCATGATTGTCCATCGTTGTAATGATTGCAAGCATAAATGCATAATGCATCCGGCAATTCAGGATTGGCGTTTGATTGATCGGCAAAATGGTTGCCATAGAGTAACCCCCTAATATTGATTAACTGAAATCGATTTCATTGATTTTGATATAAATAAAACGTTCACTAAGTCACAGCTACGCGATTGGCCCCCTATGCATTTTGATTGAATTAAACTTTCAATAACTCTCACCAATTATACCGTGTTTAGCCAAATAAATCACCGGTTTCATTTGTGCGTTCCCATTCATGCATGGATACAGAAAAAGCCGCCCTTGTATAGGACGGCTCTGTGCAAATCTATAAGTTCAATTGCTTCAATATTCCTTGCAGTTCCTTATGATAGCGGTCAGCCAGCTTTTTCATTTCTTGTTTATTCCCTTTTTTCTCTTGCTCAAAATAGCTCTGGAACGTGCCCTCTAAGAGGCTAAAATCAGCTTTGAATACCAATTCTTCTTTTGACTTCGTAAACTCCGCCATAAAAAATCGTAATACATATTTCCGTTCTTCTTCGGTATAAGCTTCATTATTGTTCATTTTCGTATTGATCAAATTTAAAATCGCAATGGATTTCGTATAGTAAGCTTCCCTGAATCCTGTGGGGATCTGTTTAGAAGGCTCATATGGCCCTTCATTTGAACCACAACTACACAAGATTACAACGGCTACAAACAGGAGTATGAACAAAGATGTGAATTTCACTGAGCGAACGGCCCTTTCTCTTTAAGCTCCGCTATATGTGGTGGCAAACGAAGCAGAATGTTTCTTTTCTAAACGCTGAATTAACGCCGTTAAAGCCTTTATTTCTAGCTCTCTAACTTCATCTACCTTAGCATACAACTGTTCCAAATCCAACCGGTTATGGAACTTCATTTTGATTGCTAGATTGCGAAGGCCAAGCGCTTTCACCTCTAACTGTGCAAAATCCTCAATCAATCGTGACGGCACATCGGCCTGTTGATTTTGAATTAAATACCGTACACGCGCATGCATCAGCTTTTTATGCTCCCATATTGTCGTCAGCCCAATTAGCGGGTCAAAATCTTCATATTTGGAATAGATGTCAGCAATCCAGTTTTTGAGCGTATCGTAGGTCGATAGTCCAAAATCATAATATTCTGCGTTAATGCTCTGCCTGACGATTTCAGAGCGACACGTTGATCCCATGTAGTCGTTTAAGTCATTCAGCAACTGGCGTGTATCAACCTCGTTAATGCGCGCTCTAAATTCGAATGATGGATCAGGGCGCTGAATGAAGTACATCGTCTCGTTCCAAAACTCGTAATTGCTGTGTTGGATCGCTAATTCCATGTCCTTGAAGCTTACTTCAAGCGTAGCCAGCTGTTTATTGTAATCGTAACAAAGGACGTAATACACCTCTTTTGTATCATCTACTCCATATACCAATAAATCTTGCGTGATCGATACTTCGCCATAAAACGGCGTCGATGGGATGTAAAATTTGTTGGCGAACATATAAACATATTTATTTTCCGCAAGCGCGCTTCTCACAACATCTAAAATCGAACAATTTAACTTCTGGAAGGCCGTTGCTTTCATCATTTCCAAATCGAACATCGCCGTATAATAGGCCGGATTATCACTCTTGCAAAACCGCAAGTCATTATTGAGGTTGCCGATAAACGCCGCCTTATTGCACTGCAAATTAACGAAGCTGCTAAATAGCCAAGGCTCATGATTGTCCATCTTCGTAATAATCGCTAGCATGAGTGCGTAGTGCATCCGGCAATTAATGATTGGCGCCTGCTCGATCGGCAAAATAGTGGCCATAGATAAAACCTCCTAGATTAAAATTAAGCTTTGTTCCAGCTCGTTCTTCTGCCGCAAGTGATGGCGAAAATGCATATCAACTAGCCCGAACCACTCGCGCGCATTCAGCCAGCCAAAACCGCCATGCTGAACCTTGCCCTTGGGATCGATTTCATCAAGCTTCGCCTCCCATTGCCGCATACGAAGCTGCACCTGATCGAGCCCACGCATGAGATCCTCCTTGGATTCCGCATTGCTAGGCGCGTTTTCGGGACCTTCCGGCAGCTTGATTTTGATCGGCGGAAAGCCGCCAGTTTGGAAAATGTACGCACCGGCTTCTGTTTTGCCTAGCGTTTGCTCTTCCACCGTTGCCGCACACTTCTCCACTTGGTCCAAATAATCAAGCGCCGTGAGGATGACATGGTCATACATTTGGCCAATCGACCAAACGCCAGGTGCAGATATGTAGCGGAGTTGTTCCACCGTATAGTGGTTCAGAGCATTTTTGTAAATCGTAATTAGGCTTGAACCGCTCATTCGTAAATTCACTCCTTTTGGATATAATTTTCAGTTTAAACCACCGATCTTTACTCTAGTTGTTGCGGTTCAAAGAACCGATCGATTGTCGTACTCTTATAAATATCCGCTAGCTTCTCAAAATACTGGCCTTTATCAAACGCAAATGCCGGCACCTTGGGTAGCCATTGTACAAGAGTCCCTACGCCCTCAATTAATAAAAACGGTTATGGACGAGGCTTATTTCCGAATCCATATTCAACCACTCAGTGTTTACTGGCACTAAACCCAACAAACTTTCATCTGGATACAAATCGTCCAATAATACGTCGAGAGGAATTCCGTCTATGACGATTGTCGGGTGATCCGATTCTACGTACTTGCTGGCCATCATCCGCACATTGATTTGGTTCATGTGCCCTACTCCTCAATCACCCTTAACCCGCTCCACTGCTCTTTCCAGCGCTTATTCCTAACCCGACGCATGTAGTAATCCTTATCCTCAAACTTCGGGGCTCTTCGTACAACCATTTCGAATATATCTTCTAATCCATACGGCGCAATAATTTCAATTTCATCAGCTTGATTCAATCGTGCTCCTACCGCAGTGACCGTTTCGGTCCAATACGTAATCGCATCCACCGTATCTTTGTATGGCGAGTCGCCATTTTGAATATGCATTCTTGCTTGATTTTTGACCGACCACTTATCGTTTTCTGTTCGAGCGATCAGCTCCTGTTCGAGGGCATGGTCCCTATCCTCTGATATGTCCGTGGGATCAAAAAACACCACATCTATATCCCCATGCATGCCGCGGGCATCAAAGCCATGAAGCCGGTCCCACACCATATTCCGAATGTAGCCAGCGGCAATATAGCAATCAGGCAGCTTCAAATCCCTTACTTGCTGCAAATCTTCCATTAAGCGCTGGTCGCTTTTGATATAATCCTGGAGGCGTTGTTCTAAAATGATGGATGCCCTCGCTTTCACCTATAATCGATAAACCATTAAATCCTCGTGAACGTATGTGCTTCCAATCTTCATCGCATTCATTTCTTTACCATATATCGTAAACCCAATAGATTGATATAGTGCTTTGGCACGATCATTATTGTCCACGACGAGCAGGCTTATCTGCTCTAGCCCCTGCAATTGCCTTGCCCTGCTAATCAATTCGAGCAACAATTGTTTGGCAATTCCCCCGCCTTGACAGTCCGGCTTCACATACATGCCCCAAATGACGCCTTTATGCCTCATTTTCATGAATGGCTCTCTTCTAAATCCAACCATTCCAACCATCTGGCCTTCATAAAATGCACCTAAAATAAAATTCTCATCGCCCGTGGAAAACCGTGCCGTAACTGTTTCAATCGAATGATCCTTTGCCTCCTCATAGGAAGCGCCGAAAGCTTCGGGAAATTGTTTGAGGGCGTCAAGCCTTAATTTCCAATACTCTTCAATATCTGCATGTAACAATTGCCTGATCATCTTATGGCCTCCCTTCAGCTAATTAGCAAATTCGATAGCCACACCGCTCCATGCTAGCTCCAGTTATATTCTCTCACTTCACAATTCCCCATATGAAATCGATGGTATTCATCGTTTAATTGGTCGTTGAAATACGCATGAATTACCCGGCAAATTCCCCCATGTGTCACAAGCAACACATTCTGCTTCGCATGCTTTTCTTTCAATTCGTCGAGTAAGCGATAGACCCGGTGCACGACTTGAAAAATAGATTCCCCGCCAGCAAGCTTGCTTGAAAAATGCTTCTTGGCCTCAAGAAAGCTTTCATCATGACGCGCGACCCCTTCAAAGGCCCCATAGTTTTGTTCGTATAGCCTATGATCTTGAATGATTGTTTTGCCAATCACATTCGAAATAATTTCAGCTGTGCTCACCGCTCTTATCAATGGGGACGACATAATAACATCGATCCGGCTTTCGGCAATCCTGCTGGCAAGCTCCTTTGCCTGTTCAATCCCTTGAGCAGTCAGTGCAATATCGGATACCCCGCAAACTCGATTTTCTGCATTCCATTCCGTTTGGCCATGCCGCGTTACAAATAATTTCATTCCTTTATCGGCCGTTCAAAAATAATCTCATAAGCCGTCGGTTTTCCATGCCCATTGTAATTCGTAGGCAGCACCTGCACGAGCCGCCACCCTTGTTGCGCGTACTCTTCAATGGTTTCCCGATGCGTAGCGGAGCTGAAAAACCCGCCTAGTGAAGTCTCGACAAACTTATATTCGTACATGCTGGTTGCCTCCACATTTATAATGGTTGCTAATTGCCTCTATCGAAATGCCCATAACACACAGCGACCCGTCCAGGTAGCCAACTGCCATTTTCACATTTCACCCTTACTTTACTACAATTTCCTTCATGTTCAAACGCTCGTTTTTAATTAACTCCCATAAACCAGTTATTCAGCATCCTATTGCCGTACATGTAGCTTTTGAGTTACACTAGCTAATATTCGGTCGTGAAGCACACGCCGCTTCGATACTTTTGTATCGGGGCGGCTTTTTGTTGTTTAGATCCCTCTATTGCATAAAGGAGAGAAGTTATGTCGAGATTTGAGCAAAAGTTTGAGGAATGGATTCAAGCACAAATCGTTCAGGAAACGAATCCAAGAAGACGGGAATTGCTAGAGAAAGGGCTCGGCCATGGCACTGTGGACTTTCTGCGTAATGTGTGGTTTCCCGCCGTCCGAAATTTTGATCACCTGTACCCCGAATGGGAAGTGCGTGATTTTAACAATGGCTATCGGTACGTGGACCTTGCTTACATGCCTGGAAGAGTCAAAGGCGGCATTGAGATTCAAGGATACGGTCCCCATGCGAGAGATTTGGATGTAAAACGGTTCAAAGATCTATGCTGGCGGCAATGTTTATTAGCACTCGATGATTGGATTTTTTTGCCGGTCGCTTACCTCTCGATCAAAGATGAGCCTCAGCGCTGCCAGCAGCTCGTGCTCTCGTTCATCGGAAAATTCATTTCGACCGATGTACTGCCCGAATGGACTTGGTTAGAGGCAGAAGCTGCACGTTTTTCCCGCCGCCTCCTTCGCCCCTTCACTCCATCTGAGCTTGCCAGCCACTTGCGTATCACGGACCGCCATGCACGAAGGCTTTTGCACAAACTAGTTGAATCCGGTGTGTTAACTGCAACCGGCGGTAAAATAAGGTATCGCTTGTACAGCCTGCGGCTGGATTAGCCCGGGCGGCGGCGGAATGGTATACGGGCGGGCGCGGCGCTCTAACGGACTCAGGGACCCTTATTCGGCCAAAATCGGGCGCGTTTTTGCTCTAACGGACCGAGTGGACCTTATTTGCCTCAAATAGCTCCCATTTAGCAGCAAATTGGCTAAATAACGGCCGTGGAGTCCGTTACATTTTTAATCGGCGCGTTTGGAGGGACTTAAGGGCACTGGAGTCCGTTAGAGCAATCGCGACAGTAATGAGCCGGGTGGCGGCGATAGCATACGGGCGGGCGCGGCGCTCTAACGGACTCAGGAGCCCTTATTTGGCCAAAATCGGGCGCGTTTTTGCTCTAACGGACCGAGAGGACCTTATTCGCCTAAAATAGCTCCCATTTAACAGCAAATTGGCTAAATAACGGCCGTGGAGTCCGTTACATTTTTAATCGGCGCGTTTGGAGGGGCTTAAGGGCTGTGGAGTCCGTTAGAGCAATTAGAAAACCGCCTCCCTAAAGGGAAGCGGTTCAGAAGACAAGTACAGTGCAAAAGAAGCGCATCAAAGCGCATTAAATTACTGTAGGCGCACGGCGCAGCAAGCACAGCGGATTAAATTACTGTAGGCGCACGGCGCAGCAAGCACAGCGGATTAAATTACTGTAGGCGCACGGCGCAGCAAGCACAGCGCACTACAATGCTGCGAATCCCCGTTTTGTGCTACTGCACCAAATACACGCGCGACTCATAAGGCCGCAGCGTGCAATGCTCCAGCGCCTTTGCACTTGCACTCGCACTCGCACTCGCACTGGCACCAGCATCCATACCCGCCCGCACATCCCCCACAGGGTAGTTATGCAGCACAAGCTGCAGCTCGCCGTCGGCAACTCCCTCCGGCAGATGCAGCTCGGCGGCATCGGGCGAGAAGTTGCACACGACCAGCGCTTTGCTGCCCTCGCCCGTGCGCGTATAGGCGTAGATTTGCGTATGGTCCGGCAGCAACAGCTCATACGTGCCATAGACGAATACCTGATGATCCCTGCGCAGGCGCGCCATAGCTTTATAAAAATTCAGCACAGAATCCGGGTCCGCCAGCTCTCGCTCCACGTTAATTTCCGGATAGTTCGGGTTAACGCCCATCCACGGCCGTCCTGTCGTGAATCCGGCGTTGGGCTCCCCAGACCATTGCATCGGCGTTCGCGAGTTGTCACGGCCACGATTCCAGATAATCTCCATCACTTCTTCATGTGGACGCCCATTCGCGGTTTCAATGCGATAGTAGTTTTTCATGCCTACGTCATCATAGTCATCGATCGATTCGAACCGCACGTTCGTCATGCCTAACTCCTGGCCTTGGTAAATGTACGGCGTACCCTGCATGAAGAAGTAGCAGACACCTAACATTTTAGCGCTCTGTACCCGGTATTCACGATCGTTGCCCCATGTCGACACCGACCTGGCTTGGTCATGGTTCTCGAAGAACAAGGCGTTCCAGCCGCGATTCTCTAGCCCCTTCTGCCACTTGGTAAGCGTATGCTTGAGCGCAGGCACATCAACCGAGCTGCCGCTCCCCTTATCCCACAGCCCTAGATGCTCGAACTGAAAGATCATGTCGAACTTGCCATTTTTCTCACCGACCCAATCGTCTGCCTGCTCAATGCTAACACCGTTCGCTTCGCCAACCGTCATAATGTTGTACTTGTCGAAGGTCCGTTCCTTCAGCTCCTTGAGATGCGCCTGAATGCCTTCGCGGTTCATATGGCCATCGAATGAAGACACGTACTCCCTGCCATCCGGGTTCGGCATATCCGGCAAACCAGGCAGCTTCTTAATATGGCTGATCGCGTCAACGCGGAAGCCATCAATCCCTTTATCCAGCCACCAGTTGACCGTCTCGTACAGCGCTTCCCGAACCTCTTCGTTTTCCCAATTCAAATCCGGCTGCTTTACCGAGAAAATGTGCAAGTAAAACTGCCCCGTCTGATCGTCATACTGCCATGCCGAGCCGCTGAAGATGCTCTCCCAGTTGTTCGGTTCCCTGCCGTCTCTGCCATCCCGCCAAATGTACCAATCCCGCTTAGGGTTGTCTTTAGAAGATCGGGATTCGATAAACCACGGATGCTCGTCGCTCGTATGATTAATGACCAAATCAAGAATCAGCTTCATGCCTCGCGCATGCGTCTCCTTCAATAGCTCGTCAAAGTCCGCCATCGTGCCGAATTCATCCATAATGTCTTGGTAATCGGAAATATCATAGCCGTTATCGTCATTCGGGGATTTGAAAAACGGGCAGATCCACAGCACATCCACGCCAAGCTCTTTCAAATAATCCAGCTTCGCGATAATGCCCTGCAAATCCCCGATGCCGTCTCCATTACTGTCCATGAAGCTGCGCGGATAAATCTGATAGACCACCGCTTCCTTCCACCACACCTTATTCATAATGCTTCAGCCTCCCATTGCTAATCCATGCCTACTTCAACAATTTCCCACAATTGTTCGCTCCCCATACCTTTTCTATATAAAAAAACCCTTGATTCGCAAGGGTTCCTCTCGTCTAATTTCCATAATATTCGATTAGCGGCCCGTTCGTTCCGCTACAGCCACAGAACAAGCGCCAAAGCAATCAATGCAGGAAGCCCCTGTACGAGCAGGATCGAGCGTTTTGCGCTAAAGCCGCCATACACTGCCGCAACGAGTACGCACACGAGGAAAAAGATTTCGATTTCCCCTCCCGTTACCGCGTTCGGATGAACGAGCCCCCACACAAGCCCTGCGGCAAGAAATCCGTTATACAACCCTTGGTTCGCCGCCAGCGGTTTCGTGACCTCGGCTTGCTCTACACTCGTCCCGAACGCTTTGCGTGCACGCGGCGTCGTCCATAGAAACATTTCCAGTATTAAAATATAAACATGCTCAACTGCCACTAATCCTACGAAAAATTGTGCCAACATATCCGTTCTCCTTCTTTTGGCCGCTGCCGCTTCATCCCATCACAATCTTGGCGAATTTTCTTTTGCCTGCTTGAACAATGTCACCGTTTTGAATAACGGCTCTTCCATTAGGGTCAAGTAGCTTAACTTCATTGATTTTGACCGCCCCTTGCGCAACACTGCGTCTCGCCTCGCTAGTGGAATTGGCAAAGCCGAGCGTGACAAGCAGCTTGCTGATCGCAATGCTTCCATCCTCTAGCAGCGCTTCACCTACATGCACTTCATCGATATGATCAGGAAGGGCACGCTGCTGAAACACCGTGTTAAAATGCTGCTCCGCTTGTTCAGCAGCCTGCTCCCCATGATACATCCGAACCAGATGCTTGGCGAGCTGGACCTTCGCATCGCGCGGGTGAACACCCCCTGCTTGCAAGCCTTGCTCCAACTGTTGAAGCTCCTCTATTGTAACGCTAGTGCCGAGCTCATAATATTTTAACATCAACCCGTCCGGAATCGACATCGTCTTCCCGAAAATTTCGTTCGGCGATTCGCTAATCCCGATGTAGTTGCCCAGGCTCTTGCTCATTTTCTGAACGCCGTCCAGCCCCTCCAGTAATGGCATCAGAATGGCGGCTTGGCCATCCTTGCAACCAAATGAGCCTTGCAGCGTTCTGCCCATCAAAATATTAAAGGTTTGGTCGGTACCGCCAATCTCAATGTCGCTCTCAAGCGAAACCGAATCATATGCCTGCATAAGCGGATAGAAGAACTCGTGTATGTGAATAGGCTGGCTGTTCGCATAACGTTTGGCAAAATCATCACGTTCGAGCATTCGGGCAACCGTCAGCTTCGATGCTAACTCCAACACATCTTGGAAATTCATTTTTTCAAGCCATGCCGAGTTAAAATGAAACTTGGTCTTCTGCGGGTCAAGAATCTTATACATCTGCTGTTCATAGGTTGCCGCATTGCGTTTGACATCCTCTTCGGTCAATTGTTTTCTTGTCTCCGATTTGCCCGTAGGATCGCCGATTCGTCCAGTAAAATCGCCAATGATCAATTGAACCTCATGCCCCAAATCTTGAAATTGCCTTAGCTTATGAAGAACGACCGTATGTCCAATGTGAATGTCGGGGGCTGACGGGTCGAGCCCAAGCTTTACTTTAAGCGGCTTGCCTGACACGACGGAGTCTGCAATTTTCTGCTCCAGTGCGTCCGCAGGCACAATGTCTACAGCCCCTCTGCGGATGATGCTTAACTGCCGCACAACCTCTTGTTTTTGCGCCTCTGATAACTGTTTCATAATATCCACCTATGATTCCCCCTGATCTTTTATAAAAACAAAAAAAGACAACCCTCAATCCCACAAAGGGACGAGAAGATTGTCTCGCGGTACCACCCTAATTAAAGAAGCGAGTTCGCTTCTTTCACTTATTCATCATAACGGCATCACATGAACGCCGAGAAAAGCTTCGCAATGATTACTCATCTTCGCTTTTCCAACTCCGGATTTGTAATTCAGAAAGGTGACTGCACCGGTTCGCACCAACCACCGGCTCTCTGGAGGCATTCGTTCAACTTTCTTACTGTGGCTATGCGCCATCCATCATTGTTTTTGGATTATTCAATTTATTTGTACTATTCAATCATATAACGCAAACCCTGTCAACCTATCCGCTTACGCAAAATCAAAAAAAGCAGTACAGAGAATCGCCCTCTGTACCGCTTATCTATTACTGCCTACCGATTAATCGTGGAAGTTCATGCCGTTCGTTACCGCTTGAACGTAGCCTGTGCGAACAACGAAGTCGCCAAAATGCTCGCCTTTGTCGCGCTCAGCTGCGTAACGGTTAATGATCGGCTGAAGCGTACCGATGATCTCATCTTCACCGATGTTCTCACGGTACAGCTTGCTCAGGCGGTCGCCGGAGAAGCCTGCGCCCATGTACATGTTGTATTTGCCTGGCGATTTGCCGATGAACGCGATCTCGCCCAGTGCTGGACGTGCGCAACCGTTCGGGCAGCCCGTCATGCGAATGTTAATTTCTTCATCGCGCAAGCCTGCTTGCTCCAGAATCGGCTCCAGCTTCTCGATCAATGTCGGCAAGTAACGCTCTGCCTCTGCCATTGCAAGGCCGCAAGTCGGCAATGCTACGCAAGAAAGCGCGCTGCGGCGAAGTGCGGAATACTCCGTGCCCTCATTAACGCCGTATTCATTCAGAAGCGCAACGATTTTCGTTTTCTTCTGAGCGGTTACGTTCGCAATAACCAAGTTTTGGTTAGCCGTCAGGCGGAAGTCGCCTGTGTGAATCTTCGCGATTTCACGCAGTGCCGTTCTCAGCTTGTAGCCTTCGATGTCAGCGATACGGCCGCTTTGGATGTACAACGTAAGATTCCATTTGCCGTCTTTGCCTTTGATCCAGCCATAACGGTCGCCCGTATGGTCGAACTTGAATTCGCGAGCCGGCTTGAGCTCCCAGCCCAAACGGTCTTGCAGCTCATCTACGAACCATTCGAGGCCGTGGCGGTCAACTGTATATTTGAAACGTGCATATTTACGTACAGAACGGTTGCCATAGTCGCGTTGAATCATGACCGTCTTCTCTGCTACATCCAGCACTTGGTCAGGCGTGATGAAGCCGATAACGCGAGCAAGCTGCGGATACGTCGCCGTATCGCCATGCGTCATGCCCATGCCGCCGCCAACGCTAACGTTAAAGCCAACGAGCTTGCCGTCTTCTACGATAGCGATGTAGCCAAGATCCTGCGAGTACACGTCAACGTCATTGGACGGCGGCACTGCGATACCGATCTTGAACTTACGCGGCAGGTAAACTGGGCCATAGATTGGTTCTACCGGATCGGTGTCGCCATTTTGCTCCAGGCTGTCTACTACCTTCTCGCCATCAAGCCAAATCTCATGGTACGCAGGCGTCTTCGGTGCGAGATGCGACGTCAGCTGCTGCGACCAGTAGAACACTTCGTTGTGAATATCCGATTGGTACGGATTCGGATTACACATAACGTTACGGCTTACGTCACCGCATGCCGCCAGCGTCGTAAGAAGTGCGTCATTAATTTCTTGAATCGTGTTTTTCAGGTTCCATTTCAATACGCCATGCAGCTGGAAAGCTTGGCGCGTCGTCAGGCGCAGTGTGCCTGTGCCATATTTGTCAGCCAGCTCGTCCATGACGAGCCATTGCGCAGGTGTCGACAAGCCGCCCGGCGTAACGACACGAAGCATGAACTGGTAGTAAGGCTCCAGCTTTTGCTTCTCCCGCTCGTTGCGGTAGTCGCGGTCATCTTGCATGTAGCTGCCGTGGAATTTCAGAAGGCGGTTGTCTAGCTCAGGCAACCCGCCTGTCACACGGTTATTCAACGATTGCGTCATCGATCCGCGGAGATAATTACTCTCCAGCTTGAGAAGTTCTACGTCACTCGGCGGTCCGCCGATCGGCTCGACCTTATGGTTTTTTGCCATGATTGTTATTAGCTCCTTTGCCCGCATCCTATCGGATGGGTTCATGCTTATTGCATCTATATCACGATACGCTTGCTAACAAGCGCTTAGTAGACGTCGCGTTGGTAACGCCCTTGATCCTGCAGCTCCGATAGGTAGGCTGCTGCTGCTTCTGGCGACTTGCCGCCATACTGGCCAATAACCGAGAGCAACGCCGCTTGCACGTCATGCGCCATATGCTTCTCGTCTCCGCATACATACACATGTGCGCCATTTTGCAGCCACTTGTACAGCTCTTCGCCATTTTCCAGCATCCGCTGCTGTACATATACTTTCTCTTTGGAATCGCGTGAGAACGCTACGTCCAGATTCGTCAGTACGCCATCTTTGAGCATGCGCTGCCAGTCCGTTTGGTACAGGAAGTCCGTTACGAAATGGCGGTCGCCGTAGAACAGCCACGTTTGGCCGCCTGCGCCCAGCTCTTCGCGCTCTTCAAGGAATGCACGGAACGGCGCTACGCCTGTGCCCGGGCCAACCATGATAACCGGCGTGTCCGGATTAACTGGCAGCTTGAAGTTCGGGTTCTGCTGGATGAAAATCGGGAGCTTGTCGCCTGCTTCAAGACGTTCGGATGCGTACACCGAGCAAACGCCTTTGCGATCGCGGCCATGTGCCTCATACTCCACCTTGCGGATCGTCAGATGCACTTCCTCCGGGTGGGAGTTGATGCTGCTCGCGATCGAATACAGCCGCGGCGGCAATTTGCGAAGCAGCGTCGCTACGTCAGCTGCTGCCAGCGTCCACGGACCGTAGTCACGAAGCAGATCGAGCAGGTCGCGGCCTGTCGTGTAAGCTTTGATCTCTTCTTTATTTTCTGGCTTCACCAGGTCTGCCAGCTTGTTGTTGCCCGAGAAGGCAACTGCTTTTTCCAGCAATGGCTTAGTCAGTACAGTGATTTCAAAGTGGTGCAACAGCGCCGTGCGCAGCGAAGACGTTTCGCCTGCTTTGCCCGTCACGACTGCATCTTCTGGATTCCACTTCAGCTCGGAGATGATCGCATCTACAAGAGCCGGATCGTTCGTCGGATATACGCCTACTGCATCGCCAGGCGCATACGTTAGGCCGGAGCCTTCAAGCGACAGCTCAACGTGGCGCGTCTCACGGTCCGAACCTCTGCCGTTCAGGTTCAGATTGTCCAGCACTTCCGCCATGAACGGGTTGTTGCGGGAATATTCGGATTCAGTAGCTGCTGCGCTTGCAGAAACGCCAGCGCCTGCTGTGCTTTGCGTCGCTGCTGCTGCAGGAGCCGCAGTTACAGCACTCGTCACAGCTGCGAGCCAGCCAGAAGCCAGATCTTCGAAGTCTACGTCGCAATCAACGCGGTCCACGATCCGCTGAGCGCCAAGCTCCGCGAGTTTCGTGTCAAAATCTTGGCCTGTTTTGCAGAAGAATTCATACGACGTGTCGCCAAGCGCGAGTACGGAGAATTTGACTTCGTCCAGCTTCGGCGCACGCTTGCTGTGCAAAAACTCATGGAACGACATCGCGTTATCCGGCGGATCGCCTTCGCCATGCGTACTTGCGACGATGAACAGGTATGCCGCTTTTTTCAAATTGTTCGTTTTGTACTTATTCATCGCCGACAGCGTAACCTCGAAGCCCTCGCCTTTCAGCTTCTCAGCCAAACGCCCTGCCAACCGCTGCGAGTTGCCCGTCTGCGATCCGAACAAAATCGTCGCTTCACGTGGGCCTTGCGGTACCGCAGGCGCTGCTGGAGCCTCCACAATTGCGCTTGCCGCTGCTACTGATGCTGCTGCGCTAACGTCTCCTGTTGCACGATAAAAGGCTAAATAGCCGCCTAACCAATTAATTTGAGCTTCCGTCAACGTCGGGAGCAGCTTATTAAGCACTTCTGCTTGCTCGCTCGTAAACGGACTATTCGTCACTTGAAGTTGCAACTCCATCCACCTCACATCATTCTCTGAAAATTCAAAATTCCGACCATGTTACTAAGTTTTAACCTGTGTTAATACTACCGCAGACTACCGTTTGGTTCAATGATTTCGTCGACATTTGTCTATAAGATATTCTGTAGTATTTATTATTTTTAGTTATAAAGCCTGTAGCTAGTCAAATATTGGGGAAGTATGATGTCGAAAAGGTGAAAAAAGCCTCTTCGGATGAAGTGGCTTGGAAGAATATCACTGTCACACAAGCAAGCTTAACTCGTTCTTAATTGTTTTATATCGTTGAGAACCTAAAACTAATTCGCTATAGAAAACTAATAATTAATAGCTCCAGCAATGCTGATCGAGCAATCGGATGGGGTGATGCGCTAACGGACTCAGGAGGCGTTATTTGGCTAAAATGAGCTTCTTTCTAACTCTAACGGACTCAGTGGCCGTTATTTGATCCAATTGCCCCTTTCGAGCCCACAAATCAGCCAAATAACGGCGCTGGAGTCCGTTACATTTTCAAACTGGGGATTTTCATGGAAATAAGGGCCTGGGAGTCCGTTAGAAATTCGGCAGCGTTGCAGCAAAGGCAGTTAGAGCAATTGGAGCAGCAGCGGCAGCGCACTATGCCAACATCCACTCGTGCGGAGAATTACCGGAAGCGCCGGAGCATCGTTAATTGAGGTGCTCTGGGATGTACTAGTTACTGGCGGTGAGCGGCACGAACGGCGGGATCGCTAACGGACTCAGGAGGCGTTATTTGGCCAAAATGAGTCCCTTTCTGATTCTAACGGACTCAGCGGCCGTTATTTGATCCAATTACCCCTTTCGAGCCTATAAATCCACCAAATAACGACGCTGGAGTCCGTTACATTTCAAACTGGGGATTTTCGTTGAAATAAGGGCCTGAGAGTCCGTTAGAAATTCGGCAGCGTTGCAGCAGAGGCAATTGGAGCAGCTGCTGCAGCGCACTATGCCAACTTCAACGGAAAAACACCTTAAACGGCATCCCTGCCGATTAAGGTGTTGGGCAAAACTAGCCGCGTGCGGCCTTAGTTAACTTAGGAGGCGTATCGCCTTCCCTTAAGTCCGGCGCATATAAGCACGCACAGTCAATGGCGCGAAGACCGCTACGATGACAGCAGCTCCTACGAGCGCGATAACGAGATCCGAACCAGCAGTTCCAGCGTTCGTCAGATCACGCACAGCCGTGACGAGATGCGAGATCGGATTGATATTGACGAACCATTGCAGCCAATTCGGCATGGTATCGACCGGCACGAACGCGTTGGAGAGGAACGTTAGCGGGAATAACACCAGCATCGAAATGCCTTGTACGCTCGACGCTGTACGCGCGATGACGCCGAAGAATGCGAAAATCCAGCTAATTGCCCATGAGCAGAAAATGACGAGGACCGCAGCGATTGCGACAAAACCTAATCCGCCTTCAGGACGATAACCCATAATGTATCCCATGCCGAAAGTAAGCACTGTAGCGATTGTATATCGGATCGTATCCGCTAATAAGGCCCCTGCTAATGGTGCAATCCGTGCAATAGGCAGTGACTTGAATCGGTCGAATACGCCTTTATCCATGTCCTCCCGCAGCTGGACGCCCGTTACAATTGAAGTTGTGATGACGGTTTGCACTAGAATGCCGGGTATAATAACAGGCAAGTAACTCTGTACGTCACCAGATATCGCCCCGCCAAAAATATAAGTGAACATGAGCGTGAAAATAATCGGCTGTAGCGTTACATCAAACAGTTGTTCCGGCGTGCGGCGGAGCTTTAGCAGGCCGCGATAAGCCATCGTCAATGAGTGGCGTACCGACTGGCCGAAGCTCGTATGGTTTTTTAACTGGCGGCCTGCGCCTGGTTTAATGGATGTTGTATTCATACTCTTGCCACCTCTGCTTTTTTCGATTCATTGGATTGCTGTGCCCCGTCTTCTTTCACGCCTTCGCCTGTAATGGTTAAGAACACTTCGTCAAGTGTCGGTTTCTGCACGCTCATCTCGGCCAACTGAATGCCTGCTGCGCGAAGCTCGACCAACAGGTCGGTTACAAGGTCAACATTCGCCATCGGAGCCGTAATGCGGCTCGCTTCCGAGGATACGGTCGACTGGACGCCCAGCACCTTCTCAATCGTTTGGCGGGCGGCTGCAATGTCCCGTGCATCTTGAACTCTCAAGTGAAGCGAAGAATTGCCAACGGATGCTTTCAGTTCATCTACCGTGCCCTCTGCGACAACATGGCCGCGGTCAATAACTGCGATACGGTCAGCCAACTGGTCGGCCTCATCGAGATACTGCGTAGTCAGGAGGACGGTTGAACCCGTCTTCACCAACCGGCGGATGGTCTCCCACATTTGGGCACGAGTGCGTGGATCAAGGCCAGTCGTTGGTTCATCTAAGAAGATTAGCGGTGGCTGCGCGATCAAGCTCGCCGCAAGATCCAGGCGGCGGCGCATGCCGCCGGAGAAGTTCTTAAGCGGGCGCTTCGCGGCTTCGGTTAATCCAAATTCCTCTAGCAGCTCCTCAGCTTTGCGCCGCGACTCTTTGCTGCTCAATCCCAATAGCCGGGAGAAAATAATAAGGTTTTCGGTTGCACTCAGCGATTCATCAACCGAAGCATACTGGCCTGTTACGCCGATCAATTGCCGAACGATCTGCGATTCCTTCACGACATCATGCCCGAAGATTCGGGCCGAACCAGCATCTGGCCGAAGCAAGGTCGCCAGCATGCGAATCGTTGTCGTTTTGCCTGCCCCGTTGGGGCCAAGCACACCGTAAATCGATCCGGTGCGAACGTTCAAATTTACGCCATCTACTGCTTTGTTATCGCCAAACGTTTTGACGAGCCCTTGCGCCTCAACCGCCCAGTCGTTGTGTCCATGTTTCATTGTTAATTCCTCCAGTTCAACAAGTGATAATGTGATAATAAACGCCGTATTTAAACAGAATGTAAACAGCCGTTAACTTTCTTGCATTGCTAGAGCCCGAATTCAACCTTGCCATACAAGCTGTCAGGATTAGCGCCCTATAATAGGGGGATGAAGAACGCAATTACCTAGCCATTGCTGGGCAAAGTTCGCCGGACAGCGCTGCTTTTGCACAAGCTACAGAAACGTTGTATACGGTGGCGTACTGCGTAAAGAACAGTTCGCTTTATTCAAGAAAAAACGACTCCGCCAAATCGAAGCTGTTTCTTTTGAAACATTGGCAGAGGGTGAATGTATTCAGTTTTTGCATATCGGACCTTACAGCACCGAACCGGCTAGCCTGGAGAAAATGTATGCATTCATGCACCAGCATGGACTGGCCCAAAATGGCCGCCATCATTTGATCTACTTATCCGATCCGCGCAAGGCCGCACCTGATAAACGAAAGACGATCCTTCGCCTTCCTGTTAAGGGCAAATAACTTTCTAACACAAACTTCATGATAGTACACAGCTAGTGCGCGCAACAGGCACCACAGCATGAATGGCACTCATCCTCGCGACGTAGCGAACATGCAAAAAGCCCCAAAAGTCCGTATTCGGGCTTCGGGGGCTCTTCTGCCAATTTATTAATTCAACAATTCAGCGGATTGAAGCAGCTTCACAGCTAACACAGTCGCCTGTGCTTTCGTTACATTAGACTGCGGCGCGAGTTTATTAGCTGATACGCCTTTCATGATCCCTTGCTCAACAAGAAGCGCAACCGACGATTGTGCATAAGCGGATACAGCGCCCTTGTCTGCAAAATGGTCCAACGCTGCGGCATCCGCCGTCTTCACCTTGCCAGCGTAAGCCAGCGCTTTGGCTAGGATGACTGCGAATTGTTCGCGTGTTACGGCGGCATTCGGATCGAAGCTGCCGTCTCCCTTGCCGTTCACGAGGCCAGCATTCTTCGCAGCCGCGATATCCGCGGCATGCTCGGAGCCATTGGCAACGTCCTTGAATGCAGAGCCGGAAGCCTCTGCCTCTGGCAATATGCCTAGCGCCCGGACGATCAACGTAGCAGCCTCCGCACGCGTCAGCTCGTGCAAGCCTTCGAACAAGCCGTTCGAATTAGCTTGGACGATCAGCCTAGACGCAGCCAATTCGACGTCCTTTTTCGCCCAATCAGCCACCGAATCAGAGAAGGAAACGTTCGTCTTCACGATACCGTATACACTGTTCCCTTGCCGACTCAGCTCTGCAGTTACCGTGCCGTCACCGTTGGCAGCGAACAGGAGCGGCACAGGCCGCAGTTCATTTGCCCCCGGCACGTAAACGACGCCAGCCGCATGGGCCTGATCAATGCCTAAAGCCTTCAATTTGAATGCATGCGAGAGGAAGCTGCCACCGAAATCTTCGATTTCGATGTAAGAGCCATCCGCCTTCTTTCGTTCAATCTTGAATGCCATTGGAGCTACGATTGAGGAATAGCCGCCTTGCTCCAGCAATTTCTTCCATGCATCCAAAACTTTCTGGTCCGGCTCCCCGATCAAGATGCGAATATCCGCATCCGCAGGAAGCGAATTGGCCGGAACCTCGAACGAAATGCTATTCCAACGGATAATCAGAGCCGCGCTGTCTCCCTTGGCTGCAATTGCGGCTAAAACTTCTTTCGTCACGGCAACATCAACTTGCTTCGCCTCACCGTCTACGATGACAGGGAATACAGGCGATGCGGAAGCCGCTATCGACTTCAAAGCGGCGTCTGTCGGCAGGCTAACAACCAGCCGATCCCCTACTTTTACGCTATGCGTCTCGAGCCCTTCCTTCACTGCAGGGGGCTGAATGATGAAGCCGGATGGGCCGGATGGCGCAGTCGGTGTCATGTTCGTTTTCACTGCTAACGCGCTGCTGAAGACGGAGACGTTGCGCAACGTGCTTCCTTCTTTTTCAACTGCGAGCACTTCAATATTGTAAGCAGCATCTGCCGCAAGACCCGTCAGCACGAATCTCGTATCTGAAGTCGTTCCGGCCAGCACTTTGCCAATGTAGACCTCGTATGCTGTCGCTCTAGCGGATGCGTTCCACTTCACTTCAATCGTTTCGGTGCCGACCGATACGGCTTGCAGCCCCGTAGGAGCAGCGAGTGCTGCCACATTCGGATGCCCGTTGATCGGCAAATCCTTCGCAAGGCGGGCCGTCAGCGTCCGATTGCGGTCGCCGCTAATTTCCCAGCTCATCACGCCCGGCAAATCTAGCGATTGTACGAGCGAAGCGATGTACATCATGGACGCCTCATCGTTATACGTGAGGAATACGCCATTGTTTGGATTGTACAGTGATGCGGCTTTGGAAGCTTCGTTCCAATGTTTGACGTAACCGTCGTGGTTCAAATAGTTTTCCTCGATGTCAGTGAAGTCGAATGCCCCATTTTCCCATGTGCCGAATGGCGCCGAGCTCTCGCAGTTCTGATATTCACCATCAGCCGGGCATCCGACCCATCCCTTGCCATAGAACGGCACGCCAATTTGCACTTTATAATGCGGTACGACACCATTTAACTCTCCCATAACGCCGCCTAGTGTGTTGTTGCGCGGCGCGTAATCTTTGGGATGATTTTTGTCGTAATACAACGGGGAATTATGGTGGGCAAACGGCTCCCAGCTTCCGCTATAGTCGTAGGTCATAATGTTGATAAAATCGAGATAACGCGACGAATCGGCCAGATTCGCATTCACGACAAAGCTGTCGCCTTGGGATGCGGCAATCGTCTGCAAATAATATTTGCCATCCTCGGAGCCCGCCGCATCTAACGCTTCCCTCACAGCCTGTGCCATGAGCACGAAGTTTTCCCGATCCTCGGGACTGTGTGCGTTATCGTCCTCGCCGCCCTCAACAGGATATTCCCAGTCGATATCGAGCCCGTCCAGCTTATATGCCCGAAGGAATTCCACGACGGAATTCGCGAAGGCGCGCCGCGTCTCTTCGGTTTTGGCCATGTTCGAGAAATTATTCGACCACGACCATCCCCCCACTGAAATGAGCAGCTTCAGATGGGGATTCGCATCCCGGATGGCTGCCCACTCTGCGAATAGCGGCAAATCTGCTGTAGGGTCACCGACGATCATCTCTCCATCGAAGACGTAATCCTTTTGCAATGGAACGTTATCGTTCTTGCATGCTGCGGCCCCAGAGCCAAAGCCTCTCCAGCACAAATCAGCAAATGCAAAATTCAAATGGGTAAGCTGCGAGACATCCACTTCCGAAGGCTTAAAGTTGCGACCGGTTTCGCTAGCAGACCATAGCGTGTAGTAAGACACGATATTGTAGTCGGCGCCAGGAATTACCATCGTTACCGCGCTATCCGGCGACCGCCAGAGCGCGTTTTTGGCAACAATTTTGAACGCATACGCATGCCCTTCATGCAGTCCTGTCGCGGCATAGCGATTTTCATAGCTGGAACCGATCAACTCGCCGTCCGCATAAATATCATACCCTGTCGCGCCAGGCGTTTCCGCCCATCCGAGCGACACGGCCGTTCGCGTTGCGGTAACAGCTTGTACATCGCGAGGTGCCGCAAGCTCCCCCCACGTGATCGTGACGGCATTGCTGTTCGCTGATGTTTTTGGTAAATTTTGCGCAGCTACTTCAAATTTATAAACGGCGCCAGTCACGCTAACGTCCGCTGGAAGCGCAAAGGTAACCGTATTCGACCCATCCCAAATCCCCTGCTTCCACGCGCCGTTCACATAGAGATCGTAACCGTTCGCGCCAGGGCTGCCCGCCCATTGCAATGTAATGCTAGAATCGGTAATTCCCGCCGTACGGAGATGCGAAGGAGCAGCAAGCGGCGGCTCGGGATAGGCGCTCGTGTCCGGTGCCGTCGTGAATTCGAGCACGTTGCTCTTATATTCGAGCGATGGGCGGTCTGTGTACCACGTAATGTAGATGCGATACGTTGTCTCCGGGAGCAGCCCGCCAATCGTCTGATTGCCGCGATCCCCCCAAGTCACCCAAGCGTTCGTATCCGCATTCCAAATATCAATATCGTTATTGTTTGTTGCGTCACCAATCAAATCCCACGCGAGTTTGGCTGTGTTATGCGTAATCAAATCGTTGCCGTTATCATCCTTGGCGATCCGGAGGTTTAGCGGTCCAGCCTTGGCTGGATCGCCCGCCCCCGCCTCAGCACTGAGGTTAGGCGTGAAGGAAAGCATGCCGAAGAGCATAACAAATACGAGGCAAAGCTGGGGAGAACGCGCATATTTACTTATTATCGATTGTTTCAATCATTTCACCTCTATCGGATTAAGTAGGTGGAGCATGAAAATCGACAGAATTAAATACATTGCGGGGAATAACGTACAAGCTGTAGGCAAAACCGAGGAGAGAAAAATTTAATTCGGGCTCAATATTGGCGCTCTATAATCACCACCAAGTAATTTATGTCATTAATGTAATTTACTTCTTATCAATATTTTGAACCATAATGGTGTGAGGGGTAAGGTGAACAATTCTATTATTGGGGGGTAATTTAATACGGGAATAGGAGAAACGCTAACTGGCGGGAGCGTGCGACGGCTTTTTTTGGAGATGCGGGGTTGCAGTATCTGGGTTTCGCTGGCTGCTTGCGGGTTCGCTAGCTTTGGGCGAGGGTTCGATTACTTAATGTGTGCCACCTTCTACTTTGTTCTGTACAGGCAGCCTGTTTTCCTTTGGCGAGAAAAGAGAGGTTTCGTCGAACGAACCGAGCGTAGGACGAGTGAAAGCCATCGGTGGTCACGCCGATTATTCGACCGCCTCACGGTGGTTTGCTGTAACGGACCCAGATGCCGCTATTTGGCGAAAATGACACGTTTTTTTATTCTAACGGACCCAGGAGGCGTTAAACACCCCAGAAGAACCCGAATGTGCTGGATTTTTGCCAAATAACGGCTGTGGTGTCCGTTAAATTTGAAAATCGGCCTATTTCATCGAAATAACGGCGCTGGTGTCCGTTAGCGGCTGGCCGTTGGCCGCAAGGCGCTGGCCGTTGGCCGCAAGGCGCTGGCCGTTGGCCGCAAGGCGCCGGCCGTTGGCCGCAAGGCGCTGGCCGTTGGCCGCAAGGCGCTGGCCGTTGGCCGCAAGGCGCTGGCCGTTGGCCGCAAGGCGCTGGCCGTTGGCCGCAAGGCGCTGGC